>NZ_BAUT01000037.1 GCF_000513095.1 Halalkalibacter wakoensis JCM 9140
CCGTGTCATTCCCCTGCTAGGGTTACTTTTGTTACTTTAGCTTGTTACTCTTACTCTTCTACGATGCTCCTAATACATTCATTATTTCTTTAACGATGGGATTTAAGCGATTTGTGGTTCACCTTCCACATTATAAAATACGTCAAGAATAAACGGCAGTACGATTGAAATGATCAAACAGAAATACAACCAGGTGTTGATAAGCCTCACGCTATTTCCTATTAAACGACAAAGTACAATACCGATCTGGTCTCTAATTCATCTGCAATGTCATTAGAATTTGTTTCTCTAGGAATTTCTATCGTTCCTCTCCAATAGCGGACGGGATGAGGAGGCCGACTCCTGCAGGAGGAGAGGGCAGGTTGAAATCCACCGGCTTGCCGGTTAGTTCAACGCCCGCCTGCTGGTGCGTGCCCCTCATCCCGGGAGCGAGGGCAAAGCTCCCTTTCAAGTCCAAAGTAAACGAGCACTTTTTCAGTGACCTCCCTCTATTTTTCGCACGAGTCGAGTGGCTTCCGCTCCATTTCACTATGAGTATTACCTTCTTCAGAGCAATATTCTTTACGAAAACAGTATAGTAAATAGAAGGGTGTGCGAAGGTTCGTAATAAACCTTTTGCACACCCCTTTTTTCTTAATCGATTTTCCAGCTTTCAAGATATACTTTTTGTTCATCTGTTAATGAATCAATCTTAATTCCTAAAGCTTCTAGCTTAAGGTTGGCCACTTGCTTATCCAGTTCATACGGAACAGTAATAATGCGGTTGCCGATTTCTTTGTAATTCTCATTCACATACGCTAAAGAAACGGCTTGGAGGGCAAATGTCATATCCATAATCTCTGCAGGATGGCCATCTCCTGCTCCTAAGTTCACCAGGCGTCCTTCAGCAAGCAAATACAATTTACGGCCATCTTCTAATACATACTCCTCGATATTTTTACGAACCTCACGTTTAGAAGTCGATAGAGCATCAAGGTCATGTTTATTCACTTCTACATCAAAATGACCGGCATTGGCTAAAATTGCTCCATCCTTCATCACTTCCATATGTTCACGGCGAATGACATATTGATTTCCTGTTACAGCAATAAAATAATCTCCATGTTTTGCAGCTTCAACGAGCGACATCACTTCAAAGCCATCCATATAGCTTCAATTGCTTTAATGCTATCAACCTCTGTTACGATAACTTTAGCTCCTAATCCTTTAGCTCGCATTGCTACGCCACGTCCGCACCATCCATAACCGACAACAACAACTGTCTTTCCAGCAACGACTAAATTTGTTGTACGGTTGATGCTATCCCAAACGGATTGACCTGTTCCATAACGGTTATCAAATAGATGTTTGCAATACCCGTCATTAACCGCAATCATTGGGAAAGGAAGATCACCTGAATTTTCTAATGCTTTATCTCGGATGACACCCGTCGTTGTTTCCTCACATCCACCACGGATGTTTTTGATTAAGTCAGGTCGCTCAGAATGAAGCAATGTTGTAAAATCGCCGCCATCATCAATGATTAAATCTGGCTCCACTTCTAGTGCCATAATTAAATGTTGTTTAAACTCTTCTGGATCAGGGCGGTGTTTAGCAAAAACCGTAATCCCGTCTTCGACTAAAGCGGCACACACATCATCTTGTGTGGAAAGTGGATTGCTTCCTGCAATATACACATCAGCTCCACCTGCTTTTACAACTTTAGCTAAATAAGCTGTTTTTGCTTCTAAATGTAGGCAGATGGCTACTTTTAATCCTTTGAAAGGTTGAGTTGTCTCAAAGTCTTCACGTATACGATTTAAAACGGGCATATGTTCTTTTACCCAATCAATTTTTAAATGGCCTTCAGGGGCAAGGCTCATATCACGAACAATGCTTTTCATAGTTCTTTCCTCCAATATATGTACTTCAAGCTAATGATTATCATACCGTATTCTGCCTTTTGATGAAAGCTCGTACTGTTTTCATTTTGAAGAAAATTGGAATCCTCTAGCTTATTTAACAGACATTGCATCATCTAAACTATGAAAAACCATGATAGAATGGATGAAGAGTAGGAGGAAGATAAATGGAAGATAAAAAAGTAAAACAACTTGAAGCAAAAGTAGCTGATTATAAACAATTTGGTTTCATTTTATTGTCTTTAAGTATTTTTCTGTTTATCGGTTTAGTGATTCCAACAGAGCATAATACCATGATGGTTTCTCCAAGTTGGTTTGTTGGCGGGATTTTCCTCGCCCTTATGTTTGCTGTGTTTTGTCACCAACTTGCGATGAGAACGCAGAAGCAACTAACGGAAGAAGACAATGAAGCATAATGATATAAATGCATAAAAGCCAAGATTATCTATTACGATGATCTTGGCTTCGTTATGTCAAGAAAATGAGAGAGAATACGTGCTGTTAGTCCCCAGATTAGATAGTCCTCGTAATAATAAAAGTATTCTTCTATTTCACTGTATCTTGTAGTGGCGTATGCTTGTTTGTTAGGGACTTTATCAAGAGGAAAGTGTTCACTAGGCTCAAACCACATTTTCATAGAATGAATGTCTGGGTTGTATTGATACAGATATGAGAGTGGTACGGTAAAAATATGATCCACTTCTTCTTGGTTAACGTTTAATTGATCAAGGTTCTTCAGAAATCCAATAAACGGATAAATGATTCCTCGAAAAGGGGTAGCAAGGACATCAAGAGGGGCAATCACGTCAATTTGATGATTGGGAATACCAATTTCCTCTGATAGCTCACGGATGGCTGCCATTTCAGCTGAATGATCAGTGGAATCAATTTTGCCACCTGGAAAGCAAATCTCCCCTGGTTGTTTCTTTAAGTGCTTTGAACGTACTTCAAATAATATTGATAGTTCTTCTTCTACATAAACTAATGGAACCATCACAGCTGATTTAAAAGAAGTGCTACCAATGATGCCGCTTTTTCGATTAGATAACGTTTGTTGAATGTGAGTTAGATCATTCAATGGTGGGCCTCCTCTAGTTATATATCGAGTGTGAACTATTTTTTTATTATACAGCATTCAGAGTGCAAATGCTGAACACATATGAAGAATAAATTTGTTAACAGATGTAACATTTTTTAAAATCAATAGAAGTTCTCTGTAAGAATATGTAACAAAAATACTGTAAAGAGGATTAGAGTAGGGTACATTAAATACAGGAAAGGTCATTGACCTAGCTTCCAAAAATGTTCTCTCTACTCTCCCCCATTGCGAGCGGTTCAATTGAATCGCTCACTTTTTTTGTCTTTTTACGAAAAAGCTCTTGAATAATATGGAACTAGGCGAATGAGACTTGCAAAGAGAGAGGAAATACACGACAATAAAAGTAGGAACAAAGCAAGAAAGATAAGGGGAAGGGCAAGATGGACGTTCATTTGAAAGAAAAAGAGATGTTAGAGTTATTAGAGAGATTAGTCAATATAGATAGTGGTTCACACAATAAACAAGGAGTTGATCATGTCGGGAAGGTCATTTCTCCTTATTTTGAACAACTTGGCTTTCAAATAGAAAGAAAACCTCAAGAAAGCGTTGGAGACCATTTGATTGTTCGTCATCCTTCACAACACCATCCTTCCATTTTAATTGTGGCACACATGGATACGGTCTTTGAAGATGGTACAGCTGTTAAAAGACCATTTACAATAAAAAACGGACGAGCATATGGGCCAGGTGTTATTGATATGAAAGCGAGCTTGGTTTCTGTTATTTATGCACTACACTATTTAAAACAATGTGGGTTAGATGTGTATGAGCATGTTCAAATTATCTTTAACAGTGACGAAGAAATTGGTTCTCATACATCTCGACCTATTATCGAAAGTGAAGCAGTTGGTAAGTTGTATGCTCTGATTATGGAGCCAGCTAGAAGAGATGGATCTGTTGTGACAGAAAGAAGAGGAAATGGCAGATATACAATTGAAGTGCATGGAAAAGCGGCCCATTCAGGAATTGAGCCGGAAAAAGGTAGAAGTGCGATTGAAGAATTGGCTCATAAAATTGTCAAACTTCATGAATTAAATGATCATGAGCGCGGCATCTCTGTTAATGTAGGGATGATTGAAGGGGGAGATGCCGTAAATACGGTTTCTGCTTTGGCTATCGGACATTTAGATGTTCGAATAGCCACTCTTGAACAGGCTAAAGAAATGGAAAAGAAAATTGAACAAGTTTGCGCTTCAGCAGATGTAAGTGGGACAGATATTGAACTGACTGGTGACATGAGTCGGCCGCCAATGTTGAAGAATGAAAAAACAGAGGCACTTTTTCAAATCGTGAAACAAGTAGGCGCTGAATTAGGGATTACCATTAAGGATACAAAAACTGGCGGTGGTTCGGATGCATCCTTTACATCAGCAATGGGAATCGCAACGATCGATGGGCTTGGTCCAATTGGTGGTAATGCTCATAGCGATAAAGAATATTTAGAAATTTCTTCCCTTACGGAGCGTACGTTATTATTAGCGAAGTTAATTGAACGCTTAGCTCTAGAAGGAAAGAAACAAAAGAATAGCGAAAATCAGGTTATTCAATAAAGCAGAGGATAAAAACACAAAAAGTAGAAGGGCACATTGATGATAAATGTCAGTGTGCTTTTTTCATACTCAAGCAAAGGAGAAAAAAATTTTGGACTTTTTTTAGGTGTACAGACACGACCAAGCCCAATGGAACATAGTGTGTACTAATGACAATTTGGGGGTGATGGTTCGTGTCGACTATTATTGCAGCGATTTCTTACTTATTCAAAGAAGTTATCGTCTTCGTATCATACGTTAAGAATAACGCCTTCCCACAACCGTTAAAGAAAGAAGAAGAAAAGAAATACTTAAAGCTTATGCAGGAGGGTGATGAAGAAGCACGCGACCTTCTAATTGAACATAACCTACGGCTTGTGGCACATATCGTAAAGAAATTTGAGAATACAAGGGAAGATACTGAAGATCTAATCTCCATTGGAACAATTGGGTTAATCAAAGCAATAGAAAGCTATTCTGATGGAAAAGGGACAAAGCTGGCAACTTATGCAGCTCGGTGTATAGAAAATGAAATTCTTATGCACCTGAGAGCCTTAAAGAAGGTTAAGAAGGATGTATCTCTTCATGATCCGATTGGGACGGACAAAGAAGGAAATGAATTAACCCTCACACGTTATCTGTGAGGGTATATAATTGGATGCAGCACTAGTGTGAAGTCTTCTCCGCGCTGGTGCTTTTCTTTATTATACGTGGCTTTTTCAATTACAGTTTTAAGCAGTGCGTTCTTTTGAGCAGGATCATCTGTTTTAAAGTACAAGTCCAAAACCTTTTGCACTTTCGGGATATATTCTTTTTCATTAAGTTTTTGATTTTCGCCCTTTTTAATTTCTTTCTCAATCTTTTTTATTTGAGTCTTTACTTCGCTGATTCGATCAGAGACATGTTTTGATCTATCCAAGTAAGTTTCTTCGTCATAAATACCTCGTTCAAGAAGATCATGCAAACGATTCTTTTGCTTTTCCAGTTCGTTTAATTCATTTTGAAGGTTAGTTAAAGCTCTCTTTTTAATATCTTCACCATCATCCACAACGGAGGTTTCAGCTTTTTGTTTTTCCCACTCTGCTTTAAATGATTCTAACCAGTCATGTAAAGCAACAATTAAGTGACGTTCTACATATTCAAAGCGAGTACTTTTGCTATCACAAAGTTTGTTGTAGCACATTAGATGTGATGCTTGCTTAGCGTATGGCCTTAGTATCATCGACGATCCGCAATGATTACATCTGATTAAGCCGGCTAATGGATTCTTGATACCGTTCTGCAGCTGGTATGGAACGTGATATTTCTTCTTCAATATGCTCTGCGCTTTTTGGTAAGTGTCCATAGAAATAAGCGGTTCATGCTTTCCTTCAACATCTATCCATTCTTCTTTATCTCTCATTCTCGTATCACGTCTTTTTCCGGGTTCTTTTGACTTCTTCTGCTCTTTCTTCTTCCACTGAAGACGTCCAGCATACACAGCGTTCTTGATAATATTTAGAACCGAATGGCTTTGCCAAGGCTTTCCCGTGTACGTTACATATCCAAAATCGTTTAGCTTGTTTGCGATTCTTGATGTAGCAATCCGTTCTTTTGGATCGTCATGTGTGTACCATTCAAAGATCATTTTCACGATTGGTGCTTGTTCTGGATGCGGCTCGAGCGTCCTCCCGTTGCTTAATTCTTTGATCGTGTATCCATAAGGAGGACGAGTAGCAATATAATTGCCTTCTTCTATTGATCTTATACGTCCTCCTTGCATACGTCTGGTTATGAGTTTCAACTCTCTTCTTGCCATGAATGTTTCGAACTCTGTGTACTCTTCGTCCCATTCATTATCCAAATCATAAGTTTTTCGAGGTGTAACGATTTTGGTTTTGGACTGTTGGAATGTTTCTAAGATAAGACCTTGTTCCTTCATATTCCCACGTCCTAAGCGATCCATATCCATAACAAGAACGGCATCAAAATGCTTATTCTCGACTTCTTTTAAAAGTTCGAGCATTTGTGGCCGGTGCATAAGACTCTCACCAGAAACGACTTCCTCATAGATTTTGGTAATATTTATATTTTGCTCCTTAGCAATCTTTAACAAAGCTTTTTTATGTTTCGCTAACGTTTCACCTTCACCTCGCGCTTCCGCTTCAATGTCAGCGCGAGACTTACGTAAATACATTGCTGTTTTTTCCATTGAAAGCCTCCTTGTAGTATAGATTATTCTTGATTTTGAGAAGTCTTTCTTCACAGAGTTGAGGGGTTACTTTAAATGAATCTGACATTATAGATATTATGTTAGAGTCCGTAAAATCAAAACCTCGTAACATATGAAGTGGAATAGCAGCGTATTTCACAAAATTATTTGCATCCCACTCTTGCAACTCTCGGAAAGCTTTAGGCATCATGATTTGTCTACCTGCGTGCCTGAGAATATGGCATAGCTCATGGTAGAATTCTTCTCTCTGTTTATAATAATCGATCGAGGTGTCGATTGAAATCATTTTAAAGTTTCCAGTTTCTATGGAATGGGAAGGTTTTGCCCAACGTTTTAGAAAGATGTTATAGGCAAAACAAATTTTATCCTCGACTAGATCGTCAGGAGTTACTATGTTCTTTTGCCTATATCTAAGGGAAATCCATGATTCTAAGCTAGTAGGTTTGTAATAAGTTTCCAATAAAACACACACTCCTTTAGTACTAATTATACGAATGTATGTTCTGTTTTACAATAAAAAGAAAAAGCCCAATTATTGGGCTTATGTTAGAGCTACTTCTGGGAACTCGTCATATGTTTTGTCATCTAGCAACCTACCATGACGGTGTTTTTGAACTCCTCCCCATTGCTTAAAGAAGAATGCTACATTTTGTACTTCACATTGATCTCGGATTTCTCTTACCCAATCAGCTTTCATTGGTCTAGCGCCTATTCCTGATTCACCACCAACAATTACCCAATGGATACCATCTAGGTTAAGTGAGCTTAATGGACCTAATAGAGGTTCACAAGATAAAAATCTAACTGCTGCAGGGATTTTTTTTAGATGGTGTAATCTAAATAAAACATCTTCGTTTTCTATACTAGTTCCCATCCAGATATTATGTGACCAATTTAGCTCATGTGCTATTCGAGCTACTCTATGCGGACGTTTTGTTAATACTTGAAAGTTATGATGAGATGCTTTATTCATCACTTCAAAAACATCTTTTATAAAATCAAGCGGTATATCCTCATGAAATAAATCAGACATAGAATTCACAAAGATCTTTCTAGGTTTCTTCCATTCCAATGGTTTATTTATTAAGTCATGATGTAAAGTTACGTTAAATCCATTAATATAACGGGGGTTTTTCATCGCGACTAACCTTTTAGCCATTGCTTCGGCATAACAATTTTTACAACCTTCAGAGACTTTAGTGCAACCAGTGACGGGATTCCAAGTAGACTCAGTCCATTCGATACTGGAGTTTCCAGCCATTTATATCACCTCTCTGAATATTATATCTTAATATAATGGATCTGTAACTAAAATAGAACTAACGTTCTTACGAAAAAGTAACTTTCACCTTATCACCAACAGTTAGTATCCCTTTTCTTTTTCGTCTTTTATTGGCTGGTGGGTCTAAAGTTACCTCGCCCAATTCCTCTAATCGTCTAATAGCTTCTTTATAATTTTTTTAATAAAAGGTGTACCGATGTGGTGTCTCTCAACAATACTATTCACACTCAAAGTTTTCCCTGAGAATATTTCCTTAAGATCACTTCCTAAGCTATCTAATTTACGTTCATAACTGGCCAATAAGTCTAGTTGGACGTTTGTGTGTTTAGTAATATGTTTTACTGGAATATAAGAAAAATTAGCGACACCATCATCTTGCATAGTACTTTCTCCAGCCATAATATCTTTCATGATGGTGTATCCAAGTTCATGTTTAGAAACGAAAATTAAATAATGGCTTGTCTTATTTTTATTTTCATCTACAAATCTAAAAGGCAGAACTAGATTTTTTCTTTCGTCAGATAAAGACTCAGCTAACTCGTTTACAATAAAGAGTTCTTTTTCCTCTTTTTCCAAAGTCTTTACCCGTTTCTTCATTTCCGCTAACCTTTCATTTCCAAACAGATTAGACATATGTTCTTGAACAAGGTCGTTATTAATTCCCATATTTATTCTATTGTAGTTGAAGAAGAAGATACAATCTGAACCAAAATCTTTAATTAGGCTATTGATTAAACCTGTAGTTAAACCTTTATATCCCCAAGGATCTACAAATGCGAGAGTAGGTATTAAATTCTTTTTCGCAAATAATGATGCAATTTCATCTCCTACTTCTAAATTTAAAACACCTGGAGTATGTTCTAGATTAGAGATTCCGGGAAGTTCACTGATGTTTTTTTCTAACTGCTCCGAAGTTTCTTTATCTGCATCGTTAAAAATACTAACAAGACTTTCCGCAAGAGCTGGTTCAGCTATACATTTTTCTAAAATTAAAAGAGGAGTTGAAGGTGAACCATCTTCATATTTACCAGGACCACTAAACAAATCTATGTATGCAATTTTTCCAGTTCTTGAACGCGGGACTAATATTTTGGACCAAGCATTAAAATATTTTAATAGAATATTAGTCTTAATCCTTGATTGCTCCTTACGATCAACAAAAAAATCTTTAGTTTTAGCCATTTTTACCTCCAAGTGTTATGAATTTGGGAATTAAAACAAGAATATGGAATTATTTGAAGTGGATATTGAAGTAAAGACACGCCCTCTATCATGCGTGTCTTGTTGTCATTTCTTCTCTTTATTCCGCTCTTGCGCTCTGTGTGCGATCCACTCGAAATGCTTCCGTAAATCCTCCACATCTTCTGGTGTGAAATTTTTCCACGCCTCAATATCGTTAAAAAACATACCTTCTATTCCTAGTTCATCGATGATCTTATTTATCTCAGCGAGTGAATCGAATTCTTTTTTTATTTCTGCTGGATCAAAACTGTCTACTTTTTCAGGAAATTGTATTTCTAACTGACCGTCTTTGCCAACTCCTACGTCTGGATGGCCAGATATCCCGAGCAAATAATCAGTCGTTACACCAAAAACTTTAGAAAACGCTACAATCTCGTCTTGGTCAACTGGTCTTTTCCCTTTTATTATCCTGTTTAATACACTTGTGTTCATTTTAACTTTCTCTGCTAATTGTTTTTGTGTCCATTCATTTTTATCCATTTCCTTCTCAATTAGCTGACCAATATGCAACGTAATCACCTCTTCCCCTATGTATACCTATTTCATTTTATCACTTTTCCATAATGGAAATAAAACAAGTTTCTAAATTAGAAATTTTTTTATCTAAGAGCCTTGACATTTCTAAAACAGCAATTTATTATTAGGTTTATAAGATTGCTAAAACAGAAATCGAGAGGAGGCACACCATGAACCTAATTAATCTTGAATTTCTCAAAAATCGTCGTTGCGAACTTGGTATTACAATGCAAGAAATGGCTACTCACATGGGGTTTAAGAATGCTTCAACGTATTTGAAGTATGAAACAGGAGAATATAAAATTAAAGCCAATCATTTGCCGGTTTTGACTACCGTTCTAAAATGCAACATAGACGAACTTTTTTTTGTGAAAAAAATTTCTAAAACAGCAATTTAGAGAGGTTTTATTAGTGTCTTTTATTATGTGCGAGAGGGGTAGAAATAATGAACATCCGTAAACAACTTGCACTTTCAGAAATTAAAACAAGAGTACTCGAAGCTGCATATTTTTTGAGTGATCCAGATTCAGACTATTCAAATGAACAGATATCTGAAATGCTCCTCAATATCAATAACTTGCTTGATGAAGAATTACAAATTGATTGTGAAGAAAAGGGGTAGTCCACTATCTTTTACAGCATAGACATGGACTTAGAGGTGATACATCCATGAAAGAACAAAAATATGCAATGACAAGAAAATATGGAAAAGTAACAGTTCATGTTGTGGCTCCCACTCCAATGTCTGATGAAGAACAAGAACGCATCATATACGAACACCATCAAGCAGGATGGGCAATCTGGAACTCATTATCTGACGAAGAAAAAGAGCGCATCAATAATGAAGCAGCGAAAAAGAATTTTCTCAAACATGAAGAGGAAGTTGATATAAAGGAGGCTTAAGAAAGTGGAAAAACAAGTCGCACCAATTTGTCAAAATAGATTATTTCTTGATGTTAGCCAAGAGGTTGATTATCTAACTGAGCATGGTGAATATCGAGATTATGTCTGTGTTCATACGATTAAGAATTTTATGCGTAATTCAATTGGTGGCTGGATGCTTTTATTGTCAACTGATGAACCTACAGAAATTAAAAAGAATTTAGATATTCTTACTGCTGACTATAACCAAATTGTTCAAATAGCTGAAAGTATTAAATATAACAGGCGGCGTGTTAATAAAGAACAATTCAAAATAGCATTAAATGAGATCACTGACGAGGGGGCATAATCGTGGAACGAAGGTATGAATGTGTGATCGACCATAAAGAAGGTCGAATGAAAGTGTGTGTTTTCACTCCTAGGGTTGTCAGCAAAGAAGAATTACGTCCGCTAGCCTTAAAAAGTGGTTTAGATTTTATGGATCGTTTAGGTACACCAGCTAAAGAAAAAGATTTGACACTTGTTGGTTATGTCGATCGAGGAGATTGGCCGGGGTTGTCATTTGGTAATTCTCATAAATTTTAATTGAAAAGAGAGGTTTAAAGAAATGAAAGATATTAAAAAAGGTCATTTAACATCTATTCAAGTCACTATTCCAACTTCTGTTGTTGAAAGCCTCGATTTTATCGTAGCGGAGTCACAAAAGGAAGAACCTGAAGTAAATCGTAATGGTGTTGTCTCTTATGCAATACAGAAATTTTATGTTGATGAAGGTTATTACGATTTAAAAGAACATGATGAATAATGCTTTTAATAAAAACTTTCCTCTCAGGAGGACTTTCTTTTGGACATTGTTGCAAAAAATGTCGTCGAAAAGTTGTTCTAAATGTCGAGTTAACTCAAATGAGACAAAAAATTGACAAAAACTTTCAAACTATAAAAATGGAGGTCAAATTATGAAAGCTACCGTAAAATTCACTATCATTCAAAGAATGCAAGTTATTCAAGCAATGAATAGTCACAGGTCAAAATTAGACGCTGGCCAAAAGCAAAGGTTTGATCAAGTTACAAACCTAGTCAAGTCTAACACCAATCTTTTTGACAGTGAAGAAATGATTTACATTGTACAAGCATTAAGAACATACAGCAAAGGTAGAGATGGTTCTGAGGGATTGCGTAAATTAGCTGATCGAGTTGAACAGACTCGAATTGATTTTCAAATGAAGCATTTAGGGAAATACATAACTGCTTAGAAAGGCTATTAACTTATGAAACTTACAGATGAAAGTAAAGTAGTTCTTGCAGCTATAGTTACCGTTTTGTTCATTGCCTTTGTAGCAGTTAAAGATTTTATCAATTAAAGGAGGTGAAAGAGATGAAGAAAAATCAAAATCTTATTAGAGCTGCTGGCATTATTCTTGATCAACATTGTAATAAGTGTCTAGAGGTAAAGTATTTAGAAAATCTAAGCACGGTAAGAGATGCATATTGTAGAACTTATTGTGGTGTTTATAAGGTTTTGAGTGATCTAGGAAATTGGCTTGCGCCCAACGAGGGGAAGTGGACAAAAGAAGAAGAAATATACTTGCTTGCTCATGTACCCATTTATGGACTAGCTCACGTGGCAAGACGTTTGAAAAAACCTCTCTATGTTGTCACAAGAAAGTATAAAGGATTGACCTCAAACGTTGGGGCGTAAGAGGTCTTGATTGATTGAATAATTAAATATTCACACTCAGTATAACACAATAATCTAGGAGGAAGTGCAGTGGATCAATTAACCAAAGTATTTAATTACGGTAAAAGTGAAGTAAGAACAGTTGTGAAAGGCGAGGAAGTTTGGTTTGTTGCTAAAGATGTTTGTGAGGTATTTGGTGATACACATTATAGGAGGTCAATATCAAGGTTAGACGAGGATGAAAAGGGTGTGACACCTTTGTCTACCCCCGGAGGAACCCAACAAATTACTGTTGTTAATGAGTCTGGTTTATATTCCCTTCTATTCAGTATGCAACCACAAAAGAAAAGCACTGTTTCAGAACAAGAATATAAGAATCGAGTTGATGGTTTGAAGAAATTTAAAAGATGGGTCACTCACGATGTACTCCCATCCATCCGGAAACATGGCATGTACGCAAAAGATGAGCTTCTGGATAATCCAGACCTTTTAATTGAAGTTGCATCCAAATTAAAAGAAGAACGCGCAGCACGTTTAGCGTTGGAAGCTAAAGCCAAAGAAAATCAACCAAAAGTGTTATTTGCAAATGCAGTTGAAGTCTCACAGTCGTCAGTTCTAATCGGCGAGTTATCGAAAATCTTAAAACAAAATGGAATTGAGATTGGTCAAAATCGCTTGTTCGACTGGTTGAGAGAGAAAGGATATCTCATCCGGAAAAAAGGAGAGTCCTTCAATTTACCAACACAAAAGTCTATGGATCTTGGTCTATTCGAGATTAAGAAGCGAGTGATTAACAATCCAGATGGTTCGATTCGGACAACTCGCACACCGAAAGTTACAGGTAAAGGTCAAATTTATTTTGTGAATAAATTTTTAGCAAATGAGGCGAGTTAAGGAGCGGTTTTATTGCTGGTATCCATAACGTTACCTGAAATCTATTACTCTTTGAATACAGAACGATATGCAAGAGGATTTGTAAAAAAGTATCACCCTGAGTTGAAGTTTTCGCACATGGAAGGGAGATATGCCGTGTGCGAAAAAGTAACTCACGAACGCCCTTTATCAAGATCACCTAAGAGTAGAAGTACAAAACAACCTGAAAGAGCAACATTGTTTAGGAAAAGCTAAAGGAGTGCGATTATGGCTAAATATCGAATTATACACACAGAATTTTGGAATGATCCAAAGGTTGTCGAGGAAATGACACCAGAAGATAAGTTTTTCTTTATTTATATTTTAACCAACCAGCAGGTAACACAAACCGGTATTTATCCGGTTACTAAGAAACTAGTGGCATTTGAAACGGGCTATTCAATCGAAAGCGTAAATGCTCTTTTTGACCGATTTATTAATCATCATAAAATTATGCGTTATAACAATGAAACACGAGAGCTCGCAATTAAAAACTGGGGGAAGTACAACTTTATTCGTGGAGGTACACCAGTGATAAATTGCGTAACGAAAGAATTAACCGAGGTTAAAGATAAATCGTTAATTGAGTATGTAGGAAGAAATGTTATTAACCCAACAATTAAAGAATTATACGAACCTTATTACGTAACGGATGCCGTTACGGAGCCGTTACGGGGGGAAAAAGAAAAAGAAAAAGAAAAAGAAAAAGAAAAAGAAAAACAACAAGAGCTCGCCGTCGTTTTTCAATTCTATGAATCTAATTTAGGTGTCTTGAATCCATACATAAGTGATTCATTGGCACAGTGGATTGATGATACCAGTTCAGAGTTAGTTATTGAAGCCATACAAAAAGCCTTAAAACAGCAAAAAAAGTGGAATTATGCGGAAGGCATCTTAAAACAATGGGTTAATCAAAACATTAAAACTGTTAGTGATATCTCAGCTGCCGATAAATCCTTTCAAAAAGATACCAAAGACGCTAACGAAGGTGTCGATGACCTTCTGGAAAGAGCGAGAAGAGGTGAGTTCGGTTAATGACAAGTGCAGAGGCAACAGAAATACTTTATACGATTCATGAAGTTTACCCGAGCTACAAATTAACCGAACGTAAATTAAAGGCATTAATTCCAGCACTTTTACCATTAGATTTTAAAGGGGTTATGGACAAGCTCAATCATCATATCGTGAGTAGTCCTTACCCGCCAACGATCGCTGAAATCGCAGAATATCCAAAGAAAGAAAATGAAGTCTTATTACAGTTAGCTCGGTTTGAAAGGGAAGCAGCTGAAAATCCACCAACGAATGAACAAAAAAAGAGGTTCGAGTCGAGTTTAAAAGCTCTATTAGAAAAGAGTGATATGTCATGAGTGAAATTGCACGTGAAGCTGAACAGGCGGTGCTTGGATCGATTCTGATAAACCCAGAATTAATTAAAGAATGCTCGCTTGATCAAGAGCATTTTTTCGAAAGACGCCATCAAATTCTATTCAGAGCCATGAGACATCTTGAAAAAAGCGAAAAGCCTGTAGACACAATTAATCTCGTAACGATATTGGGAGAGACGTTGGTTAACACTGGTGGATTTGAATATATTGTTGATTTATCCAATTCAGTAGCAACTACAGCCAATTTTGTTTACCACGAAGAACTTGTTTTGGAGGCCTTTCGAATCAGAGAGGCGAGCAAAAAAGCTAAGACATTCACAGAGTCTTCGAGTGATGAAGGAATAGGAGAGTTAGTTGAAGATCTTCAATCCATTATGGAGCTAACCAAAAAGAAAAAGTATAGATCGAAAAAAGATATTTTAATGGATGTCGTTGATCGAATTCATAGTCCTAAAGCAGAATTAACCGGAATACCAAGCGGATTATTTGAATTAGATCGGATGACTGGTGGTTGGCAGAAGCAGGACCTTATTATTGTTGCTGCAAGGCCTTCAATCGGTAAAACAGCCTTTGCGCTAAATATGGGCGGTACCAATTGCCGTAAAGGCGGAGTCACAACCATTTTCTCTTTAGAAATGCAAGATGTTCAATTAGCCTTCCGTTTTTTAAGTGCAGAAGGGAATATCGACGGTCAAAAGTGGAAAAATCCATCAAAGCTCTTTTCTTCCGAAGATTATAGGAAGGCCACTAATGCAATTAGCGGTATGGAGAAATGGGATTTAGAAATAGTGGATGATGCAGGATTGACGGTCAGTGACATACGTTCAAGAATGCGAGAAATTAAGAGGAAGTATCCAGATAAAGATCACCTTATCATCATTGATTATCTACAACTTATCCGTGGAAAAGGGAAAGAAAATCGGCAACAAGAGGTTTCTGAGATTTCAAGGTCCTTAAAAGCCTTAGCAAGAGAGATGGACATGCCAGTAATTGCATTGTCGCAATTATCCCGAGGTGTTGAGTCCAGACAAGATAAACGTCCAATGATGTCTGATATTCGGGAGTCCGGAAGCATTGAGCAGGATGCTGACGTTGTAGCTTTTCTTTATCGTGACGATTATTACGATAAGGAATCTGAAAATCAAAATATCATTGAAATTATTCTTGCTAAGCAGAGAAATGGACCAATCGGAACAGTCGAAGCGGCCTTTATTAAAGAATATGGAAAATTCGTGAATTTGGATCGGAGGCATAATGAATGATGCAGCTATCGATCTTCAAGAATTCTTTTGATGAGACAAGAGCTTTTTGGAGAAAGAATCATAACGGGCAAAAGTTTTGTGAGATTTTAGCTATTATTCCAGCCGACGCACTATCTCCAGAAGAAAACAATTATTGCGGTAAGGACAGAAAGAAAGATTATCAGTGTGAACTATGGGAGCATGTAGGATTAGCGATATGGAGATGTCATAAAGGCGATTGGACATCTGCGATAGTCATCCTAAGTGAGTATCGAGACAGACAAAAACCAATCCGTATGTTAATTGAAGAAAATGTTCGTCATTGGTTTAAAGAAATGGAAGTCATTGAGTACCTCGAGGGAAGGTATTAAGGTGATTTGTCCTTTTTGTGAAACTAGAGTTAAAAAAACATTTATTGCGCCCATAGTCACAATGGATTTAACAACTGGAGAACAAGAGAACGTAGAAATGTGTAGGGATTGTATTGTAACCATAAAAGTAATTGAGGAGGAAGTACTTAATGAACTTGAGAATGCTATTTAATAAACAAAGAGGGTTAGATACAGAAATCATTGTAAATAAAGAGTTAGAGGCGTCTAAACTTTTTGTAGGAAAAATCGTTGCATTGATTGTCGAACTTTCTGAAGCTGTTAATGAATGGAGAGCTTTTAAGTTTTGGAGCAATGATCAAATACCTCGTAAAGATGAGCTTTTGGAAGAGATAGCAGATTGTTTATCTTTTATTCTTTCATTAGGTATTGAGATGGAATACGAAAAGAAAGCTATACAATTTATAACCGTTAATATTAATGATTTTGATGTTGATATAAAAAGAAATATCCTAACAATTTTACAGCATGTATTATACTTCGAAAGAAACAGAAGTGTATCTGATTACTTGTACATGTTCCAATCATTTGTTGATTTAGTTCACGAGTGGGGTTTTACGTGGGAAGAAGTTGTCCAAGCGTATGAAAAGAAAAATCGCATTAATCATTTGAGACAAGTGGAGGGGTATTGAAATGCCAAAGTGTAAAGGTATAAATTTTCAGGTAAACAATGAAACTCAAATTGTAGAGATTGAGGTTAAGAGTAGACAAATTTTGATTGTAGAAAACGGAGAAATAACAGCAATTGATCCACCATCAAGCGGTTTTGGCGACCAGTTGATTGTTTGGATTAATGGTGCTGTAGATCGTGTGGAAAATAAAGAAATTAAAAAAATACAACGGAGTAAGCAATAGCAGTAGAAAAAATTAGCATAAACAAATAGCGGGAATGGGAAGTGGAGTAGATGGAAAACAAATACCTTATTCGGTTGAAAAATGGTGTTCAAATCATGGTCGTTTGCCAAAACGTCAATGAAACTGGAGGATTGATACGTTTTTACAACCAGAGATCCTCTATATCAGAACAGTATATTAAAGGTTCGGAGATAATTGCAGCATTTAATGTGGATGAGGTTAAGTATTTCACAAAAGAAAATTAGAAAGAAGTTGAATAGTCGAGAGAAACTGTTCATCAAAGGAGGTAACTAACTATATGAGAGAAGGAATAGGGTGGTTTTTAGGTTTTGGTTGTGGAGTTTTATTCACTTTAATAATTATGGGATTGTTTTAGAGAGAAAAAGCGAAACAGGAAAGGAGTGATTGTATGGAGTTATATATTGTACTTGGGAATGACGAACCAGAAAAGACTAAATTTGAGTATGAAATTGGTGAAACCATTAGGGTAAACAGTGTTGATATTTATAAGTGCGTGAACAAAAAAGAGTTTGATAGCAAGCTTTATCAGTTTTTCAGTAAAGGTAGATTGGTTTTTGATTAATGTACAGTACGTAAATTTGGACTGATAATGGTCTGATACTGGACTGATAAATTGAGGGAAACTGTGTAGTAAACAATAGGAGGAATTTATATGGATAAATATTTTGAACAAATGACTTCTTACAAAGGATTATTTATGCGTTCGTTCTTTATGTGTCGTGAATGTAACTTTGTTTGGACAACATTAGGTCAAGCAAGCCATGAGATTGAAGGCGGATGCCCTTCTTGTGGAGAGTATGATTTCGATTACGCCCCCAAAATCGCAAGAGATAAATTTATCAAAGGTGTTAAAGAAGAATTAGAAGTTTTTGAAAGGGAATTAGAAATCGAATAAGTCGTAGTTCGAATCTTTGGACTGATAATGGTCTGATTTTGGACTGATACTGAACCGATAATCGAAGGAAACTGCGCAATAAATGAGGGGAGATTGTGAAAATGAAAAAGCCTAAATTGTTAGATTTGTTTTGTAAAGCAGGAGGTTGTTCAGCAGGGTACAAAAAAGCAGGGTTTGAAGTTGTTGGCGTAGATATTAACCCGCAGCCAAATTATCCTTTTGAGTTTATACAAGCTGATGCAATTGAAATATTAAAAGATCATGAGTTTATTAGTCAGTTTTCAGCTATTGCTGCAAGCCCACCATGTCAAGCGCATAGTAAAGCGAGGGGATTGTCAGAAGCGCGCAATGGCGGTAAATACGGTGATCATTTAGATTTGATACCCGAAACTAGAGAGCTACTGATAAAGACAGGTAAGCCCTATATTATCGAGAATGTAGCAGGGTCAACGCTTATCAATCCGATTAAGTTATTTGGCTCTCAATTCAAGAATTTATATACGCAACGTGAACGTTGGTTTGAAAGTAATATTCCGCTGCAAGAACCTGTAATTGACAGAAGTAAAATGAAAACACCTTCCGCAGGAAACGGAATAGGTGAAGATGGCAGTATTTCGATTTGTGGTAATGGCGGTGTAAGAGGTCTTAATTCTAAGCAGATCGTTTTATATTGGGGCTTTGCTATGGGTGGTATTGATTGGATGAATAGAGCCGAATTAGCAGAAGCGATTCCACCTGCTTACACAGAGTTTTTAGGGAAGCAGCTACTTGAATATGTTGTATCAATTCACAAAGTTAGTTAGTTCGCAGTACGATCAAAAAATGATCTAACAGAGAACAAAAAAATTAATAAGCCTGACCGGAATCGGAGGGCACTGAAGGATAACGACTAACACGTTATTTCTCAGTGTCCTCTTTTTTATTTAAGAAAGGGTGATGTTCATGATTGATTCAAAAAAACAAAACAAAAAGTCAAAGAAAACAGTGTCATTTTCAAGACGAGACATCGAGGAGTTAATGGGCGCTTATCGCCCTACATATGGCAAACGTCGTGGTGCATGGAGACAAAAATAAACTAGGGGGCGGAATGATATGCAAAATCTTGTTCAGGAGTATAAGCAATCATTGAAGTGGGTCGAGGAGGCAAAGGATACGGCAAGTGATGAAGATAAAGTGTATCTTGGAAGTATGGCAAGCGATTTAAGGTATGCTCTGGAGTGGATGCAAACAGGTCGCCGCCTGGTCATAGAAGAGGAATTGAGAGAAGAGCAGCATATCAAATCGAACAGCCACTTGATCCACTAGTCATGCAATCATTTGTTGCTGAATCTACAACAAGTCATACTGGAATAACAGAATATGAGAAAGAAAGCATAAAAGAAGCATTAAGTAATCTAACTGATAGAGAACGAGAGATTTATATATTAATTCGCGGTCAATGTTTCTCGAGGCAAGATGCAGCAAAGATGCTTGGAGTAAAGAAAGGTACAATAAATAAAATTCTAACGAGATGTGACGAGAAGATTAAAATAAAAAAATCAACTTCACTATTCTGCCAACCGCTAGCAAATTAGCGGTTTTTTATTTTTGTTCAATTCTTGTCTCCCTTTTGCCACCTATAGGTAAGAAGTATTTTCGAAAGGAGTGTGATGGTATGTGAATTTCGTCCAACCAATTAGAGATCCCAAAAAGATTCACGATATTGGAGAGTTTTTACGAAAGGCAAGTGAACGTAATTATATGTTCTTCTTCCTTGGAATTAACACTGGATTAAGGATAAAAGACATTCTTAATTTAAAGGTCAAAGACGTTAGCGGACATTACCTAAGTTTGAGAGAGTTCAAAACAAAGAAGCAAAAGCGCCAACGGATTACACCTGATCTACATCGAGAATTAAAAAAATATTGTGCTGGTATGAAAGCAGATGAATTTCTCTTTCAATCTCGCAAAGGTACCAACAAGCCAATTGTCAGGGAAACTGCTTATAGAATTTTAAGGGAGGCAGCTGAAGCACATGGTTTGGATGAAATCGGATGCCACACACTTCGTAAAACGTTTGGTTATCACTTTTATAATCAAACAAAGGATATTGCACTTCTCCAGAAGTTATTGAATCACACTAGCCAAGCAGAGACATTGCGTTACATTGGAGTGGATCAGGACGCAATGGATAATGCGATGAAGAAGTTTAAAATTAGTTAATCAGGATACGAAAAAACATTCTTTTTGTACCCTTAATATCACATAAATTATAGGTTGTGATATTCAATTATTAAAGCAGAGTTAGCTTATATATAGCAAGGTGTTTCGCTGTTGGGCGAATATAACTCCCTCTTAGATATGTGACATTGGACTAAGGAATAGCAAAGCAAGTAAATTGAGGTTAAAAGTGTAGGTCGGTATGGGGATACAACCTTGGCAGCATTAGTCCATCATATCTTTCCTTTAGAAACCCATCTAAGGTCTCTTTTAATCTAATTTCCTTTTATTAGGGATGGTAGTATAATCAATCCTATACATAGATAGGGGGATTGGTTATGAAGAAGGTAATATATAAGAAGTGGTGGTTTTGGGTTGTAGCATTTTTCGTTGTGTTAATCATCTATGGTGCGATAACAGGAGTCAATCAAGCTAAAGAAGGAATCGCTAATCAAGAGGGAACAGCACCTGTAGAAACAGAACAGCCAGAAGAAGTTGAGCAGGAACCAGAAGAACCAGAAACACAGGAAGAAACGCTTGAAAAAGTAATTGAACTCGATGAACAACTCTTATTTGGGGAATTCACTGTAAATATGAATCAAGTCCACGTTTATGAAGCAGAGGACAACATCTTTGCAGAAGTATCATTTAATTGGTTGAATCAAGCTGCTGATGGAAAGAAAATGTTTATGTCTATTACCTTGCTTTCAGTTTACCAGGGAGAGAATGATTTAGAAGAGACCACAGGTGCCTGGGATGTTGAAAACAGAAATAGAAGTGATGTATATTTCCCTAATGCAGAGAATGGAGCGCATAAGGTGAGTTTAACGTATAAACTGGAAAACAAAGAAGATCCATTGGAACTTGTGTTCACACCGTTGAATGAATTCGATGAGGAAAGACAAGAAATAACAATAAATATTGATTAAAAGGCATCCGATTGGGTGTCTTTTTATTTTCTTAAAAGGAGATGAAGAAGATGATTTCAAAAGAAGCAGAAGAATATGCACGGACTGTAGCGCAAGCATTTTATGAAGCTTTCAAGAATTGTTTTGAGGAACTGAAAGCAAGAGTAATTGAGTTATATGAACTACTTAAAGAGAATAATAAACCTAAACCAAATTATAATTGGCACGTTCCTATCAAACTAGCAGCTAAATCACAGGTAATAGATCGTAAGCCTTTATTTATTTGTGTGAGATCAGCATTGTAAGATGGCCAATAAACCAAAAAGAAAATGTCACAAAACGAGTTGTCGTAACTTAACCGCTGAGAAATACTGTGATGAACATAGTCATCTTGCGGAAGAGGACAAAAAGAATCGGCATAAGTTTTATGACCGATACAAACGTGATCAGAAGGCTAAAGCTTTTTATCTCTCAAAAGAATGGGAACTGACGAGAGAGGCAGCCTTAAGACGTGACCATTACTTGTGCCAGCATTGCCTTAGAAATAAACTCATTCAGTCAGCTGATATGGTCCATCATATTAAGACAGTAAAGTCATGCTGGCATTTACGCTTGGTGCTACGTAACTTGATAAGTCTATGCAATAGTTGTCATGGAAAGATAGATCATTCGTGAAAACGAGAAAATATGGGTGAAAACAAAAGAAAAAACAGGAAATATGCGGGTGATCAAGGGTTTATAGGGGTAGGGGGGTATTTTAAAGTTTTTGCCCCTCTATATGGAGACCGCCCCCCCAGCTTCGCGTGAATTTTTTTCGCAAAATGAAATTTTTTCAGAGGAGGTGATTTTGATGGCAGGACGACCATCTAAACCAGTCCAATTAATCAAGTTAGAAGGTAACAAGGATAGACGTACAAAAGCCGAATTAGACCATCGGGAGAAGATGGAAAAATCGTTGCAAACAGGAACGACAATCAAGGAAGAACCTGCCACAAAAGCCGATCCTGTTGCACATAAAGAATTTTTGCGATTAAAAAAGTTATACAAAGAAATTGAATTTGTGGAAGGTTTAGACCAGGCAACCGTTAATCGTTATTGCCAGTTGAAAGGGCAAGAACATTTTCTTCAAGACCTCTATGTTGAACTAAAAACCATGATGGAATCAGAAGAGAAAATAGGCAAAAAATTAAGCGTTTATGAAGATTTAAAAGAGGTCATAACGAAACAAAATCAAGTGCGGGACAAGATGCTCAAACTGGAAGATCGTCTCTTTCTCAATCCTGTTTCTCGTATGCGAGCTATTCCTAAAAAGCCAGAGGGTGACAAAGAAGAGTCGCCAATGGCAAAGTTTTTAAAGCGTCGTGGTACCCATGGCTAGGATAGATAAAGACAGAGCTATGGAGGTTGTTGAGTTTATCCAAATGCTCAAATTGGTAGATGATTTTTACGGTGAGCCTTTTATATTACAAGATTGGCAACATGATATCTTGTGGGACGTATACGGGACGGTAAATGAACAAGGATACAGACAATACAGATATGCCTACCTTGAAATACCGAAAAAGAACGGTAAAACAACAAAGATTGCTGGCTTATCTGTTTATCATCTTGTTTGTGATCCCCCACAAGGGCAAATCTATTGTTGCGCAGCGGATAGAGCACAAGCAGGCTTAGTGTATAAAGCAGCCGTTGCAATGATTGAACAGGATGAAGAGCTCAGTAAGATTTTAAAGGTAACAGACAGCAGAAAGGAAATCTTAAACATTGAGACAGGAACTATTTTAAAAGTTCTGTCTGCTGAAGCTTTCAGTAAACACGGTATCAACCCGACAGTTGTTATTTTTGATGAACTGCATGCTCAACCAAACCGTGATTTGTGGGACGTCATGACATTCGGTGCCGGCGCGACTCGTAAAGAGCCCTTATGGTGGGTTATTACAACAGCTGGTGATGATCCAGACCGTAACTCGATTGGTTGGGAAATCCATGAACAAGCCATAAAGTTACGAGATGGGGAGCTTATCGATCCTACTTGGTATGTTAAGATTTATGGAATTAATGAAGATGATGATATTTTTGATGAAGAAGTTTGGTACCGAGTAAATCCTTCACTCGGTCACGCAATACCAATTGAAGCATTGAGAAGTGAGGCGTTAGCTGCTCGAAATTCCGAGGCAAGCGAACGTCTTTTTCGTTGGTTGCGGTTGAATCAGTGGATATCGATAAAACGTGTCGGCTGGCAACCTTTGACCTTGTGGGATCGAACAGAAGGAAAATGGGATTTATCAGAATTAGTCGGGAAGAAGTGTTATCCTGGTCTTGATTTATCCAGTACAACTGATATTACTGGGGTTGTTTACTTGTTCCCTCCGCAAGAAGGATTTGATGATTGGCGCTTCATCCACGATGCTTGGATTCCAGAGGATAACATGAAGGAGCGTGTCAAACGCGACCAAGTGCCGTATGACAGGTGGGTCAATCAAAAGTTTTTACATGCGACTCCTGGGGATGTCGTTGATTACGATTTTGTAGAAGCTAAGTTGCTAGTAGCTAATCAGCAATATGACATTGCAACAATAGGAACGGATCCATGGAATAGCCGGATGTTAACACAACGATTGATGCGCGAAGGTGTGGATGTCATTGAAATTGGTCAGGACATGAAAAATATGAGCCCTGCAATGAAAACAATCGAACGATTGATGAAATCGGGCCATATGAGTCACGAAAAGAATCCACTTGCACGTTGGTGCTGGGGGAACGTTGTCGTGGCTGTGGACGGCAATGAAAACATTAAGCCTATGAAGAATAAATCGAGAGAGCGTATCGATGTGACGGTAGCATTAGTCAATGCCATGGCGACTGCTATGCTATTTGAGGATGTTGATGTAACGGACTTAAATGAAACTACCGAAGAATTTTTAGGAATGATGGGGTGGTAGACATAAAGGAGGTGAGACGTTGAAATTTTTTAGCTGGTTTAAGAATGAAAGCGAAGAAAAACCGCAGGCCGATTTCAATAAAGGATGGAAGACGTTGGTAGAGTGGTTAGGTCTTGATGATAAAGTAGGCGATGCATTATCCGATGCCACCTACTACACATGCTTAAAAATATTATCAGAGACTATAGGTAAGTTACCTTTGAAGATGTATCAAGATACGGATAAAGGCGTTATTAAAAGTGATAAACAAGAGCTATATAATTTGCTTAAACTTAGGCCTAACCCTTATATGACATCAGCCGTCTTTTGGGCAACAGTAGAAATGAACCGAAATCATCACGGAAATGCCTACGTATGGATTCGATATAATGGTGTAGAGCCGAAAGATCTATGGATTATGCAAAGTGAGAACGTAGAGCATGTTATTGATGACGCAGGACTATTTGGTGAAGTAAATAATCTTTGGTATAAGTACACGGACCCTAAAACGAATAAGATTTATGTTATACCAAGCGACAATGTAATGCACTTTAAAACAAGTATGACGTTTGACGGAATCAAGGGTAAGCCAGTGCGTGACATTTTAAAAGAGACAGTAAACGGCAACCTTCACAGTCAAAAATTCATGACAAATCTCTATAAGACGGGACTTACAGGAAAGGCGGTACTGGAGTACACCGGAGAATTAGATGATAAATCTAAAAAGAGGTTGGTTAAAGGTTTTGAAGAATTTTCAAGTGGTTCAAAGAATGCAGGGAAAATCATTCCTGTACCACTCGGTATGAAGCTTGTACACTCAATATTAAGCTAACTGATAGCCAATTTTTCGAGCTGAAGAAATACAACGCACTACAGGTTGCCGGAGCATTCGGGATCAAACCAAACCAAATAAACGATTATCAAAAGTCAAGTTACGCGTCAGCAGAATCGCAGAACTTGGCTTTTTATGTTGATACGATTTTATTTATTGTCAAGCAGTACGAAGAAGAAATCACATATAAGCTTTTATCTCAAAAGCTTATTGATAGTGGCTACTACTGGCGCTTTAATGTCAACGTGATTTTAAGGGCTGACAGTAAGACACAAATGGAATCGTTAGCGATTGGGGTTAATAACGGCATTATCAAACCAGATGAAGCAAGAAACGAGTTAGATCGTCCAATTGCTGATGGTGGAGATAGATTATATGCGAATGGCAACTATATCCCCCTTACCTTAGCAGGTAAGCAATATGGAGCAGTTGTTGACAGCGAAGGAGGTGAGGAATAATGTTTTGGAATTTTAAAAACGTCAAGCAAGAAGACGGCTCGAATTTAATTGAGTTACGTATTGAAGGTGAAATCATAGATGACGGAGACGCTTGGATCTATGACTGGTTCGGGGAACCACACGCTTCACCTAGCGCCTTTCGTAATCAACTAGCGGAACATAAAGGTAAGGACATCACTGTTTGGATTGATAGCCCTGGCGGTTCTGTTTGGGCAGGCGCCGCAATCTATAATGCTTTAAAAGAGCATGACGGTAAAGTTATTGCCAAGATTGATAGTATGGCTTTTAGTGCCGCTTCTGTTATCGCCATGTCAGCAGATGAAATCCACATGTCGCCTACAAGCATGATGATGATTCATAACCCTTTAGGTGGTGCGTGGGGCGAGGCTAAGGACTTACGCAAGGTTGCTGACATTTTAGACACTGTTAAGGAGACAATCGTTAATGCTTACGTGTTGAAGACAGGCTTAGACGCTGACGCTATTTGGGATTTAATGAGCGATGAAACATGGATGTCGGCTAATAAAGCGATTAAGGACGGTTTTGCAGACGTGATGATGTACCAGGATGAACCGATCCAAGTGACAAACTTAGCACCAGTCAATTTTAACCGTAAAGCGATCACTAACAGTAATAAGCACACGTTAGACGTCATTAAGAAAATGCAAAATAAACAGGTACTAGACAATTTAAGTCTGGAGCTTGATTTACTATAAAAGGAGCGATAAAGAATGAACAAAAAATTAAGAGAAATGTTAGAGAATATCAACAATAAAAAAGCGGAAGCACGTGAGTTGCTGAATAAAGGTGACCGTGACGGAGCCGAAAAGTTACGTGATGAGATTAAAAATCTTGAAAAGGATTTTGACATTGCAAAGGATCTGTTCGAGGATGCACAAAAAGTAATTGAGAACAAAAAACCTGAACCGAAAACAGAAAAGACACCAGTAGCTGATTTTTGTAATGTATTACGTACTCGCCGCATTGATAACGTTGTTACAGTTAGCGTTGATGAAGATGGTGGTTTTACAGTACCTAAAGATATTCAGACAAAAATCAATGAATACCGTGAATCTAAAGATGATTTAACTAAATTAGTAACGGTGGAACCAATCAAAACAATGGAAGGTGCACGTACATTCAAAACACGTGCGCAACAAACGGGATTTATTGAAGTAGACGAACTTGCAGAAATCCCAGAAAAAGCAACACCTAAATTCACACGATTAGGCTATAAAGCAAAAAAATATGCCGGCTTCATGCGAACTTCCAACGAAGCTATCAAAGATTCAGATACTAACGTGGTTCAATTCTTAACGAAATGGGTGGGAGACGAATCAAGAGTAACACGTAACAAATTAGTATTAACCACATTAGGTACAAAAGCAAAAACAGCAATCGATGATGTGGACGGTATCAAGAAAGCCATGAACGTAACGTTAGACCCTGCATTTGCTGCTACAACTGAGGTTGTGACAAACCAAGATGGATTTAACTGGTTAGACACGTTAAAGGATGCAGAGGGTAAATATTTACTTCAACCGTCTATTACGTCTCCAAGCGGTAAACAATTATTTGGTAAAAATGTAACAGTTATTTCTAATAAAGACTTACCATCTGTAACTAATAAAGCACCTTTAATCATTGGTGATTTAAAAGAAGCAGTTGTTATCTTTGACCGTGAAAATTTATCTATTAAAGCGTCTGACGAAGCACACGATAGCTTTATTACAGACAGCACACTCTTACGTGCTATCGAACGTCTTGATGTAAAAATGCGTGATGCTGAAGCGTTTGTGTACGGAGAAATCGGTCTTGCAGTAAGCACACAAGGAGAGTAGGGGATTTCCCTATTCTTTTTGTTTTGAGGGTGATCAGATGAACTTACCAGAAGTAAAAGAGTGGTTGAGGATTGATGGGAATGATGAAGATTCAACGCTCGATATGTTGATTGGGGCTTCTCAGGATTTTTTAAGAAATTCAACAGGTTATGAGTATGAAGAGAGCAATAATCTAGCAAAAATGTATTGTCTCGTACTAATTACAGATTGGTATGAAAACCGTGAGTTAATCGGCGAAAAGCCAAGTGATAAAATCCGTTTAACCATTCAAAGTATAGCCACTCAATTGAAGTACAGTTATGGCGGTGATGATTAATGACCGTTTTAGTTAACCGTCTTGATAAACGGATTAAAATTATTCGTCCACCAGGTCCTAACGATTTAGACGGAGCAGGACAGCCATCCGATAACTGGCAAGAAGTAACAACCTTATGGGCAGCTATCGAACCACTACGAGGTCGAGACTATGAATCAGCCAGGCAAATGGTAGCAGAAGTAACCACGAGGATTAGAATCCGTTATCGTGAAGGGATTGACCGAACAATGAAGGCGATCCACATACAAAGCGGAACGGAGTTTGATATTTTGCACGTTCTCCATCCTAAATTCGCCAAGAAAGAGTTACAGCTGTTAAGCAAGGAGATGCAGTAATGGCTAGACGGAACATGAGGACTCGTATAAAAGTTGAAGGTGCTGAAGATGTGATTCGTGCTCTTCAAAAGGCTAACGCTGAAATGGAGCGCGAGTTAAGAAACCTTATATCCGAAGCGGCTGAAATCGTATTTCGTGAAGCTGATGCGAGGGTTCCCATTAAAAGTAGTAAAGCCAGGAATACTTTGAGAATTGAAATTGGAGAAACGAGAAAAGGTTATTTCTATGCAAATGTTGTGATTGGGGACGGGACCGGTAAAGAAGATCCTTTTTACATTGCTTTTTATGAACTAGGGACTAGTAGACAGCCTGCAAGACCATTTATGAGACCGTCTTTAGATAAAAGTCGCCGTAAAATAAGGCAACATTTGATAGCTGGCCTTAGATCTGTTATTGCAAAACAAGGTAGGTGAGGGAATGTTCACAAATGAATTAAGGGCATTTCTTTTAACGCATGAATCGCTTACAGAAATGGTCGGTAATCGTATATATCCTCAAGTAGCACCAGAGGGAGTTAAAGCTCCATACATTTGCTACTATGAAATGCCGAACAGTGCTCATGATATTCCCGTTTCATTTCCGCGGATTCAGTTTTCAGTTTTTTCTCCACGATATACTGAAGCGAAAAATGTCTCAGCTGAACTAAAGAACATCTTGAATCGTTACAGTGGCACGATTGGCACTAAACGAGTAATTCAAGGGGTTTGGATTGGGTTGCCTGAACTTTATGAAAGAGATACGAAATTACATCATATACCAAGTGATTTTAAGATGATTTATAGGGAGGAATAAAAAATGATTAGCGTTTATGGAAAAATACAGAAGAACGAAAAAGAAGAATTGTGTGTTCATGAAATCGCCGTTGCGGATTTGTTAGAACATTTTGACGGAAAAGAAGTAGCTATAACTATTTCAGAACTGGAAGAGGAGGAGAAATAAAATGGGAAGAAATATGACAACTGTCCAAAACAGTAATGCGATCCGGTTTGGTTCAGCTAAATTTGAGGTTGGAGAAACAGAAGAAAATTTAGTGGATTTAGGAGCCATGCGAGGTGTCGTCTTTGAAGAGACATGGGATGAAGTCAGAGTAAATAGTGATAATGCTGGAGTTATTCGTGTCGGTGTTAATAACCATATGGCTGCACTAGCCGGAGATTTGATGGAGATTAATTTAGAAACACTAGCATTGATTCGTGGTGGGATTGACAAGGTTGAGACGATCCCTGCGGTTCCTGCTAACCCAGAGGAACAAATAGAAGGAACGCTTGAAGCGATTCGCTTGTTAAGTGGTGGTATCAGCACCTTTACACCTAGAGTGGTTCGTATCACAAACTATGATGACCAAGACAGAGAATTTCGTATTACAGTTTTCCAAGCAACTCCTGAATCTGGCATTAACATTACGTTCCCAGAATCGGATTCAGAAGATCCTGCAATGACGCCTATTCGTATGGTAGGTACACCAGACGGCAAACGTAATATCGGAGAACAATTATTTGAAATTTATGATGAGCAAGGAGTGTTGGAATAATGTCAAACGGACCAGAAATTTTAGATTTAGATAAGATCATACCAAAGAAGCGGATCGTCAAATTATCAGGAAAGGAAATTGATGTTTCAAAAATTCCATCTGAGGTTACTTTGGAATTAGCCGAAAAAGCAGAGATGCTGCAATCTGGATCATCTGAGTCCTTTCCTATGGTATTCGATATGATGATTAAAATTTGTAATGCTACTAATCAAAGCGAAGAAGTGACAAAAGATTGGCTTGTGAAGAACACGAGCATGGAGCAGTTAACAGTTTTAATGGAGTTTATCATGAAACCAATCCGTGACCGAGCTGAAAAGAATCAGAAAGGACAAACGAACCCAGAAGGAAAAAACACTCCGAGCCCCAGCGACGCAAATTAGAGCTGGGGCGAATTTTTGCCCAAATGGGGAGAATGTACGCTTGGGCAACTCCAAAGTACTTACTTAAACATATGTCCATAGAAGAAATTTTTATGTATTACGACTATGGAATTGAACATGAAAAGAATAGTTCAAACATTTTGGTCAATCGCATTGCGGTTGGCCTTTTTGGTGCAAAAGAAAAACCGAAACCAATTGATGGTGATCAACCAGATAGAAAAGGGTTTTATAAACGCCATGGCTCCAAGATTAAACGACCGAGAGGAGGGAGGGTATGAGCCTTTTAGGCAATTTGACAGTTGGGATTTTAGGTAATATGGACGGTCTTACTGGCACTTTCAAAGGTGCTCAGTCCGAGATTCAAAAGTTCGGCAACAGCGCTCAACAATTAGGAAGAAGCATAAGCGGTGTTGGTGATTCATTGACGCGAAACATCACGATGCCAGCTGTTGCCGCTGCCAGTGCTTTAACTGGTGTCGCATTAGTTAAAGGTTTTGGACGATTGGTTGGAATTGATACCGCACAAGCAAAACTGAAAGGTTTAGGGCATGATGCGAAGAGCGTAGAAGTGATTATGTCATCTGCTCTTGATTCTGTACGTGGTACAAGTTATGGCATGGATGAAGCAGCAACTACCGCAGCGAGTGCCGTTGCAGCAGGAATTGACCCAGGTAAAGAATTGACCAGGTATTTGACGTTAACAGGAGACGCGGCTGCCATTGCAGGAGATTCGATGTCTGGTATGGGGTCGATATTCAACAAAGTACAGACTGCTCAAAAAGCCTACAATGGAGAACTACAGATGCTTTCTGATCGAGGTCTACCAATTTATCAGTGGCTTGCGGAAGAAGCAGGAGTATCAGCAGAAAAGGTTAGAGACTTGGCTGCAGAAGGTAAGGTTTCTTCTGAAATGTTTTTAGCGGCCGTCGAGAAGAATATTGGCGGCGCTGCTAAAACAATGGGAGAAGAGTCTTTTACTGCAGGAATAGCCAATATTGGAGCCGCTATTAGCAGGGTAGGTGCAAACTTTCTTGATGCTGGTGGTGAAGCAGGAGGTTTCTTTTCTACTATTAAACCACTTATCGGTGAAGCAATAGGTTTTATCGATGGTTTAGCAGATAGTGCGGCAGATTTAGGTGTGAAATTTGGTGAAGCTTTTAATAACATGATTGAAAAAGCACAGGAGTTAAAAGTCAGGTTCGATGACCTCTCTCCTGGCATGCAAGATTTGGTTATTAAAGGCGCTGCAATAGGTGGAGCTATATTAGTTGGAATCGGACCAGCGCTAAAAATAATTGGCGGACTTATAACTTCATTTGGATCTTTAGTAAAAGGAATAGGGTTGCTATTTGGACCGGTAGGGATTGCCGTTGCCTCCTTTGCAGCTTTAGTGGCAGCAGGAGTGCTTATTTATAAAAACTGGGACTTGATCAAGGCGAAAGCAGAAGAAGTTTTTACTAACTTTGCTCCTTTATTTGAAACTGTCAAAGGTGCCTTTCAAGATTTTTGGAACTCATTAGGCCCAATTTGGTCTAGTCTGAAAAACTTATTTGAGACACTCCAACCTCTTCTAATAGCACTTGGTGTTGCTATAGCAGGAACGGTAGTTGTAGCGCTAGGACTTTTAGTGTCTACTTTTGCTGCTGTGGTATCTGCCGTAGTTCCGGTGATCGACGCGGTTATCAATTTTGCTGACATGCTGATCAATGTTTTTTATGCGGTCATTTCTTTATTGACTGGTGATTTTTCTGGAGCATGGTCTTATTGGCAGCAAGCGTCAGAATCAGCGGTAAACGCAATGAAAAGTTTGTGGGAAGGAGTAGTAAACTTCTTTTCGACTTTCGTCCGAACAATCCTTGATTTCTTCACTGGCCTCTATATGGCTCTTGTCGGAAACTCCATCATTCCAGACATGGTGCGAGAAATTGTGGAATGGTTCCAGAACATGTTTCAGTGGTTAATCGATATCGTATTAAAAATTGTCGATGCTGTATCAAGCGGATTCAAAGATATGACCGACTTTATTCGTCTTTACTTAGAAATGGCAAAGGGTATAGTGGATGCTGTTCTTTCGTTTTTTATGCGGACCTTTGAAAATGCGACACGTTTTATTGTTGCGTTAGTACAGGGAGATTTTGGAGAAATGAAGAACATCATCAATGATCAGATGGAAAATGCATCTCAATTAGTCTCTTCAATTCTTGACAATATAAAAGGCTTCTTTGACAACCTTAACTTGTACGATAGTGGAAAGGCAATCATCCAATCCGCTATTGATGGGATCATGTCAATGAAAAGAAAGATTACTGGTGTAGTTGAAGATATTGTTGGAACTGTCCGTGATTTTTGGCCATTCTCTCCTGCTAAAAGAGGGCCATTAAGCGATATTCATAAAATGGATTTTGCGGGACCTATCTCTGACTCGATTGATAATGCGAGGTTACCGTTAGAACATGCGATGGATGCTCTAGCAGGGAATGTGTTTACAAAGATTGATACGGACGGCATTTCATTTGGCAACAACGAAGGAAAGATCGATGGAACGACAATTAACTTCGAAGGTCTGTTTAACGGGGCCATCTTTAATGTACGTAGCCAAGAGGATGTCGAGGAATTAGCAAGAATGTTAGATGAATATATGAGACGTATAGCAAGAAATGAAGGGTGGTGTATTAATGTTAACGATGGATGATGCAGTGAGATTTGAGGATTTGAATTTCATCCCATTGGTTGATCATGTCCACCCTATGACACCTAGTATACAACAACAAACCTTAGCTATTCCTGGTCGATCTGGTCTTTGGAACTTTGGTACAGAGATAGGAGAGCGACATTTCTCGATTCCTTTGGCTATACCAGGGGAGCGTATCATTCAGCAACATGACCTAAATCGTCTTGTTGCTTTTTTTCTTGATAAAAGAGGACAGCCAAGAGAAGTAAAGATTGTGTTTGATTATGAGCCAGATAAATTTTACAAAGTAACATTGGCACAGCAAATAAACCCAAGCAGGTTAGTTGGAGTCACGACATTTGATTTACCTTTAGCGGCTTATGATCCACATAAATATTTAAACGTTGAAAGTGATGAGATAACTTGGGGAAGTACAGATGTGAAATTTAATTCATTATCCATTACGTATGGACACGAGGCGGTTGGGCTTGTTCAAGTAACATCAGCGAGAACAATCAATTATCAAGTTTTAGGCAGTTTTATAAAGCCAACTATTACGATATCTGGGACAGGAAGTAACGTGACTTTATCAGCAAATGGTAAGTCTATTACTCTACCAAATTTTAATAGTGACACTTGGATTATTGACGGTAGTGATTTTTCTGTTAAAAGAAATGGAGTCGAAACTATTTTAGATGGAATTGACTTTTTAGAGTTTGTAAGTGGAGATAATTCATTGCAGATAACAGGTTCTAATTTAAATTTTAGTCTATCAATAAAATATCGAGACAAGTTTTTATAGGAGGCGGGTTGATGCCAGCAGAACGAATTAAATATGATGATGTATTACGCACAGGTACCGATAAGTTAAACGATGCGATCGATGCAGCGAATAAGGCGGAAGTTGATTCAACAGAGGCTAAGTCAATGTCTACAACAGCACTGTCTCAATCTGAAAACACTCAAATCCAATTGGACACGATTGTTATTGAAGGAGATTCGTCGGTTGAAGCTGCTCAAGCTAGGGTGAAAGCGGATGGTTCTGTAGCTCCAACTTTAAAGAGAAGATTAGATGATGATTACAAAGAGCATAGTGAACGGTTGGCACAAACTATGCAAAAACTAGATTATGAAGATGCTTCCATAGGGATTGACAGCCTATTAAAACAACTACGTGCAAAAAGTGGTATAAACCCTAATTGGGATAAATGGCAAGAAAAAGAATATAACTATGGTTTTAATACGAGTACCACACGTATATGGTCAGAATTCGAAGGTGTCGTTTCTACAGATTCTATGTTTGTTTCAAAAGGTGGTAAAGGTCGTTGGGGTTTTCATGTTTTCGAAGGGTTTGACAGTGAGGGTAAACGTCTAACCATGCTATCGGGTAAACAATCAAACATGGGTGAAATCTTTTATTTTAATCCTAACTATGACCCTAACGCTGAATGGCACACTCGTTTCGGTTCTGTTCGTATAGGTTGTGATGAACCAACATATGGAATTGAAGTTAACCCAATTGAAATGAAGTCGAACGTTCCTATCTTTTTCACAAAAAGAGAAGCAATCAGAAGACCGGATAAGCATGAGTATATAGAGATTACAGGCGGTAATGCGTTCGGATCAGCAAGAACAGGGAGCGCAATAAAGTTATACGGTGAAGACTTCACAGGTCTGCGTGGTGGATTAGAATTATTTTTCGGCAGTTACACCAAAGATTTAGTTTCTACGTCGATAAAATATAACTTCATGTCTACTACGGGAGCTAAAGAAGTATTTTCGGTTGACCATGCAGGAGTAGGACGGTTTTCGGACGGATTGAAAGTAAAAGGATTAGATGCGGTGGTTGGATTACAAGACCAATCCTTAGAAATTTCCTACGATAAGAAATTCAAGGCTAATCGTGGGGGTTCCGCAATTAGATTAAACGGTAAGGACTTCACAGGACTTAGAGGCGGTGCTGAGATTTTTATTGGTAGCTATGAGACAGATATTGCAAGCACAGCGTTAAAAGCCTCCTATATGTCCACAGCAGGAGCACTTGAAGTTTTTTCGGTCGATCAGAGAGGGCGTTTAATTGTGTCAGAAGGTATTAGACCTGGCAGGTTATCAACAGAACCGACAGCTCATGACGGATTAATTTATTATAATACAACAACAGGAAAGTTTAGAGGTTGCGAAAACGGCGTATGGAAAGATTTAATAGCTTAAAGGAGGATGGTGCTTATGAGTTTACAAGATAAATTAGTCGTTGTTCAAGAGGATTTGAAGAAGTTGAACGAAGAATATAGAAAAGTAACTTCTTACGCAGAGGGAGTCAAGGAAGAAATATTAATGAAGAACGGTCAGATGCAATTACTAAATGAGCTACTGCAAGAAGATGATACACAGTAGGACGAAACTGAGACAGAATCAATATTTGAGAAATGAGGCGCTCTTAGTGGGTGCCTCTTTAAATTTTAGGAGGAAATAATATGAAACCATCAATCGAAAACAATTTTAAATACCATGCACCTAAAGATCAAGAAACGGTGTCAAAGCACGAAGGAGTTCGTAACGAGTGTAGACATCTGGCGAATACGTTAGACACATTACTACCTGATAGCCGTGAGAAATCATTAGCTATGACTAAGTTAGAAGAAGTAATGATGTGGGCAAATGCAAGCATTGCACGCAACTAATTTAAGCATCAAAAAAGCCCCAGTTATTAGCTAGGGCTTTTCATCTATTCCGATGTATCTTGGTTCATCAAGACACGTTTCGATATGCTCTTTTAAAGTGAGGTGAAGCTTATGATCATCAATATCATCTAGCCAATCATCATAACTCATTGCTATCTTCATTTTCACAATGTCGTTATGCAGCCATTCTTCTGCTAGATCATGATGTCCAATAAACTGTTCTAATTCTTTGGCGACATCTTCTATTGTAGTCATTTGTTTAATTTAAGTCCTTTCTCTATAAGGTCTCTAATAGCTTCATTTCTATTTTTTAATTTATTCTCATGCCAGTGAGTTTCGATTTCATCAACCATTTCATCGGGGAAAGTTATTAGGATTTGAGTATTTTTTGTTTTATCTATCCCATATCTTGTTTTTACTCGTTGTTCATGTGGTATTAATACAGATTTATCTTTTGGATAATGAACATCTTTGTAATTATTTTTATGACAATCTGAACAAACAGTTTTTAAGTTACTTAAAGTATTTGTCCCTCCTTGGGAAACCGGACGAATATGATGAATTTCTAATTTAGTCTGGACACCGCAGTCACAACAAGTATAACCATCACGTTTTAAGCACCTTGTAAAAATTTCAGATACACTATTTTGTTGTTTCATTTTGATCACCTATAGAAATTTCTTTATTGTTGCATGTTAGTACTAACAAATCAGAAATATCACATTCGAGTGTACAACAAATTTTAGCCAAATTATCTAATGGTAACCTAACGGTTTCGTTTTTACACATTTCATTAATGGAAGCTAATCTAATATTCGTTTCTCGAGAAAGTTCTCGCTGGGAAAGACCTTTTTGTTTTAATATTTCAGATAAATATATAGTAATTTCCATGAAATCACCTCCAATTAGATTTTATCATTAAATTTGTACCGTTTAAAGTAACATTTTGGTTGTATCGTTTAACGGAACGTGTTATGATTAATACGAACAAATGTTCTTTAAACTATACAAAGGTGGTTATTTAATGAAAACAGCAGGTGAGTTACTAATTTCCGAAATCGCTGGGTTTATCTCTGAATTAGTGCCGATCAATGTAGAGCAAACAAAAAGTCAATTGTCTGAGATTGTAACAAAATATCATGTCACTCAGGTCGATGATGAAGAGATCCATCCTGATCTAACCGAAAAAATCCTATTGTTCCTATCAACAAAGAAATTGGAAGGGTTAAGCCCTTCTACGTTAGATGGCTATAAGTTAGATCTTCGAATTTTTGCAGAACATGTGAAGAAGAAAGCGGAGAATGTCACTGCAGCCGATATTCGTGTGTATTTAGGTAAGTTCGAGCATTTGAAAATGAGTACAATCGGAAAGAAGTTATCAGTCTTAAAAAGTTTTTTCTCTTGGCTTGCTGGTGAAGAAATTATACAACGTGATCCTACGGTTAAATTAAAGCCACCTAAGACTGAGAAGAGATTAGGAAAGGCTTTATCTATCGAGGAACTAGAAATGTTAAGAGAGGCCTGTGTGACTGTTAGACAACGTGCATTTATAGAAGTTCTTTATGCGACAGGATGTAGATTATCTGAAGTACATCAGTTAAATATATCTGACATTGATTTTCAAGAGAAAAGCTGTCGAGTTGTCGGTAAAGGTAATAAAGAACGAGAAGTATATTTTTCTTATAAAGCTATGTATCATTTGAAAAAATATTTAACCGCCCGCGAAGACGAGTGCGAAGCTTTAATGGTAACGATCCGCAAACCTTATAGACGTTTAACAAAACGAGGTATTCAGCGGGAAGTGGCTAAAATTGCTAAAAATGCAGGGTTGGAAAACAAGGTCAGCCCACATGTAATGCGTCATACATTCGCTACCTTAACTCTGAACAATGGAGCTGAGTTAGTTGCTGTACAAGAGTTACTCGGACATAGCAATCCAGATACAACATTAAGATACGCTCGTATAACAGAAGAACGCAAGAGAGAGCAACATAAAAAGTTTTTAGTACAGTAAGAGTCCGAAAGGGCTCTTATTATTTTTTAGAAATGAGGTGATTACAATCATTAAAACGCTGAACGTGAACAGACAAACCACGTCCATCTTAGAAAATGCCTACAAGATAGGCTATGATCTAACCGAGAATCAAATTTGGACAGCTCATTTTTCACTGCCTTTAAATGATCCAAAAGTAGATAAGGTGAAGCTACTTGAATACGTAGAAATCACAGACGGTGATCGTTACATCGGTTTGTTCCGTGTCATTCCAAAAAAGACAATTAAAAATGAATCAACCAAAGAGGTGACGTTTCAATGTGAGCATGTGTTGGCCACATTGTTAAACTCATCTCTATTTAAGTACCACCAACTAAGTAATTACACTACTGAAGAGGTGCTGCAGTATTTAATCGAACGACAAAAGCATAAACATTGGCGCTTGGGATCGGTTGAGTTTACCAGGCGATTTCATTATAGCTGGGAGAACGAAAAGCTTCTTTCGGCTTTTTTTAGTGTACCTAAGCCATTCAACGAGCCATATCGTTGGACGTTCGATACACAAACCTATCCGTGGACATTGAATCTTGTCCGTCCAAACGATGCAGCGAAGTGTCGTATCAAAGAAGGTTATAATCTGATAGGCTTTGAGGTCACAGAAGATCCAATGTCTGTTTACAACCGCATTTATCCATTAGGAGCAGGGGAGGGTGTTAATCAGTTAGGGATTGAGAGTGTGAATAATGGTATTCCTTATTTGGAGATACGTGAACCTAATGAAGAAATCATTGAAACAGTGTGGGCAGATCAACGCTTTAAAGATGCTGAATCCTTAATGGCAAGTGGACAAGGTTTATTAGAACAATGGCACAAGCTATCGTCACATGGTCCACAACGGCTGCTGATGTTTCTAAGATCACTGGCTTATCTGTGGATCAACTACGAGTGGGATGTGTTGTCCGTATTGATGTAGACGATATGCCGACCGTTGATATGAGAATTAACAAGGAAAAACGTTCTGATATCACTGGCGATCCAGGTAATATTCAGTTAGAAATTGGTTCTGTCCGTAAGAATCTCGGTACCACAAACGCTGATTTACAACGTAGACAGCAGATCAATGAGTTATATAGCAATGGTGCCACCAATATTGATAGTCACGGTTATCAAGATAACGCTGATCCTCAGCATCCAGCGAAGATTAAATTTTACTTAGACGAAGGTCTAGTAAACATTAACACTATGACTCTCACGTATGAGATTGAACCTTTCAGGGCTTATTCTCGCGCAATTGAAGGTGGCGGGGCTTTAGTGGATTCTACATCTGCTGGAGGAGCTGTGGTTAAATCTACATCGAGCGGTGGTGGCTCAACCCAAACTAGCTCTAGTGGAGGAGGAACAACAGCAACGAGTAGTAGTGGAGGAGGTGTGGCAACATCTACGCAATCTGGTGGGGGAACTACACAGTCAAGTGAAGCTGGAGGAGACCATGATCATTTGGTTTTTCGCGAGGTGGATTCATCAGGACCCGTTCGAACCCTTAGATATCAGGGTGCTTCTTCAGGTGGAATATTAGAGTTAATGGGGAGCGGTGGTAACATCCGAACTGCTGGATCAAGCGGGAATCACAGTCATTCAGTGTCTATTCCTTCCCACACTCATAATTTTAATGTTCCGAGTCACAGTCATGATGTGACAATTCCGAATCACCAACATACAGTTAATATCCCGAATCACACTCATGAAATTGATATCCCTGCCCACGCTCATCAGATTACATTACCTGACCACACTCATGATATTGAGCACGGAATATTTGAGCTGTCGAGAAGGCCTTCTACTGTAGAAATAAGAGTAGATGGTAATCTAGTACCGATAACTGATGTGAGAGGAAGGGACATTGACATCATTCCTTATTTGGCTACAGACAGTAGCGGTAAGATACAACGTGGCACCTGGCATGAAGTAACAATAACGCCTAACGATTTAGGTAGAATCACTGCTGATATTATTTCAAGGTTGTTTATTCAATCGCAGATAGGAGGGACTTTTTAATGCTTGTAAAAATTACTTGTCACGACAATGAAGCCTATGAGATCAACGTGGATGATTACGATCCCGAGAGCATCAATGAGCAGATTAATAATCAAGAAATCATTACAGTCAAAATTGGCAACATGATATTTTCAAGAATTGATATAAAACGAGTTGTACCGATAGAGTCAGCGCAATAGCGTTGGCTCTTTCTTA
>NZ_BAUT01000036.1 GCF_000513095.1 Halalkalibacter wakoensis JCM 9140
GTGTGGATATTGCCATTCCTAGAAGTGAAATGAAGCGAAAGCCACTCGACTCCTGTGGGATGCAGAGGTAGGGCCGAGACCCCACAGGCGTAGCCGAGGAGGCTCGGCACCTCCCCGCGGAAAGCGAGTGGCTGTAGCGTAATGGAACAAGCGCCGCTTTAAAGGTAAAAGATCAGGTATCGCACAGGTAAGGGTCTTTCAAATTAGCTAATTTGAAAGACCCTTTTTGTGTATAAATTATTTTCTGAGTTTTTAGTTCTATTAACTTGTCTCTTCTCATAGGTTGGTTTAGAAGCTCCTTTACATTGCAGCAATCAACCATAATTTTCGATCATGTACAAGCTATTACATAAGGAGAAGGGATGAGTATATGAAAAGAAATCAATTTCGTAGCTTCTCTGTTTCAATTAATCGGACGAGCTTAAAACGTTTAGTAGCGACTACCATTATAAGCATCATGGCCTTGTTCGTTTTTACAGGCATGTTAACTTCATTTGAGCCTGGTTATGGACTAGCCTCTAACCAAGTTCACGAATGGGCGAACAACATTAAAGGAGAAGATTTTGTTTATGTATTAGGAATGGAAAATAATTATTTTAAAAGTGCCTTACCAGATGATAGTGATCCTCCAAGTCTATCGAACTTAGCTTTCCAAGTTGCAACGAGTATTAATCCGGAAGATCCAAGGAGTCTGCTTGGAAGAGAGTTACCAGGGTTTGCTTTGTTTGATGGACAAATTATCGTTGCAGGGGAAGGGATGGATTATACGACTCTTCCTGTTGAGTCGGCACCACCAATGGATGTCATTATGGCTGAACGGGAGGCAACACAAGAAAGTTTAGCTCAGTTAGAAGAGATGGAAAAAGAGGCAGAACAGTCACAAAGTACAACGAATGGAGAAAAGGTTGTTCACATTATTCATTCGCATAATACAGAGTCGTTTTTACCTGAATTAGAGACAAATGTTCCGAATGAAGCATTTCATAGACAGATTAACATCACATTAGTCGGGGACAAGCTGGCCCAAGAACTTGAAAAAAGAGGGATTGGCGTAGAAATAGAGGAACGGGATGTTCAAGAAAACTTAATAAATAGAGGTTGGCAATATGCACAATCATATGATGCTTCACGCGAATTTGTAAAAGAAGCAATGGCAGCTAATGAAAATCTCAAATTTTTCTTTGATTTGCACAGAGACACAATCCCAAGAGATATGACGACTGTGACGATAAATGGAGTGGAGTATGCTCGAACGGTTTTTGTGATCGGTGGAAATCATAATAATTACGAACAGAATATGCAATTAGCCAAAGAGTTGCATGATTTGTTAGAAGAAAATTACCCAGGTTTAAGCCGAGGGGTAATCTTTAAAGAAGGTGCTGGAACAAATGGACGATTTAATCAAGATTTATCAACCAATTCAATCCTAATTGAAATGGGTGGGATTTATAATTCCTTAACAGAAGCAAACCGGACGGCCGAAGCTGTGGCTGAAGTTTTTGCAGAGTATTACTTTGAAAATGAAGCAGCTAGTCAACAATAACATTGGAGGAGGATCATAATGAAAAAGTTGGTTGTGAAAGGGTCGTTCATCGGAATTATATTGCTCCTCGGTGCGTTGTTTGGTGTACAAATGATGAATGAACATTTAGGTGTTTCACAGCCAGTGCCTCTTCAAAATGAAAATAACGAGGAAGTGAAAAATGAGATAGAGCAACCGAAAAAGAATGAGTTAGTAGAAAAACGACAACAGGTTGAAGATGTTGGAAGGTTTAATTTTTTCTCGGATTTAGGCAACCACATTGCAGGCGGGTTTAATTATATTAGTCGGGCAGTATTATCACAAATCATGTCTTTTGTTGATAATGTACTTAATGGCTAAAAAAACTGCGGGTCTATAATTAGTGAGATAATAAATAGCAATAAAAAGAGGTGCTCCAAAAGGAGACACCTCTTTTGTATTGAAAAGAATTAAACACCTGCAGTTGGTGTTACCCAAGAAGCACCAATGATAACTAAAAGGATGAATAGGACAACGATTAATGCAAAGCCGCGTCCTGCAGTTGGTGCTACTGGAGCTGCTGGTACACCATAGCCATAACCTGCTACTGGAGCTGCACATCCGCAATCTGCACCAAAACCTGCACCGTATCCTGCGCCATAACCAAAACCTGCTCCTGGAGCTGCGCCATAGCCTGCTGCACCTGCACCAAAACCTGCTCCTGGTGTTGCCGCAGCACCTGCTGCTGCACCTGCACCTGCTCCTAATGCTGCTCCTGTAATTGGTCCGCCAAAAAATAACATTATTTAAAACCACCTTTCTGAGAAGATACTTACACTGTATGCATAAAGGTCTTAAGTGAGATAGGTATAGCGAATTTAATTAGCCCAAATTTCAAAACGGTTTTAGTATAAATTCAGGAGACAGCAATAAGTTTTGTTGCTTGACTACCAAACGATTGGTATAATCAAAAATAGTGTACCTGTACGAGAATGTAGGAGTGATCAGTCATGAATAAAGAACAAAGGCTAGCGCGTCAGGCTAAAATTCGTAATTTTTCCATCATCGCCCACATTGATCATGGAAAATCGACGCTTGCAGACCGTATTCTTGAGAAAACGGGCGCTTTAACAGAGCGCGAAATGAAAGAACAAACGCTTGATGCTATGGATTTAGAAAGAGAACGAGGAATCACGATCAAACTTAACGCCGTTCAGCTTACGTATAAAGCGAAAGATGGCGAAGAATATATTTTTCATTTAATTGATACCCCGGGACATGTTGATTTTACGTACGAAGTGTCAAGAAGTTTAGCAGCTTGCGAGGGGGCATTGCTTATTGTTGATGCTGCACAAGGGATTGAAGCTCAAACACTTGCAAATGTTTACTTAGCACTTGATAATGATTTGGAAATTTTGCCTGTCATTAATAAAATTGATTTACCTAGTGCTGAACCAGACCGCGTCAAACAAGAAGTGGAGGATGTTATTGGTCTAGACACTTCAGATGCGGTATTAGCATCTGCAAAAAATGGTATTGGAATTGAAGATATTTTAGAACAGGTTGTCGAAAAGGTTCCAGCACCACAAGGAGATCCAGAAGCACCGTTAAAAGCACTAATTTTTGATTCGTTATATGATTCATACCGCGGCGTTGTCGCTTACATTCGAATTGTGGAAGGCACGGTAAAGCCAGGTCAAAAAATTAAAATGATGGCAACCGGAAAAGAATTTGAGGTAAATGAAATTGGTGTTTTCACACCAAAGGCTGAAAAACGTGATGAACTGACTGTAGGAGATGTAGGGTTCTTGTCTGCAGCAATTAAAAATGTTGGTGATACTCGTGTGGGGGATACGATTACAAGTGCTGCGAATCCAGCTCCTGAGCCTTTGCCAGGTTATCGTCGTATGAATCCAATGGTTTATTGTGGACTCTATCCAATTGATACAAATGAATATAATGATCTTCGTGAAGCTTTAGAGCGTCTTGAATTAAATGATGCATCCTTGCAATATGAGCCAGAAACATCACAAGCTTTAGGGTTTGGTTTCCGTTGTGGATTTTTAGGGTTGCTTCATATGGAAATCATTCAAGAGCGAATTGAGCGTGAATTTGGTATCACATTAATTACAACTGCGCCAAGTGTTATTTACCGAGTGAAAACAACAAATGGTGAAGAAGTAAGAATTGATAATCCATCGAATATGCCGGATGCTCAGAAAATTGAGGATGTAGAAGAACCGTATGTAAAAGCGCAAATTATGGTTCCAAATGATTTCGTTGGCTCGGTCATGGAGCTTTGCCAAGGGAAACGCGGAATCTTTATCGATATGCAATATCTAGATGCGAATCGTGTTCAAATTGTTTACGAAATTCCGTTATCTGAGATTGTCTATGATTTCTTTGATCAATTGAAATCAAATACAAAAGGGTATGCCTCGTTTGATTATGAATTGATTGGTTACAAATCATCTAGACTGGTAAAAATGGATATTCTCTTAAATGGCGAGACAGTGGATGCTTTATCTGTCATTGTTCACCGTGATTTTGCCTACGAGCGCGGTAAAATCATTGTAGAGAAATTAAAAGAGTTAATTCCTCGTCAGCAATTTGAAGTGCCTGTTCAAGCGAGTATTGGGCAAAAAATTATTGCACGTTCAACGATCAAAGCTATTCGTAAAAACGTTCTTGCAAAATGTTATGGTGGGGATATTTCTCGTAAGCGTAAGTTGCTTGAGAAGCAAAAAGAAGGTAAGAAGCGGATGAAATCAGTTGGAAATGTCGAAGTGCCACAAGAAGCATTTATGGCTGTTCTCCGTATGGACGATTAATGAACAACATGAACCGCAGGATTATTCCTGCGGTTTTCTCTTTTAAAGATACTGTTTCAAAAACAGCTTAGAACAAGAGGAGGGTAAACGATGATTACAGCAGCGTATGTCCATATTCCGTTTTGTGAGCATATTTGCCATTATTGCGACTTTAATAAAGTGTTTTTAAAGAATCAACCGGTGGATGAATATATCCATTGTTTACTTGAGGAAATGAAAATGACAATGAAAGATAATCCAACCGACCAATTAAAAACAGTTTATATTGGTGGGGGGACCCCCACAGCATTGTCGGCAAAACAACTGGATATCCTTCTAAAAGGAATGCGAGACATCCTTCCTTTAGAGACTATACAAGAATATACAATTGAAGTGAATCCAGATAGTATTGAAGAGGACAAACTCGAGGTTTTAAAAGAAAATGGAATCAACCGACTTAGCATAGGCGTTCAGACATTCAATGAATCGTTGTTGAAAGAAATTGGAAGAACTCATAACAAGTCAAGTGTAGAGGATGCAATTAAAAGAAGTAGACAAGCTGGCTTTTCAAACATTTCTCTTGATCTCATGTTTGGTCTACCTAACCAAAAGCCAGTTGACTTTCTTGCAACTATTCGTGAAGCGATTGCCTTAGAGGTAGAACACCTTTCAGCTTATTCACTAAAAGTAGAGGAAAAGACAGTTTTCTATAATCGCCAACGTCAAGGGAAGCTGACATTGCCACCAGAAGAAGACGAAGTGATTATGTATGAACAGCTCTTAAAGGAAACAAAAGAAGCTGGATTTATTCAATATGAGATAAGCAACTTTGCGAAACCGGGATTTGAGAGTAAACATAATTTAGTGTATTGGAATAATGAGGAATATTACGGATTTGGTGCTGGTGCTCATGGATATGTTGGAGGAATTCGTCATCAAAATCACGGACCGATCCCAAAATATTTACAAGCAGTAAAGAACCAAGTATTACCAGCATTATCCCGACATGAAGTAACTTCTGTAGAAAGAATTGAAGAAGCCATGTTTATGGGGCTTAGAAAAATAGCTGGGGTCGATTTTGATCAATTTGAACAGCGCTATGGTCGACCGTTAGATGGTTGCTTCAAGCAGCAAATTGAACACTTACTTGAACGAGGGTTAGTGGAAATACAAGGCCGATCTTTAAGGTTAACAAAAGAAGGATTGCTTTTAGGAAATGAAGTGTTTGAACAATTTATCGCCGTTTTGGAGGAACAGTAATTATTAACTTGCTTTATCATTGATTTCTAAGTTTATTTGTTGACAAAAGCCCACCTATTTGGTAATTTATCATTAGATTTAGCACTCAAATGAATCGAGTGCTAACAGAGGTGATGAGTGGATGTTAACAGAAAGACAATTATTGATTCTACACGCTATTGTTGATGATTATATCCGTTCGGCTGAGCCAGTTGGCTCGCGAAGCATTTCCAAAAGAGATGATATTACGTTTAGTCCTGCAACAATTCGTAATGATATGGCGGACTTAGAAGAACTAGGTTTTTTAGAAAAACCTCATAGTTCAGCTGGTCGAATTCCTTCACAAAAAGGATATCGTTACTACGTTGATAACCTTTTAATGCCACATCATCTCACAGCTGATGAAGAGCTTGATATTCGGTCCATTTTCAATGAACGAATTCAAGAAGTTGAAGCTGTTATTCAACATTCAGCACGAGTACTCTCGAATATGACAAGTTATATTTCATTAGTGCTTGGACCTGAAATGTTTGAAGCAAAGTTAAGAAACATTCAAATCATTCCTCTAAGCAAAGGGTCTGCTATTTTGATTCTTGTTACGGATACGGGTCATGTTGAAAATCAAACGATCTCCGTTCCAGAATCAATGGAAGCCGCTGAGCTGGAACGAACTGTTAATATATTAAACGAAAGGTTGATGGGTGTTCCATTATACAAGCTACACGAAAAACTTCATACAGAAGTAAAAAAAGTTCTTCGTAATCATATAAGTGACTATGATCACGTCTTACAGATGCTAGCACCGTCTTTGGAAATCGAGAAAGATGAGAAGGTGTTTTATAGTGGAAAAACAAATATTCTCTCACAACCAGAGTTTAGAGATATTGATAAAGTTCGAATGCTTCTTAATATGCTAGAAGAAGATAAAACGATGCACCAGATTTTGCGAACGCCTCATAATGGAATTCAAGTGAAAATTGGTCAAGAAAACAAGTTAGAGGCATTTGACAATTGCAGTTTGATTACGGCCTCTTATTCCATTGCTGGGAAGCATATGGGGACAATAGGAATTCTTGGTCCAACTCGTATGGAATACCGTAGAGTCATTGGTGTAGTCGATACTCTATCAAAAGATTTAACAAAGCTACTAACAAACTTGTATCAACGAGGGTAAAAATGGTAATATTGACAATTAGTTGTGAAGATTCTCTTTACTAACTTTTTGTCATACTACATAGAGGAAAGTTAATTTTATTAGGAGGTGATCGAGTTGACAGAAAAAGAAACCCAAACGATGGAAGATGCAGTTGAATCCGAGCAGAATGAGGGACTTGAGGAAGCTGAGGCAGAAGGTGTTGAACAAGAAGTTGAAGCAACAAAAGAGGACGCTCGTCTTGCTGAAATCGCTGACCTTAACAATCGTCTCCTTAGAGTCCAAGCTGACTATGATAATTTCCGCCGTCGTTCTCGTGAAGAAAAAGAAGCGGCTGCAAAATATAGATCTCAAAATGTGATTGAAGCATTGCTTCCAGTCATTGATAACTTCGAGCGTGCGCTTCTTGTTAAACCTGAAGGAGAAGAAGCAAAATCTCTTCTACAAGGAATGGAAATGGTGTATCGACAGTTCCAAGATACATTGAAAAACGAAGGTGTAGAAGTCATTGAGACAGTTGGTCAAACGTTTGACCCGCATTTACATCAAGCTGTTATGCAAGTGGAAGAAGAGGGATTTGAATCAAATCAAATCGTTGATGAATTACAAAAAGGGTATAGACTAAAGGACCGCGTACTAAGACCGTCTATGGTTAAAGTGAACGCATAGTTCTTTACATAAAAAGACAATCGTTAATTGGAGGAATCATTCATGAGTAAAATCATTGGTATTGATTTAGGTACAACAAACTCTTGTGTCGCTGTCATGGAAGGCGGAGAAGCAACAGTTATTCCTAACCCAGAAGGCAATCGTACAACACCTTCTGTTGTAGCATTTAAAGATGGTGAACGTCTAGTTGGGGAAGTAGCAAAGCGTCAAGCTATTACGAACCCGAATACAGTTATGTCGATCAAACGTCACATGGGAACGGATTACAAAGAATCCGTTGAGGGTAAAGACTATACACCTCAAGAAATCTCAGCTATTATTCTTCAAAAACTAAAATCGGATGCAGAAGCATACCTTGGTGAAACAGTTACAAAAGCGGTTATTACAGTACCAGCTTATTTTAACGATTCACAACGTCAAGCAACAAAGGATGCAGGAAAGATTGCTGGTCTTGAGGTAGAGCGTATTGTCAACGAGCCTACAGCGGCAGCACTTGCATATGGATTAGAAAAAGAAGAAGATCAAACAATCCTTGTTTATGACCTTGGTGGCGGTACGTTTGACGTATCAATCCTTGAACTAGGAGATGGGTTCTTCGAAGTAAAAGCAACTTCTGGTGATAATAAGCTTGGTGGAGATGACTTTGACCAAGTAATCATTGACCACTTGGTTGAGCAATTCAAAAAAGAAAATGGTATAGATTTATCTCAAGATAAGATGGCGATGCAACGTTTGAAAGATGCGGCTGAAAAAGCGAAAAAAGACCTTTCAGGTGTGACACAAACTCAAATTTCACTTCCGTTCATCACTGCTGACGCAACTGGTCCTAAGCATTTAGAGCTTAATTTAAGCCGTGCTAAATTTGAAGAACTTTCTTCTGACTTAGTTGAGCGTACACTAGAGCCAACACGTCGTGCTCTTTCAGATGCAGGTTTATCTGCTAGTGAAATTGATAAAGTGGTTCTTGTTGGTGGATCAACTCGAATTCCTGCTGTACAAGCAGAAATCAAAAAGTTAACTGGAAAAGATCCTCACAAAGGTGTTAATCCAGATGAAGTGGTTGCGCTTGGAGCTGCTGTTCAAGCAGGTGTTCTTACTGGTGATGTAAAGGATGTCGTTCTTCTTGACGTAACACCACTTTCACTTGGTATTGAGACAATGGGTGGCGTATTTACAAAGCTGATCGATCGTAATACAACGATTCCTACATCTAAGTCACAGACATTCTCAACTGCAGCAGATAATCAGCCTTCAGTTGATATCCATGTCCTACAAGGTGAGCGCGAAATGGCTGCCTACAACAAAACACTTGGTCGTTTCCAATTAACAGATTTACCACCGGCACCACGTGGTGTTCCACAAATTGAAGTAACGTTTGATATCGATGCGAATGGTATCGTAAATGTTAAAGCGAAAGACCTTGGTACAAATAAAGAACAATCCATTACAATTACGTCTTCTTCAGGCTTATCTGATGATGAAATTGAAAAAATGGTTAAAGATGCAGAAGCAAATGCGGAAGAAGATAAGAAGCGTCGTGAAGAAGTTGAATTACGCAATGAAGCAGATCAATTAGTGTTCTCAACTGACAAAACGCTCAAAGACCTTGGTGATAATGTTGAGCAAGAGGAAAAAGATAAAGCAGAAGCTGCAAAAGACAAATTGAAGCAAGCGATTGAATCAGACAATATTGATGAAATTCGCACAGCAAAAGACGAGCTTCAAGAAATCGTAATGGCTCTATCAACAAAAATGTATGAGCAAGCAGCGCAAGCCGCTCAAGCACAAGGTGCTGAAGGCGCCGAGGCTGGTGGCAACCAAGCTGATGATAACGTAGTAGATGCTGATTACGAAGAAGTAAAGGAAGAAGAGAAAAAATAATAGTTTGATTAAACATCAAACTATGTCCTAGGATGATAAAGCCTAAGGCAAACCGATCGTAGAAAAGTCAAAGTCAGATTAAATGACTTTGACTTTTTCTACGATGTATACCAAAAAGAGGATAACGGTTCTTCAAGTCAATACCTTGCAGTTTTAAGTAGGATGATGATAAGATGAACGTTATGGAAAAGAGTCGGGAGTGGATGACATGAGTAAACGAGATTACTATGAAGTCCTTGGTGTCGATCAAAATGCATCGGTTGATGAAGTGAAAAAGGCGTACCGTAAATTGGCACGCAAATATCACCCAGATGTCAATAAAGAAGCTGACGCTACGGAAAAATTTAAAGAAGTAAAAGATGCTTACGATACGTTAAGTGACCCTCAAAAGAAAGCGCACTATGATCAGTTTGGTCATACTGATCCAAATCAAGGTTTTGGCGGAGGTGCCGGTGACTTTGGAGGAGGGTTTGGTGATATTTTTGATATGTTCTTCGGCGGCGGGGGACGTCGAAATCCAAATGCTCCAAGACAAGGGGCTGACCTTCAATACACAATGACACTTGATTTTAAAGAGGCTGTCTTTGGGAAGGATACGGAAATTGAAATCCCTAGAGAAGAAACATGTCAAACATGTACAGGGTCAGGAGCAAAACCTGGTACAAAACCTGAAACGTGCTCGCACTGTGGAGGCGATGGTCAACTAAATGTTGAACAAAATACTCCATTTGGTCGTGTCGTTAATCGCAGAGTTTGCCATCATTGTGACGGGACGGGTAAATTTATTAAAAATAAATGTTCAACTTGTGGTGGAAAAGGAAAAGTACGTAAACGCAAAAAAATCAGCGTGAAAGTTCCAGCGGGTATTGATCATGGACAGCAACTTCGAGTATCAGGTCAAGGAGAAGCAGGGGTAAATGGTGGTCCGGCTGGGGACTTGTATGTTGTCTTTAATGTAAAACCACATGAATTCTTTGATCGTGATGGCGATGATATCTATTGTGAAATGCCATTAACGTTTGCTCAAGTGGCTTTAGGTGATGAGATTGAAGTCCCAACATTAAATGGGAAAGTAAAATTAAAAATTCCAGCTGGTACACAGACAGGGACCAACTTCCGTCTTAGAGGAAAAGGGGTACCGAACGTACACGGACGCGGTCAGGGAGATCAGCACGTAAAAGTTCGTGTTGTAACACCTAAAAATTTAACAGAAAAAGAAAAAGATATGATCCGTGAGTTTGCACAAATGTCCGGTGGCCAGCCAGACGAACAGAACGATGGATTTTTTGCGAAAGTAAGAAGGGCTTTTAAAGGAGATTAATATAGAAAACTGGAGTTGGTAGAAATGATGAAATGGTCGGAGTTTAGTATTCATACGACAGAGGAAGCGGTAGAGCCAGTCTGTAATATTTTGCATGAAGCTGGAGCTAGCGGTGTCGTGATTGAAGACCCTCTGGATCTTGTACGTGAGTGGGGCGATCGTTTCGGCGAACTCTACCAACTCTCTCCTGATGATTATCCTGAAGAAGGGGTTATCGTAAAAGCATACTTTCCAGTCAATAGCTTCTTAGCAGAAACAATTGATGAAATCAAAGAGGCGATTAATGGATTGGTCACCTATGATATTGATCTTGGATCAAATAAAATCCAAATTGCGGAAGTTCATGAAGAAGAATGGGCAACAGCGTGGAAAAAATATTATAAGCCTGTAAAAATATCAAATAACATTACCATCACTCCCACTTGGAGGAATATACGCCATCTGAAAATGAAACCATTATTGAGCTTGACCCAGGAATGGCATTTGGAACAGGAACCCATCCAACAACAGTGCTCTGTATTCAAGCATTAGATAAGGCCATTCAAGGTGGAGAAACCATTGTGGATGTCGGAACTGGCTCAGGTGTGTTGAGTATCGCTGCGGCAAAGCTAGGAGCGAAACGTACATTAGCACTTGACCTTGATTACGTAGCAATTGACAGTGCAAAGCAAAATGTCTTGCTAAATCAGGTAGACGATGTAGTCACGGTTAAGCAGAACAATCTATTAGAAGGAATCACCGGACCTTTTGATATTGCCGTTGCGAATATATTAGCAGAGGTGATTGTTCAATTTGTTCAAGATGCGGCAGCGGTTCTTAAACCAAACGGAACGTATATTACGTCCGGAATTATCAAGCGTAAAAAACAAGAAGTAAAAGATGCTCTTACAAATGGTGGATTTATAATAGATGAAATCATTGAGATGGATGATTGGGTGGCAATCGTAGCGAAAAAAGTAGGGTAATTAAGAGGCATTCTCTTGATTACCCTCTATAAGTGAGGGCGATGAACATGCAACGTTATTTTGTTGCGAAAGAACAAATGACAGATCATAACGTTCAACTTGTCGGAGAAGACGTTAAACATATCGTTAAAGTTATGCGAATGGATCTCGGTGATAAAATAGTTTGTAGTGATAATGATGCTAGAACGGTTATATGTACCATTTCTAGCTATTCAGATAAAGAAGTTATTGCAGAAATTATTGAGGAATTACACCCAGAAACAGAGCTTCCTGTAAAGGTGACGATTGCTCAAGGCTTGCCTAAAGGAGACAAGCTTGATTATATTATTCAAAAAGGAACAGAGTTAGGTGCTACAGCTTTTTTACCTTTTTCAGCTTCACGCTCGATTGTAAAGTGGGACGAAAAAAAAGCAGATAAGAAAATAGAACGTTTAGAAAAGATTGCAAAGGAAGCAGCCGAGCAATCTTATCGTGAACGGATACCAGTCATTTCGAACGTATTTTCGTTTCAAAAATTATTACAACAGCTCTCAGCCTATGATGTGGTCATTGTTGCTTATGAAGAATCGGCAAAGGCGGGAGAAAAAGCCCAATTGGCTCAAGTTTTATCCAAGGCTCTTCCCGGACAAAATATTTTAATTGTTATAGGACCAGAAGGTGGAATCACAGAAGACGAGGTTGCTTCGTTAACAGAGCACGGTGCAATACTCTGTGGTTTTGGACCTAGAATCCTTCGTACGGAAACAGCAGCGCTTTATGCACTGGCTGCGATCTCGTACCATTTCGAATTAATGAGGTGATATAATGCCTACTGTTGCGTTTCATACATTAGGATGTAAAGTAAATCACTATGAGACAGAAGCCATTTGGCAATTGTTTCAAAGTGAAGGCTATGAAAAAGTTGAATTTGAAGCAACGTCTGATGTTTATGTGATTAATACATGTACAGTTACCAATACAGGGGATAAAAAAAGTCGACAAGTTATCCGTCGTGCGATTCGAAAAAACCCAGATGCTGTCATTTGTGTAACAGGCTGCTATGCGCAAACATCTCCTGCTGAGATTATGGCGATCCCGGGAGTCGATATTGTTGTAGGGACTCAAGATCGTGTGAAGATGCTAGAGTATATTGAACAGTTTAAACGTGAAAGAGAGCCCATCAATGGGGTTGGCAACATCATGAAGTCACGAGTATATGAAGAACTGGATGTACCAGCTTTTACAGATCGTACACGTGCGTCTTTAAAAATTCAAGAAGGCTGTAATAACTTCTGTACGTTTTGTATTATACCGTGGGCGCGTGGTTTAATGCGTTCGAGAGATCCAGAGGAAGTGATAAAACAAGCACAGCAACTCGTATCGGCGGGCTATAAAGAAATTGTTTTAACAGGAATTCATACAGGTGGATATGGTGAGGATCTAAAAGATTATAGCTTAGCTCGACTTTTAGAAGATTTAGAAAAGGTCGAGGGACTTAAAAGAATTCGTATTTCGTCGATTGAAGCAAGTCAGTTAACAGATGAAGTAATTGATGTGATTGATCGTTCGAATAAAGTGGTGCGTCATTTGCATATTCCTCTTCAATCAGGCTCCAACTCGGTCTTAAAGCGGATGAGACGTAAATATACGATGGAGTTTTTTGGGGAGCGTTTAGACCGCTTAAAGGAAGTCCTTCCAGGTCTGGCTGTCACTTCTGATGTAATTGTTGGGTTCCCGGGAGAAACGGAAGAAGAATTTCAAGAAACATTTGATTTTATTGCTAAGCACAAGTTTAGTGAGCTTCATGTGTTTCCATACTCAAAACGGACTGGAACTCCTGCAGCTCGTATGGAAGATCAAGTTGATGAAGACGTAAAAAATGACCGAGTTCATCGTTTAATTGAATTATCGAACCAGTTGGCAAAAGAGTATGCTTCTCACTTTGAAGGGGAAGTACTTGAAATGATTCCAGAAGAACGAGATAAAGATGATAAAAATAGCGGTATGTATATTGGATATACAGATAACTATTTAAAAGTAAAAGTAAAAGCAACGGAAGACATGATCGGAAAGCTTGTCAAAGTGAAGATTACACAAGCAGGTTACCCTTATAATCAAGGAGAATTTGTTCGTGTTCTTGAAGATCAAATAGAAAAACAAGTTGTTCATGGATAATAGGAGGTTGTCATCCAAAGATGAAAAGTTCGTTCTTTGGAGGGCCCTTCTTTTTTTATAGGCTTTTTTTACTTACCTTTTATAGGTTATGTGTTCGGTCCATGTTGCTCCATTGAACGCAGTACTCGCTTTCAGTGCCTTTTAATGGGCTGAAGTGGGTTGTATAGCAAGAAAGATTAATTAATGATATGATAAATACATAAATATATTTTAAACCACTAGGGGAGCCAATTGGCTGAGATTAAGGCGCGTGCTTTAGACCCTTTGAACCTGAACTATGTAATCATAGCGGAGGGAAGTGGCATCATAAACAAAACTAATTTGGTGAAAATCTAGTTGGAAATGATGACCGCTTTCAGATAAAGGAAAGTGGTTTTTTTATTTGAGGAAGAGGTGATTTTCGTTGCTACAATCATATGAACGTGTAAAAAAAAGAATACAAGAATTCATGAACCAGCCTAATTCAAATGAAGAAGATTTTAACAGGTTGGCACTAGACGTGTTTCAGTTTCAATATGAGCATAACCAGCCATATCGAAAATTTTGTCGGAAACGTCGTGTATCTCCAAGAAATGTGAAACACTTCACTGACATTCCGCCGGTACCGATTGATGCTTTTAAATTTACGACGTTATCTTGTCATTCGATTGATGAAACAGAGGCTCTTTTTATGACAAGTGGGACAACCAATCCAGAAAAAAGAGGGAAAAACTATCATCGAGATCTAGACATTTATGATTTATCGATGAAGGCTTTTTTTAAACCAGCAATCTTACCGGATACTGAAAAAATAAGAATGTTTGTTCTTTTTCCTGAAGAAGAAATACTGCCACATTCTTCTTTAGCTCATTATTTACATATAGCTAAACAAAATTTTGGAACGACTGATAGCATGTATGTTTTCTCTGAAGAAGAATTTCAAGTAGATCTACTTATAGAAAAATTACGTGAGGCAGAAAAGAAAGAAGAACCTATTTTATTAATTGGAGCAACATTTTCTTTTATTCATTTATTAGATGTGTGTCGTGAAAAGGATTTGGACTTTAAGTTGCCAGTTAAAAGTCGGCTAATGGATACAGGGGGTTCGAAAGGAAGAGCAAGAGAATTAGACCCTACCCAATTTAAGGCAGAAATGAGCAGGCTTTTTTCACTTCCACTAAATATGTGCCTAAACATGTATGGAATGACTGAACTAAGTTCGCAAATGTATGACGCAAACCTTTTGATTAACATAAAAGATGATGCAAATCCGGTAAAGCAAACTCCACACTGGGTTCGGACGGTGGTAATCGACATTGAACAAATGGATAAAAAGCCTCTAGGTGAAAAGGGGATCATTGTCCATTATGATCTTGCTAATGTGAATTCAGTACTCGGGATTTTAACCGAGGATGTTGGCATCCAAACAGAGGAAGGATTTTATTTACTTGGTCGAGCTGAAGGGGCAGAGGCAAAAGGCTGTTCGTTAGTGGTAGAACAGTTTTTAGCTTCTTCAAATCAAAAAAGAGGCGATGTGAAATGACTTTTTCTTGTTATCACGTGCCTTCTGAATGTGAGTCTTTGATCTCAGAGGGATCTTTTCAAACATTAGAATTTGAAAATCATGGCCAAAAGATTAAACTAACCGTTCCGACACTAACAGTTAATCAGCTTGACCAAGTCATTCATAAAGTAAAGAGACAACAAAGAGATTATGTACGCAAACTACAGACGAATGAAATAATCACTATTTTTGATAAGGCTGTTCAAAAATGGCTAGACCCTTCCTATGAAAAACGACAACAAGCAGAGGAATTATTGCCCATTATTACAGGCTATGACCGAGAGATGGTAAGGTTATTTATCAGTCGATATTTACGACAATTTCGTAAAGAAAATTTACAGAGAATGATTGATGAAGACTTTTCAAATCCTCTTATTTTGGATGAGTTTCGCCCGAGAAAGGCAGGGGGACTTTATCGGGCATTCGGTCCGAATGTTGTCACGCATATTTTCTCAGGAAATGTTCCAGCGTTGCCACTTTGGAGTCTAGCGGCAGGGATATTGCTTAAATCTGCAACGATCGGCAAGGTATCTTCATCAGAACCACTTTTTCCTGTGTTGTTTGCTAAGACGATTGCAGAGATTGACCCAGCACTTGGTGATTCATTAGCCATTCTTTGGTGGAAGGGTGGAGAAAGTGCTTTAGAATCTACGAGTTTTAGCGCTTCTAATGCAGTGATTGCCTATGGAGGGAAAGAAACGATTGAACAAGTGAGACAGAAAGTACCTACACATGTGACATTTCACCCACATGGACATAAAGTTAGTTTTGGCTTGATTACAAAGGAATGTTTACAAGCGACCAAAAGTTGGGAGACAGCTAAACTTGCTGCTAGTGATGTATCTTGGTTTGATCAGCAAGGATGCCTTTCCCCACATGTGTTTTTCGTTGAACGAGGGGGGACGTATACACCAAGTGATTTTGCTCAAATGCTGGCAAATGAGATGGAAAATTTTGAACGTACACATCCTCGAGCAAGCTTAAACAATAGTGAAAAACAAGCCATTCTGACCCAACGTACGAAAGTTGAGTTTGAAAGCTATGAAAGTACAGAATTACAATTATTAAAAAGTGAAAATGGGACAGCGTGGTCTGTTGTGTATAGCAGTCTAAAGAGTGAAAAAAAAGCTTTCCCTATCTCTCCGTTAAATCGTTTTGTCACCGTTATTCCGATTAATCATGTGTCAGAGATAACAGAATATTTGAGCGAGGTAAAGGGGTTTGTTCAAACAGTTGGCGTGGGATGTTCACCTCAAGCTTTTTCAAACATCATAAATTTGTTAGGAGATTGTGGTGTTAACCGTATATGCGCATTGGGATCTATGCCTCATCCTCAACCAGGCTGGCATCATGATGGACGATTTCACTTAGCTGATTTAGTTACATTTTGCGACGTGGAGTCAACGTTAGAAATGCAAATGGACTTGTATGATGTTAATCGCGATTAAAGGGATGTGACTATATGCCAATCATTACGTGTCGAGATGTTGCCCTTCAATTTACAAATGATCAGACGCCCGTTCTTGATCAAATACAATTAGACATTCAAGAAGGTGAGTTTGTAAGCATCTTAGGAAAAAGCGGGAGTGGAAAAACGACTCTTTTACAATTGCTTGGTGGGTTGTTGTCTCCAACAAAAGGTGTAATCAAGGTTTTGGGCCGTACTTTAACCTCCCCTTTTGATGAGATAACGTATGTATTTCAAAAACCAATTTTGCTTGAATGGAGAAACGTGCTTGAAAATGTATTAATACCGCTTGAATTAAAAAGAAAACCGAATCAAGACGATATAGATAAAGCTTATCAAGTTCTTTCTGCAGTCGGACTTAAACAGCATGTAACGAAATACCCTCATGAATTATCAGGAGGGATGATGTCGAGGGTGACGTTGGCAAGAGCCTTCTTAATGGAGCCAAAAATTCTATTAATGGACGAGCCTTTTTCTGCATTGGATGCGATGACTAAAGAACAATTGCATTTGGTATTGTTAAAACTTACACAACAATTTTCAACAACAACTGTATTTATTACCCATGATATAACTGAGGCAACTTATTTATCAGATCGAGTTGTTTTATTAGGTGGATATCCAGCTCATGTTAAACAAGAGTTTCCGGTAACATTTTCTAGACCTAGGTCGAAAAAGCTAACGTTTGATTCTAGGTTTATTGCCACAACAAAACAACTATACGACTTGATTGAAGGTTTAGAAGATGATGAAAAGGACTAACATTTATTCGATATTGTTATTTGTTGGAATACTTGCTGCATGGGAAATAGTCGTTCGCGTAAAAGAGATATCTAAAATTATTTTGCCGGCTCCATCAGCGATTGGAGCAAACCTATTCCAGCATTTTCAGAGTGGCTACTTTTATCCTCATATTTTAGCAACATCTATTGAAGTGTTTGGTGGGTTCTTTGTTGGCGCGATATTTGGAATTGGCTTAGGTTTTCTTGTTGCACAATCGAAAACCGTTCGAGAAATATTACAACCATATATTATTGCTTCTCAAGCAATGCCCAAATTAGCCTTAGCACCACTTCTTGTTTTGTGGTTTGGATTTGGGTATACACCGAAAATTGTTATTGTGGCATTAGTATGTTTTTTTCCGTTGTTTGAAAGTACAGTTACTGGATTGTCTCATGTTAGTCGTGAGAAGTTGGCACTGTTTCATTCTCTTCGGGCAACGCGAACTCAGACGCTCTGGAAACTTCGATTTCCAACAGCCATGCCCTATATTTTTTCAGGTCTACGTGTAGCTGTCGTATTGAGTGTTGTGGGAGCAGTGATCAGTGAATTTATAGGTGCGAATAAAGGTTTAGGAGCACTGATTATAGCTTCTCAAGGAATGATGGACACAACGTTAATGTTTTCTGTTTTTATTTTACTTACTCTTAAGGGAATCATTTTGTATCAATTAGTTAACTGGATTGAGGCACTCTTTTTAAAAATATAACTATTCTAGGGGAGATTTAAGATGAAAGTGATCAAAAAACTAGGTTCAGCGTTTTTATTTGCTGTCCTAATTGTTATAGCAGTTGGTTGTGGTGCTGAAGAAGAAGTTCAGGAAGTGGTGAATGAGGAAGAATCAAGTCAAGAGGAAGTAACGACCGAATTTGAATTAGAAAAAATTCGAATGGCTTCTTGGAGCCAACCAATTACAGAACAAGCGAATCTCTATTTAGCAGAAGAGCGAGGTTGGTTTGAAGAAGCGGCGATTGATTTTGAATTTATTCCAGGTGCGGGTGGCGGAGACGCGGTTCGTAATATTATCGCAGGAAACGCAGATATTGCCTTTGCAAATGTAGAGGCTGTTTTACTGGCATTAGAACAAGGAGAAGACTTAAGGATTATTTATAACATTTATCCTGAAAATGTCTTTAATCTAATTTCGTTAAAAGAGAGCAATATAACAAGTGTAGAAGATTTACGTGGACAAGATGTAGGGATTTATAGCAGAAGCAGTGGAACCTATCAAAACCTTCTCGTTCTACTACATCAAGCAGGGATGACCGAAGATGATGTTAATTTGATCGAAACGGGTGTTTTAAACTTTGGACCACTTATGAATAAACAAGTAGTGGCTACGGCAGCGACGGATACAGGGTTATTTGATGCACAGAGAAATGAATTAGGAGAAGTGGATGTCATTGAGGTAAAAGATGTGTTAAATACGCCAGCTGATGTGTTTGTTGTTACCGAAAAAACATTTCAGGAAAGAAAAGAGGCGCTAGTGCGCTTTTTACAAGTTTATCGTGACAGTGTAGCATATACAATGGAACATCCAGAAGAGGCTGCTGAAGTGGCGGTAGGGGCAGCCATTGATGGTCAAGATGTAGAAAGAAACATCGAAATTATTACTATTCGTAACAATACTTCTACGAATGAAGAAATTGCTGAAAAAGGGCTTGGATGGTTAAACCTTGATATTTTACAAGAAGTTGAGCAAACCTATTATGATTTAGGTTTATTAAGCGAGCGGGTTCATGTTGAGACGATTACAACTAATGAATTGGTCGAACAATTAAACTAGGTGATAAAATGGACACACAATTACAGCAAAAGGTCGTTCTTATAACAGGTTCAAGTCGAGGAATTGGTGCAAAGATCGCTGAAGGGTTTGCGAGACAAGGGGCTACAGTTGTTATTAATTACTTAAGAAGCAAGGAACGAGCGGAGGAACTAGCCAATTATTTAATGGATACATTTGATATTGATACGATGATTGTTCAAGGTAATGTGACATGTGAATCTGATGTTGAACACATGATCGATGAAGTTATTAGTGAATTTGACACGATTGATATTGTTGTAAATAATGCTTTACATGCGTATGCTTTTGATCCGGATCAGCGTAAGCTTGCTTGGGAACTTGAGTGGGAGGATTACCAAAGACAAATCGATGGTTCATTAAAAGGAACGTATAATGTAACTAAACATGTGATTCCGTATATGAAAAATAAAAAATCGGGCAGAATGATCAACATGATTAGTAACTTAGTTTATCGTCCGGTTGTTCCGTATCATGATTACAATACAGCAAAAGGAGCGGTACTGACGTATTCGCAAAACTTAGCAGTTGACCTTGGCCCATTTGGGATAACAGTCAATTGCATTGCGCCTGGTTTAGTGTATCCTACAGATGCGAGTAGAACGACAAAAGAGGAAGTGAAGGAGCTCATTAAAAGCCAAACTCCTCTCCATCGTATTGCTAAGCCAGAAGATGTTGTGGGAAGTGTTTTATTTTTTGCAAGTGGATGGTCTTCTTTTGTAACGGGACAATGCATCGTTGTAGATGGTGGCTTTGTCATGAAGTAATTTACCTGTGTGTAGATAATGAACAAATACCTCTCGTCACTGGTAATTATCTATGCTAGGCTAAATAGTAGGAAATTAGAAAGGGTGTTATATGATGAGTCAATCAATTGCAAGCTTAATTGATCATACTGCATTAAAAGCTGATACAACCAAGGAGCAAATTGAAGTTTTATGTAAAGAGGCTAGCGAATATAAATTTGCTTCTGTTTGTGTAAATCCGACTTGGGTAAAACGTGCTGCTGAGCTATTACATAATGTTGAAGAAGTAAAAGTATGTACAGTAATAGGTTTTCCACTAGGAGCTTCCACTCCGGAAGTGAAGGCTTTTGAGACTACGAATGCGATAGAAAATGGAGCAACTGAAGTGGATATGGTTATAAACATTGCTGCATTAAAAGATCACAATGACGAACTAGTTGAGTCGGATATTCGTGCAGTTGTAGAGGCAGCGAAAGGAAAAGCTCTAACAAAAGTTATTATTGAGACAAGTCTCTTAACAGACGAAGAAAAAGTTCGGGCATGCAAGTTAGCAGTAAAGGCAGGGACTGACTATGTCAAAACATCAACAGGCTTTTCTACAGGAGGTGCAACTGTAGAAGATATTAAATTAATGCGCGAAACAGTTGGTCCCCATATTGGTGTGAAAGCTTCAGGAGGCGTTCGTGACCTGGAAGGGGCTAGAGCAATGGTTGATGCAGGTGCTACTCGAATTGGGGCCAGTGCTGGAGTTTCAATTGTAAATGGGGAACAGGCTAACACAGATTATTAATTATTTAATTTTAGGACCGGATCGAATGGATTTGGTCCTTTTTTTATAAAGAGACAGCTACTATGACAACTGTCATAATAGGATAAAGGATATTAAAAAGGTAGGTGAGAAAATGGAAGAAGTATGGATTGTTGGTCCTTTGATCATTAAACAAACTTGGCTCATGTTAATTGCGCTCATGATAATAGGACTCACCATATCAAATCTACTGCTTTACGATGAAAATCGTTCTCAAGTTGCTAGGGAACTGTATTGGAACAGTCTGTTCTATTTTTTTATTACATACCAGCTTGCCTCACTTTTTGTATATCCGTCGATAACCATTCGAGACCCGATTGCAGTGTTAGCTATGCCAAGTGGGACGGACGAATGGATCATCGCTTGGGTAGTGGTAACGTTTTATGTATTCTGGAAAATGAGAAATGAAACTAAAGTTATTGTTTTTCTTCCAATCCTTATAAGCTATCTTGTATTAGAAGCCATTTATTTTGCGTTTTATCCTTTTAATTTAAATGGGTACCCTATTAGTTTTTATCAAATGATGTTCAACCTTGTTTTGTTATTATTTTATTATATACAACTACAAAAAGGGACGATGCTACAGAGAATCGCCATTAGAATTGCTGTTCTTTATGGAAGTGTACTAGGAATGTGTTCTCTAGTTTTAGAAGTACGTATGTTTCATGTAACGGTTCCAAGTTGGTTTTATTTCTTAATTGGCTTAATAGGACTGCTCTCTTCCAAAAAAATTACTTTTGTCAAAAGCAGCTTACATAAAAATATAAAAAAAGGAAAAATTGTTTTAGTTGTTTTGGCTATTATTCTTATTTCGAGCTTATTTTCTCCAACTAATCAAGTGATAAATATGGATAGCACCTCGACTTCAAAGGTTGCAGTTGGACAGAGGGCCCCAGATTTCCTATTAACGACAATAGATGGAGAGGAACAATCGCTCTCGAATTATAAAGGACAGTCAATCATGCTTAATTTTTGGGCAACTTGGTGTCCTCCGTGTCGGGCAGAAATGCCAGAAATGGAGAAGTTCTTTCTAAATGAAGATGTAATGATCCTCGCTATTAATGCAACAAATACAGAAAGTACAGTTGATCATGTACAGGAATTTGTTTCCGGTATAGGATTGTCTTTTCCAATCCTTTTAGATGAACGAGAAGAGATTTCTTCCTTGTATCAAGTTGGACCTATGCCAACGTCGTTTTTCATTAATGAAGAAGGAATAATTACAAACATCCATATAGGGGCCATGAATGAAGACATGATGGTTCGAACATTGCAGCAAATAGAATGAGTTTGTTCAGAGGCTCTCAACCAACATAAACGTGGTTGAGAGCTGTTTTGGAGACTATTGAACGTATATGTCATAAGTAGCTTTTTCTGTTTCTACTTTTAGTCCATTTGTTCCGTTCGTAGTCGCTATTTTTCCGAAAAGAGGAATTTCGTAAGCGTTTTGAGGTAATTCTTTCATCCCTTCAGCTGTTTTGATATGACCTTCGCCATGTAAGACCAATTCTTTACTAGGAATGTAGTCATCGATGTTTTGATCATTTGTTATAACTGTTATGTGATCAAGTTGAAGAGTCACTTGATCAATGTCAAAAGTCTGTTGTAAACCGGTAGACAATTCGTTTTTTCGTATGAGTATGGTCTCGCCTTTTTGAGATTCTAGCCATTGTGAAAGATCATGTATTGGTTGAGTCATAAGAACCTCCTCCTTTTAGTGTGTAATTGTACTTTTCCCTGTTCATAATCGAATCATTCCATTGAATAAAATAAAGAAGCTGCTTAGCGGGACCTAAGCAGCTTCTTTATTAAGTTTATGGTGTTTGGGCTGATTCCGCACGCTGCGCATCTAGAGGAGAAGGGCACTCCTCTGTCCTTAAAACAAAGCAGCGTCTCCGCACCCCCCAGTGTAAACCAATAAGGCAAACTCGGCCTTATTGGTTTACACAAACCAGCCTGCTGGTTGTGGTTTTTTGTTGCGGAAAATATGTTTAACTTCTGTGTATTCTTCTAGTCCGATATGTCCTAATTCACGACCAAAGCCTGATTGTTTAAATCCACCCCACGGAGCTTGTGGAAAGTAAGGGTGGAAGTCATTAATCCATACTGTTCCCATACGTAACTTAGAAGCTACTGTTTCAGCTTTTTCAATATCAGTTGACCAAACAGCACCCGCTAAGCCGTAAATCGTGTCATTTGCTTTTTCAATAACCTCTTCAGCAGAATTGAACTTTTCAATCGTTAGTACAGGTCCAAATACTTCTTCCTGAACAATTCTCATATCAGATATACAATTAATAAAAATAGTAGGCTCATAGAAAAATCCGTTCTGGAGTTTTGGATCTTCTGGGCGTTTTCCACCTAAAACTAATTCTGCGCCTTCTTCGATACCGATTTGAACAAAACTTTCAACTTTTTCACGGTGTTCTGCAGAAATTAAAGGTCCACTTTGAGTTCCTTCTTCAAATCCATTTCCTAGTTTAATTTTCTTCGCTTGGTTCACTACTGCTTCAACGAAACGATCATGAATGCTTTCTTCGACTAGTAAGCGCGATCCAGCAGAACACACTTGACCAGCATGGAAAAAGACAGCATTTAGTGCTTGGTCAACGGCTGTATCGAAGTCGGCATCAGCAAAGATAATATTTGGATTTTTACCGCCTAATTCAAGAGCGACTTTCTTTACATTAACACTTGCTGCTTGCATGATTTTCTTCCCTGTTTCAATTCCGCCTGTGAATGAAATTAAATCTACATCTAAACTAGTAGATAGTTCGGCACCAACTGTGTTGCCTGGCCCAAGAACTAGATTGGCAACCCCTTTTGGAACACCAGCTTCTTCCATTAGTTCAAATACTTTAATGGTAGTAAGTGGGGTAATCTCACTAGGTTTAGCAACAAGGGTATTTCCTGCAACTAAAGCTGGAGCAAGTTTCCATGATGCTTGTAATAGTGGATAATTCCATGGGCTGATTTGTCCGCATACTCCAACAGGTTCTCGTACAACGCGGCTCTCTGAATCCGGAATTGGAGATTGAATGACTTCTCCTCCATTTTTATCAGCGAGTCCAGCAAAGTATTGGAATACATTGGCTATGTCATCCATATCTGCATAGCTCTCAATGATGGTTTTCCCAGTATCTAAGGATTCTAGTTTTGCTAGCTCTTCTTTATCTCTTCTGATAAAATCAGCGACTTTTTGAATAATAGCTCCGCGTTCAGATGCAGGTGTTGTAGCCCAATCTCCTTTATCAAAAGCTTTACGAGCTGCTTGGATTGCTAATTGTGAATCTTTTTCATCACCTTCAGTTACTGTTGCAATGACTTCCTGATTAAATGGATTAATGATTTCTCTTGTGTTCCCTGTATGAGATTCAACCCATTGGCCATCAATATACATTCGTCCGATTGCCACGTACATCGCCCCCAAAAATAAGTTATGTTAAATTAATTAAGAAAAAAATTAACGTTTTGAATATCTTAAACTTATCATTCTATATAATTTCTGTCAAAGATAATTTTTTGAAATCAAATTTTATATCATGAACCCATACGCCATTAAATATTTTTTAGATTTTTCTTTTTGACATATTTCAATAATTAGGTAACATTAAAATTATAAAGAAAAAAATTAATAAACTTAATAAAGAGAATTGAGGAGGTGAATTTGAATGAATCAAGTTGATGAAAAAGCTAAACTAATGATTACTAAGGCAAAAGATTTGGTGATAGACTCTATTGCTGAGACAATGGATTTGTATGGGGTAACTAGAAGTGTAGGCATAATATATGGAACCATGTATTTTGAGAATAACATGACTCTTGATGAAATGCGTGAAGAAATTGGAATGAGTAAACCCAGTATGAGTACGGGGGTGAAAAAACTTCAAGAGTATGATATTGTCAAAAAAACATATCAGCGTGGCAATCGAAAACATACGTATGTTGCAGAAAAAGATTTCTTTCAATTTTTCAATAAATTTTTTACGAAAAAATGGGAAAGAGAAATAAATATAAACCTTGAAGCCATTGATCAAGCTCAAAAGGTGTTAAATGACATTATTCATTCCGAAGTTGCAAATGAAAGTAACCAGGAAGAAGCAAAAGAAATTATTGACCTTCTTGAACAATCAAAGTCTTATTATTATTGGCTATTGTCTCTTGTTGAAGGAATTAGAAGTGGAGAAATTTTTCAAACGTTTCCTATTACGGATAAGAAGCTCAGGAAGTAGTATGACTGAATTGGTTAACATATATTCTGACCTAACAGAGATATCACTGTTAGGTTTTTTTGTTTTAATTTGGTTCACCTAATATTGGAATGAGCAAGATTAAATAATCAAGTAAGATCTCGTTCATAATAATTTTTGTCGTGATCAAACAGGTCATGACTGTTAGGTATTCGGAGGTGCATTACCATCGATGGAATGTTATTCTTCATTGTTTTAGTATTGGCTGCAGTTGTAGGTGCACTTGCTTACTTTTTTGGAAGCAAACCGGAGCCAGCCCCTGTATATGTTGGTCGTACTGATTTACAAGATCTAAATCAAGAGTCATTTAAGGAGGAGTTTGGAATGGATAAAGACACAAAAGAAATTATTGAAGATGTAACGGAAGAGGCTGAGGTAGAAATTGGTATGGAGTTAGATCCGCTTAAAGGGCATTTAGAAACTATGCAATCAACTTTAAGTCAACTTCAATCAACTCAGCAACAAGCTAATTCAATGATGTCTTCAGGTCAAGATCAACAACAAACAAATCAACTATTGCAACAAATGCAACAAATTAGTACTCAAGCTCAACAACAGCAACAAAAGACCTTTCAAGACTTGCAGCAATCCATTCAGCAAGCTACGCAAATGTTAGGTTCTGTTAGTCAATCCATTCAGTCCATTAATGTATTGAATCAAATGACTCAACAAATTAATCAGTCCCAGCAACAATTGCAACAACAAACACAACAGCAACAACAACAACAGCAAGAGTTGCAAAAGCTACAACAAATGCAAAACCAACAAGGGCAAGGTCAGAGTCAATACGGCCAAAGTATGTCTCCTAGCCAACAATCGTACCAAAACTAATGTAATGCACCAAAAAGGTACCTGTTTGACTTTCGTCAGCAGGTACCTTATTTTAAGTGGCTTTTTCAGTATGTAGCCATTCAATGAATTTAGCGAAATATGCTACAAAAGGGAGCAAAATAATAGAACAAATTACATTGAAAATGAGGCTAGCATGAGCTAGCTGCATCATTGGTGATGGGGTCAGACTACTAGCAAAAGTACTAAGCCACCCAATAAGTGGAATAAATAATAAAACTCCAAAAACATTAAGCCATATGTTTGCATAAGCAACAAGCTTTGCACTTCTCCCAGAACCTATACTTGCTAAATAGGCAGTGATGCAAGTCCCGATGTTCGCCCCAAGCATAATAGCAATTCCAGCTGGCAAATCCAAAACATGATCAGTCATAAAACCCATTGCAATAGCTGTTGTGGCTGTACTAGACTGAATGATTGCTGTTAACACAGTACCGATCCCAATACCAACAAGCTGGTGCTCATTTGTTAAGTCAAAAAATGAATGAACGGCTGGGATTGCAGATAATGGATAAGCTAACGTTTCTAACCCATCCATGGCAATAAAAATACAAGCAAGACCAAATGATAAACACCCTAAAGAGTATGTTTGTTTGTTTGGAATGAATAAAGAAACAAGACCAATTCCTAAGAGAGGTACGATAAACATGGATAAATCAAGAGCAAGTAACTCTGTTGTCATTGTCGTACCAATGTTGGCCCCTAAAATGATCCCTATTGAATGACGGAAGGCCAAAAGTCCAGTTGCGACAAGCCCTACAGTCATAATGATAATAGCTGAACTACTTTGTAGGATTGCAGTCGCAATCGCACCAACAATTAAACCTTTCCAAGCTGAATTGGTTAAGCGATGTAAGATGTTTTTAAAACTCGCTTGTCCGATATGAAATAAGCCTGCCCTCATGACTACCATTCCAAATAAAAATAAAGCGATAAATACAGCCAACAATGAAACTAATTCTTTGACCACTCCGATCACCTCTCCATTCAATCTATGGACAAAATTGTACATGCATGACAGGAAATCAGAAAAAAAGAAAAAAAGAAAAAAAGAAGCGAATGGTCCGATAAGAAAATAGAGATGTTTAATATAATCGTGTTATTGATCAAAGTGTAGAAAAAAGTATTATGCTATACTAATAGATAGAATCGATGATTTTTAAAGGATTGAGAGGCGCTTATAAAAATGAAGGAGAAATTAATTAAGATTAGCATTAGTTTGTTTGGTCAAAATGGGTTTACAGAAACCTCTATACAAGACATAGTAGAGGCTCTTGGGGTTACAAAAGGTACTTTTTATTATTATTTTAAAAGCAAGGAAGAGCTTCTAATGGAGATTCATCTTCGTTATATAGAGGACTTACTAAAAGGACAAAATGAGATAGTAAGCAAAGAGAGCACCCAAGAGCAAAAACTCTTTGAAATGGTGTACATGCTCATGCAACACATAGAAGGTCATGGACAAAGTGCAAGAGTATTCTTCCGCGAAATGCAACATCTAAATGAAGCTCATTTAGAAGATATCTTTAAAAAGAGTGACGCTTTTAAAGATAATATGAAGAAGGTCATAGAAGATGGTATCAAAAAGAAAGAATTCCGTCAGGATCTTCATGCTAATATTGTAACATTAGCTATATTAGGGGCAGTTAATTGGAGTTACCATTGGTTCAATCCACTAGGGGAATTATCAGATCATGCCGTCTCAAAAATCTATATTGACCTTATGTTAAATGGGCTAAAAGCAAGTAAATAGGGAAGATGTCGTTTTTTGGTTGACCAGTAGTTCTGATTATATTATAATGCTAAGAGACGTGCACTGAAAGGTTAATGTACGTCCTGAGTTGGTTGTTTCGGAGGGAGGGAAATAAAATGGCAGAAACTCGTGTTCGCAAAAACGAATCGATTGATGCTGCACTTCGTCGCTTCAAGAGATCACTCTCTAAAGAAGGAACGTTGGCTGAGGTTAAAAAGCGTAAGCACTATGAAAAGCCTAGTGTTAAGCGTAAGAAGAAATCTGAAGCAGCAAGAAAACGTAAGTTCTAATTGAAGTGAGAGGGTGCTTTCATTGAATCTTCTTGAACGGTTAAATCAAGACATGAAGAATGCGATGAAGAACAAGGAAAAGGATAGACTCTCTGTCATCCGTATGGTAAAGTCGTCGTTGCAAAACGAGAAGTATAAGCTTGGACGTGAGTTGACGGACGATGATAGCCTTACGGTGCTTAATCGCGAACTGAAACAACGCAAGGATTCCCTCCATGAGTTTGAACAAGCAAACCGTGAAGATTTAGCTTCCAAGTTACGAGATGAAATTGTCGTACTTGAAGACTATATGCCAGAACAGCTTTCAGAAGAAGAAGTCACTCAAATTGTTCAAGAAACAATTTCTGAAGTAGGGGCCTCAACCAAGGGAGACATGGGTAAGGTCATGGGAGCAATCATGCCTAAGGTTAAAGGAAAAGCTGATGGTGGTCTTGTGAATCGTCTTGTGCAACAACATTTATCATAATGACACAAACGTCTCATCTCTTCGTGCGAAGAGGTGAGGCGTTTTTTGTTTTGCTAGAGTCTTTTTATTATTTCATGATAGAATGAAATAGATTATGGGATAACTAAATCATAAACGAATATAAAAAAATGAAACCGATGGAATGATGTATTCGTAGAATGAATGAAAATAATAAAAGAAGGGAGGAACTAATTTGAATATAAAAGGTCTTCGAATGAAAATCTCAATTTTCCTTATTCTTTTAGCTGCTTTTCTTGTACCAATTCAACAATTTGCTTATGGGAATGCAGATTCAGATGATGAACCTGTTGTTTATTACATTCCTGTTGAACAAACAGTTGAGCGTGGCCTTGAGGCATTTATGTCACGTTCGATTGCGATGGCGAAGGAAGAAGGGGCAACCCACATCATTTTAGAAATGGATACACCCGGCGGTGCGGTTGATGCTGCAGGGAATATAGCCATGATTATTCAGGAAACAGACATACCTATTATTACGTTTGTTAGAAATAAAGCGATTTCTGCAGGCGCTTATATTGCGCTAAATACCGATAAGATTATTATGGCACCAGGTGCAACAATGGGTTCTGCTGCTGTTATTGATGGTGCTGGGAATGCAGCTGATGAAAAAACTCAATCTTATTGGTTGTCAGAAATGCGCAGTGCAGCTGAATTAAATGGACGTGAACCAGAATATGCCTTGGCTATGGCTGATGCACGAATTGACTTGCCAGAACTAGGAGCTCCTGAGGGTGAATTATTAACGTTAACGGCTCAACAAGCTCTTGAAGTTGAGTATGCAGAAGCAATTGCCTCAAATCGTGTAGAAGTTCTTGATTATTTAGGGTTGGAAAATGCGGTTGAGCATGATATGGAAGTCAGTTTTTCTGAGCAAATTGCTCGGTTTGTTACCCATCCCGTTGTCATTCCTATTTTATTATCAATTGGGAGTTTAGGACTGGTGCTTGAATTGTACTCACCTGGTTTTGGAGTACCTGGACTGATGGGGATTTCTGCTTTATTGCTCTTTTTCTTTGGACACATGTTCGCAGGATTTGCTGGCTGGGAATCGATCATTTTGTTTATTATTGGTTTTTTACTCATTATGATTGAAATCTTCATACCTGGCTTTGGAATATTCGGCTTACTAGGAATTGGTGCTATTATTGGTGGGATGCTGTTAGCTTCTTTTTCAACAGCTTCTATGATTATTTATATTGCCATTGCCTTAGTCATCTCGGCAATTGCAGCGATATTTATTTTTAAATACTTTGGAAATCGTGGACCAATGAAGAAAATTGTTCACAGAGATTCCACAAGTACAGAAAAAGGATATATTACGAATGAAACAAGAAAAGAGTTAGTAGGCCAGAAAGGAAAAACATTAACTCCACTAAGGCCCTCAGGCTCGGCTGTTTTTAACGAAGAACGCCTTGACGTGGTGTCCGAGGGAGGATATATTGGACAGGGTAGCGTTATTGAAGTTGTTTATACAGCTGGTTCACGAATCGTTGTACGTGAAGTGAAAGAAAATCATTCAAAGGAGGAATAAAAAATGGTATTAGATCCTGGTAGTATTACATTATTAATTGGATTAGCAATTTTGTTAATTTTGCTTGCGGTGTTATTTACATTTGTACCAGTTATGCTCTGGATTTCTGCTCTAGCAGCGGGAGTTCGTATTGGGATTTTTGAATTAGTAGGAATGAGGTTACGTCGTGTTATTCCAGCAAGAGTTGTTAATCCGTTAATTAAAGCGGTAAAAGCCGGTCTAGATCTAAGTACATCAAAACTAGAAGGACACTATCTTGCAGGTGGTAACGTTGACCGTGTTGTTAACGCTCTTATTGCGGCACAACGTGCAAACATTGATTTAAGTTTTGAACGAGCTGCAGCAATTGATTTAGCAGGTCGTGACGTACTTGAAGCTGTTCAAATGAGTGTAAATCCTAAAGTAATTGAAACACCATTTATTGCCGGTGTGGCAATGGACGGGATTGAGGTAAAAGCAAAAGCTCGTATTACAGTACGTGCGAATATTGACCGCTTAGTCGGGGGTGCTGGTGAAGATACGGTCATCGCTCGTGTCGGGGAAGGGATCGTTTCGACTATCGGTTCTGCTAATAATCATAAAAAAGTATTAGAAAACCCAGATATGATTTCACAAACTGTACTTTCAAAAGGGTTAGACGCAGGAACTGCATTTGAGATTTTATCAATTGATATTGCGGATATTGATATCGGCAAAAACATTGGTGCCGAACTACAAACGGACCAAGCGGAAGCTGATAAGAAAATTGCTCAAGCAAAAGCTGAGGAACGTCGTGCAATGGCAGTAGCGAAAGAACAAGAAATGAAAGCGAAAGTAGAAGAAATGCGTGCGAAGGTTGTGGAGGCTGAGGCTGAGGTTCCAATGGCGCTTTCAGAGGCATTACGTCAAGGGAATATGGGTGTAATGGATTATATGAATTATCAGAATGTAATGGCAGACACGGATATGCGTGGTTCCATTAGCAAAGCAACTGATGGAGATTCAACTAATCCTAAGCGAGATTAATCATGAATCCTCCCCTAAAAATGAAAGGAGGAGATGAATGTGCCTTTAGAAAATTTACTTGAATTTATTGTCCAGAATTTTATCTTTGTAGCCGTTGTTATTGGTGGTCTGATTAGTATGTTTGGTCGGATGGCTGGAGCTGGTCAGCAGCAACAAGAAAAACGAGGAAATGCTGGTGAAAGGACTAGACAACCACAAACTCAAGACGATCAGGTGGATTGGCGCGATATCTTTAAGCAAGAAGAAATAGAGCCTGCCAGTCCCGGTCAAATTCAAGTTGAAACGACTCATCTAGATAGGACAGACGAAATTGCTGATCGGCAACAGCAAATAAAAGATCAATACGATCAACTCCGTAAAAAAAGAAAAGAAACTTCTTATAAAGCTTCTGAATTAAGAAGTGATACGGAAACACCAAGTAAAAAAGGTGGTCTTGATCTCCATTTAAACCGCTTAACGAATGAAGAAGCGATGAAAGCTGTTGTTTGGGCTGAAGTGTTAGGGCGGCCGCGTGCGCGTCAACCCCACAATACATTTTCAAAAAGAAGATTTTAGAAGTAGTGCCTTTTAGGTACTGCTTCTTTTTTTTGTTTTAAGTGGATTCTTTGTGATAACCAATCAAAATGCATCATAAAGATTAGAGGAGAGGGGGTTCACGTATGAAAAAGATGAGACAGCAAATGAAGAACTGGATGACAAAGCAACTCCAACTACCTGAGGATGTCATGATGGACCTACCGCGAATTACAATGATTGGCCAGTTGCACATTTACATTGAAAATCATCGCGGTGTACTACGGTTTTCTAACCAAGAACTCCGCCTATTGTTAAAACAGGGGCAATTACTCATTAAAGGAGATCATTTTGTCATTAAAACAATCTTGCCAGAGGAACTTTTACTTGAAGGTAGGATTGATCAGGTTCTTTTTATAGATGAATAACGTACATACTTACAACCTACGTATACGTATGTTTTAAAGGGGGAAAAACAAAAATGAAGAATAATTGGACTAACCATTTACATGGCTACGTTCGTGTCCGTATAGATGGTGACTATCCAGAAACATTTTTAAATAGGTGTATAAAAGAAGGCATTTCTATATGGCAAATAAAGAAAATTGGAGATAAGCGCATTGTTTGTTATATGGATGTCAATGATGCAAAGAGGATTCGTCCTCTTTTGCGCATGACACATTGCAAGGTAACATTTATACAGCGAAATGGTTTGCCCTTCTTGGTTAAACGTATTCTTGCACGTTCGGGTTTTGTTGGTGGACTAGCAGCTTTCTTGGTTATTATGTTTATTCTTTCCAATATGGTGTGGGGAGTCGAAATTAAAGGGGCTTCTCCTCAAGTCGAGCATGAATTGAGACAAGTCGTAACAGAAATGGGGATCAAACGTGGAGCCTTTCAATTTTCCTTGCCTAGTGTGGAGTTAATTCAAAGAGATGTAACAGAATTGGTTCAGGGAGCAACATGGGTTGGTGTGAGGCAAAAAGGGACGACCTTTGAGTTTGAAGTTGTAGAACAACAACTTCCTGAAGAAGCTGAGCGCTATAGTCCGAGGCACTTAGTTTCAACGAAGAAAGCAATTATTCGAAAAATATTTGTTGAACATGGTCAAGCTTTAGTTAAGCCCAATGATTTTGTTGAAAAAGGTGATAGACTTGTATCAGGTTATATAGGCAAGGATGAAGCAGAAGATGAGGAGAAAGAGTTAGTCCCTGCACAAGCGGTTGTCTTAGGAGAGATTTGGTACAAGTCTCAAGTAGAAGTTCCATTAGATACCCTTTTTACAACATTAACAGGTGAGGCAAAATCAAAGCATTACGTTTCTATCTATGGCTTTGATTTGCCGATTTGGGGATTTGGAAACATTCATTTTGAACAAACAACTGAGTCATTACATGAAAGACCATTCAAGTTTTTCAAATGGTCTTTGCCGATTTCGTATAAACGCAACGATTTTCTTGAAACCCAACAATATGAGCGTACGTATACAAAAGAAGAAGCAGTTAAAGCAGGTAGAGAACGAGGTCGTCAAGATTTAATGAAACATTTACCAAAGGATGCGGAAATCATTGGCGAAAAAGTTTTGCACGAAGCTGTTGAGAATGGTAAAGTAAACTTACGGATACATTACCAAGTAATAGAAGATATTACATCGGAACAACCGATTATTCAAGGAGATTGAGTCTATTGTCAGAAACGAAAACAATACAGTTAGAAGTCAAGAATGCCAATGAGTCACAATCACTTATTGGACCTCATGACAGACATCTGAAGCGAATAGAAGAGCATCTTCAAGTAACACTTGTCACACGTGGTGAAGAAGTGGTCGTTACTGGAGATGAGAGAAAGATTGAAATTGTCGAAAAAATCATTTCAACTTTAATACAATTAATTCGTAAAGGAATTTCTATTTCTGAAAGAGATGTAGTGTATGCTGTTCAGTTAGCAGAGCAGGATCGTCTTGATGAGTTATTAGAGTTGTACGATGAAAAAGTAGCAACAAATGTTAAAGGAAAGCCTATTATTGCAAAAACATTAGGACAGCGTCACTATGTATCTGCTTTGAAAAAGAAGGATATGGTGTTTGGTATCGGTCCAGCTGGTACGGGAAAGACGTATTTAGCGGTCGTCATGGCAGTTACAGCGTTAAAGGATGGACATGTGAAACGAATTGTATTAACCAGACCAGCGGTGGAAGCTGGAGAGAGTTTAGGTTTTCTTCCTGGTGATTTAAAAGAGAAAGTTGATCCGTATTTGCGTCCATTGTATGATGCCCTTCACGATGTATTAGGAATGGAACAAACAACGCGGTTAATGGAGCGCGGGACCATAGAAGTCGCACCGTTAGCTTATATGCGTGGAAGAACGTTGGATGATGCCTTTGTTATTTTAGATGAAGCGCAAAACACTACGCGTGAGCAGATGAAAATGTTTATAACGAGACTTGGATTTGGATCTAAAATGGTTATCAATGGTGACTTGTCACAAATTGATCTCCCGCGAGGAAAGAAGTCGGGTTTAAAAGTTGCTATTGAAATTTTGGACAAAGTGAAAGACATTGCTTTTATTTACTTGCAACAATCCGATGTAGTTCGACACACTCTTGTTCAGCAAATTATCCAAGCTTACGATAAGCAAGAAGAGGAAGAAAAAGAACAAAGCAAGTGAGAGAGATCATTCTAAGAAGAAAGCCTTGCCTTAGGAGGCGTTAATATGAAGACCCTCTTTATGAAAGAGGGTCTTCAACTTTATTAGTATGATCGGTAGGGAATGAGGTGAAGAATTTGAAAAGAAGATCAACGATAGATCAGCAGAAGTGGTGGAAAAGACTACGTGACCACCAATACATAAGGAGAATTCTTTTTATTACGGTAGGCATCATCCTATATATACTACTTCTTGGAAATGTCATTCCAGAAACAATGGATATTCGCTTATCTCAAATTGCTGATAAAGATATTCGTTCACCAATTACGATTGAACATCAGACGGCAACAGAAGAAAGGCGAAGTGCGGCCGTTGATGAGGTAGGCCCCGTTTACGACTTAAAAAGGGAATATGCTCAAAGGCAAGTGAAAAAAATAGATGATATTTTTGAGCTTTTGCAACAGGTTAGATTAACAGAAGCAGAGGCAGAGGAGAATAGCGAGGAAGAGCCATTAAGTGAAGAAGAACAACTTGAAGGAAATGTTGAGTATGTGAAAGAAGTTTTATCATTACGAAGTAACAACGGGATTACTGATCAAGCTCTTGTCACACTTTTACAGGCTACTGACTCACAGTTGCAAATAGCAAGGGAAACAACAACTAATGCTGTTCATGAAGTCATGAGTGAAAGAATTTCCATTCGTGAATTGCCTGAGGCGAAGCAAGAAGTGAGCAATCAAGTTGCGTTGTCAACGGTTAATAGCCAATTAATTGATGCAATGATTGAAGTGGCACAGTTTGCAGTCATTCCTAATTATATTTATGATGCTAATGCGACTGAACAAGTAAGGCAAGAAGCAGCAGAAAGTGTCGAGCCTGTCTTGATTCGAGAAGGCCAACTCCTTGTAAAGGAAGGGGAAATGATCACTCACGACATATATGAACAACTCCGAATTGTTGGGCTTTTAGATGATTCGTTTAATGTATTTCCTTATATAGGTTTGGCCTTGCTAGTTTTACTCATTGTGAGTATGTTGGCGTATTATGTAAATGAAGCTAAAACATCCGTTCAAAATAATAACAGCCATCTATTAATGTTTATGTTAATTTTTATCGTAACTGTGGCTATTATGAAGATAACAAGTCTTTTGGAAGGGTTAGAAATTCAAGGAATTGGATTTGTCGTCCCTGTATCAATTGGCGCTATGTTAATTACGTTGCTAATTCATACGCGTCTAGCGTTGTTCACGGGAATTATGTTTGCTGTAATCGGAAGCATCATGTTTAACAATGAAACGGTAGGGACGTTCCATTTTACTTATGGATTTTATATGTTGTTTAGCTCATTTGCAGGAGCTTATTTCTTAGATAAATCCAATCGAATTTCCAGGATTTTACAGGCTGGGTTGTTTGTATCTAGTATTAACATTGTGGCTATTTTGTCTTTGCTTTTTATGAAAACCGTTCAAAGTGGTTGGTTTGAAATAGGAATGCATATAGGTTTTGCCTTTCTTTCTGGATTTATTGCAGCTGTGTTAACAATAGGATTGTTGCCGTTTTTTGAGGCAGGGTTTGGGATTTTATCAACCTCTCGTTTAATTGAACTGTCAAGTCCTAACCAACCTTTATTGCGAAAGATATTGGTGGAAGCTCCAGGAACATACCACCATAGTGTTGTTGTAGGAAACTTAGCTGAAGCAGCATGTGAATCCATTGGTGAAAATGGACTGTTAGCACGAGTTGGGTCTTATTACCATGATTTAGGTAAGACAAAAAGGCCACATTTTTTCATTGAAAACCAAATGAGAATGGAAAATCCTCATGACAAAATTTCTCCACAATTAAGTCGGACCATTATTATTGCTCATCCATACGATGGTGCTGATTTGTTAAGAGAATATAAAATGCCTAAGGAGATTATTGATATTGCGGAGCAACATCATGGGACAACTCTGTTAAAGTACTTCTATCACAAAGCAAATCAGGATTCCGAACAACCTGTACCAGAATCTCAGTTTCGTTATCCTGGTCCTAAAGCACAAACAAAGGTATCTGCTATTGTTGGAATTGCTGATAGTGTTGAAGCGGCTGTTCGAACGATTCAGAAGCCGACTCCTGATAAAATTGAGGCATTAGTAAGAAAAATAATTCAAGACAAACTGGAAGACGGACAATTTGATGAATCTGATTTAACGTTAAAAGAACTTGACCAAATTGCGGTATCAATTCTTGAAACGTTAAAAGGAACCTTCCATCAACGTATTGAATATCCAGAAGATCCAAAAGGAAAGGGAGAAAAAGGATGAATGTAATCGTTGACTTTACAGACGAAACAGAAAGCATTACAAAACTTCAACAAGACCTTGTTGAGAAGATTATTTTAAAAACATTAGAAATAGAACAATTATCAGGAGAATTAGAAGTGTCAGTGACCGTCGTAAATGAACAGCGTATTCAAGAGATCAACAAAGAATATCGGGATAAAGACCAACCCACTGATGTCATTTCATTTGCGCTTAATGAGCAGGGTGAAGAGGAGCCAGAGTTCACTAAGCTGGAGGGGATGCCTAATATCCTTGGAGATATTATCATTTCTTCGGCGCATATAAAAAGGCAAGCTGAAGAATATGGACATTCCTTTGAGAGGGAGCTAGGATTTCTTACCGTTCATGGAGTGCTTCATTTATTAGGGTATGATCATATGACGGAAGCGGATGAGAAGGAAATGTTCTCGAAGCAAGAGGATATTTTGGCTGCTTATGGGCTTACACGATAGAAATAAAAGAGGGTTTAAACGATTGCTTAAGTCATTTTTTTACGCTTCACAAGGCTTTCGTTATGTAGTGAAACATGAACAGAATATGCAAATTCATTTACTAGTAGCAACGGTTATGATTATCACTGCATATTTTCTAAATTTCCCGATTTATCACTGGGTTCTTTTACTATTAGTGATTGCTGGAATGTTTGCACTAGAAATCATGAATACAGCAATTGAACGTACGGTCGATTTGGTTACAGAAGAGTACCATCCATTAGCAAAAAGAGCAAAAGATATTGCAGCAGCGGCTGTTTTTGTATACTGTTTGTTTGCTGTAATTATTGGTTGTTTTCTGTTTATACCAGCCATAATGAATTGGTTATAGAACTGCTTGAGAGGAGATCCCTCTAATATGTGGAAAAGATTTCAGAAGAACATTATTGCAGGAATTATATTTTTATTGCCGGCAATTGCGACCATTTATGTGATCCAATTTTTATTTGGGCTTATAGATGCTTTTCTCGGTTCATTTATAACCGATTTGTTAAAAGCATTAAATATTATTACGATTGAAGAAGGTACGATATACTTTCTTGGTGTGTTTACCCCATTCTCTGAGCGTCTATTAGGTATAGGATTTGTTCTTACGATCTTACTGCTTACCTGGGTTGGGGCAATGCGGATTCAAGGAAGAGGAGTAAAAGTATTTGGGACAATCGATCGGACTTTTAGAAGAATTCCAATTGCAAATTCTATTTATACGTCTGTTGAGCAAGTCATTCATGCATTTGCGCAAGAACGTACCTCTTTTAAAAATGTCGTACTGGTTGAGTATCCTAGAAAGGGTCTGTATACAATTGGGTTTCAAACAGGTGAATCAAAAGGAGAAGTTCAGCGTGTTACGGCAAATGATTGTATAAATGTTTTTTTGCCGACAACACCAAATCCAACATCAGGCTGGCTTGTATTAGTACCTAGAGATGAAGTGATTGTTTTAAATATGACGGTTGAACAAGGGTTAAAGTTTATCATCTCTGGTGGAGTTGTTGTTCCACCTGACCCAGAAGCTATCGCTCAAAATATGGAGACTGAATACGACGAAAGAAAAATGGTTGTTCATGTACGTTCAAGAGGAAAGGAAGAGAAAGATGAATAAAGACCAGTTAATCGTTGAAGCTAAACGAGCAAGAGAGCATGCGTATGTACCTTATTCAAAATTCCCAGTTGGTGCAGCTCTTCTAATGGAAGATGGTTCAGTTTTTAAGGGGGCCAATATAGAAAATGCTTCGTTTGGTCTTACAAATTGTGCAGAACGTACCGCTCTGTTTAAGGCTTATTCAGAAGGAAACCTTAAAGTGAAAATGGTTGCCGTTGTAGCCGATACAGATGGACCAGTTTCGCCATGTGGGGCTTGTCGTCAAGTTATGGTAGAATTATGTGCTAAAGAAACCCCAGTTATTTTAACAAACTTAAAAGGAAATATTAGTGAAATGACGGTAGAACAATTACTACCGGGTGCATTTACAGCGGAGGATATGAATGAATAACGAAAAAGGATTTAAATCAGGATTTGTTTCCATTATAGGTAGACCGAACGTTGGAAAATCAACATTGTTAAATCACGTGATCGGACAAAAAATTGCAATTATGTCTGATAAGCCACAAACGACTAGGAATAAGATACAAGGTGTTTATACAAGCAATGAATCTCAAATTGTGTTTATTGACACCCCAGGAATACATAAGCCTAAACATAAGCTAGGCGATTTTATGATGAAAGTCGCTCAAAACACATTAAGAGAAGTAGATTTAGTTTTGTACGTTGTGGATGCTACCGAGGCATTTGGATCAGGAGAAGAGTTTATCATTGAACGTCTAAAAGACACAACCACACCTGTTTTCTTAGTCATAAATAAAATTGATAAAATTGTTCCAGACGATTTGTTAGGGGTTATTGAAACGTATCGAACAAAATATGACTTTAAAGAAGTCATCCCGATTTCAGCTCTACAAGGGAATAATGTTACGACCCTTATGGAGCAAATTACAGAATACCTTGATGAGGGACCTCAATATTATCCAAGTGACCAAGTGACAGACCACCCAGAACGATTTGTGGTTGGTGAACTTATTAGAGAAAAGGTTTTACATTTAACAAGAGAAGAGATCCCGCATTCGGTTGCGGTTAATATTGAGCAAATGAAAAGAAGAGAAAATAGCGATACGGTTTATATTGGTGCAACCATTATTGTGGAAAGGACATCACAAAAAGGGATCATCATTGGAAAACAAGGTTCAATGTTAAAAGAAGTAGGGAAACGAGCACGTGGTGATATCGAAGCTTTACTTGGTTCCAAAGTATTTCTCGAAATATGGGTGAAAGTCCAAAAAGACTGGCGCAATAAACCAGCCCATCTCCGAGACTTTGGCTTTAGAGAAGATGAATACTAGAGAAATTAAGCC
>NZ_BAUT01000035.1 GCF_000513095.1 Halalkalibacter wakoensis JCM 9140
TTGAAACTAATAAAATTAGAAAAGGGAGAGTTGTATAATGTGTTCATCTGAGTTTGTACCAAAGAAAATGAAAGCGGTTGTAGCTTATTCACCTGGGGATTATCGTTTTGAAACAGTAGATGTTCCTTCTATAGGAAAGGGAGAAATGTTAGTAAAAGTTGAGGCGTGTGGAATTTGTGCAGGTGATTTAAAAGCGTACGATGGTGCTCCGAGTTTTTGGGGAGATGAAACACAGCCTGCGTATATTAAAGCTCCTATGATTCCTGGTCATGAGTTTATTGGTAGAGTTGTAGCGTTAGGTGAGGGTGTTGAAGACTTTGAAGTGGGGGACCGAGTTATTTCTGAGCAGATTGTCCCTTGCTGGAAATGTCGCTTCTGTAAGAGAGGTCAATATTGGATGTGTGAAAAGCATGACCTTTATGGATTCCAAAACAATGTAAATGGTGCAATGGCCGAATATATGAAGTTTACGAAAGAAGCAATTAATTATAAAGTACCAGAGGATTTGCCAATTGAAAAAGCTATTTTAATAGAACCATATGCTTGTTCAATGCACGCTGTCCAACGTGCAAAAATTCAGCTTGGTGATGTAGTTGTTCTTGCTGGTGCTGGAACACTAGGGCTTGGAATGATTGGAGCAATTAAAAAATCAGGAGCAGGTAAATTAATTGTATTAGATTTGTTTGAAGATCGGTTAGAACTTGCTAAGCAATTTGGTGCTGATATGGTAATCAACCCTGCTAAAGAAGATGCAATTTCCATAGTGAAAGATTTGACAGAGGGGTATGGTTGCGATATCTACATAGAAGCAACTGGTGCTCAAAAATCGGTTGAACAAGGGTTGTCGATGATTCGCAAGTTAGGAACGTTTGTTGAGTTCAGTGTATTTAAAGATCCCGTAACAGTTGATTGGAGCATTATTAGTGACCGTAAGGAACTAGATGTTTTAGGTTCACATTTAGGTCCATATTGTTATGAGCCTGTTATTAATGGGATTGAAAATGGGGATTTACCAACTGAAGGTGTTGTTACCCACCAATTACCACTAGAGGAGTTTGAAAAAGGATTTGAGCTTGTTAAGAACGGAAGAGAATCTCTTAAAGTCATTTTGAACCCTAGTCTCTAAAGTAGTCATTTTTGAGTGAAGTGGGTTATAAAATGGTTTATAACCCACTTCCTAATTAAAAAAAAGGTGGGAATAGAATAATGAACCAAGGATTGTTAGGAAAAGTCGGTATGGATCCGAAGATGGCCTTAGGTTATCTAGGTGTTATGATTTTTATGATTGGGGAAGGACTTGAACTCGGTTGGTTATCTTCTTACCTAATTGATAGTGGATTAACTGTTCAGCAATCAGCCCTTTTGTTTTCTGTTTATGGTTTTGCTGTTGCAATTGCGGCGTGGCTTTCCGGAGTTCTTGCTGAAATTTTAGGGGCAAGAAGAGCTATGATCTGGGGTGTAGCCTTGTTTACAGCTGGAACATTAGTCTTCTTAACAGCGGGGATCCCAACTATGAACTTAGGGATTATGATCCCAACTTATGCCCTTCGTGGACTCGGTTATCCACTATTTGCATATTCATTTCTAGTTTGGCTCACCTATTATGCACCTCAAGAAAAACTTGGAACAGCTGTAGGGTGGTTCTGGGTTTCATTTGCAGCTGGCTTAAATGTGTTAGGAGCTTATTATTCTAGTTTTGCCTTACCTTACCTTGGAGAAATCAGAACATTGTGGAGTGCGCTTATATTTACGGTATTAGGTGCTGCAGTTGGAATCTTCTTAAACAAAGAAGACAAAAGTAGTAATAGCAAAAAGAGATTTGAGACAAAAGCAGATGCGTTAAAATATATTGCAAAAGGGATTACAATTGCTTTTGAAAAGCCAAAAGTCGGAATTGGTGGGATTGTAAGAACAATCAATACTGCTGGAGCTTACGGAATAGTTGTTTTTATGCCAGTTTATATGATGGAAATTGGTTTTACAAGAACGGAATGGTTACAAATTTATGGAGCATTATGGACGAGTAACGTAATTTTCAACCTCATATTTGGAATTGTCGGCGATAAATTAGGTTGGCGGAACACAGTTATGTGGTTTGGTGGGGTAGGTTGCGGTATTACGTTTGCTGGCTTGTATTATGTACCGTATTTTATGGGAGCGAACTATTGGGCGACCACTGCCATAGCTATTGCTTTTGGCGCTTGTTTAGCAGCGTATGTTCCTTTATCGGCATTAATTCCTTCGTTAGCACCTGGTAACAGAGGGGCGGCTATGTCTATCTTAAATCTTGGCGCTGGATTAAGCACGTTTATTGGGCCTGTTATTGTAGGCGCTTTCATAGGGTCAGTTGGAGTTGTCGGAATCATTTGGATTTTTACTGGTCTTCATATAGTTAGTGCGCTTCTGATGAAGTTTGTAACATTACCAAAAGATTCGCTTGATATTGAGGTTAAGACTTATAAAGCAGCTCAATAAATCTTGTTGTAATAAATGATTACTAAAAAGATAACGTCCAATATTATAGTAATGGTTGGGCGTTATTTTTTTACTCTAAAAACAATAAACGAAAATAAACGAAAGAAAACGAAAAAATATATTGACTTATTTTACAAAAAATGAAAAAATAAAAATTGTAAATGAAAGTATAGTTTGGGAATGTTAATTTACGAAATGAAAAGGAGAGATAAGAATGAAACTAGGGATTGGTTCAGATCATAATGCATTTGATATGAAAGAAAGTTTAAGAGAATATATGATAGAATTAGGGTATGAAGTGCAAGATTATGGGTGTCAAGATTCCTGTAGTGAAGTTGATTATCCACAAGTTGCATTTGATGTAGCAGACGATATTATGGGAGGGAAAATTGATAGAGGGATTTTAGTTTGTGGGACTGGAATTGGCGTTGCAATCGCTGCTGGGAAAGTACCAGGAATTAGAGCTGCACTTTGTCATGACACATATTCAGCTGAGCGTGCTCAAAAAAGTAATAATGCGCAAATCTTAACAATGGGAGCAAAAGTGATAGGAATTGAACTTGCTAAACAAATTGTAAAGGTTTACTTAGAATCAGAATTTCCAGGTGGAAACTCAGCAAGAAAAGTACAACAAATAAGTGACAAAGAGAACGAGTATATGAAAGGAGTGCGTATATAAAATGAAAAAATTAATCAATAATCCTACTAAAGTTGTAGATGAAATGATAGAAGGTTATATAAAAGCGTTTCCAAACCATGTTAAACAGTTATCTGAAAATCAGCGATCGATTGTCACAGCTAAGGAAACAAAAGATGGGAAGGTCGGTGTCTTAATAGGTGGCGGTTCTGGTCACGAGCCAGCTTTTATGGGTTATGTGGGAAATGGAATGGCTGACGGTGTGGCAGTAGGGAATATCTTTGCTTCTCCTCCTCCAGATCCTATTCTTGAAGCAACTAGAGTTATTGATAAAGGAGCAGGCGTTCTTTATATATATGGGAACTATGCAGGAGATGTAATGAATTTTGGGATGGCTGCGGAACTAGCTGATTTGGAGTTTGGTATCCAAGTAGGCACGGTCTTAGTAACTGATGATGTGGCATCAGCTCCGAAAGAAGAAAAAGAAAAGCGGAGAGGAATTGCTGGGGAATTTTTTGTTACAAAAGTAGCAGGCGCTGCTTCTGATAAAGGGTATAACCTTGAGGATCTGGTTCGTGTAGCAAAAAAAGCGAACGATTACACTCGTTCAATGGGAGTTGGATTAACACCATGTTCCCTCCCTCAAACAGGTCAACCAAGCTTTGAGCTAGGCGAAAATGAAATGGAAATTGGACTTGGACATCATGGGGAGCCTGGGGTGGAAAAAGGTGATTTACAAACAGCTGATAAAGTGGCAGACCGTCTAGTCCAAGATATTCTTAATGATATGCCGATTGAATCAGGGGAAAGTGTTTCAGTCTTAGTAAACGGATTAGGATCAACGACTCGTATGGAATTATATATTATGTTTAGAAGAGTAGAGCAAATCTTAACGGAAAAAGGAATTTCAATCCATAGATCTTACGTTGGAGACTATAGCACTTCATTAGAAATGGGTGGTTGTTCGGTGTCTATTTTGAAATTAGATGATGAATTAAAGGAATTTATTGATCATTCTGCTGATTGTCCAATGTATGTACAAAAGTAAAAGTATAGGGGGATGAAGAATATGAGATTTCACTCACAAGACGTATTAAAATTTTTAAAAAATGTTGTTGATGTAATGGAGGAAAGTAAAGACTATTTGTGTGAACTAGATCGTAAGTTAGGCGACGGAGATCATGGAGTAACGATGTCCATTGGATGGCAGGCGGTTAATGAGAAGTTACAAGGTGAGTTGAAAGATGAAGAAGATTGCGGGCGCATTTTCATTACAACTGGACGTACATTTTTAAGTGCAGTTGGGTCATCAGTTGGCCCTCTTTATGCAACTGGTTTTCTAAGAGGGGCAAAAATTGTTCAACAAAAGTCAGAATTAACTTCTAATGACATAGTTGACTTCTGGATCGCTTTTATTGAAGGCATTAAAGAACGCGGTCAAGCAGAAGTAGGAGATAAAACAATGGTCGATACACTTCAACCTGCACTTGATAGTTTGAAAGCTTATGATTCATCAGAAGATTTTATTTCTAACTTTACAAAAACAGTTGCTGAAGCGAAAAAAGGAATGGAGTCTACAAAAGACTTACTTTCAAAAAGAGGAAGATCTAGTCGTCTAGGAGAACGGTCGTTAGGAAATCAAGATCCAGGTGCAACTTCAGCATACTTGATCTTGGATGCATTTTTAAAAACGGTGAGTGCAAGTCAAACAGTCTAATCTTTTAATAAGTGCATAGATTCTACGTATTAACTGTAGAATCTATGCTTAGACAAGATAAATATGGTCCAAATTCATTCTTTTAAAAAAAAATGTTTAGGATTTGATTTTTATTCAAAAATGATTGAGAGGAGGATACAGGATGAACACAGAGATTGCAACAAACCCAATGGATGTAAAAGCATTAGCAATGGACTTTCTGACCGTTTCACAACAAGCGGCCATCGCAGCATATCCGTGGATTGGAAAAGGAAAGAAAAATGAAGCTGATGGCGCTGGGACAGAGGCAATGCGAAATCAAATGAATACGATTGATATGTTAGGTGTAATCGTTATTGGGGAAGGGGAAATGGATGAAGCACCGATGCTGTATATCGGCGAAAAGCTTGGTACAAAAAAAGGACCTCAATTAGATATAGCGGTAGACCCAGTGGAAGGAACAACATTAATGTCAAAAGGGCAAGAAAATGCCTTAACCGTTGTAGCTGGTGCAGCTAGAGGAAGCTTGCTTCATGCTCCAGACATGTATATGAAAAAAATAGCAGTTGGTCCAAAAGCAAAAGGATGTATAGATATTAATGCAACCTTAACAGAGAACATGTCAGTTGTAGCTAAAGCCCTACGAAAGGAAGTTCATGAATTAACAATCATGATACAAGAGAGGGAGAGGCATCATATGTTAATTGACGAAGTTTTAGAACTAGGGGCGAGAATAAAGTTATTTCCTGATGTGGATATACCAGGTGCTATAGCCACTTGCATTGATGAAATGAATATTGACATGTTAGTTGGAACGGGTGGTGCCCCTGAAGGTGTCATCACCGCGACTGCAATTAAGTGTTTAGGTGGAGATTTTCAAGGTCAACTCGTTCCGCAAAGTGAAGAAGAAATCTCAAGGTGTCTAGAAATGGGAATTGAGGAACCTGAGAAGACATTAACGATTGATGAAATTGTTAAGACAGACCAGTGTTTCTTTGTAGCAACAGGCATAACAGATGGATTATTAGTTAAAGGAATCCAAAAGAAAGAGGACCAATTTACCCTCTCACATTCATTCGTTGCTATTGGTGGCGATGTTAAAAATTATCAATTTATTGAAGCTCGTCATTCATAAATTGAAAAATAGGTGAAAGCTTTTGGGGAAACTGGTAGCTACTATAGCAGATGAATGATTGGTAGGAGGAAGCATAATGAATGAACTTAAAGTAAATATAGACCAACTTTCTATTAATACCATCAGAACTCTTGCAATCGATGCAATAGAAAGTGTTGGTTCAGGACACCCCGGAATGCCAATGGGGGCAGCTCCGATGGCATATACGTTATGGTCTAATTGTATGAATTATAACCCTCGTAATCCGGAATGGTTTAACCGTGATCGTTTCGTATTATCTGCGGGGCATGGATCTATGCTACTCTACAGCTTATTACACTTAACCGGGCATGATTTGTCTTTAGAAGATTTAAAGCAGTTTAGGCAGTGGGGAAGCAAAACACCTGGTCATCCAGAATACGGACATACACCTGGAGTGGACGCAACAACAGGACCGCTCGGACAAGGGATTGCGATGGCTGTAGGAATGGCAATGGCTGAACGCCATTTAGCTTCAACTTATAACAGAGATGCATTTCCAATTATTGATCATTTCACATATAGCATTTGTGGAGATGGAGATTTAATGGAAGGTGTCTCTGCAGAAGCAGCGTCTTTAGCAGGACATTTGAAATTAGGTCGATTAATTGTCTTGTATGATTCAAATGATATTTCCTTAGATGGTGAACTACATCTTTCTTTCAGTGAAAGTGTAGAAGAACGTTTTAAAGCATATAATTGGCAAGTGATACGGGTAGAAGATGGAAATGATGTAGAGGCTTTGGCTCAAGCATTAAAAGATGCGAAACTAAATACGGAACAGCCAACTTTAATTGAAGTGAAGACGGTGATTGGGTACGGTTCTCCTAATAAAGGAGGTAAATCAGCTTCGCATGGGGCGCCCCTAGGTAAAGAGGAAATCAAGCTAGTAAAAGAATCCTATAATTGGCATTACGATGAAGAGTTCTATGTTCCTGAGGAAGTGAAAGTGCATTTCCAAAACATACAACAAAGTGGAGAAGTGAAAGAGCAAAAGTGGAATGAATTATTTTCTCGTTATGAAGCAGATTATCCTGAACTTGCCAAACAATTAAAGACAGCTATAGCTGGAACCCTTGTAGATGGTTGGGACGAGAATGTTCCGGTTTATCAGGTTGGAGTGGATAAGCTAGCAAGTCGTTCATCAGGTGAAGAAGCGCTCAATGCCATTGCTAAACATGTCCCCCAGCTCATTGGAGGATCCGCGGACTTAGCTTCTTCGAATAAAACGTTGATAAAAGGAGCAGCGAACTTTCATCCATCGGATTACAGCGGCCGCAATCTATGGTTTGGAGTACGTGAATTTGCTATGGGGGCTGCAGCTAATGGAATGGCACTACATGTGGAGTGAAAACCTATGCAGCTACTTTTTTTGTCTTTTCTGACTATCTTAGACCAGCGATTCGGCTATCAGCTTAATGCAATTACCAGTAACGTATGTTTCACACATGATAGTATCGCAGTTGGAGAAGATGGCCCTACTCACGAACCTATAGAACAGCTGGCGGCTTTACGGGCAATTCCAGAAATTTCAACTATTCGACCTGCAGATGGAAATGAGACAGTTGCTGCTTGGAAGGTGGCAGTAGAAAGCACTAAGCAACCGACGGCACTTATTTTATCTCGACAAAATTTACCTACATTAATTGATAGTCAGAAGGCATTTGAAGGGGTAAAAAAGGGTGCATATATCATTTCTTCGGCCAAAGGGAAATCTTGCGGTTTGTTATTAGCTTCTGGTTCAGAGGTCTCCTTAGCTGTTGCTGCTCAAGAGGAACTCGAAAAAGAAGGAATCTATGTATCTGTCGTTAGTATGCCTAGCTGGGATCGGTTTGAAAAGCAATCGAATGCGTATAAAGAAGAGATTTTACCGAAAGATCAAAAGATTCGTTTAGGTATTGAAATGGGTTCATCATTAGGATGGCACAAGTATATAGGTGATGACGGAAAGCTTTTATCTATTGACCAGTTTGGAGCATCAGCGCCAGGAACTATAATTATGGATGAGTACGGATTTACCGTACAGAATGTTGTTTCCCAATTCAAGGAAATGCTCTAGATTTGATTGGGGGTAGCATCACTTACTTGTGTTAGTGATGCTGCTCCTTAATAAAGATTAGGGGGAAGTTATAATGGTTCAATATAATGATCTTTTTAATTTACAAGGAAAGGTATCAATCATAACAGGAGGTACAAAAGGGTTAGGGAGAGAGATGGCCACTGCATTAGCGCAATCTGGGTCAAATATTGTTATAGCTGACTTAGATGAAAAAACAGCAAAAGCAACAGCAGAAGAAATCAAAAAACAGAATGAAGTTGAAGCTCTAGGTTTTCAAGTTGATGTAACGCAAGAAGACCAAGTGCAAGCACTTATTCAATCGACAATCGAGCATTTTGGGAAAATTGATGTTGTTATTAACAATGCAGGGATATGTCAAAAAATCAAAGCTGAAGAAATGAGTTTACAAGATTGGAATAAAACAATGGAAGTCAATGTAAATGGAGTGTTCTTAGTTTCCAAGCTTGCAGGAAAAGAGATGATGGAAACAGGTGGTGGCTCCATTATAAACATAGCGTCAATGTCTTCGTTTATAGCTAATACAGAGGCACAATGTGCATACAATTCTTCTAAAGCTGCTGTTGTGATGATGACGAAGTGTTTAGCTAACGAGTGGGTATCTCATAACATCCGAGTGAATGCAATTGCTCCTGGCTATATGGAAACCGATATGGCAAAACCACTTTTTGCAGAGCAGGGTGAGTTAAGACATGTGCTTGATTATATACCTATGAAACGTTTAGGGAAACCATATGAATTAGGTGGATTAGCTATTTTCCTTGCTTCAGACGCATCGTCTTATTCAACAGGGTCTACTTTTGTTATCGACGGTGGTTACACGATTCAATAAGCAAGTAGTAAGATTACTTTTTCATGTAGTAGCCTCATGAACAATCTTTCAATTTTTTTTATTTTTTTTCGTTTTTAGGTTTATTTTTTTTTCGCTTTAGTTGAACTAATTACAATAATGAAATATTATGATAGTAGGATTATGTAAATGGAAGGTTGATGGTAGTGGGGAAAATGTTAATGCATGAAAGAAGGAATGCAATATTAGAGTATTTGGACAAAGATCAAAGAATTGTAGTGAGTGATTTATCACAGAGGTTAAATGTCTCTGAGGCAACGTTAAGGAATGATCTAAATAATATGGAAAAAGAAGGTCTTCTAAAACGTACTCATGGAGGGGCTGTATTAGTCGATCAAGAGCCTGAGGACAATAAATTTTTTAATTTCTCGACTAGGGAAAAGAAAAACAAAGAAGAAAAATACCTAATTAGTACAAAAGCGCAAAAGTTAATTACAAACAATCAATGTATTTTACTAGATGCTAGCTCAACAGCATTGGAGTTGGCCAAACGATTAAAAGATGATTCAGACCGGAAACGACTTACCATTGTTACAAACGGAATATATACTGCATTAGAATTACGAGACGTTGCTGAGTTTACAGTTATATTAATCGGTGGTGTCATTCGGGCTGGATCAAGTGCATTAGAAAGTACCATTGATGCAGGGGTATTAAAGAAAATCAATGTTGATATTATGTTTACGTCTGCCAGTGGATTTGATTTTGAAAACGGTTTAACTGACTTTAATGTATATGAAGTTGAGCTAAAAAAAGAAATGGTGAAAGCCTCTAATCGTGTAGTGGCTCTTTTAGATCATACTAAATTTGGTAAAAAATCAATTGTTTCCTTTGCTGCGATTGATCAGATAGATACACTTATAATAGATAACCAAATATCGGAAGAAGATAAGCGTTTATTAAAAGAGCGTGATATAAATGTTTTATAGTTTGGTTATTGATAGCCTGTTCCTAATCCTAGTACATAAAGTATTGAGATTAGGAACTTTTTTAATTGGTAGAGGTTGCAAAACGTGTTATCTGATACATGTTTGTGGGCCCAGGAATCTTCTGAAAATGTACTCTGAATATAATACTGCCTTTTTTACCAGAGTAGAACCATCAGAGCCTACTAGTCCTCTTTTTTCTATAGTTAATATAATAAAAAGAACAGAAAATTTCCATAAAAAGTACCTTATAGAATAGACGTAAAAAAGTCGACCTATAGGGTACTTTTTTGTGAGATATCCAAATAGAGGTGTTTTCCAATACTTCCATTGTTGAAGGGTTAATATATGTTTCGAAACTCACCAGTAGACCAAATTTAAATTCCATTTTTTTCAATAAATTATATTCTAAATTATCCAGTGGTGTATATATTTATCTTGTAAAGAGAATGAAACGTTTCATTTCTATTTTTATTGTTTTGTAAGCGCTTAAACAAAGTGGACTACAGTAAGCTTCAATTCTAAAAAAGAACAATACGATGTGAAGTAGTTTGTGAAACGTTTCATTCCCGTTACTTCAATAAAAGTGAAGTTTAATCTCATTGTAATTAAATGAAACGTTTCAGGCTGAGGTGATCTTATTAACGTAACAATGAAAGACGTAGCAAAAGCTGCAGGAGTTTCTATAGGAACAGTATCAAAGGTTATTAATAAATCTGGAAATGTAAGTCCTAAAATTAGAGAACGTGTTTTGTTAGCTATCTCTTTACTTAATTACAAACCTAATGGAATTGCAAGAAGTTTAAAGAATTCAAAAACAAATATTATTGGAGTCATCTTACCTGGGCTTTATGATATATACCTTATGAAAATCTTAAATAATATTGAAAAGATTGCATCAGCAAAAGGCTATAAAATTATCTATTGTTCAACAAATGGTGAATTAGCTAAAGAAATAAAGTCATTACAATGGCTGATCGAAAAAAGAGTAGATGGTATTTTATTTTACCCAACTAGTGAGGAATTAACCGATGTAGAAATACCGCCTTCTATACCTGTCGTATTAATTGAAAGAGAGTTAAAGAATTATAAATTTCCAACCATCATGCATGAACATGTCGAGGCTTGTAGACAACTGATCGAACCACTAACCCAAAAACAGTCATTATTATTTTTTCATGGATCGCAAAATGACTCTGTAGAAAGATCGAAAATAACTGGCTTTTTTAAAGCCCTTGAACATCTAGGTATAGAGAAAGAAAGTGACTGCTTTAAAGAAGTCAATGTAAAACATGATAGAACATTTATTGCTGACTACATTAAGCAAACTATCAGTAGTACCCCTAAGGTATCTGGCGTAGTCGCAACAAATCCAATACTGTTATCTGAATCAATTAAAGTTAGCGAAGAACTTGGCCTAGTTGATCAAACTGATTTTGAAATTTGTGGATTTGGAGATATTGACCCATTTGAAATCAGGAGAAATAAAATTCGGATAGCGAAGGAACAACCAAATGAGTTAGCAAGGGTTGCTTTAAGTTCTTTACTTGATCAAATGAATAAATCATGTAAAGTGGTATCTAAAAATTTGTATGTAACACATACATTTCAAAATTAAGAATCTTTAAAGGGGGTGAAGAAAAAGGGGTTCAATCGCTTGTTTAAATATAAAACAATTTGGAGGGGATTAGAATGAGAAAGCTTTTATTATCATTACTTTTGTTTGTTGTTTTCCTTATGGCTGCTTGTGGTTCTAGTGAGGATACGTCGGGTTCAAACGATAGTGAGGGAAATAGTGGAGATACTGGTGAAGTTACAAATGAAGGTAGCGGTGAAGTAACAATAGGTTTGTCTAATTCTACTCAAGATATCGACTTTTTCGTTGCGTTGAAACAAGGTGTTGAACAAGGTGCAGTTCAACAAGGTTTTAATCTAATTAGTGTAAACGCTAACAATGATAGTGCAAAGCAAATAGCGGATATTGAGGATCTTGTTCAGCAAGGTGTAGATGCGATACTAGTAAACCCACAAGATGCTGAAGCGATTGTGCCAGCAATTGAAGTGGCTAACGCAGCAAATATTCCAGTCATTGCGATTGATCGAGGAGCAACTGCGGGTGAACTACTAGCATTCTTAGAGACTGATAATGTTGAGATGGGTAGCAAAGCTGCGGATTATATCGCAGAAAAATTAAAAGATCGATACGGTGATTACGTTGGAAAAGTAGTTGAACTACAAGGATTACAAGGTTCTACAGCTGCTAGAGACCGAGGAGAAGGTTTCAATAAACAAATGGAAGAGAAATATCCAAACATTGAAATCGTTGCTCGTCAACCAGCCGACTTTAACCAGGAAAAAGCATTAAATGTCATGACAAATATTCTCCAAGCAAACCCTGAAATTGATGCTGTTTTTGGCCACAACGACGATAATGCAGTCGGCGCTGCAAATGCAATTGAGCAGTCTGGAAGATTTAAGCCAGCAGACGATGATGAGCATATCTTTGTAATTGGGATTGATGGTAACCGCCAAGCTATTCAAGGAATTGAAAACGGTTCCATTGATGCGACGATCTCTCAAGTTCCAATAAGTATGGGGGAAATGGCAGTTGAGTATGTCAAAGAATATTTAGCGGGAAATGATGTTGAACCCCACACATTTACCAGGAATTTCCTTGTAACTAAGGAAAATGTTGAAACGGAAGATTTATGGGCTAAAGAGTTAAAGTAAATAGATTGAGGGGATACCATCCCCTCTTTCCACCTAGGAGGTGAGACAATGTCTAAAGAGTCTTTACTATCTATGAAAAATATTTCAAAAGGGTTTCCTGGAGTCCGAGCATTAGAATCAGTTGATTTTTCAATTGATAAAGGTGAGGTTATAGGGTTACTTGGTGAGAATGGTGCTGGAAAGTCAACTTTAATGAAGATTTTAAGTGGTGAGTATATCCTGATCAGGGAGAGATTTATCTAGAAGGGGAAAAAGTATCATTTAATAATACAAAGCATGCCCAAGATTTAGGAATAAGTATTATACATCAAGAATTGAATCTACTTCCTTTCCTGACAGTTGCTGAAAATGTATATATTCACTCTTTGCCAAGAAAAGGAATAAACCTAGATCGAAAAAAATTACTTCAAGATACTAAGTTACTATTGGAAGAGTTAAAGTTTGCGATTAATCCAAGTTCAGTTGTTGAGGATATGACAGTAGCATCTCAACAGTTAGTAGAAATAGCAAAGGCGCTTTCCTTTAATTCAAAAATAATCGTGATGGATGAGCCTACTTCAGCAATTACGGAGCAAGAGTCAAAAAAACTATTTGATATTATATGTAACTTAAAGCAAAAGGGCATTTCCATTATTTATATATCGCATCGAATGGAAGAAATTTATGAGATATGTGACCGTGTTGTTGTTCTTCGTGATGGGAAAAACGCTGGTGAAGGAAAGACAAGAGATTTGACGACAGATGAGATCGTCAAAATGTTAGTTGGTAGAGAAGTAAAGAGCATCTATCCTTCTATAGAAAAGAAAAACACGAATGCTGAAGTAGTAATGGAAGTAAATAGTCTTTCTGCGAAAGATGTTGTTCATCAGGCTTCATTTAAATTACATCGAGGTGAAATATTGGGGTTTTCTGGGTTAATGGGGGCTGGAAGGACAGAGTTAATGGAGAGTATATTCGGTTACCGAAAGATTGATTCAGGAAATATATCAATAAACGGAAAATATGTATCGATTAAATCAACAAGAGATGCAATTAAGTTAAAGATTGGCTTTGTTCCGGAAGATCGTAGACAACAGGGAATGATTGGAGAATTTTCCGTTGCGGAAAATATAAGTATCGTCGTTTTAAAAAGATTATTAGGGAAATTTAAGAACATTAAATCTAGTAAAGAAAGAGACATTGCTGATGAGTATATTTCAAAATTAAGCATCAAAACGTCCGATTCAAAAAATAAACTTTCAAATTTAAGTGGTGGAAACCAACAAAAAGCCATCATTGCGAAGTGGTTAGAGACAATGCCAGAAATATTAATTTTAGATGAACCTACAAGGGGAATTGATATTCGAGCAAAGCAAGAAATCTATAGAATTATGAATGAACTTGCAGAAAAAGGAACTTCCATTATAATGGTTTCTTCCGAGTTGCCAGAAGTTCTAGGTGTGTGTCATAGAGTGGTTGTTATGGCTAAAGGAAGAGTTACTGGAGAATTCGTTAAAGAAGAAGCTACTGCTGAGGGAGTTATGAAACTTGCAACGGAAGGGGTGTAGAAACTTTGAATGAAAAAGAAAGGTTACTAAGTAACAAAAAACCTCTGTCAAATCCATCAAATAAGTCTAAAAAAATAAATCTTGTAGCACAACTTTTACTGCAAAATAAAGTTTTACTAGCGTTACTTTTAATATGTTTGGTTTTAACTATTACATCTGACCAGTTTCTGACAGTCAATAATCTAACAAATATCCTCTTACAGAGTGCCATTATGGGAGTTGTTGCAATCGGTATGACCTTTGTCATTATAACCTCTGGAATTGACTTAGGGGTTGGAGCAGTATTAGGGCTTACAAGTGTTGTTACAGCTGGGATGGTAACGGCTGGTTTACCGATTGTTGTTGTATTAGCGATTGCGGTGCTGTTAGGTGCAGCATGTGGTTTAATTAATGGTTTCTTCATAACGAAATTTAGTATGGCCCCGTTTATCGTTACGCTTGCGATGATGGCTGCCGCAAGATCTGTTGCCATGGTTTATACAGACGCAAAAACAATATCTATTTATGATGATCCATTTTTCAGATACTTACGGTCGGGTGAAATACTTGGTGTTCCCATTATGATTATCATTCCAATAGTGATCTTTTTAATTGCTCACTATGTGCTTCGTTATACAATATTTGGAAGGTATGTGTACGCAATAGGTAACAATAAAAAAGCGGCTGAACTATCCGGGATAAATGTAAAGCGAGTTGAATTATCTGTTTACGTGATAGCAGGCTTATTATCAGGAATTGCTGGTATTTTAATGACCGCACGTTTGGGCTCGGGAACTCCTTTAGCTGGCTCGAACTTGGAATTAATGGCAATAGCGGCTGTTGTTATTGGTGGCTCCAGTTTAATGGGAGGGCGAGGTACCGTATATGGAACAGTAATTGGTGTTCTTTTAATTAATATCATTAATACAGGAATGAACTTAATGAATATTTCCTCTCATTATCAAGGATTAATGATGGGCTTAGTTATTCTATTAGCTGCTTGGATAGATTCATATGGAAATAAAAAGAAGAAATAAAATAACACTTTATAGATTTCAAGGAGGAATAAAAAATGAGCAAAGAAAATCACATTATGAAAAAGATTATAAATAATCCAGAGAGTGTTGTAGATGAGATGTTAGAAGGATTATTATTAGCGCATTCAGATAAATTAAAGAGCATTAGAACGGATAATCGTTCCTTAGTACGAAATGAGGAACCAGTAGAAAATAAAGTTGGAATAGTAACTGGTGGTGGCTCAGGTCATCTTCCATTATTCTTAGGCTATGTTGGGAAGGGGATGCTTGACGGAGTTGCTGTTGGGGATGTTTTCCAATCTCCTAGTTCTCAACAAATGCTAGATGTTATTCGTGCAGTGAACACGGGTGCTGGGGTTCTAGCATTATACGGTAATTATGGTGGAGATGTTATGAATTTTGATATGGCAAGTGATTTAGCTGATATGGAAAACATTAAAGTTGAAAGTGTAGTGGCTACTGACGACATTGCATCAATGCCAAAAGGCGGGGAAGAAAAGCGACGAGGTGTAGCAGGAATGTTTTATATGTATAAGCTAGCTTCGGCGAAAGCGGAGCTGGGAGCTAGTTTAGAAGAGGTGAAGAGAATTGCTGAAAAGGCAAACGATTCCGTTCGCACAATGGGCGTTGCACTTTCTCCATGTACCTTACCTGAAGTCGGCAGACCTACTTTTACCATTCAAGAAAATGAGATGGAGATAGGTATGGGCATTCATGGCGAACCCGGTGTGAAAAAAGGAAAAATTGAATCTGCTGATAGCATTGCAGAAACATTAGTAAATTCGATTCTTGAAGATATACAAATTGATAGCGGGAGTAACGTCTCAGTTCTAATTAACGGATTAGGTGCTACCCCTCTTGAAGAGTTATATATTGTCTATCGAAAAGTACATCTAATGTTAGAAGAAAGGGGTATTCATATCCACAATCGGTATATTGGAGAATTTGCAACCTCATTAGAAATGGCAGGGCTATCAATCTCTATTCTAAAACTAGATGAAGAGCTGCAAGAACTAATAGATGAGCCATTCTCTACACCATTTTTTACTCAAAACTAGTGAGCGGAGGAAGCATAATGAAAGATAACTTGACGGTTCAAGATTTTAGAGAAATATTCACGATAATAAGCGAGTTCATGGATGAAAAAAAGGATTATTTATGTCAACTGGACGGAGCTCTTGGAGATGGAGACATAGGATTAACCATGTCGAAAGGATTTAGAGGAATAAAGAAACATCTCTTAGATTTTCAAGAGGAAGATGTCGGGGTTTTACTAATGCAAAGTGGGTTAGAAATGGCAAACAATGCAGCATCAACGATGGGTACCTTAGTTGCAACAGCTTTAATGAAAGCAGGCAAAGTTTCATTAGGTAAGAGTGAACTTAAATTAACCGACCTAGCAGAGGCTGTTAATGCAATGGTCGAAGGTGTGAAAGAACGTGGAAAAGCTAAGGTTGGGGACAAAACGATACTTGACTCACTTAGCCCAGCTGCTAAAGCAATAGAGGAAGCATCAGATTCTGGGATGTCTTTAAAAGAAGCCATATACTCAGCTTCAAGTGCTGCCGAAAAAGGTATGACCGAAACCATTTACATGCAATCTCAACACGGAAGAGCGGGAAGGTATTTAGAAAAATCTATTGGACATCAAGATCCAGGGGCCACAGTAGGTGCGTTTATTGTAAAAGGTTTTGAAGAATATTTTAACCGTATGAATAATTAAAAACTCAATGCAGTCCTTATCAATGAGAAAATGAAGTGGAGGAATCACTTTTAGATCTTTGGTAAGGGCTATTTTTTGTAAAGAGCAGGAATCATAAAGGATGTGAATTTAATATTTCAATTACCAAGTGTATAAAACGCTATTTCAAACGTAAGTGATCCGAAGAAAGATAAAAAGAATACATAAAAAGTAACCCTTAATTTTGGGTTACTTTTTTGAGTGTTATTAACAATAAATGGTTATGAACGTAATTGTTCGTTTGCCCCACATGAACACACTACTATGAAGGGTTACTCAGTACAAATCCTTTGTAAATACTCTCTAATTTCTTTTTCGACCATTTGATCGTTATATAAATGTGCATAAATGACCGATTCAAATACTAAACCGTGGATGTAGATTATTAACGAATTTGCGCTTTCTTCAATATTGGTCGACTTCTTCATATATCCATGATTTATAAGCGTCTTAATAATATCCTTCGCAAAATTAAGGTGTACATCTCGAAACCCCTTTTGTTGCTCCTGGTATTCCTCGTTCATTGTAGCCATAATGGAAAACTTTACCCAAATATCATTCTCAATTCGTTCCTCTTCAGTATTCACTTGAACAATCTGTTTGACTGTTCGAACGGCGTTTTCAAAAACCTCTTGATTTACTTGTATGACCTTTTGCATTCTTTTTTCGAACCTTTGGTAGATCACATCCATAGCATACATATAGATGTCTTTTTGTTTTGGAAAAAAGTGTTGAACAGAACCTAACGATAGTTCTGCTTCTTTTGCAATTTCTCGTAAAGTTGTTTTTTCAAATCCATATTGATGAATGCAACGAAACGTTGCTTCGACAATTTGATCTTTTCTTTCAGCGTGATCTACTATTTTAGGCATATGTAAACTCCCTTGATTTTTTAAGTCAGTTGTATTATAATCTTTTTAAGTCGTTTGACTTATTAAAAGAAAGGTGGTGCTTCTATGGAAAATGTGTTTCTACAGTATGTGTTTATTTTTTTGTAAGTATGGTCCCTTTCCTAGAAGTATTTCTAACGGTACCAATGGCCATTATTGTTTTCAACTTTCCGCCTGTTGCCGTACTAATTGTAGCCATTTTTGGCAATGCAATGAGTGTGCTATTATTTATCCTTTTTGGAGCCGAAATGAGCAAATTCTTTTCTATTATATATAATAAACTTCGCAAAAAGGCACAAAAGCCGAAGGAAATTAATCCTCGAATCAAAAGAACCTTCGAACGGTTTGGAGTAATCGGAGTATGTTTTATGTCCTCAATTTTGGTTAGTAGCCAGATTGGTGCCTTTTCAATGACAACACTTGGAGCCAAAAGAAGCCAAATCTTTATCTGGACGAATCTAGGCGTGTGTGCGCTTGCCATAACAATGGCTATACTATCTGTCATGGCAGAAGGGTTCGTGACAACATTGGTTAATTTATAGTGAAATTATAGAATAGATCTTTTAGTAGAACAACTGTGAGGGGGAGGGAAGGTGGGTTAGTTAAATTAAATAGGAAGCCCATCAACATAGATAAGCCTATGCATTGTGCATAGGCTTTGTTGGAAATTGAAAGGTGGAAGGTCGGTATGTTTCTAAGATAAATTTGGTCTAACTCGATGTTTAGTAGCCTGTTCGTATGCATATGCCATTCCAATTAGTCTAGCCTCGCTCCACATTTCCCCGAAGAAAGCAAGGGCAAAAGGAGATCCTGTACTATAATAACCAGCTGGAACTGTTATTAGTGGTAAGCCGGTAATGTTTATTTCCGATACGGTTGTTGAGGCAACTAATTCTACTTCACGCTCTGGTATTGGCTTCGGCATTTGAGGATAGACAAAACCGTCTAGTTGAAATTCCTCCATCACATCTTCAATGTATTTCAAGAGAGTCGTCTTGACTTCATTGAACTCTCTTAAATCAGGTAATTCACTTGGATCTTTGGATGCCGTTTCATCGTTTAAAATATCCGAAACTAAGGCAAGCGGACCATTGTCTGCCCACGGAACTTCACCAACTTTTTCAAATACGTTCTTAATAGAAAGTGTCTCATCCTCAGGGTTCAGATTTTTTAGATATTTCTCTAGATCGTAGAAGAATGTTTCCATGCCAATAAAGCTATTTTTTGACCCCATATATTCAGCAAAACCTTTATCTTTAAAAGGGTCTAGCACTACTTCTGCACCAAGACTCTTTAATTCCTTAATAGCCTGATTATAAAGTGCTTCTGTTTCTTTTGATAGTTCTTCATTACGCCAACCAAGTCCGTATAATCCTAAACGTTTCCCTTTTAAAGAAGTTTTATCAAGAGAAGAAAAGTATCCTTTTTCAGGAATATTTCCAATTGAATCAGATGTTTTAGGATCCGACTCATCATAACCGGCAATTACTTCAAGTAGAGCGGCTGCATCTTGAACAGTTCGAGCGTGTGGTCCTAAGACATCTCTAGTAGTTCCTGCAAGTGGTGTTACTCCAGTTGTCGGAATTAACCCAAATGAGGGTTTAATTCCAACTAGTGCTTGTGCTGCAGCTGGAACTTGAATAGAGCCTGCAGTTTCTTCAGCGATACCAAGCACACAAAAATTACCCGATACAGCTGTTGCTGTACCGCTACTGCTACCTCCTGGTGTTAGAGTTCTGTCAACGGCATTGAATGTGGGTCCTTTCCAGCTGGAGTTTGAGTTGTAAGCACAACTAAATGGAGGAATATTCGTTTTTCCTAATATAATTGCACCAGATTCTTTTAATCGGGTAATAATGGTTGCGTCATGAGAGGGAATGAAATCAATTCCACCTGCCTTCTTACTTAGAGGAGCCCAACCAAAAGTTGATGGATATCCCGCAATGTCAACAGCTTCTTTAATGACAATTGGAATCCCTGCTAATGGACCAAGTTTCTCTCCAGTCTGACGCTTACGATCAATCTCCTTTGCTTCTTCAAGAGCGTTTTCGTTCATAAAGGTAAATGCATTGTATAAATCTTCATAGTGTTCAATTCTATTAAGAAATGATTGAATAACCTCTACTGTTGTATACTCCTCTTTTTCGTACCCTGCCTTTAGATCATTGACTGTCACTTCTTCAAAAAGAAATCTTTGAGTCGCATCTTGTACTAAATTTTTGTTCAACATAGACACCCTTTCAAATGTAGTTTTCACGTAACGAATGCAATAAAAAAGCTAAACTGTCCCTCCTTTATTTCAAATACGAACGTGTAATGGAATTGAATTGATGGAAACTTTTGCTATATTCAGAGTAGCACATAACATTTAGTAGAAAGGTATAGAAAATTTCTATGTTAAATTACTTTTCATAACTTTTTGTTTATATTAAGGAAAGTAGTTTAATTGTTGGGTCTCATCCAGTATAGTCGGAGAAAGAAAGGAGTATTGAATATGGACTTGGAAAGTTTAAATTCTTTTCTGGTAATAGCAAGAGAAAAAAGTATATCCAAAGCTGCCAGTTTGCTTCATGTTACTCAACCTACCCTAAGTTCTAGAATTAAAAATCTTGAAAGTGACCTTGGCTTGAAATTAGTTAATCGCGATTGGAAGGGGATTCAATTAACGACAGAAGGTTACTACTTTGTTATATATATATCCAAGCTATTAAACGATTTAGATGATGTTTCTATGGTGTTAAAGAATATAGAAAATAAAGAAGACTCACAGAAATCATTCTATGCAGTTACAAATACTAGTAGATTGCGAATTGGAATTGACTCGTGGCTTGCACCTAGTTTTTCTATGGAAATCCTAAATGAAGTTCAAAAAGCATCTTGTGTAGACTATCAAATCATTACTAGGCCGAGTGCTACAATTGAAGAATTATTAAGGTACGGAGTGATTGATATGGGATTTTTCTATCACTATGAAGGAGGAAGTCAGTATGATAGTTCTTATCAACTTGTTGATGAGATGGTTCTTTTATTTCACTCCAAGTATGGTTCAATATCAGAGGACCTAGCTAAACTAGACTTTTTAAGTGAAAAACCATTCCTTTTATTCGATAATCCAGTTCTTGTATATCATCGTAATTTATCTAGTATGCTAATTGAACAGTTTAACATAGAGCGATTTCAAGTGGTTGATGATATTAATGTTATGATCAATACCATTTCCCTTGATCAGGCTTATACAATAGTGCCCAAAACGAGTGTTTTACACTTAATGAGGTTATTTGATTTGAATATTATGCCGATTAAATATTTTGAGTTGGGTGATCAGGCAGAAAAAGTTATGATAAAAATGGCTTATAACAAAGACAGTGAGTTCGATACAACTTTGGAAAGTATGACAAGAAATATTCACCAAGAACTTGTAGCTAATTACGGGAAAAAATGAGCTTAATAAGCATGGGATTGCATAGTGAACTATTCGATTAGAGTTGGCCCTGTTTGGGCGAGGGGGGGTGTAATTGGGAGCGAAATTTGTTTTTGTTAGAGAGTGAGAAGATGGGTACGCACGGGAATAATGCATCCAATTAAATAGACAGAGAAATGGTCATCGTGAGCCTATGCATATTGCATAGGCTCTGTTAAGTTTAATAAGATCACAAACATTTAACAGGTATGTTTCTTATTCATTCCGGAATTTCGGAAAACACCATCAAAAACATTCCTTAATAACGGAAATTTCCGAGCTTGCGGAATCTATAGAGAGAAAAAAGTGCGGATCAGCAAATACATAACTCAAGTCCTCAAAAACTAAAAATGTAAGCGCATTCTTTATCTAGCTGGTTTATTGAACTTTTAATGACATGTTCTGAACGCTTATAAAAAAGTTGGCACAAAACTTGCTTTAGTATTGATAAGCACGTAAAAACAGTCACTTTACATCAAGGGAGGCATTTAAAAATGAGGAATCAAAAAATCATCTGACGGTAGTTCACTTTCTTTGCTTGAGACAGCAAAAGGTTATCTGTGCTTACAATTGATTCAGCTATCAATTGAAGAGAAAAAATTTGTTTAAATGGGGGAAAGAAAAGTGGAAAAGAAAGTAACGTTTGTTACAGGTGCTGCGAGTGGAATTGGATATCAAATTGGGGAAGCATTTCTTAATGAAGGATATCGAGTTGTTTTTACCGATATTAATGAAGAGAAAGTGACCGAGGTGACAGAAAATCTAAGACAACAAGGGTTTGATTGTTTAGGATTAAAAGTGGATGTGACAAAAGAAGAAGATCTAAAAGCGGCCATTGATGCAACAGTTGAAAAATATGGAAGGTTGGATGTTCTTTTTAACAATGCAGGCCTGCAGCATGTATCGCCAATAGAAGAGTTTCCAACGGATAAGTTTGAATTAATGATTAAAGTGATGCAAATCGCTCCATTTGTTACGTTGAAACATGTATTGCCTATTATGAAAAAGCAAGGGTTTGGTCGGGTAATTAATATGGCTTCGATTAATGGTGTCATTGGCTTTGCTGGAAAAGCTGCCTATAACAGTGCCAAGCATGGTGTCATTGGACTAACAAAAGTGGCAGCTCTTGAGACAGCTGACTATAACATTACGGTAAATGCTCTTTGCCCAGGGTATGTGGATACGCCACTTGTCCGGGGACAATTTGAAGATTTAGCGAGAACGCGTAATGTTCCTTTGGAAAAGGTGAAAGAAGAAGTGTTATACCCGTTAGTACCGCAAAAACGGTTATTATCTGTTCAAGAAATTGCCGATTATGCTTTATTCTTAAGTAGTGAAAAAGCAAAGGGTGTCACGGGTCAGGCGGTCATACTTGATGGAGGATATACAGCTCAATAACAACAGTTCCATCTTTCTAAAAAGGTCATGAATCAATGTAGAAAATTTGTATTTGTCGCGGTTGCTTCATGAGGACAAATGCTGAAAATCTATCAATAGTGAAGAGGTGGAATTTATGATTGGTATAGTACTAGGTTTAATTGTTTTGATGGTGCTTGCATTTATGGGATGGTCGATCATTTGGGTCGCGCCGATTGCAGCTGGTGTTGTTGCACTAACGGGTGGTTTGGATCTGTTAGATGCTTACACGAATACGTATATGAGCGGGTTTGTGAACTTTGCTAAACAGTGGTTTCCGGTATTTATGTTGAGTGCGATTTTTGGTAAATTAATGGAAGATACAGGGATGGCTAAATCCATCGCGGTTGTGTTATCGAGATTAATGGGTACAAAACGAGCGATTTTAGGTGTTGTATTATCTTGTGCTGTGTTAACGTATGGTGGAATTAGTTTGTTCGTAGTGGTATTTGCAGTTTATCCGTTAGCTTTATCTTTATTCAGAGAGGCGAATATAAGCAGAAGAATCATGCCGGCGACCATTGCATTGGGGGCTTTTACTTTTACTATGACAGCGCTTCCAGGAACGCCGCAAATTCAAAATCTCATTCCGATGCCTTATTTTCAAACCAATGCTATGGCCGCTCCTATTATGGGGATTGTGTCTGCTCTCATTATGGCGATTGGTGGATATTTTTATTTAATATGGCGTCAAAAGCAGCTGAATGAAAAAGGGGAAGGATTTACGGAGCCAAAAGATACGAGCATGTTAAAAATAGAAGGGGACTCCCCGAATGTGTTTTTATCTTTATTGCCGTTACTAACTGTACTTTTAACGTTAAATTTGCTTGAATGGCATATTGTTGTAGCATTGCTTTCTGGTATTTTTTTAATTTTATTATTGAATATTACGAAAATGAAAGGGTTTGTAAAATCAATTAATAGCGGTGCGACAGGTTCAATTGTAGCGATCATTAATACGAGTGCAGCCGTAGGATTTGGAACTGTTGTGCAAGCGGTACCTGGGTTTAAAAAGCTTACTGAAATGTTAATGAATGTTCCAGGGAACCCACTGATCTCCGAAGCCATTGCGGTTAATCTATTAGCAGGTGCAACGGGGTCCGCTTCAGGGGGAATGGGAATTGCGTTAGAAGCATTAGGGGATCAATATTATCAAATCGCCTTGAGTACGGGAATTAGCCCGGAGGCCTTTCACCGTATTGCTTCATTATCATCAGGTGGATTAGATGTTCTTCCGCATAATGGAGCTGTCTTAACGTTATTAACGATTACGGGTTTATCTCATAAAGAAAGTTATAAAGACATTGCCGTTGTAGCGATTGTGATTCCTATCATTGCTACAGCTGTTGCGATTGTGTTAGCGGCTATGGGCATTTATTAAATATCACTAGATGACGAGAAGCTGTTCTCTTAGGACAGCTTCTTGCATATTTTCTACTATGTTATAATGATTCTATTGATTGGAGGAGAATGCATGAAGGTTGAAATGAAAAGGCTTTCAGTTGATTGGTTAATGGAGATCATTCACCTTTGTATTGAGCGAATTGTCATAGTGGACCGTGATGGAATGATTGTTTATATAGATGAGGCGTATAGCGAGTTTATCGGAGTGTCTTTTGATGAGGCTGTTGGCCGATCCGTTCAAGATGTTATTGAAAATACACGTATGCATATTGTCGCCAAAACAGGTCGAAAAGAAATCGAACACCTTCAACCTATTAATGAAAGTGTGATGATTGCGAATCGTTATCCAATTTTTATCGACGGAGAATTAGTTGGGGCAGTCGGGACTGTTATGTTTCCTGATCCTGATAACGTACGACACTTTCAAAATAAGATGAACAATCTTATGGAAGAATTAAATTTTTATAAAAAGAAGGCAGTCAACGAATTAACGAGCAAATATTCATTTGATGATTTAATTGGAAACAGCCATTCCTTTCAAGCGGCTAAAACGTTAGGAAAGAAGGTAGCCGGAAGTGATTCATCTGTGCTACTAACAGGTGAATCTGGTACAGGAAAAGAGTTATTTGCTCACGCCATCCATCAAAGTAGTGTGCGAAGCAACTATCCATTTGTCGCCATTAACTGTGCGTCCATTCCGGAGGTGCTTTTTGAATCAGAGCTCTTTGGTTACGAAGATGGAGCCTTCACAGGGGCGAAAAAGGGAGGAAAAGAAGGTCTATTTAAAGTAGCGAATAGAGGGACTGTTTTTCTTGATGAAATTGGGGATATGCCCCTTTCGATGCAAAGCAAGCTGTTACGAGCCTTACAGGAAAAAGAAGTCCAACCAGTAGGGGGACCAAAAACACTCCCGATTGACTTACGAATTATCGCAGCAACGAATCGTGATTTAATGAAGATGGTAGAAGAAGGAACGTTCCGACAAGATCTATTTTACCGACTAAATGTCATAAACATAGAAATTCCCGCTCTCAGAAAGCGAAAAGAAGATATTGAAGCTATCTCCAACAACTTATTACAGAAGCTTGAGAGAAAATTTTACCGAAAAGGTACCAGCTTCTCACCCGAAGTGTTGAGAAACTAAAAGAACATCAATGGCCAGGAAACGTAAGGGAGCTAGAGAACGTACTAGAAAGAGCCATTAATGTATTAGATGGCACGACCATTCAATTAGAACATTTGCCATTATATATTAGAGATCAAGAATTGAAATCAAATGAACTTAAAGAATCACCTGACAACGAAACACCACCTAAAAACCTTTCTCAAACACCAGTTCAACCTCTTAAGGAGACAATCGCACAAGCAGAGAAAAAGGCAATTGCCCATGCCCTTGAGGTTGTAGGCGGCGATAAATTAGCTGCAGCCAAGCTACTAGGAATTGGGAAGACAAGCTTCTATAATAAGTGTAAGGTTTATGGGCTTAGTGGGTCATAGGGACAGGTTCCTTGACCCAGTCTTGGTTTTGGGGTGAGATGTAGGGCGCTGGGACAATAAATGGGGGTCATCGGACAATAAATGGAGCGAACTGGACAATAAATGATGCTCATCGGACAATAAATGGAGCAATCTGGACAATAAATGCGGGCTGCTGAACAATATGATAAGAATAATTAGATTGCTATGGATCTATAAGTACTTGTGCGAACAAAAAAGTGGATGATCTTCTATTTGTATAGAAGGTTATCCACCTTTTTTTGAGTTTTCCCTCTTATTTAAGAGACGATCCATATAAAGAGAGATATCCAAATGAACCACACTGGAAAAAATGGGTCAATGAACCTGTCCCTCTGACCCATGAGGAGTGACTCTATCGTAGAAAATGCCCAATTAACGAAGTGATAGAGGGGAAGAGAAATGACACTACATCTCAATGAAATTAACAAACACAAGCACCGCAAATGCGGTGCTTGTGTTATCTGTTGCACTTCATTAAATGGAGAGCCTCTTTTAGCCGAGCGCCTGCTTCTCTCAAAAGAGTTTCACTATCACATGCTCAACTTAAATATAAATCTGCACATCACTATTTTCTTTTAGAGTCTCAATATGATTATCCATTTGTAGCTGATATTCAATCTCTGATCTTACCTCTTCTAATGAAGGGACTTCTGATTGATCTTCAGAAAAACCTGCTACGGCTTCATCATAAAAGGCTTGAATTTCTTCTTCCGAAACGTCCGTATTAGCTAGATTTTGCTCTAAATATTTCGTGTTGATTACGTTTGTAGCAATATCATCTCGTACCTCATCCATAGAAATACCTTGAGAGTCTAATAGTTCTTGAAGTTGTTCCTCGGACTCAAGACCACTTTGAGCCATAAGATCAGTAAGTCCATGGTCAATTTCCTCATCCGTAGCTTCAATTCCTTCGTTATGGGCAGCAGTGGTGATGAGTTCGGTGCTAATGAATTGATCGAGAACTTGATTTCTAAGATCTTCTAAATATAGCGCACCTTCTTCGCTTTCGAAATCAATTCCTTGCATCGACGCTTGCATGGCTTGTTGTTCTAATGTGGACACAAACAATTCCTTTTCAATGTCTTGGCCGTTTACAGTCGCAACAACTTCAGGAATCTCTTCGGTATCTAGTATAGAAGCTGTTTCCTGTTCAGGGTGTTCCAATCCTTCTGCTTCAGCTGTAGGAGTTGTCTCTTCTTGTGTTGGCTCCTGTTCTTCGCTTGTAGTTTCTTCTCCTCCGCAAGCTACTAGTCCAAAAGCTAATGTACAAATTCCGAGTCCCGTTGCTAATTTCTTATTCAAAATCATCTTCCCCTTTCATGAAAAACATACGGCGATTGTAACATCATCTATTGAAACTTTCAGGGTACATTAGGCTATTTACGCCTACGATAAGGGTGGAAATAGCCTAATTATGAAAAGTTGTGAGAAAGCAGCATGCCATTTTTCCTGTTTTGACAAGCTTACAAACTCGAGTGAGTTAGTCGTTTAAAAAACTATGTAATTGTAAGGGATATCGTAGCAATTTTAACTGCAAGGGGAGGTTTGTTTGATGGATGTAAAGTTCTTTTGCAACTACTCTACAATTCCAGGTAGTGCCAGACACAAATAAGCCAGTGATAATCCACGGGCTTATTTGTGTCTGGCACTACCTTATTTATTCCCATATTTTTTAGTAAAGTCTTCTATTAATTCTGGAAGTACATAATGGCTGCGGCGTTTTAGTCTTTTGATGATTTCTTTTTTTTTCTTCTTTGGAAAGGGACCATTCCTCTGGAACGAATGAAAGGATTTCATCAAGTAAAAGTGCTGGGATGGATTGAATTCTCTCGAGGTACTCTTTTAAGTTCCATTCCTTGGTAGTAGAACTAGCTATCAATTGATGAGTGTAGCTCTCGTTCATGTCTTTTGGTAGAGTTTTGAGATCGGATCGCTTCCATGAAGCTGAGCCGAAGCTTTTTGCATGATCAATGATCCACAGTTTGTATTCGCTGTTTCTCCATTCTTTTACTAAAAGTTTTTTCTGTGTACGTCCTGGATTTGATAGCCAAAAATCTAACACAATAATTCCTGCAAGTTGCTCACTGTTGGTAATCTTGTCAACGAGATTCGTGCTATAGTCAGACAAGCAATCTTTTATATGGAGCGAAGCAAAATGGTGCTTCATGTAGGGAAGATCGCGTAGTTCAGGAATTGCTTCGTAAAAATCGTTCGGAACTTCAACAATACTTGAGGAAGGTACGGGTAATTGAAGGTATCTTGCAAGACAGTATCCAAGCCATTCATTCACTAACGCTTTCTCATGGCTGGGCAGAAAAAATGTAATAACATAGTCCTTTTGATCATCGCATGTAATGATATGAACATTCTTCGTATGCTTATTAAGACAGGACTTATATTCTACGGGTATAAGCATTCTTAAATCCTCCATTGATCACAGTAGTAAGTAGATGAATGTACTGATCGGCACACGTGGAAATAGAAAAGTGATTCAAGACGTTTTCACGGGCAGCCTCTGACATGGAATGATAGTGTGTCGGTTCATCTAATATTTGATAAATCGCCTTAACCGCATCCTTTTCCTGATTTTCCATGTACATTAAGCCATTCGATTCGTGTTGGACTATTTCTGGAATGGATGAAATGTTCGGAGCAACGACCGGAACTCCACATGCCATGGACTCTATGAATGTGTTTCCAAAGGATTCTCCTTTCGTCGTTGCCAATGTGCAGCCACCAGATAATCTGATTTTTGAATAGATGTATGGCATATTTTGATAAGGGATGACAGGATACCATGTAATGATGTCAGTAAGGTTTTGTGCTTTCCATTCGGCAATGAATTTTTCTCTTTGCACACTTTTTGCCCCACCTATTAGCCAAAACTGCACATCATTACGGTCGTTTTTGATTAGTTGTGCAATCCGTAATAGCAATCGCCAGTTCTTTCTTTTGTCGACTCTTCCAATCCATCCGATGATTTTCTTATTTGCAGGTAGTATAGGCTCACTATCATTTGAAACATTTATTGGTTCAAAAAATGATGTATGAATGCCGTTGTGGATCACTTCAATCGGTATGTGATCGATCAGGATGGAAACGAGTCTTTTCTGGTGCTGGGAGGGAACGATGATCACTTCAGGTTTAATACCACAGAAGTTTTCCAAATGGGGTTTAAGTTTTATGATTTCAGGTGTACATGCTTCTACGATGACAGGCCCTTTAAAATCAGCTTCTTTAATCCATTGATACGCATCCTTTGTATCTACAACAATAATGGCATCATAGTGATTATGTTTAATGATTTGAACAATTTCCTCTTTGTTTTTTGTGAGATAAACTTTGGAAATATCCTTCATAATGTGCAATCCGCCAAGGTCTTTTGTGTAGAGAAATTCAGTATCTATTCCGTATTGTTTAAAATAAACGGCACGGTTCCGCCAGCCGGCATTCACACCACCAACAGTTAATAATCGCCAAATGACTAAGACCTTCATGAAGTTCCTCCTGTATAGTGAATTATCTAGCAGAGCATTTACGACCAATACTAGTAGATGTGAATAGGTGAGGGATTGTTCTTAAATCTTTGTTAAGAATTTGTAGTTTTGTTATGGACATTTTTTACATTTTTACCATCGTAGCTTCATATTAGCTTTACTTTTGTCTTTTAAAATGAAGGTATAAGAAAATTCAAAAGGAAGTATGTAAAATGAAAGAAAACCTTGTTGGTTTAATTGATCTTGGATCGAATTCGATCCGGTTGGTATTGTACAGAATAGATAATCACGGTGAGTACAAGGAAGTTGAGAAGGCAAAAGTAACTGCACGTCTAATAAACTATTTAAATGCAAAAGGGAATCTAACAAAAGAAGGAATACATCTTATTCTAAAAACATTAAAAGGCTTTAAAAAATTAACTCAAGCATACAAGGTTAACGTTGTTCGTGGATTTGCCACAGCTGTACTGAGAGAAGCTTCAAATCAAAGAGACGTCTTAAAAGAAATTAAAAAGCAAACCGATTATTCTTTTCAGGTGTTAAATAAGGATGAAGAAGCTTATTACGGATATGTAGGTGTTATTCAATCTATGGATATTGAGGAAGGCATTACGATCGATTGTGGTGGGGGAAGTACAGAAATCACCTGGTTTAAGGAGCGGAAATTAATGAAATCCCATAGCTTTCCATTTGGTACGATTACGTTAAATCGAGAGTTCACAAATGAAAAGCAAGTGACGGTAAAACAAATAGATCATCTTAAAGCTAATTTAGCCTCACAATTCAACACTCTCTCATGGCTAGAACAAGTTAATGGACCTCTTATTGGAATGGGGGGAAATGCCCGCAATTTGACAAGAATTTTCCAAAACAAATATACGAAAAAACAAAATTCAATAAAGCCCGATCAAATAGAGAGTATATTTGAAGAATTGTCTTCATTGCCAATGAACAAACGTTCAAACATCAAGGGACTCTCAAAAAAACGACAAGACCTTATTATTCCTGGTGTACTAACGATTGGAACATTAATGGACAGCGTTCAAGCACCTTATTTTGTATTCAGTGATACGACGATAAGAGATGGAATACTATATGAAGAGTTTATAAATAAAAGAGAGAGAAATCTAGGATAACGAGTAGGGCTTAACTTGAAAAGTAGCTGTAGAAGATCTTCTCCTAGTAGGGGTGGTTATGCATATGTAGGTTTAATAGTGAGGAAGTTCGTATTGACGACATTAATCTTATACAGTAGTATTAACCTTTAAGTGTCCATTTGAATTTTTAAGGAGGATTATTAAAAATGTTACCTAGAATTTGGTTCCGTGCTTTGAACAAGTAATTTCATACGTTCAAAGGCTCTGTGTGTGAATGCAGAGTAAACGGGATCAGTCTGACCTTTTTTAATCATCTTCATTTTGCATAGGAGTATGCTATATGTGGAAAGGCGGATCGTTTTGCCTTTCTTTTTTATGCTTTCTAATAGGAAAAGTATATGTTCATGAAGATTGGCGGCCATATTTATGTCCTTCTTATCTAGATCTAGAAAAGGGAGGCTTATTTGGCCATGTGATGTTCGACAATATGCGTTTACTCTAAATCACAGGCAGGTGGCCTGTGATTTTTTATTTTGTGAAAAACGGAATTTAGATAAACCAACGAACTTCCTGTTGAGTGGTATTTGGGTTTTGGAGATGTTCACATAGAGGAAACGTTCACCTCTCTCACATGATCGACTGTTTGTTGAACAAGTTATCGCATAGAAAAGAAGTAATAAAAAATAGAAAGCAGGGTTTTAAACAATGAAAATGAAACAAATTACAGATATTGCAAAAAGAAATGGAATTGTCATAGATTCAATGAAAATAAATGAGTCAGGCCTCGATTTTCAAGTCGTTCATGCAACGGACGATAAAGGCAACCGATGGATACTCCGATTACCAAGAAGAGATGATTCTATGGCGAAAACCGAAGTCGAAAAACAAGTGCTAAATATTGTGAGCCGTATTCTTTCCATTGAAGTGCCTGTATGGTCAGTGTGTACGGATGAAATGATTGCCTATAAACAATTGTCAGGTATTCCAGCAGGGACAGTGGATCCTGCTATTCAAAACTATGTGTGGGAGTTCGACGAAAGCAATGTTCCGCAAAACTACCTAGATTCGCTCGGAAAAATGTTAGCTGAGTTGCACCGGATTCCAACAGAGTCTATAAACGTCCCTGGATTGAAGGTACAAACGGCGGATGAAGCGAGAGATGATATGAAAAAACGCATGATTAGAGTGAAAGAGAAGTATGGCGTTGGTGATAAGTTATGGAAAAGGTGGCAAGCATGGGTGGGCAATGATAAGATGTGGCCAAAGCATACTGGGCTTATTCATGGTGATGTGCATGCTGGTCATACTTTGATCAATGAACAAGCTACAGTGACTGGATTGATCGATTGGACAGAGGTTGCAGTAACAGATGTCTCAAAAGACTTTGTCGGACCTTATATGACGTTTGGTGAAGAAGCGTTAGAACAAATCATTACGAGCTATGAAGCGGCCGGTGGAATTACATGGCCACTCATGAAAGAGCATATCATTGAGTACGAGGCAACTTCAGCAATTGATCTGGCTGAATTTGCAGAAGCATCTGGCCTAAAGGAATATGAGCAGATGGCAAAAGAAAGTTTAGGTGTAGAAATTTAAAAATAAAATTATTAGAACAATAGGGAATCCATAGTTTGGGCTCCCTATTTTTATACAAGCGCTTATTTTGCAAAGAACTCGACGGCTCCTTCGTCTTGCAATATGAAGAAGCATGAGCGGTCTTCTTGCTCCGTTGAGCATAAAGCGCTTTCGGAAAAAGGGAGCAGAAGGCGGATTCTTTCATTTCCTTTATTTAGCAAAGCTTAAGAAAGAAAGAGAACCAACTCGCATTTTTTCTCTCACTTCCTAAATTCCTGTTGCTATATTTCAAATACATATTTTATAATAGTATCTACTAAAGCGCTTTCGTAAATAAGGGGATTCAGATGATTAAGAAGCTGATCATGCAGCAAAAAAGAAAAAGAGGAAAAGTGAAAAAGAGCAAGACGAACAAGAGGAATAATAGGAATAATAGGCTAAACCTTAATAATATTACGGTAAAGGTGAAACTTATGACTGTTTTTGCTGTTTCAATCATTGGCTTATTGTTGTTAGCTGGATTTAGCTTTTTATCGTTAAATAGTATAAATGAGCAAATGGATAGCGTTTATGATAATGAGCTTGAAGCCATGCATCATGTACAAGAGTTACGGTCAAATATTGTAGGGTTAGATCAAATGTTATTAGTAAGTATAAGGGAGCATCGTTCTAACAAACGTGGTCTAGAGTCTGAGGTTCAATCAACGTTAAGTACGATTCAATCCTCTCTTGATCGTATAGAACCTCTCATTCGATATGAAAATGAACAATTTCTGTTTCAATCGATTCAAGATTCATGGGAAGACTATCAAGAAAGTGTTAGCGTACTTCTTACTGAAAGTATGAATGATCATGTCGAGGCGTTTGATAGTGAATATTCGAATGCTCAAAGAACGTTAAACAATATGAATTATTCACTCCAAACACTATTTACGTTGAAGACAGATGAGGTATCGAAATCAAGGAATTTTATTCATGATACGTTTATAGCATCAGTGATTAGCAATTCAGTTGTGCTCATTCTCGTTAGTTTATTTATTGTTATATCGGGTGTATTTGTCTACCGTAACATTATGAAACGATTAGTAGAATTATCGAGCTTAAATATGAAAATAGCAAATGGTGATCTTACGACGAGTGTAGATTCTTTACTAAGTCAAGATGAAGTGGGTACACTAGCAAGTAGCAGTCAATCGATCTCGCATAATTTAAAAGAAATGATCATGGACGTTAAACATTCAACTGAGCAAATGAATGAAACGGTTGGAAGTGTTCAAACTATTGTTCATAAAGGATTTGATGCACAAGCATCTGTCTCGACAAGCATAAACGAAATTTCTGCAGGAGTTTCTCGACAAGCGGTACATATGGAAGGATCTTTAAAAGATATTACCGATTTAAATCGTACGATGGGCGATGTTAACGGGTTTATACAAGAGTTGAGAGATGTTTTTGGACAGGCGGTAGAGGAAGTCAATAAAGGAGTGGTTGATTTACAAAAAACTGTAAAAGAAATTAATAGCATTTCATCTACGAATAACGAGTTGATCGGCTCGTTTGGAGAATTGAAAGAAGAGCTTAACGACATTAAATCTTATGCAGATTCAATCGTTTCGATTGCTGATAACACCAACCTCTTGTCTCTTAATGCAAGTATTGAAGCAGCGAGAGCAGGAGAGCACGGACGTGGTTTCGCGATTGTTGCTGAGGAAGTAAGGAAGCTTTCTGAACAGTCGAGTCAAGTGGCTAAAGGTGTGCAAGAAGTTGTAAAGAGAAATGAAGAAAAGACAGAAAGATTTAGAGAGACGCTCGAACTTTCTAACTCGAAAGTTTCTAATGGCACAGATAATATTGTTAAGACGAATGAAATGTTCCAAAGAATCGAAGGGCAGATTACTGGAATGAACAAGCAAATAGATCAAGTGGCAATCAAAAGTGAAGGAGTAGCTGTACGGAGCAATTCAGTTACATCCATGATCGAAGAAGTGAGCGCTATTTCTGAAGAAACAACAGCCGCGATGCAAGAAATTGCCGCTTCCTCTGAAGAACTTGTTGCTAATTTTAAACAAGTATTGCAACAAATTGAAATGCAGAAAGACCTTGCTAAAGGTTTGGAGGACAATGTCAAGAAGTTTACCGTATAATTGGTGGTGCCTGGTCCTGTTCGTCTAAAAAGTACAATGCCCTGGCAATCATGGGGGAGTGGTAGGCACCCTTAACTAAATTATTTTTCAAAAGGAGCCGAGAAAGATGAGAAAAATTAAGCTTGGAACGAGTGAATTAGAAGTACCTGTTGTTGCTGTAGGTTGTATGCGGATTGACTCCCTCGATAAAAAAGCGGCAGAAAGCTATGTACAGACAGCGTTAGAAAATGGTGCAAACTTCTTTGATCACGCCGATATTTATGGTAGAGGTAAATGTGAGGAAATATTTGCTGAAGCTGTTGGTATGAATGATGATGTGCGGGAAAAGTTGATACTCCAGTCTAAATGCGGCATTCGACCAGATGTAGGCATGTTCGATTTTTCCAAGGACTATATTTTACATTCCGTTGACAACATTTTAAAGCGTTTAAAAACAGATTATTTGGATGTATTCCTTCTACATCGTCCGGACGCACTAATGGAGCCTGAAGAGGTTGCAGAAGCCTTCGATATTCTCGAAAGTTCAGGGAAAGTAAGACATTTCGGAGTTTCCAACCAAAATCCGATGCAGATGGAGTTATTAAGAAAATACATAAAACAACCGATCGTTGCTAACCAGCTTCAATTAAGTATTACAAACACAACGATGATTTCCAGTGGGATCAATGTCAATATGGAAAATGAAGCTGCCGTAAATCGCGATGGCAGTGTTCTTGATTACTGCAGGTTAAAGGATATTACCATCCAGCCTTGGTCACCTTTCCAGTATGGCTTTTTTGAAGGGGTATTCCTCGGAAACGAAAAGTTCCCGGAATTGAACAAGAAAATTGATGAGGTTGCTGCAAAATATGAGGTATCAAATACAACGATTGCGATTGCGTGGCTGCTGCGCCACCCTGCGAACATGCAGCCTGTAACCGGAACGATGAATGAAGGCCGATTAATAGACTGTATTAAAGCTAGCGATGTTCACCTCACCCGTGAAGAATGGTATAGCATCTATCGTGCTGCAGGAAACATCCTTCCTTAACCTGAGGCAGAGGGAGATAGGGACGGTTCGCTTCTTCATTAGTGAAACTAAAGGAGTATGAGAAGCGTCCCGTGCTTCCAAAATAATAGAATCGAAACCTGAGAGTGGGGACTTGGTGATGTTGAAAAACTTATTTGCATTATTAGGACTTGGAATCATTCTGGTGCTATCAGGTTGCAGCAACAAAATGGATTCTCCTCATTTCATGTGGAACGATATGATCTATATTGCTACTTATGAACCTATAGTAGAGGAAGAGATTATAGAAGTGATTGGGACGATTTCAAGAGTGGTAGAAGGTACAGTAAAGGAAAGTGGGGAGGGAAAAGGGATTGCCCAAGGCACAAGGCTGTATCAAATAAAAGGAAGAGAAATTTCTTCTGGTAAAATCGGTTATATTGCGTATGAAATGGACGACACATTTTACATTGCGAGTAAATATCATCAATAGAGATCTTAATCAGCTGAACAAGGGTATTCACATCTCCTTATCGAAATAAAGAGGACCATATTACTGAGATAGGAGATGTCTAGATTGAAATACTTTTTAATATTTTTTGTTTGTCTACCTTTGTTTATAGGCTGCTCCAATCTTGATAAAGCAAAAGAAGTTAGGGTCATTGGTCAAATGAAACTTGATGAAGAAAAGCAATATCATTTATATTCTTTTTGGAGTGAAATTCCTCAAGAAAATTGGGAAGAGGAAGAAACGAACAACGACCTTAGAAGGCAGTTTGAACTTTATTCTTCATTTCATGTTCCAGTAGGAAAACTACATCTACTTTCTTATCCAAGTCCTGAATCCGATGCATTTCATGACTATGTTCAGGTTTTAGATTTAAATGAATTCCCGACTTTTATTATGTTAGATCATGAAGGAATTGTTTTAAGGACAACAAATGTAGATGAACTTTTAGAATTTATAAATGCTTTACCTGATATTGAGCACTAAAATAATGATTAGTGCTTTTTTGTTTTAGTTACGTTTCCTTACGACTGTTAGGTCAATTGCCACGAAACCATATTTTGTTATCTGTCGTCTAACAGATAAGAGCTTTCAGGAGGGGAGACTATGCAAAGGTTATGTTTCTTTTTATTGATGTTGTGGATTCTCAGTGCATGTACGTCTACGAATAACGTTTTGCCCGAAGAGAAACCGAATGATTTTGCTTTTTCTCTAAAGTACGGGGTCACTGCAGCAAATGAGTTAAATACGTATGAGAATACATACACAAAAGATTTGGTCGTTGCTGGCACAGCAACAACAGATCTGATCCTTTCCAATGAAGAAGTACAAGTCATTTATGAGAAATTTAGAAACGCCAATGTGGTGGAATTACCAGAAGAGAAGGGTGGTTCGACATGTATGGAGCCACATAACAGGTATGAACTCTTCATGACCGTAGCTGGGGAAGAGTATCACTTAAAGTGGGACACATCTTGTGAGTCGAGTGCTTTTAATCATTGGGAAGAAACGATGAATTACATTAACAGAGAAATGATTTATCCGAAAGAGGAGTACCAATCACTTCCTGAACCGACTGGTGGATATGATTGATAGTTCAGGAGCAAGGGGTCGGCGACGATTCTCATGCTTCTTTTGTTTTTTTAACGAAGGAAACAGAAAAACTCTCCCTGTGCTCCAAATATGCCTTCCTTGCCTGCTACAGGGGAGACCGTCAAAAGTTATAATAGGTACCGTAATAAAATTAAAATCCCTCAAAGTTTATTTGAAAAATGTTAAAGTTACTATAATGACCATTGCAGGATAATAGCTTTAAAAATGAAGTCAATTTTTTGGTAAAAAGTTTTGTGGGAGGGAGAAACTTGGCTAACAAAACTCGGGCAATTGTAGCACTTATCGGTAGTTTCCTTCTATTATTTGTTGGGGTGTTTAGAATACTTACGGACTCAATTATTTCAACACCTTTGTTTGTTGCATATGTTTTTGCAACAAGCAGGGACGCATTTTTTTGTACACCACAAAAGGAAATTAATGTTAAAGTTATAACAATGGTTATTCAAGTAACAAGCAGAATACTTGAACAAGGGTTAGCTCCTGTTATTGAACTAATGTTTTAAAAGATAATGAGCATTTATACTTCATTAAGTTTAACTGCAAAATACACATCATATTAATATAGGGAGGAACTATGTATATAACTAGTGGGGAATTGGCAAAGCGCTTCAATGTATCCATTAGGACAATTCGATATTACGATCAAATTGGCCTTGTGTGTCCATCTAAATTAGGTGAGGGAGGAAAAAGGTTTTATTCAGCCGAAGACTGCTTAATTCTACAAAAGGTTATTTTGCTTAAATCTCTTACGCTGCCACTCGAAGAAATAAATAGGATAATCAAAAACCAATCTACAGAGAGTATTCTAAAGGTCCATAAATCATATTTGGAAGAGCAAGTATCTAACATACAAAAATCAATTGCACATACAAATTCGTTACTAAATATTCTTAGATTAGAGGGGACGATTAATTGGGAAGACCTCATCTCCCTAGTAGTCCCTTCAAAACAGAATAGATCTTGGAGCTCGTTTTTTTCTGCGGACGAGCAAGGAAAATTACGTGAGAGCTTGCCCAAATTAGAAATGGATTCCCCATCAATTAAAATGTGGATTAATCTTATTAGACGAATTGAGTTATGCATACAAGACAATATCTCCCCAGGATCGGAGCATGCTAAGCTTATTATAGAAGATATTGAGATTCTCTCAGAGGAAACGTTTCAGGGGGACCAAAACCTGATGAATAAGTTTTGGAAGGTACGCCGCTCTCAAGAATCATCAAATGAACTAAATCTATATCCGATCAAGCAGGAGATTATTGACTTTATCGAAGAGGCTTATGCCATCATCCAAGGGCAACAAGGATGATGAAAATTCCATTTGTTACCCCATGTATAATCATTGCTGGTACAATGGAACCTGTTTTTTCATACGTCCAAGCAAATATTAGTCCCGATACAAAATTTAATAAGAGGGTATTGTAAGTTGGAATGTGTACGATCATAAAGATAAATGAGCTGGCTAACATGCTAATAGCTATTCCGTATTTGCTACGTAAGAAACGATAAAGGAATCCTCGGTAAAATATTTCTTCATATATAGGGGAAATAATGGCTGCTGATACAAACCCAATCAAGAAGTTGAGAGGTGTCATTCTTGACTGTAGGCTCTCCGTCTTACTATTTTCCGAACCAATCCCTAAAAATAGCTCCATAACCATAACCATTACAAGGGCTATTGGGATGATTGCAAATGTCCATACAAAAATGGATTTCCAATAACTTGGCGAAAATCCTTTCAGACCGACTTCTTTCCAGCTAAGATTTTCTGGCTTGATTGCCAAGAAATACAGTCCGAGTATGAAGATGATGGACATAATAAAACCTGTCAATATTCCTGAATATAAATCATTTTGTAATACTTCTGTTAGATATCCCATTAATAAAAACTCTATAAAGATAGGAACTAACACTAGCATCAATATAAGTAATTTCATTACGACTTTCCATGTCCACGGTGATTTTTCAAAGAAACAATCGTGATTTTTCATTGTATATTCCTCCCTTATTTAGAGAGTAAAAGATGATGTTACGTAACCTGCAAGCCTTTTTTTATATTTCATAATGTGAAACCATCTAATGCGAGTGTTTCCTAAATTATGTGGATTAATTAATGGAATGTTATTGAGTTGGGAATAAGGTTAAGTTATAGGGCAGTAATGTTTAAAGGGCATACAGAACAGGGAGAGGTTGATTTCATTCTTCTTGAAGCCAATGAGAATGGAACAACAACATCAGTTCATATAAAATACATTCGAAACGCTTTTTGAAGATGTAGAAAGGAATCCTACGTATAAAGCCTTGTCGGGTTCTCATACTTTTAAATTAGAAGATTCACAATACACTATGACAGCCGAGGAAATGGGTTATCAAAAGTATTTCGACCATTGGAACGAGCAAGGATTATTGAAATCCCTCAGTTTGCTAACGGGGGCAATAGCTGAACAGGGCTGTCGCTTTTTCATCTATTGGGCAGGATATTTTAAAAAGAAAATTAGGAGGTAACGTAAGTGGATTTTGTATACATATCGTCAATCATTGTGGCTACTTTTTGTGTGTCCGTTGCTGTTTTTTAAGTGCTACTTTCTCTTGGCTATCCTTTTGGTGAATTTGCAATGGGGGGATATTATATTGTATTCCCTAAAAAATTACGAATTGTGAGTGCGGTCAATGCTTTGATACTCATATTTATGGGCTTTGTTTTTTTGCAACATACTAATGTTTTAAATGGTTTAGACTTTTTATCTACAAATATATTAGTATGGGCTATTACAATTTTCTTGGGATTAAATACAATAGCAAACCTAATATCTCGAAGTAAAAAAGAAAGACTCTTTATGACGCCATTATCTGGTTTTATTTTTATATTATGTTTATTTATTGCCTTAGCATAGCATTTTTACTTTTAAATAGAACAATATTATAAAACTGTGACTGCTAGAATAAAGTGTACAGTTTTTGCTTGATAAGATGAAACACTTATTACCCAAATATACCAGCGG
>NZ_BAUT01000034.1 GCF_000513095.1 Halalkalibacter wakoensis JCM 9140
ACCTTCTCTTCTGACTCCTTTTAGCCCTTCCCATCCGTTTCTGTCAGAAGGCCCCTTCTCTTCGGCTAAAACTCTCTCTTTTTCAGCAGTTCTAAGTTTAAGAACACACAAAAAGGGTAATCGTAGAATAGGTTACAAATTGTGTATAAAAAGGAGAGTGCATTATGTCAAAAGTTTTATTTACTTCATCAGCAACGGCTTTAGGTGGGCGAGAAGGTCATGTCAAATCCTCAGATGGCGTTATTGACATTGACCTAGCCATGCCAGGAAGTCCTCGTGCTAAAGAATTATCAGACGCTACGAATCCTGAACAACTTTTTGCTGCAGGCTATTCAGCTTGTTTTGATGGAGCACTTCAACTCATGGCACGCAACCAAGGTGTGACCTTTGAATCGGAGGTTACTGCGGATGTTAGTCTTTTAAAAGACGAAAAAGATGGTGGCTTCAAACTCGCGGTCAATCTGAAAGTAAAAGGAACAGGTATCGAGAAATCTGTTTTAGAGGAGCTTGTCCATAAAGCACATGATTTTTGCCCATATTCTAAAGCAACTAGAGGGAATATCGAAGTTACGCTTGAAGCAAACGCTTAATACTTAATTGATTCTGATCCAAACCACTTCTACGCACGAATAAAAAGGCTTTTTGGGAAATCTCAAAAAGCCTTTTTAAATGCTCTTACAACTCCCTTTCCTCTTCCCCCTACTAGATACATCCTGCTCACCTTTCTACCACAAAACTAGTGTTTATTTGATTAATTTGCTAAATTAAGAGATAATAACTTGGTTCATAAATTCTTGAATTGAGGTGAGAGTGTGAAGAATGAAAGTGCCGTTTTTTGGTATTCACTTTCTATATGTGCTGTATTTGTTGTCTGGGGTGTACTTGCTCCTGATCACCTACAGGCCGTATCTTCAAATGTGACAGCGTATATATCTAAAGCATTTGGCTGGTACTATTTACTAATCATTATGTTGTTTTTGTCTTTCTGTATCTACCTTATTTTTTCCCGCTTTGGAAAAATTAAATTAGGTAAAGAAAGTGACCTTCCCGAATTTAGTTTACCTTCATGGTTTGCTATGTTGTTTAGTGCGGGAATGGGGATGGGATTGGTTTTCTGGACGACGGCTGAACCAATATCTCATGCATTTATTAGTCCTCCAAGAGCAGAGGCTGGCTCAAATGAAGCAATCAGACAGTCCCTTCAGTTTTCCTTTTTCCATTGGGGAATTCATGCTTGGGCCGTTTACGGAGTTGTCGCTTTAGCTTTAGCTTATTTTAAATTCCGAAAAGGTCTTCCTGGACTGATTAGTGCCACACTGATTCCGATTTTAGGTGAAAAGCGTATGCAAGGCCTCGCTGGAAAATTAATTGATACACTTGCTATCTTTGCAACTGTCGTAGGTGTGGCTTCAACTCTTGGCTTTGGCTCTGCACAGATTAATGGTGGGTTATCTTTTCTTTTTCAAACACCGAACACGTTTGGAATGCAGTTACTCATTTTAGCCATCGCCACTGCTCTATTTATTTTCTCAGCATGGTCTGGTATCGGAAAAGGAATTAAATATTTAAGTAATATTAATATGGGCCTTGGACTAGCTCTTATGATGCTGTTGTTTATTGTTGGCCCAACTTTGTACATTTTAAACATGTTTACGGCAACACTCGGAAGTTATATCACAAACTTTTTTGATATGAGCTTTCGTATTTCGCCCTTAAATGAAACCGGTCGAACTTGGATTGATAATTGGACGATCTTCTATTGGGCATGGTGGATCTCTTGGGCTCCATTTGTAGGGATTTTTATTGCAAGAATTTCCAAAGGGCGTACAATCAAAGAATTTATGCTAGGTGTGCTTTTTGTCCCTGCCTTGGTTTGTTTTATCTTTTTTACAGTGTTTGGCGTTTCGGCTCTAAATTTAGAACAAAACGGATTGGCTGTAATTTCAGATTACTCCTTAGAAACCACAACGTTTGGAGTTCTTCAGCAATATCCACTTGGCGCGTTTATGTCCATTTTAACTATTGTCGTCATTGCGATTTTTTTCATTACGTCAGCCGACTCAGCTACGTTTGTTCTTGGTATGCTTAGTACGAAAGGGTCTATCAACCACCTAACTCGATTAAAATCGTTTGGGGACTTGCCATGTCAGCAATGGCTGCCATCATTGTTTATTTTGGTGGTACACAAGGGCTGCAGAATATGTTAATCATTGCTGCACTGCCATTTTCCGTTGTCATGTTACTGATGGGAGCTTCTTTTTACAAAGCTGCCAAACATGACATTGGCGGAAAACCGCTCAAAAGAAGTTGGAAGAATGATAAAGGAGAAAAAGTTTCCTAACTTCACTAAATGTAACTAATTAGGTGATGCTTTTTTTAAGACATCGTCACAAAAACCACCCTCTTGAATTTACATTTTCAGAGGGTGGTTTTTGGACTGTTTTCTTATACTTAGTTGTTAATGATACATGTTCGCCACATATTTGTCCTATTGCTCCCCCTATACACACTCTCCTCTTCACAGCAAATTTAATTTTAACGACTTTCTACGGATATCACTTATCAAAAAATTAAAAAACAGTCACTGACCTTCACTGAGCTTCACTGGCCTTCACTGAACTAGGTAATTGCCACTCACTGCCACTCAGCGGATTTGGAAGTCTTAATGAGGCACTGGTAAAATACAAATTATTCTAAATTTTTTTTACTGGGGGAATGCACGTTGGCTAAAGAACGAATTCGAATAGTTGATACGGATATACATGAACGTGTTCAATACAAAGATATTTTAGAGTATCTTGATGAACCGTTTAAACATTACATGGCCAATTGTCATTGGATTCAAGAAAAACATATGCCCTATACTCAACCTACTGTTGCTGGTGTGGACCGGGCAGACGCAATTCCACCTGATGGACGACCTGCAGGAACAGACTTAGCCTTTATGCAAAAACAGTTGCTCGATGATGTGGGCCATGAATATGGAATCTTAACGGGTGCTCTAGATCCTTCTCCTTCCTCTATGCACGGATGGTATGAAATGGCAACAGCCTTAGCGACAGCTTATAATGATTGGCAAATTGCAGAATGGTTAGAAAAAGATGAGCGCTTATATGGTTCAGTCCACATTGCTGCACAGGATCCCGCTGCAGCTGTTAAAGAGATTGAACGAGTCGGCTCCCACCCGAAGATGGTACAGGTGTTGCTTCCAATTGATGATATTATGTGGGGCGATCCGTATTACCACCCTATTTTTGAAGCAGCCGAAAAACATCATCTAATGATCGGAATGCATCATAATGAACCTCCTGTGTATTACGGGAAATGGCCAAGATATTTTATTGAATGGCACACACTGATTCCTACCGCTCACATGAAACAAATCACGAACATGATGTTTAATGGTGTGTTTGATAAGTTTCCTAACCTGGGACTGATGATGATCGAAGGTGGTTTCACTTGGGTGCCTCATCTTATGTGGAAAATGGACCAGCAATTCCGTGATCTTCGCCATGAAGTACCATGGTTAAAAAGAAAACCAAGTGATATTTTTAAACAGCAAATAAGAATAACCACTCAACCAGCCGAAGAACTAACAAAAAAAGAATTTATGTCTCTTATTGAACAAATGGGAACGGATGAAATTCTTTGCTTCTCAACAGATTACCCGCATTGGGATTATGACTCACCAACACGCGCACTACCGAACATAGATGAAGAGTTAAAGAAGAAAATATTCGCAGAGAACGCAAAAGCATTTTATCCAAAACTACCTAATTCGTAGGAGGACTAAGTATGAAAGAACAAATCGTATGTAAAACAACAGATTTAGAGCCCGGACAAATGATGGCATCCGACTTTGGAGAGAAAAATGTCTTGATTTGCCGTACACTAGACGGTGAATTTTATGCGTTTTTAAATCAATGCACTCACCAAGGCGCTCGTCTTGAAAAGGGAATGATTTGTGGGGCAACAACTGATCAAAGTAAGCCCGGAGACTATCACTATTGCAGGAGAGGCGAAATCATTCGCTGCCCATGGCACGGCAGAGAATTCGATATTAAAAACGAAGGCAGAATGCTAGCCAGCCCTAAACAAAAACTCGTAAACTTTCAAGTTCGAGTAGAAGATGAAAATGTGATTGTTTACAAATAACTAAAAAGTTCAGTTTTTAAATAAAAGGAGAAAAACCTCTATGACAACGAAAAAAATGTTTATAGACGGAAAATGGATTGATGCTATAAGCGGTCAAACACGTGATATTATCAACCCATTTAACCAAGAAGTGATTGCAACCGTTGCAGAAGGAAATGAAATAGATACTAAAGCTGCAATTGCTGCAGCAAGAAAAGCTTTTGATCAAGGAGATTGGGCAACAACACCTGCAACCAAACGTGGAGCAATCGTTTGTACAATTGCCGAGTTCATTGAAAGAGATAAAGAAGAACTAGCAGAACTCGAATCGTTAGATACCGGCAAAACGGTTGAAGAAAGCCGTGTTGATATGGATGATATTGCCGGAGTTTTTCGTTATTATGCCGAGTTAGCGGACAAAGATGGTGGAGAACTTATCGAGTCCCCTATTCCAAACACAGTAAGTAAAGTTGTCCGTGAACCGGTTGGTGTTTGCGGACAAATCACACCTTGGAACTACCCGTTGTTACAGCTTCGTGGAAGTTAGCACCCGCACTCGCTACAGGTAACACTCTCATTATGAAACCGAGTGAAATCACGCCACTTACGACGATTAAAGTTTTCGAACTAATGGAAGAAGCCGGTGTGCCAGCTGGGGTCGTTAACCTCGTACTCGGTTCAGGTAACACAGTAGGTGCAGAACTTTCCACTCACAATGATGTGGATTTAGTTTCTTTTACAGGTGGAATTGAAACAGGCAAAAAAATCATGCAAGCAGCTAGTGGCAATGTTAAAAAAATAGCTCTTGAACTTGGCGGAAAAAACCCTAACGTCGTATTTGCTGATGCAGACTTTGATACAGCGATTGATCAAGCCATGAATGCAGTCTTTTTCCATGCCGGTCAAATTTGCTCAGCTGGAACAAGACTAATCATTGAAGAGAAGATTCATGACAAGTTTGTCGATACATTGGTAGAACGTGTGAAAAACATCAAATTAGGCAGCGGTTTTGATGAGAAAACGCAAATGGGTCCCCTTATTTCTGCCGAGCATTTGGCAAAAGTCGAACAATATGTTGAAACTGGAAAAAAAGAAGGAGCAAAGATTGCCGTTGGCGGCAAACGTCCACAAGACTCTGCCCTCAAAAAAGGCTTCTTCTTTTTGCCAACGATTTTTACCAATTGCACAACAGATATGACCATTGTTCAAGAGGAAGCATTCGGCCCGATCATTACAGTGGAAACGTTCACGACAGAAGAAGAAGCGATGAAACTAGCGAATGATTCGATCTATGGTCTTGCCGGTGGAGTCTGGACGAGTGATCTTCTTAAAGCAGAGCGTTGTGCAGCTGCCATGCGTATGGGAACCGTTTGGATTAATGACTTTAACGTCTATTTTCCTCACGCACCGTGGGGTGGATATAAACAATCAGGTATTGGCCGTGAACTAGGGAAACTGGGATTAGAAGAATATACAGAAACGAAGCATATTCTACACAACTTAAAACCAGAGCCTATTAATTGGTTTTAGCGAACATCCCCACAAATTGTAATTTCCAAAAAAGACGATGAGAGCTATAGTGTCTCATCGTCTTTTTAGATAGCTATTTCAATTTGCAGGTCTTACTTAACAAGGAATGAAAGTTGCTCCGACAATTATTAATAGAATAAATAACACAACAATTAATGTAAAACCAGAACCACCATGTTTAGGGGCAGTGTATCCATACCCGTATCCATAAGCTGGAGCAGAGTAATATGGCATATCCATTGCGCCAGCTACCATTGGAGGCATATTATCTACTGCCATAGTGTGTGGAATATTGGCTGGTACATTAGCTCCTGCCATCATAGTATGAGGTGAATGTAGGTTATCGTACATACGTAGCACTTCCTTTTCGGTGAGTATATATTACACTACAATATACTCACCTAGCTGGAATGTGAACCTGTCTAATTATTAAATGGGTGAATGTCACTGTTTTGAAAAAAAACAAATAACAAAGCTACTGACCAGAATTGGACAAATACATGAGATAAAGAAGACTGGAAATCGAAGACAAATTATGATGTATAACAATCTTTTGCTTTTTATAAAAAGCACGAACACTTGGCATCGCTAACAGGTTTTTCATCGTTGTAGGTGAAATTCGTGTAATTAAATTCATTAAGTAAGCCGGTTGCATACTTCCTGGGAATCTTTGTGCGTTCAGAAATTCAATCATTTCTTCAGCAGTCATAATTCCAAATCCATGTCCAAAAAACGTCCCATCACTCAACATAACCGCATTTTCTCCTCTGTACCAAGGTGTACTTGGATGGAAATCAGGATTATTAAAATACACAACATCTCCGGGCAAGAAATAATTCGATTCAAAGCTGAGTAAGTCTAAGTCTGGATCCGTATGCCAACTGTATAAATAAAGGTTCTGAAAAATCGTATTAAAATGACGTTCTCCGATCTTTTTTAAAATGGCATGATAGTAAATTATAATGATGGCCGTTGCACATTCAAAGGCATAAAGGGAGCCGTTCCGATAAATATCTAAAATTGCATCTGAAGGTCTGACATTTCGCTTTACTAAAAAACCCCCAGCACTTGTCAAATACCAGTATGCTGGATTGCATTGTGCATGTGCAAAGATAGTAAACGTCACTTCACTTTCATTCATTTCTTTTGCGCTTTCCATAATATTTATTCGTAGACTTACCTCAAATCTAAGTTCGTTCATGGATTCATAAGAAAACCATTCAGGAGAGTTAATCATGTGTTGAATGATAACTCTTTCTTCATTTTCAAGATCGACGATGTTCTCTAGCAAAACAGGCATTCCAGCTACATGTATCATGCTATTCCCCATTTCAGTTTGATTCTAAAGACGTAAATCTCTTTTCTTTTTGAAATCTTTCAGTAATTAAAAATTCATATTTAAAAATTTATATGCGTAGGATGCAAAATTCTTGCTATTTTGTTGAGCTGTTCCGATCGTACTCATTTTAAGAAGAATTTTATTGACAACTTTTTAAAGTGAATATATATTGATGATAATGATAATTGTTATCAAATAAAATCCGAGAAGGAATGGGATACGATATGAGTACAACTCACAAGAATTCATTTATCACATTATTACTGCTTTCTATGCTTTTAATTGCACTAGTTGGTTGTTCAAGCGAACAATCAAATTCACAAGGTGAACCAACTTCAACCGAAGATCCTAATACAGAAATTGCTGATACAGAAGTTACAACATCTGACTATCCAATCGTGATTGAGCATGCCTTAGGCGAAACAGTCATTGACGAAAAGCCTGAACGTGTTGTTACAATTTCATGGGCAAATCATGATGTTGTTCTTGCTCTCGATGTTGTTCCAGTAGGTTTCTCAGCTGCAAACTATGGTGTTCAAGATGATAGCGGAATGTTACCATGGACGGCAGAGAAATTAAACGAACTAGGCGCTGAACAACCAATTATCTTCCAAGATACAGACGGCTTGGATTTTGAAGCAATTTCAGATGCAAATCCAGATGTCATTCTTGCAGCATACTCAGGCATTACTCAAGAAGAATACGACACGTTAACTCAAATTGCTCCTGTTGTCGCATATGAAACAGGTCCTTGGGTAACTTCATGGCGCGACCAAATTACACTTAACTCCATCGGGATGGGGATGGAGGAAGAAGGAAAGCAACTTATTGCTGATACAGAGAAATTAATTCAAGATAAAGCTAATGAACATTCTGAGATTAAAGGAAAAAAAGCCGCATTTGCCATGATTAATGCTGCCGACTTATCGAAGTTTTACGTTTATACGCCAGCTGACCCTCGTGGAGAGTTTCTTGGGGAGTTAGGAATGGAATACCCAGAAAGTATTATCGATCAAATTGCCGACCCTACTAGTTTTTACATTGAATTAAGTTCTGAGAATGCAGATGCACTTAATGGTGTTGAAGTATTAATAACCTATGGAGATGAAAATACGTTAGCCGCATTGCAAGCTGATCCGATCCTTGGAAAAGTACCGGCAATTGAAAGAGGGTCTGTTGTCATTATTGGAGATAATACTCCACTTGCAGCAGCGGGAACTCCGAACCCACTTTCAATTCAATATTCAATTGATGAATACGTAAATCTAATCTCAGAAGCTGTTAGCAAATTAAAGTAGATGATTCATCCATCCGTTTCAAAAAATAAGCAGTTGCATCTTCCGAGAAATTTCATAAGAGTTCTTGTACTTTCTGTGATTTTACTCGGTTTATGTGTATTGGCTTCTCTTGCTTTTGGCTCTCGTACAATTGGTTGGAATGAACTAATGATTGGTTTGTTTCAACCTGATGTACAGTCTCATGAAGCAAGTGTTGTTCGCCAAAGAATTGCTAGAACTGTATTTAGTTTCATGTGTGGTGCAGCATTAGGAGTATCTGGGGCTCTCATGCAATCAGTCACGCGCAATCCTATTGCAGATCCTAGTATATTGGGGGTTAACACAGGAGCAGCACTTTTCGTTGTTTGTGGAATTTCCTTTTTTAATATTGGTTCTGCTAGTCAATACATTTGGTTCGCTCTAGTAGGAGCAATTATAACTGCCATTTTTGTATTCGGAATTGGTTCGATGGGGAGTGGCGGTGCCACGCCCCTCAAACTTGTTTTAGCGGGTGCTGCTACAAGTGCTGCGTTGTCTTCTCTTGTAATGGCCATTATGATTCCTCGCTCAAACGTTATGGATCAATTTAGATTTTGGCAAGTAGGGAGTGTCGGAGCAGGAAACTGGAGTTCAATCTCTACATTTATTCCTTTTCTTATTGTTGGAATCCTAATTGCCTTATTCACAGCTCCAGCATTAAATGCATTAGCATTAGGTGATGAAGCTGCTACAGGATTAGGAGTTCGTACTGGGACAATAAGACTCATTGCTGCTTTTGGTGGAGTTCTATTGTGCGCCGTAACTACTGCACTGGCAGGCCCTATTGGCTTTATTGGTTTATTAGCAACTCACGTAATAAGGCTTTTGATCGGTCCTGATTTGCGTTATATTATCCCGATGTCAGCTCTTTCAGGTGCCATTATATTAACAATATCAGATATATGTGGCAGACTTCTTGGTAGTCCTGGTGAATTAGAAGTTGGCGTTGTTACAGCGTTTATTGGTGCCCCCATCTTAATCTTACTAACTATGAAAGCGAAGATGCGCTCGTTATGATAAATGATACAGTCAATCTAATTATAGAAGGTAGAACGAAAAGACGCCGTCGTTATCTATTCGTGACTTCCTCCCTTGCCATCATCGCTTTTGTATTATGTTGCGCTATGCTAATGCTTGGGAATACCATCTATCCCGCTCAAGATGTTATACGTGTTCTACTAGGTGAAGACGTACAAGGAGCATCATTTGCAGTCGGCACAATCCGTTTTCCAAGAATGGTTGCAGGTGTTTTTGCTGGATTTGCCTTCGGAGTTGCTGGAACTGTATTTCAGACAATGTTGAGAAATCCTTTAGCAAACCCAAATGTCATTGGAATCACAGCTGGTTCAAGTGCGGCTGCTGTCTTTTGTATTATTGTTCTTCAAGCCAGCAATTTCCTTGTTTCAATTGCTTCTATCATTGGTGGACTTGCTACAGCACTCATTATTTTTCTCTTATCAAGAGGAAACTCTTTTTCTATAGGGAGATTAATTTTAATAGGAATTGGCATTCAAGCAATGCTAAACGCTGTTATTTCTTATTTATTACTGATTGGTCAGACACATGACATTCCTACTGCAATGAGATGGTTAACCGGAAGTCTAAATGGGGTGAATATGGAGGGCCTTTACCCTCTCATTTTAACGGTTGTTATTTTCGCACCTGTCATCATACTACTTGGGAAGCCATTAGATATGTTGGAGCTTGGGGAGCAGGCAGCTACATCCCTTGGAGTTGATACGAATAAGACAAGACTTATTCTTATTCTCAGTTCTGTCATGATTATTGCCTTAGCTACCGCGGCAACTGGACCAATTGCCTTTGTCGCCTTCCTTTCTGGACCTATTGCAAAAAGATTAGTAGGGGTTGGATTTTCAACGATTATTCCAGCCGGGCTTGTTGGAATCATTTTAGTTTTAGCATCAGATCTTATTGGACAGTTTGCCTTCGCAACTCGTTACCCTGTAGGTGTCATCACAGGTATTCTTGGTGCTCCTTACTTGATCTATTTGCTAATCCGTATGAATCGAAAAGGAGATTTCTAATGAAACCGACACATATCTTTCAATCTGAAAATATCACTGCTGGATATGATCATAAAACCATTTTATATGATGTGAGTATTTCGGTTCCAAGTAATCAAATAAGCATCATTATTGGAGCGAATGGCTGTGGAAAATCGACACTCCTCAAAACGATGGCTCGTCTAATTAAACCAACATCTGGGCAAGTGACATTGGACGGAAAACCGATTCATAAAATCCCACCAAAACAGCTGGCTCGTGTGTTAGGTCTTTTGCCTCAATCCCCTATTGTGCCTGAAGGGATAACAGTTGCTGATTTAGTTGGACGAGGAAGATTTCCACACCAAACGTTTTTAAAAGGTTGGACAAAAAAGGACTATGAAGCTGTTAGTGAAGCAATGGAAATGATGAAGATTACTGAATTTGCCGAGCAAAATATTGATGAACTTTCAGGTGGTCAAAGACAGCGCGTATGGATTGCAATGGCTTTGGCACAACAAACAGACATACTGTTTCTCGATGAACCAACCACGTATTTAGATATCACTTATCAAGTTGAAATTCTTGATCTGTTGACTGATCTTAACCGAAAACATGGAACGACCATTGTCATGGTTCTTCATGATATTAACTTATCGGCACGTTACGCCGATCATATTTTTGCTCTTCAAAAAGGTAAGCTTGTAGCAGAGGGCGCTCCAAAAGAGGTGATTACGAGCACACTAATCGAAGATATTTTCGGTCTCCATTGCACAGTCATAAAAGACCCGGTCTCAGGTTCCCCTTCTGTCATACCAATTGGACGACATCATAATAAGTTGAGAATGTACTCTTAAATACCCGTTTAAAAATTGTATAAACAAAAGGCATATACCCAAACCCATTAGGCTAGTTAAGCATATCCTTTATTGTATAAACGAATGGGGAGGGATTTGTTTTGACTAATGATTATTCATATCACGGTATACCAGATGTAAGATTAGATGGCAATGATCAACGCTTTTTCAGTCCTGGATTTGGAGTGGGTAGGCCTGGCTTTGGATACGGTAGACCTGGCTTTGGATACGGCAGACCTGGCTTTGGTTTAGGTTTTTTAGGAGGACTCGCTACTGGTGCACTTTTGGCCCCAGGTCCTGGTTTTGGGTATTATCGACCGTACCCTTTTTATCCTTATTATCCGCCGTACCCTTATCGACCATTTCTGTATTACTAAAATGGAAAGCTATAATACAAATAAACGGAGTGCCCTTCCTTTGGCACTCCGTTTGTATGTAAGAAGTTCGCATCTTACTTAACGTAGTAACACCCTTCATTCAATAGGCAATAGATAATGAACCTAAAAGGTAAACAATCTTCCTGTCTCTTTATTTTGAGTAGCAAACTCCTGCCCCTCTAGTTCTTCGTCTACTAGGTTATTTCTCTGAAACTTCTAGGTGACTGGCTTGTCATTTTTTTAAAGTTACGATTGAATGACCTGAGGTTATTATAACCACAATTAATCGCTATCTCACTAATGGACTGCTGACTATTTTTCAACAAATAACAGGCTTGTGAAATTCGATAATGATTCAAGTATTCAGTGAAGCTCATGTTTGTCATGTGTATAAACAGTTTGGATAGGTAGGCATAATCGTATTGCAATTGTTTTGCGATTACTTTAAGCGTGCAATCGTCACTATAATTCCTATCTACATAAAGGAGAATTTTATGTAGTACTTCGGTCTTTGTAGAGTGTTCGACGGGAAGAAATTCAGTATTATCAATCAATCTCCCGCAAATATCATATAGAAAACTTTTCTGTCTATAAATGGAATCTATTTCATCCAAATTGGGGGCTTTACTTAAGTGAATAACATTATTTTCTGGAACGTACCCCTTATAATTCATGAAAAAACGGCCAATTAATTCAGGTGAAAATATGACGATAGAAATGTCGGAATGGTCCTTCGCTTTAAGCTCATGGATTTGGTTATTAAAAATGAATGCTATATCATTTTTATTCAATGTATACTTTTTTTGATCAATATTTACTAGTAACTCTCCTTCATTGACAACGATGAGTTCGTAAGCTCGATGAAAGTGAAGAGGAAAGGTTTGGGTAAGTAGTTTAAAAATGTGAAAGGATTCTTTTTTTTCAACTCCATGATGTTCAAAAAAAGCCAAAAGCTTCTCCCCCTGAAAAAAAAACGATTATTGTCTTATATTATACTATTTTTCGAATAGAAATTGACTTATTTCGGCTCTTATAATGTATCTATGATACATAAAGGGGGAAGCAAAATGGCACTCGACTACCATGTGGCAAAGAATGGTTCAGATTTGGCAGAGGGAACAAAAAAGAATCCATTTTTAACAATTAATAAAGCAGCTTCTGTTGCTCAAGCAGGAGATACTATTATTGTCCATGAAGGAGAATACCGGGAATGGGTAAAACCGAAGTTTGCCGGATTAAGTGAATACAGAAGAATCACGTATCAGGCAGCTGAAGGGGAAAAAGTTGTCATTAAAGGCTCTGAGCAGATTCAAGATTGGGAACAGGTCGAAGGAACTGTCTGGAAAGTTGTATTACCAAATGAATTTTTCGGAGATTATAATCCATACAAAGAAGAAATTTTCGGAGACTGGGTTGTTTATAATCCAGGAAGACACCTTGGAGATGTTTATTTAAATGGCATGTCCTTTTATGAGACAGAAACTTTTGAACAGTTACGAAATCCAGAAGTGAAAACAGAAGTGTTAGACCACTGGACAGAGACAGTTGTTCCTGTCCATAACGAAGAGCAAACAAAATATGTTTGGTATGCAGAAGTAGATGATTGTAATACAACCATCTATGCTAACTTCCACGGATCAAATCCGAATGAAGAACTAGTAGAGATTAATGTGCGTAAAGCTTGTTTTTATCCAGGGAAAATTGGAGTCAACTATATTACGGTTAAAGGTTTTGAAATGGCCCAAGCAGCAACTCCATGGACTCCACCAACGGCGGATCAGCCAGGATTAATTGGACCTCATTGGAGTAAAGGATGGATTATTGAGGATAATATTATCCATGACGCAAAATGCAGTGCAATCAGTATTGGTAAAGAAGCTTCAACGGGCCATAACGCTCGCACGATCCGTAAAGATAAGCCAGGCTATCAATATCAGTTAGAGGCCGTCTTTTCTGCTAAACAAATTGGTTGGAGTAAAGAAAAAATTGGTTCTCATATTATTCGAAACAATACCATTTATGATTGTGGTCAAAATGGTGTCGTTGGTCATCTAGGTTGCGTGTTCAGTGAAATCTATAATAACCATATTTACAATATTGCCTTAAAGCGCGAGTTTTATGGACATGAAATTGCGGGGATTAAGCTACATGCAGCCATTGACGTTCAAATTCATGACAACCGTATTCATGACTGCTCTTTAGGTACATGGCTAGATTGGCAGACACAAGGTACTAGAGTAAGCAGAAATCTGTTTTATCGAAATAACCGTGACTTGTTTGTTGAAGTTAGTAGTGGTCCTTATATCGTTGATAACAACATCCTTACTGCAGACTATGCATTAGATAATCATGCACAAGGCGGAGCTTATATTAACAATTTAATTCGCGGTAAAATGGTTCATAAAGAAATGCTTGACCGTGCAACACCATATCATGTACCACATAGTACGGAGGTAGCTGGTTTTGCTCCTGTGTATGGTGGCGACGACCGTTTCTACAATAACATCTTTATTGGCGACGATACGATCAAAACAACGGGGTTGAAAACAATACTTCCTACCGAGATAACAAATGAATATGTTGGTACGATTCACTTTAAAGGGTATACAACTTCACTTGAGGAATACATCGAGATTGTGAATCAAGAAGATGGTGATCATCATAGATTCCATCAAATTGGGCAGCCGGTATATATTAACCGTAATGCATACTATAATGGGGCAGAATCGTTTGAAAGAGAAACGGAAAGAGTTATAGCCAATGACTTCAATCCAGAAATCAACATCATCGAAGAGGGAAATGCCGTTTATCTTTCTATTGAGCTTCCAGAGGATTTCGAGTCATTACTTGGAGACATTCATTCTACCAAAACTCTTGGAAAGGCTCGTATTGTTGATGCCGATTTTGAAAATCCAGATGGCAGCGAAGTAGTTGTGGATAAGGATTTACTAGGAGAACAACGTGAAGAAAAAAGTGTATTGGGGCCAATTGCAAATTTACAAGCAGGGAAAAACTATATTAAAGTATGGGGCTAAACGTTTCGGGACAAGGGTAACCTTGTCCCTTTCATCATTTCTCTATTTTAGATAAAGTTCTCCGTAGTAAATTGAAATGAGCTTTTTGAATTGCTCTTTAAAATAAGGTATATTTGATAGGCGAATAAACAATTATCAAACGTAAGGTCGTGATTATCATACGTATTAATAAATATATTAGCGAAGCTGGAAAAGCATCTAGACGAGGTGCGGACAAATTAATTACTGAAGGAAGAGTCACGATTAATGGCAAACGTGCACAAATAGGCGATCAAGTCGAGCTGGAGACGATGTCCTAGTAAACGGTTCAGCCATTCGGGTTGCTAGAAATAATGTGTATCTTGCTTTAAACAAACCTGTAGGCATTACAAGTACAACGGAGAAAAAAGTAAAAGGAAATATCGTTGATTTAGTAAATCATCCATTAAGAGTCTTTAATATCGGGAGATTAGATAAAGATTCGGAAGGTTTAATCCTCCTAACAAACGATGGTGATATCGTTAATGAGATTTTACGTGCTGAAAATAGGCATGAAAAGGAGTATATTGTTTCAGTAGACAAGCCCATCACCCCAGAATTTCTAAAGAATATGTCTGAAGGTGTAAAAATATTAGGTACGAAAACACTTCCTTGTGAAGTCAGACAGCTATCGAAATTTGAATTTCAAATTATTTTAACACAGGGGTTAAATCGTCAAATTCGTCGGATGTGCGAAGCATTAGGCTACGAATCTATCGACTGCAAAGAATTAGGATCATGAATATCCATTTAGGAAATCTTCCCCCTGGACAGTGGAGAGATTTATCAAAGAAAGAGCGCACACAATTATTTAGAGAACTAAACTATGAGCCAAGGGAATGGTAAGGGGATTTGAAGCTGCTTGCAGATAGAGCGCTATATGTACCTATCTGCAAGCTGTTCACTCTCTTCTTTTGAAAAGCTGTAAGGAATTTAACGGTCCTTTTCAGTTTTAAACTACCTCATTTACTTATGGTACGGTTCACCGTGGCGTATCTAAATGAGGTTTTTAATTGACTATTGTATTAACGTTAAAAAACTTCTATAAAAAATGCTATAGAAGTCTTTTAAAAACATTTATCCACTTTTACTTGAACTATAATTCCCAACCTCAGTAAGCCACTCATTATAGCCTAGAACATTTATTCCATGAGAATCCTTATATTTATCAAAAAGATTAATATTAGGCTTCAAGAATACCCTTCCCTTATCATCAGAAACAATACTAACTTCATCGGGATTTAACATGGCAACCGCAATGCATGAACATTCGCCATAATCCTTATATCTATATGACCTGTTCTTAAAAGCTGCCTTACTAATCTCATTATTTTTCAAAGCCTTTTTTACAGCATTTATATCCTCTAAATGCCCATAAAATTGCTTTCGAATTTTCTTGAAGTTCTTTTTATACTCATCATCTGTCTCAACATCATATTTCTTAATATCCCGAGACTTTTCCAAGATGTTTACAACACCTAGCATACTGTTTGATTTATCAGCGTCCTCAGGTTTTACCGCACTACCTGGTCTTAATTCATTCATTACCACATCAGTTATACCGAATTTATTACTACTTTCCTTATAAGATTGTAATAATTCTATGACACCAAGTGAGGTAAATCTATTAATAAATAAACATGTATCTTTTAAATATATCAAAAACTACCCCTCCAAATACTCATACCTATCTATAATTGCATCACCAGTTTCAAGGCCAAGCTCTTTTTCCTTAATTAGCTCTTTTACTAATACTTTCATGTAATTATACGGTTCATAGTATGGTTGGTAAAACTCATGACTGCTATCAGCAACGTGCATAAACTTGGAAAAACGACTACTAAGTTTTCCGATATACTTTGTGAACCTTTTTATAAAACTTATTTTTCGCAGAATAAGTCCCGAATGAATTTCCAGTTAATTTGTAAAATGTAAATTTAAAACTAGTATAATATATTTCACATAGGGAATTAATATAATCAGCTAATTCATCCCAATTCTCTTGATCTAATAAATCATTCTCAATAATGTATTGAAAATCTTTATTTACTAGATTTTGTGGATATATTAATTCAGATGCAAATTTGTTTGCTTCTAACTCTTCAGTATCGAATCCAGGTCTTTCAGGGTTTATATCTGATTTTGAAATCCCATTATGTAAAAACATATGTCCAAGCTCATGTGCTAAAGTGAAATTTTGATGCCCTATATTTCTTTTATAATTAACACATATAATGGTATAGCCATTGTTATAACCAATAAACCCAGATAGCTTGTCTATATCCTGTTTAAATAAAAGTAAATTGTACTTATCGATCACACTTTTATAATCGCTAAAAAATTCAAAAAGGTTTCCTGGATAGTTCTCTATTCCAAAAAACCTTCTGGCTTCTTCTAATTTTTTTTCCCATTGTTGCATCTATATTCCCTCCTCTAAGTCCCTTTTCAGTTCCATAAGGAAGGATAAGTCCTCACTAAAGCCTTGTAAAATTCCTTTTACCTCATTAGACTTTGGAGTAGAAGAACCTCTATTTAAACAAGATTTAACCAAATCATTGTCTCTATATTGTTCACTAATGAAATACTCAGGTTTACAATATAACACTTGAGAAATAAAACTTATAGTCAATTCATCAATTTTATCGTAGCTAACTTCATTATTCAAAATTGATTTTAAATCATCAGCGTCAATTAGGGCTTCTTCACATAACTCATCACCAGACATATTAAAACAATCCATTCTCTCTTTTAATACATCTCCAATATACATACCTATCCCCCCAACCTTTACTCTTTTATCAATTAAATTTACTTACTTTTTTGTTCATTATAACACCTCTTTCGGATAAAATGTAATTATTTTCTATTTTATATATATGAAAAAATATTTATTACTGTTAATAAAATGTTATAAATCAACAAAATTAGTAAAGGTGATTATCATATATATATTTCCTTTTAGAATTTTTTTATTCAAAGTATTTTAATAGTGTTCAATTCTACGATTTCGATCAGCCAATTCCTAGGCATCAAACTAAACCCATACTAATCTCTAATTGGTTCTACTTCTTTAGCATAAACATCTAAATAAACACAAAAAGGAGAAGATGAGTCAGTATCGAGCGACTCATCTTCTCCTTTATTGCTTAGATATTTAATTATATCTTGATTAAACTTCAACCGAATGGTTTCTACATTCCTACGATCGTCTACTGTTATTTCGTCAATCAGAAGATGTACTAACCGCTTTTGTTGCTCGTTATTAGTGTGTTCTTGAAACACTTGCTGAAACTTCGTCAATACTTCTTTCACAAATTTATAAGAGATTTCACTAACTGAGCTATTCTCTAATTTTTCTCGGATAGGTTTCAGTCTATTCTCTAAGCGCTCATTCTCCTGACTTAATTTAGCTAACCTTTCTTGTAAATCACTCTTATCTATAATGCCATCTTCATATAATCCTAGCACTTTATCCTTTTTTGCCTGTAACGAAGATATTGATTTCTTTAAGTGTTCAAACTCTTTTTGCATAGGTTCTGCTTGATCATTATTATTTTGATTTACTCTTTTCAACACATCATGTAATAGCTCATTACTAGTAGCTAATGCATTTAACTTACTAAAGACAAATTGATTTGCTTTGTCTACTCTTACTCCATTAGATTTACAAGCTATTGTTCCTTTGTTTTTCCAAGCACCACATACATAGTATTCCAGTACCCGTTTTGTACCATCTTTGTTCCTATTATTTGTTCTACTTAGAACTGTGCTTGCTCCACAAGTAGGACATTTCAAAATCCCTGTAAGTGGATAATTACCACTGTGTACTCGATTAGGTTTTCCTGTTCTAGTTTTTAAGATCGCCTGTGCCTGTTCCCATGTTTCACGTGAAACGATAGGATTATGTTTCCCTTTCTCTATAATAGGGTCGGGATTGATGTTATTTCTTCGTTTCTCGTTCCAGTCTCTTCTCACATTATATCGAATATAGCCAGCGTAGACTGGATTGGTGACGATCGTTTTTATCGCATTGATAGTAAAGTAGTTCCCCTTCTTACTAAGATGTCCTTCCTTATTCACTCGATTTGCAATAGACTTATAGCCATTTCCCTCTGTATATAACTGAAAGATACGTCTTACCGTTTGAGCTTCTTTTTCATTAATGACTAGCTTACTCATTCTTCTTTTGCGATTCTCAACATTTGTATGAACAGTATCATAACCTAACACTTGTCCACCATTCCAAGATCCTTCTCTAGCTCTTGCCAACATTCCCATTTTTACATTCTCGGCAATGTTTTCTCTTTCATATTCAGCCAAAGCAGACATCATGTACAACCGAAAACGTCCTTCTTTTGTTTCATTCTCATGATTTTCAGAATAAGATTGAAAGACGATATTATTTTTATCGAGTAACTCAATGATCTTTAAGGTATCAAGAATGTTACGTGCAAGTCGATTGGTTTTCCATACAATAACTATGTCAAACTCTTTTTGACTTGCATCTCTCAATAATTGCTGTAGTGCTTCCCGTTTCTTTATCGACTTACCACTAATTCCTCGATCAATATACTCTTGGAAAACTTCATGACCCTTGTCCTTACACCATTCCTTTAAGAGACGTAGCTGCTCATCAATGCTATATCCTTCTTCTGCTTGCTCAGTTGTAGATACACGAGCATAGATTGCGACTTTCTTTACACCAAATTCCTCTTTTGCATTAGAAAACATTATTCTTCACCCCCTTCCATTTTTTGATCAATATCATTCTTAGTATCTTTCTTTGTATTTTTAGCATATGAGACAACAACCTCTGCTATTAAACTAACTAATAAGTCGTAGTTTGCTTTGTAACTGGTTTCCATAATTACTTCCCCCTATTTAATCTAGAATGTCATTTTACTTGCAACCGCTATTGGATTTTGAAATTTCAAACTTCAACTGATAATCTTTAACTCCAATCTCGTCTAATATCCTACTTATATATGAACCTAGATATTGGTTTACTTGATGACGAACCTCTCTAATTGAGTTAACAACTGGTTCTCCAATACCATAGCAAAGAATATTAATCTGATTAGTGTCAGTGGAAACTTCTATTACATCTAACTCATTACTAATTTCTTCAAGAACATAATTAAGCTGATCTGGATTTAGTGGTTTCTCGAAACTAAGCCAATGTTTTTGTATGAATAGTCTTTCATTATTTTGCTGTATTTCCACAAGACTATTAGAAGAAATTTCAACAGAATAGGTTGTTTTTTCTAGCTTCGCATTCAAAAGCGAAAGGATTGTTTTCTCATCAAGCTCATTTGCAAGTTTCTTTAGGTCATAACTACAAATTTCGTCTTCTATTACCTCCATAAGACTTAGTTCTTCATTTGATATCTCACGTAATTCTTCCATAGAATATACCCTCATAACTATTATATATTTTTTAAAACCTTTTTCTTCCAGTTAATTGCATTTACGTAACGTTTAGTAGAGCGCTTTTTACTTCTTTTATTGGACTGATTCAGTTTTTGTTCCTAAAGTAGTGTCAGTAGCATCAGTAGCAATACGACATTTCCGTTACTGACGCTACTTTAGCTATAGAATAGTCCTACCAATTATGCTTTCTCTTTGGCTTCAATACAGGACGTTTCTTTGGCACTTCCTCACCTGTTTCCGTTGATGCTTGTAACGCCTTTGTTCCTTCATTCTTAATAGATATCAATTTGCAATGCCCAGCATGGCGAATATCAAATGTAATCCCGACGTCCAACAAGTTTGACTTAACCTCTGTTAAGCGACTGCTAAGACTATGAGCTGCTTTTGGAAATAACCTAACATGTGTATTTATCTTTTCTCTTTCGGCCACATCTTCTAACTCTTTTAGCAAAGTAGACACTGATCCTGACCAACTAGGTTCATCTTTCATTAACGCAACAACAGCATTAGCAACAGGATGTGAAGAAATCGCTTCTTCATTAGCTTGATTACGGTTATTTTGATAAGCCTGTATGAACCGTTCTCCTCCATACCCTAATACTTCAGCAATCGCGTAACCCCAGCGTGCGAAATCTGCCATACGAGGAAGTTTTTCTAGCTTTACTTTAGGATAGAGCGTCATAGCATCCGATAAAGCCTTTAGTGCTCCACCTACTATACTTGGTTTATCTGCCTCAAACGCTGACCATACCATACTCTCTTCCCTTCGCTCATTTTCTGGAATTCTTTCTAATTCGATAATTGCTGAACGGTCAATTAAATCAGCTTTGGTTACCACAACATTAATACCTGTTAATCCAACACATCTTCGAATATCAAGTAATGTTTCATCGTCATCAGTCCATAATGCACGTTTGCTAAATCCGCCACCAGTTGATGAAATACATAGCAGGTTACTCTTGTCTGGCGATAATCCTTCTAAATTGTCAAAGATCGGCATATAGTTATTGGCTAATGATAGTACTAAATCTTGAATGCTATTTGGCATTGTCAACAAGTCCCTCACTGCTGGATCAACAACTTGTCGTGTCATACGCATGGAGGTTGATTTTGAAGCACCCTTTTCGCCACTTAAAACAAGTACTAAATGAGGAATGTTTGGGATAAAACAAGTAATAACGTAAACAAGGTATAAAAGTTGATCATCTTCTTTTTTAATTCTCACATGATCGAGTAACAATCTAATATCTCCATCAAAATCCGGTTCAACCTGTGCTTTCATATTTTTATTACGAGTAAATAGCGTGGGTGGGTCTGCTAGTACAGTACATTTACCTGGTTCAATGACTACGGCACGCCACCCCTCATTTGTTAGATCATAATAGTATTTTCCATCTTTCTCCGCTACTCGTATGTGCAAGGTGTGTTCCTCTCCTTCAAACGCTGCTTTCATTTCTATAACACCAATTGCTTGGTTCATAGCATCAGGTGTTGGAGGTTTACCTGTTTCATCATAGAATTGCTTCATCAACCACATCTTAAATCTCTTACTTTTAACTTTCCAAACTTCCTTATGATCATTTACTACTAAGGCAGCAAATGCTTCTTGTAATTCATTTTCAAAGAATTCCGCTTTGCTCCCTAATCGAATAAGGGTTTCCGCTTGCGTTTCTTTTTTCTCATCTTCGCGCTCTTTAGATCCACTATCTCCCATAGGATTAGTTGGTTTGCGGACAATTTTTGTTCCTTTTAGCATTAAAAATACCTCCTACTTTTTAGTTAGAATAGAATATTTAAAGTGTCTCTTCTTCAATATCGGCTTACAAATAAGCTCAATCTGCTCTGTAGGAATCGATATCCCACATTTGACCTCTAAAAAATTTGACTCTAATAACAGTCTCCATTTAACATGCAAAACCAACTTAATCATTTCTTTCTGTTTATCAATTGCTTCAATGACATATCCGTCTTGAGAATAACCAAATGTTATATTTTGAATAGTATTATCAAGAAGCCTTAATTGACTGTACACCTTCTTTGCTTTATCAAGTTCATTTTTTGAAAAATGGTATTTCACTCTGTCCACTTCGAACCCTTTAATATTTCCTCTTTGCTTCAGTACCTGAGTTGGAACTTCCACTTGAAATTGCTGTATCATTTTTCAATCCTCCTTTATTAGTAACAACCGTTAATACCCATATTTATTGCCCATTCTTCGTTGTCTGGTAATTGTAGAAGTTCCATGATTTCTACTTTCTTTGAAGCTAATATTGAAAATGAATTTGCGATTCCATCTTCCTCACTGATCACACTATCTTCAGAGTGATCTTCTAGAACATGTGTCTCGAAATTCTCCTGGGCTTCAAACTCTAGTACTGCATGATTAAACGAATAGTCATAACTGTCATTACCATATTTTTCAATTAACTTTGTTAATGCTTTTGGTACACTTTCTAACAGATGTACTGGAATGGACACTTTAAACCCACATGTAAAGTAATACCAAGCGTCTTCTTGTGGATCAAACTCCCCCCTAATAGATATTTCATTTGTTATTTCCTTTGAGCGAGGCGTTTTACGCTCTAATAATGATGTGATACAATTTTTCATGTCTTTCCACTCTCCTCTGATATGTTGAATTAGTTGACTGAGCAACTTATAAATTCATCATACTTGAGAAAGTGTAATTAAATTTTTATCAACCACTACTCTTTTTTTTAGTGGTTGATATACAAAAAAAAGAAGGTCACAATATTCTGTGCCTTCATTCAACCTTTATTTTTAATCTTAAAAGATGGAGAAACTATCTGTCCCATAAATAATTCTGATGCTTGTTGATATTTTTCAGACTGCGTTTGTACTTGTGTATAGAATTTTAAGTAACTTTCATGTAATTCTTCTTCCAATTTTGTACCATCTTTCAAATAGTCTTGAGTTGTCTCCAACTCCTCTAACTCTTCCTGGCATGCTTGAATCATTTGAAGCAGTTGTTTTTTTCTTTTCTCTTTTGCCTCAACAAACTGTTGCTCATACTCCGATTTTGTAAGTCTTTTTTGTTCTTCTTTAAATCGCTTGATCTTTTCTACAGATGTCTGGCTTTTGTATTGATATTTTTTAATATTTTCTATAATGGACTCAATATGATGAACATGGGCATCAGCTAAACCTATAGATTGCTCTAAATACATTTCATACGCCATTCTATATTTCTTTGTGCGAGAGTCGATTTTGGCACCTACTTCTCCACCTATAAAGAGATTAACTAATTCCTCAAATTCGTGATCATCTATCGGTAGTTCTTCCAATGTTTTTATGGCTTCAATTTTATCCTTGAGTAAGAAAGCGATGTACTGGTCCAGTTCTTCTTGTTTCCGGTATTGCCATTTTAATTCTTCTTCGTGCTTAAGTTGTTTTTCTAGTTCCTCCTGTTCTTCTGGGTTATTTTGTTTACTTGGACTATTCACTCCTTTAGTAATCAAATCATCAGTGATTTCGTGATTTCTCGCTTCCACAATTCGAATCCTCTCACTGTTCATGAAGGCTTGATAGATCCAGTCATCTAATTTTTTGTAGATATCAACCATAATATCAGGACGCTCTTTTTGGGTAATTAACTCCATTGCACAAACAAATTCAGCAATCTTTGTTGCTAGATCAGGTAACACTTCCTTTTCCTTTAATGTATTCTGATAACTACGATGAGAGATTATCTCATTCCTTAAATAGTCAGGTAATTGATCCACTTCAGCTAATAAAGAATTAAAGTAATCTTGAAAATCAGCAACTGTTACTTTTTCTAATAGGCGTTTCCTGTAAAAGAATGGATGATGGGCTGTTGCGGAAAATAAAACTTTAAAAAGTTGATACCATTCCCATTTAAATTCAAACTCAGAATGATCGTTTTGTGGGTCTTTTTTAAAATAATTATTTTCATTATCATTAATAGGGTATATTTCAAGAAATCGAGCAAACCTCTTATCAAAAGTGGTTTTTCCTTTGAGTCCTGCATCTTCTAGAAATTCTTTAAGTGAAACATCAATAGTACGTTCTTTATGACCTTTTGCCACTTTTTTCACCTTCCTTGTTACCATTATACTATTTTCTTCCCCAAGTAGCGTCAGGTGTGTAAATACAGTCAAGTGCTCCTTCTGACGCTAGATTAGGAATAGTGATTACAGGTCACAAGGTTTTAACACTCTCTTCCACCTTTTTTATCAATATATGCAAAGGATATACCACACATCGTCAAAATATTAACCAATGAATACTTCTCAAAAAAATATAAGAAGCTGAAGTGTGCATTTGAGTAGTTCATATGCATACTTCAGCTTCTTTGAAATTTAAGATTGCTTTAATAACGCACCCATTCTATAAATTTGAAAACAGTGAGACGTCGATTCAAACTCGCTGGGGTTATTCCCTGACTCCTCAGTAATCCCCCTTAATCCCTATGTCTATAGTAACCATGAACTTATTTTTTATTAATTATATCCCCGCTTACAGTACTTAAAAGTTCTATCTCAGCACCTTCATCATATAGATTTCCGCCAATTTGGCCTCTAATGGAGGCCTTCGAAAATTTCATCAATGTAACGTCTCCTTTCACTGGAGCTTCTAAATCTAATTTAGCACCTGGTAATACAAAAACATTGCCATCAATTTCTCCCATAACCTTTGTATCTACTTCAATAATTACTTCTCCTGTTTGTTTTCCAAAAGAGAGTTTCAAATTTATTCCTCCTTTCCATTGATAATGATTGAAGAAAAATATCTGATATTATTATTAAGTATAACGTCATCATTAATATTGTCATTTATAACAAAGAACTTTGTCTTCATAAGCAAAAAATAATTATTAAATCGTTTTTTCATTTCCTCAAGAATAACTGTCCATCTGTTAATAATACCATTAATTCCCTATTTCGGTGTTTATAAAGAAAAGTATTCAAGCGAATCTCCACTGTCAAAAAGCGTTTCTGCTTGTTACAGAAACGCTCCCGCTAGCTTAGTATAATATTTGACAAAGTTAGTATATATAAATATTGTTTGAATGCGCAGTATCGTTGTACTGTTCAACAAATATCTTGTTATAAATGACAGTTCTTAGTTCAACAACGATTCTCTGTACTTAGAGGGGGACAAACCTGTAATTTCCTTAAATTTCACAGAAAGTTGAGTGCTATCATTATAACCTACCTCTAATGCAATATACGTAATAGACAGTTGCATGTTAATCAGTAATCGCTTAACTTCCTCCACTCGTAATGTATGTAAATATTTTAAAGGAGTTATACCATTGATTGCTTTAAAACTCCGATGTATATAGTGAGGGTTTTTCTGTAAAGATTCTCCTATTTGTTTAGACTAAATTTGTTTCTAAAATGTTCCTGAATATATTTAAGAACTTCTTTTGAAACTTCTTCTTTATACCCTGCCCATTCTTTTAAGTTGGGTTTACACCTAGTACATGGTCTAAACCCTGCTTTGATTGCGTTATCTACATCTTTAAAGATAGATACATGTTTTGGGTTCGGAGTTCTAGATGTACACGATGGACGGCAAAACGTCTTTGTCGTTGAAAGAGCATAGTAAAAATAACCATCATATTTAGTCTCATTATTTTAAATTGCTTCCCATTCTTCTTCATTCAATTTAAACCACCCTCCTTTTCTAAATTGGAAGTCAATATTCATAATGCATATCATTAGCTTTGCATAAACTTTTTCTGGATTTGTCAAGTCTTTCAACGTAGAAATTTAAGGTTTATAGATACAAAAAAACTCCTTATAATTAGGTTTGGTAGTTCTGTCCAAATCCTAAATACAAGGAGCCATCCATGGACAAGAATACCATAAAATCTACAATAAATGAACTACTAAAAGTCATTGATGAACATACTTTTTCCAACCTGATTAACGTAATAGACCTTGATAAATACGTGAAAAAGCTAACAGCCTATAAGTTTCTTCAACTGCTTATCATTTCGCAATTGAAGGAAACGAAAAGCTTAACTCAAATGTCAAAGCAGCTAAAAGATAAGGAAGAACTTCAAGTTCAACTTACATTTGATACGATTAGCACGTCACAGCTTTCAAGGAAATTGGGTGATTTATCCCCAACGTTATTTGAAAAGCTCTTTCATTATCTTGTGTTGAACATTCAGGCGAAGATGAAACAATCACCGATCATTCGTGAGATCGGTCGCTTACACGTGATCGATTCAACAACGATGAGCATGAGTGTTAGACAGTATCCTTGGGCGACTTTTCGTAAAACGAAAGCCGGAATCCGTCTCCATTTACGAGTCGTGGTTACCAAAGAGTTGACCTTGCCTGATAAAGGAATTCTTTTACCAGCTAAGCATGCAGACCGCACTCAAATGGGAGATCTCATTGACATCGATTCAGATGCGATCCACTTGTTTGACCGTGGCTATATCGATTATAAACAGTTTGATCATCTCTGTTTACACGATGTTCGGTTTATCACTCGTTTGAAGAAGAACGCACAGGTTGAAGTGCTATCCGAACAAATTCCACAAGTAGGTTCACCTATTTTGAAAGACCTAGAAGTGTTTCTAGGTAACTCGCAAAATGGGACGAAAATGACCCACACCTTGCGCTTAATCGAGACACAAGATAGTCAAGGAAACGTAGTCATGATCGTCACGAACTGTTTTGACTTGTCTGCCGAAGAAATCGGCGACTTGTATCGCTATCGTTGGAAAATCGAGACCTTTTTCAAGTGGATGAAACAACACCTCACGTTCAAAACGTTCTATGGCAAGAGTGAGAATGCGGTGTGCAATCAAATCTGGGTCGCGCTCATCACGTACTGTTTACAAGTGCTTTTACAAGAGCAGCTGCAGCACAATGGTCCTTTACTCGAGATAAAGAAAACTCTACAGAACCTTCTGTTTAAAGGTTTTGACGCCTTTCTACGTTCCCTTTTCAGACAGCCTACACGCTTTTCAAGAGGTCGCCGAAAACAGAACTGGGAAGAGGAGTTTAGGGTAATTGAGCACCAATTCACTGAAGGTGAGGTGAGCCATCTAGACGATTTGACGTATGATCCGATGTTTAACTAGGAAAAAGCATAAATGTAAAATTGTGGATAAGGACTACCATTTACTTACCTGCTGTCCTTTTTTCACTTGACTTGGATGATTAAAAAACTGAATGTTCAGACTTATTAGAGTGACTAAAAAACAGTGATTTGACATCAATAGAATTTATTTATGCAATGCTACTGAATGCATATATAAAATTAATCATGTACATTAAGAAGCAACGGTATGTTGTGCACATCTACCTTAATTAACTTTAAGGAGTGACTTACAAATGAATATCATGGAAAGATTACAAACAGTTATTATATTATTTGCCGTTGGTTTCGGTTTGCTTCTAGGACAATTTTCCTTTATCGAACAGTACGCAGAAACTTTTATCTTACCATTTCTATTACTCATGCTATATGGACTCTTTTTGATCATTCCGTTAAAAGGATTAAAAGAAGCATTTAAAAAAATAAAATTTCTAAGCACGAGTGTGATCATAAATTTTTTATGGACACCTTTATTAGCATGGGGACTGGGAGCCATTTTTCTAGCAGACCATCCTGCTCTTTGGTTGGGTTTTATCTTGCTATTAGTGACTCCTTGTACCGATTGGTATTTAATATTTACATCGATAGCAAAAGGAAATGTCTCCCTATCAACGTCCGTTTTACCTGTTAATTTATTATTACAGGTCACCTTATTACCAATTTATTTATTTCTCTTTGCAGGAACGATGGGAACCTTTGAAGTAGCAACAGTGACAGAAGTTGTATTATTTTTATTCGTTCCATTTCTATTAGCGAATCTTACACTGTATCTTTTCAAAAAGAAGAAAGGAGTGCTGACGAACAAAGTCATTCCTTTTTTTGCTTCTTCTCAAATTATTTTATTATGTTTAGCTATTACTGCCATGTTTGCATCGCAAGGCTCCTACTTGATAAACAATCTAAACGTTATTTTACTAATGATAGTACCTCTTTTTCTGTTTTTTGTAATCAATTTTATCCTAGCTCAAACAGTAGGAAAGTTGTTTCGTTTCAATTACGAGGATACCGTCAGCTTGAATATGACGATTATTGCTCGAAATTCTCCTATTGCATTAGCAATAGTTTTAACAGCCTTCCCAGATCAAACGCTGATTGCACTTGCTCTCATTATCGGTCCATTAATTGAATTACCTGTATTGGCGATAGTGGCTCAAGGTTTATTAAAAATCAGAAGAGGACAAACCAAGAAACAATAATCTCAAGTCTTATTATTGATAAATAAAGGTAAAGGTTACTAAAAGGTGAAAAAGAACACACCAATTAGGTGAATGGTGTGTTCTTTTTCATATTCTCTGTTATTTCATTTTGTAATAATTTAAACCCTTGAATAAAATCGAGGTAAATAAAAGACTTTAAAAATAGGAGAAATAAAAACAAGAAAGCAGTCAAGTAAATAAAAATACAACAATGCCCTAAGTTATAAATAACGATGGTGAAAATAATAACAGAAATTCATTCACCCTACGTGCCTGATTTTTTGCAATCAAGTATTATCTTGCCCCTTCAAACTCATTACCTCTTTTACCTTTTCGACTATGTACTGAGCATCTTCCCCAACTCCTTGTAAAAGGGCTGAACCACGCTTAGTTTGCCAGCTTAATCCTATAAAATATAATCCTTTAACTGATGTGATCCCCTTTTGGTGTATAGGTTTACTTTGATTGCTAATTACTTCATCAACCTTCACCCACGAATAATCGTTTTGATAACCAGTAGCCCATATAATTGTATCGAAATTAGCTTGTTTTCCATTAATAAAGCTTGCTGTATTTCCCTTAAAATCAATTAACCTTTTCGCAATGACTACCTTTTTTCTTAATTGTTTAAAATTCCCACCTATTATAGGATCATTTTTTTTTAGAAGTTCACCAATCAAAGTATCAGACTTAACCTTATAAATCCCGATTAACTCAAACCACCAAAATATACTTTTACCAAACAGCTGTTGAGGGAGATACCTCATTTTCTTACTAGATGAAAGGGTGACTTGGCATTTATTTGAAAGCTCAGCTGCTATTTGGACTCCTGTGTTTCCAGCTCCAACTATAAGAACTTCACCTGTTGGTATTTGTTTTGGGTTTTTATAATCTACTGCATGTAGCTGGACTATATGAGGATGTACGAAGTGACTTATACTAGGTGTAAACGGTGTATGAAAAGCTCCAGTAGCGATAATCACTTGTTTTGCTTGATAAGTTTTCCCATTTGACATCGTTACTATAAAAATAGATTCCTTTTTCATTAGTCTCTCGATCTTAACATTGTGAGAAATAGGTAATCGAAATTGGTCTGCATAGTCCTGTAAATAATCAGCTATTTCATCTTTTGTAGGATATCCATTTGGATCACCATTTAATGCAAGTCCTGGTAAAGCACTATACCGTCTTGGTGTAAATAGGACTAATGAGTCAAAGCGATTACGCCAAGAATCACCTGTTCTTTCTTGTTCATCTATAATCAAAAATTGTAATTGTTCTTTTTTTAGATAATACCCAACAGCTAAACCTGCTTGCCCTCCACCAATGACAAGAACATCATAAACCATTTCAATGTTCTCCTCTCTAAAAGAGAGATAAGGAAGCTTCCTTATCTCTCTTAATTGTATTATTTATCTTTTACTCGTAACAGCCTTAACCCATTTAATGTAACTAATAAGGTTGCCCCCATATCTGCCAAAATGGCAATCCAAAGAGTAAGCCAACCTGGAATCACTAGAAGTAACGCTACTAATTTAATCCCTAATGAAAAGGTAATGTTTTGCTTAATAATATTCAAAGCTTTCCGACTTAACTTAACTGTATAAGGAAGCTTTGTTAGGTCATCACCCATAAGTGCAACATCGGCGGTTTCTAATGCGGTATCTGTGCCAGCGCCTCCCATTGCAATTCCGACGGTTGAAGCTGCTAGTGCTGGAGCATCATTCACTCCATCTCCTACCATGGCGACATTCCCATACTCGGAGCGTAATCGTTTTATATATTCTAGTTTATCTTCCGGCATCAATTCAGCCTGAACATCGGTTACACCTACATGTTCACCTATTGCGTTAGCTGTTCGCTCATTATCACCTGTAAGCATGATCGTTTTTTTGATTCCTAAGTCATGCAGTTTTTTGATAACTTTCTGACTCGTTTCTCTTACTTCATCCGCTACGGCAATAATTGAAAGAACTTCACTACTTCTTCCCACGATCATTGCGGTTTTCCCTTGTTCTTGAAGTGTTCGAACGTCCTCTTCTACTTTAGATGGGAGATCGCCATTCATCAATTCATTAAATAAGGAAGGACTCCCAATATAGAACTCGGTTTTGTCGACGATCCCTTTAATTCCTTTACCAGTGATCGATGAAAACTTCTCTACAGCAATATCCATATAAGGGATCTTCTCTTGTTCTGCCTTTGTCATAATCGCAGAAGCAAGAGGATGTTGAGAACGATACTCTAGAGCAGCAATGATAGATAATAATTCTTCTTCACCTGTCTGATCCTGATAACGAATAAAATCTGTGACAACTGGTTTACCTTTTGTTAAAGTACCTGTTTTATCAAAGGCTATTGCTTTTAAAGCACCGGCCTCTTCTAGATAAACTCCACCTTTAACTAAAATCCCATTTCTCGCAGCATTTCCAATGGCTGTAACAATCGCTACGGGTGTGGAGATGACGAGTGCACAAGGGCAACCAACAACCAGTACCGCTAAGCCTTGATACACCCATAACTCCCAACTTGCTTGGAACAATAATGGCGGAACAATAGCGACAAGCGCTGCTACCACCATAATAGCCGGTGTATAATATTTAGCAAATTTATCTACAAACGCTTGGGACGGAGCACGCTCACCTTGCGCTTCCTCAACAAGGTGAATAATCTTGGCAATCGTCGTATCATTTACGCGCTTTGTTACCTCTACTTCAAGTAACCCTTCTTCATTCAACGTCCCGGCAAAAATGTCATCATTTACCGACTTTTCAACTGGTACGGACTCTCCAGTTATTGCTGCCTGGTTCACCGCTGAATGGCCTATTCGAACAACGCCATCCATCGCAATTTTTTGCCCAGGTTTCACAATCATGATATCGCCAACTTCTATCTCGTCAACCTTAATCATCATTTCCTGTCCGTCTCTTCTAATTAGCGCTTCTTTGGGAGCAATATCCATTAACGACCGTATGGATTGTCTCGCCTTATCCATCGAGAAACGTTCAAGAGCTTCACTAATCGCAAACAAAATAACGACAATTGCTCCCTCTGTCCACTCGCCAATAATCGCAGCTCCAATCACCGCAACCGTCATCAATGTTTTCATATCAAATTGCAACCGCAATAAATTCTTGAAACCCACTTTAAAGAGCGAAAATCCCCCAATAACAATTGAAGCCATAAATAAGAGAACGGAGAAAACATGACCTTCCCCATAAACGGATTGTGAAACGTATCCAAATATCACAAAAAGAGCAGCTGTAATCACGTTTAAATATTTTAAAACAAACGGTTCTTTTTTCTCTTCATAACCTTCTTGGTCATTCTCGGGAATCACTTTTAAACTTTCAAAGGCTCCGGCTTTTTCTAAATCCTTTATCGTTGTTTCACCGAAAACGGTCACCTTCGAAGCCCCAAAGTTTACTTTAGCATCAACAACACCATCCAGGTGTTTCACGTTCTTTTCGAACGTGGTGGCACAGCCTGCTCAAGTAAATCCCTTTACACGATAAACCGACTTTTCAGGTTCTGTTCCCTTCATTTCTTCAGTCACGTACTTCCACCTCCTTCCCATGAACAACAGCTGTTTGAACAAGCAATTTAACGTGCTCATCGTCTAAAGAGTAAAAGACCAGTTTCCCTTCTTTTCGACTTTTCGCAATTCCTAAATTACGGAGGTGGCGCAAATGATGAGAGACCGTCGCCATTGTTGCACCAATAATATTCGCGACATCACAGACACATAATTCGCCTTCTTGTAATAAGGAATAAGCAATTTTCAATCTAGTTTCATCTGATAAAGCCTTAAAAATACTCGCAACTGGAGCGAGGTTCTCAGCTTCTACAATAGATGAGATCCGCTTTACCTTTTCTTCGTCATAACAAAAAATCTCACATGTATCCTGGTCCTGTTTTACTTTTTGACCCATACCATCACCTTCATTCAAATTATCATTTGATTATAGTCTATGGTTCGTTTTTAGAATTGTCAATATTATATTCAAATGAGTGTTTAATTATTTTTGATTACTTGCTACAATACAATGGGCTTAACAGAATGGAGGGATTAAATGAAAAAAGCATTGCTCTTGTTTATTATCTGTTTTTTACTATTTCCAAATTCAACTTTTGCTCATACAGGCTTAGTTAGCTCCTCCCCCTCTGAAGGAGAAGTGCTAACCGTATCACCTGAAGAAATCGTATTGGAATTTAATACAAAGGTCGAACAGGGAAGTCAGTTTCAAGTAATAAATCCATCTGGTAACGGAGTAGCTGTTACAGGGATAAGTGTTGAAGATAATATGTTATATGGAATGTTTCCACAGGAACTACAAGGTGGAGAGTATCAAATTCTATGGAACATAATCGGGGCAGACGGACATCCAATCGAAGGAGAGATTTCATTCACTGTTGAAAGCGAACAAGAAAAAACCAGTAATGAAGAATCAAATCAAATCATTAATAAAGACGAGCAATCTATGGAGGAAGATCCAGTCGTAGTGGAAATGGAACGAGCAAATACTCCAGCTATAATGTCTACAATTGCTATTATTTTAGCTATCCTTGCAATTGTATCGTTCTTTTACGTGATTAAAAAAGGAAAGATTCAATGATTATCTATTTGATTAGTGAACTGTTGTTATATTTATCTTTTGCCATCTTAGCAGGAACCTTTATTATTGCTATTGTTCCTAATGAAAAAAAACCTACTATTATCATTCATAAGCGTTGGTTGCAATTATCTATTCTTGGAATTGTTTTATTCTCCGCCATGCCTTTGGTACAAATAGTTGATTATCTCTATGAAGGGATTGGATTGTCACTAACGTTAACAAATGTAATCAACAATTTTGAAGTAGGTAGAGCATGGACACTGATTTTACTATTATCTATTTTTTATTACTTGCTAATTTCTATCTTTCCCGTACAGCAAAAAAAATCGTACGCTGTCCTAGCCCTCGTATTCCTATTTATCTTAATTCTAGCAGTAGGCTGGGCGAGCCACGCTGCCTCGCTAACAGAATGGAGTGGCTTTGCTTTTCATACAACACACTTTACAGCAGTAAGTGTCTGGATTGGAGTCCTCTTTATCGTTAGTTGGTTTTCAAAAGACACAAAAAATTGGAATGCGCTTTTAAAGTGGTATTCACCACTTGCAATTGTCTGTTTTATCCTCACAATGATAAGTGGTTTTTATATGATGAGCCTCGTCGTAGATTTGACAGATTATACAAATTCCTGGCTATTAGATTATGGACAAGCTCTGCTAATAAAACACTTATTCATTATTCCGCTTCTTGTTTTTGCCTTTTTTAACGGAATGTGGATGAAACGTAGATTAAATCAAAATCCTCAATTTAATCCAAAGCCATGGGTTAGAGGAGAAAGTTTATTGTTACTTTTTATTTTTTCAGCGACAGCCTTTCTCGGTCAAAGTTCTCCTCCACATGAGATTGAGTCAACCATTAAAACAAATGGAGTCTCATCTCTATTTCAGTTTTTTTATGGAGGAACCGTTGCCGGCGTAAGCCAAGTTCAATTTTCCTTGACCACGTTCAGTTTTGTATTTATGCTACTTGCTGCTATATTTTTATCATTATTAATTTATTCATTTCGTAAGAAGGCGCCAGCAGTCTTTGTATTTTTCATGAGTTTTTTTAGTGTCTTGTCAATTTATTTAAGCTTGATGACAAGCTTTTAACAATGGAGGTAAAGTAAAATGAAAACGTTTGGTGTAGTGACTTTAGCCTCTGTTCTCTTCATTACTGGTTGTGTACAAAATACTGAACCTGTACACGAACATAAAAAACTTGCACAACCAATTTTAGAATATACGGTTGGAAGTGATGATTGGGCAGTTGTTACGTCGGTTACTGACAATCCTGATATCTTAGAAGCGTATCAATTCGCCGTAAGCCACCCAGAGGTCTTGAAATATATGCCTTGTTACTGTGGTTGTTATGAAGAAGATGGTCATATAAGTAATACCCATTGCTTTGTTGAAAAGGTTGAAAATGGAATTGTTACTCTCGATACCATGGGATTTGGCTGAGGAGTTTGTGTCGATATAGCCCGTGCGGCTAAACAAGAATATGAAAAAGGAACTTCTTTAATAGAGATTCGTGACATAATTGATGAAGCCTACAGTGAGATGGGGATCCCCCCTACTCCGACTCCAAGGCCGGAAGCTTAAAAAGTTAAAAACGCATCGTAGCTCAATACGGTGCGTTTAACTTAAACAGTACATAAAGAGGAGTGCTATAAAATGAAACAAAAACGCCGCCTTCTTATTAGATCTACCATCTTATTAATAATAGTTACAGCCTTAGGCTACACGTTTTATCAAAACTTTTTTAGTGATCAAACTGGTATGGTTAAAGTGGGGGAAGAAGCACCTGATTTTATCCTAACAGACTTAAACGGTCAAACAATTCAATTAAGTAATTACCTTGGCAAAGGAGTTTTTTTAAACTTTTGGGGCACTTATTGTCCTCCTTGTGAAAAAGAAATGCCTTACATGGAGAATCAGTATGAACGGTTTAAAGAATTAGGTGTAGAAATAATAGCTGTTGATGTTGGTGAGCCAGAGTTAGTTGTAAGACGCTTTGTTGAACGTCATAACCTTAGTTTCCCCATCCCTATGGACTCGGATAGACGTGTCATTGATCTTTATGGAATTAGACCTTTACCAACAACCTTCTTGATTGATGAAAATGGGATTGTAACACAGCGGATCACTGGAGGCATGACAGAAAAGGACATTATCGACTATTTAAGTAGCATCGTCCCAAAGGATTCCGTCCATAAACTAAAATAACAAGAAAAGGAGTTGATATAACCATGTCCAAAAATTTTTTATTTCTTTCCATTGCATCTCTCGTGGTTTTATCTGCATGCTCTACTGAGGAAAAAACTAGTGATTGCTCTAATACACTTGTGCCAATCGAAATAGATTCTGGTTACGATCTAAGTGAACCTAAACCAAATGAAGAAGTGAACTTTAGTACTACCATCACCCATGAAGGGTTACCTGTTGAAACTGCGAATCAAGTTGAATTTGAAATTTGGGAACATGGTAATAAGGAATATCATCACTTAATAGAAGCACAGAAAGCAGAACCTGGTGTTTACCAACTTGACTGGACTTTTGAGGAAGATGGAGTTTACTACATTTACTATCATATAACGGCTTGTAATCTGCATCGTATGGAAAAAGAAATGGTTATAGTTGGAGACGTTGATGTCGATGCAATTATATCTAACCCAGATACGGTTAATTTAGAAATGGGAAATAAAGAGCATAACAATAAAAAAAGTGATCATTCGAGCCATTAATTATACTCTTAACATTAGAAGTGTTCGTAAATGGAGGTAACCATTTTGGTTACTTTGTTATGGTCAAAATCCTTACTTAATATTAAAAAGTTCAACCACATACTACCGGCTATACAAAAAATTAGCGGATTAATCATGATTTTATTAGGTATTTTACTATTAAACTGGACAATTCCCCTTCTTGCTGCTTATTTAGTAAAAATTGTTCCATTTAGTTTCTAAGTCTAAATACAATTAATTTAGAGTAACTATTTACTAAACTGAAAGAACACACCCAGTTCTAATGGGTGTGTTCTTTCTTTTTGAGTAACTTATGGGACGATCAAAAAACTCTACGTCTATCAGCTTGATAAAACCTTGCATTACATAAGCTTTTCTACTTCTTATTCGTTTTTATAAGTAATAAAAGAACTGAAATAATGGTAAATGCAGTTAGCGCTAGAAAAGGAATGGTTATAAATCCCAGCCAATTTATATACTGAACATTACAAGGAACTCCCTCAGCACACGGCTTTATCGAACCAAATGATGGTATTTTTTGAATAAGATAATGATAGAGTGAAATGACTCCACCATAATAGCGATTGGGAGCACATATCGTTTTATTTTCAAATCATTATAGTAAGCCGCTATTCCCAGCAAAATACTCAATGGGTACATGACAATCCTCTGATACCAGCAAAGCTCACAGGGAACAAACAAGCGAATTTCACTGAAATACAAACTACCTAACGTTGCCACCACTGCGATCAGCCAGGCTATATATAACAAGAGGTTTTGTATACTAATTTCCTTATCCATTAGTTAGACTCCAATTCCTTTTCGATAAGGCTCACTATATGCTCATAATCAAACGGATCTTCAACCATCGTACCATTAATAACAATACTAGGCGTTAATGAGACTTGATATTGCTCAACGAGTTCTTGATCTTTTAATACATCTTCCTTATACGTCTGCTTTATCATATCCTCAGCTAATGTCTCCAAATCAATTTCATTCCCAACAGAAACTGCGATATCTATTAACTTTTCTGGAGTTACCCACACATCATCATGCCTTTGCGCTTCAGGCTGATGAATAAAAATTTCCTTATGAAAATCCCAAAAGGCATCTTTATCCTGATTCCAGACAGATTCACTAGCCATAGCTGCTAAAGCAGACTCTTCGCCATGAAATAATGTATTAATATATGAGAATTTCACCTTACCAGAAGAAATATATTCTTCTTCAATTTTTGGAAATACAGTTTCATTCCAAGCTTTACAGGCCGGACATTTGTAATCACCAAATTCAACAATAGTGACAGGCGCGCTGGCTTCACCCATCGTTGGTTGGTTGTCTATAGGTGGAGAAATATCAAAAGTTATATCCCCATTCTCTACTTGAATTTGATTTTCGGTTATAAAAATGAAAGCCACTACTAAAGCAATAATACCTACGGTTATTAATACGATACTTTTCATTCCTATATTAAAAGATTTACCCAAACCATGTCACTCCTTAACTCTAAAAAACTTATTGAAATTTAGTTTAGCTATCATTTTATTTTAAACTACTTTAGTTTACATATGGTTGACAAATTACGTAACTTTATCACTGATTATAAGGCGTATAATATAAATAAATAATGCAATGCAGTGATAGACGGTTTTCTCTAATTTCTTCCTTGCTACCTCCCAAACAATTCGTGTAATCACTTTTTTTATAATTTTTAGATGTTGTGCATTGGGAAAGCAGAGGACAACTTTTACAAGTTCAGCGTTTGAGTATATTGGCGAGATCCTTCACGCTTTGTAGTCGGATAAATCAATGACTTCCCATAATAATTCTAATTGTTTTTTTTAGACTAGGCCTTAAATGTGGATCAATCTCCTCACGATTATTCACCTATATTCTACTAAGTACACTGAATAATCGGAATAGGAAACAAAAAAAAACAAGCTGTTGAGAAAATTTCTCAACAGCCCGCACATTTCCTTTGTTAATGGATAATGTGTTTTCACTAAAACATCATCACTTATTTAAACCTTCTATAATCACATTAATGTTTGACTCCATCATTTTTAAATAAGTATCCCCATCTGTTCCTTCTTTTCCAAGGGAATCTGTATAAACAGTGCCTACAATTGGTACACCCGTTTCTTGTGATACAGTTTCCATGGTACGACGATCTACACTTGTTTCAACAAAAAGAGATGTAATCCCTTTATCTCGGACTAGATCTATTACATCACGCATTTGTTGAGGAGAGCCTTGATTTTCAGAATTAATCTCCCAAATATATCCTGTCTCTATGCCATAGGCCTCACCAAAATACTTAAAAGCCCCTTCACTTGTAATTAAAAATCGCTTATTTTCATCGATAGTTGCAATTCTCTCAATCGCTTTTTCATGCAGCTCGGTTAGCTCTAGTATATATTGATCAGCATTTTCTACATAGAGATTCTCATTCTCGGGGTCTTCTTTAATTAATGCATCACGTATATTTTTAGTATATTTAATTCCATTACGTAAATCGAGCCAAGCATGTGGATCATTTTCTTCTTCTAACCCTTGAGATTCTAAAAGAATTGGCTCCACTCCTTTACTCACTAGGTAAACGGGTGCTTCCTCATCACCTTTTCCGGCAACTTCAATTAACTTCTTGAACCATCCGTTTCCTTCTTCTAAGTTTAACCCATTATAAAAGACAACATCTGCATCAGTTGTTTTCTTAACATCCTCTGGAAGAGGATCGTATTCGTGTGGGTCTGCGCCAATTGGTGTTAAATTATAAATTTCTACGGCACCTCCTCCGACATTCTTTGTAATATCATAAATGATGGAATAAGTCGTGACGATCTTCAATTTTTCACTCGCACCCTCATCTTGGCCAGTTGGTTTACTTCCACATGCCCCAAGTAAAAACAGTGTAAGAATAGTAGTAATAAATATTAATTTTCTCATATTTCCTCTCCCTTTTACGATGAATATTTTAACTATCTGATTGTATTATCAGTGCTCTCTTTTTTCGAGCACGTATAGAACGCCATAACACCCCTTGCTTCGGTGATAAGAAAAATGCCACGGCAAACAATGTGCTTGCTACAACGACGATCGTTGGTCCAGAAGCTAAATTATACGTAAAGCTAAAATACAGACCAATTATTGAAGCAATAACGCCAAAAATTGCTGCTAGAAAAACCATAAGTCCCAAGTTATTCGTCAAGAGGTAAGCAGTTGCTGCGGGTGTTATTAACATCGCTACAACTAATACAATCCCTACTGTTTGTAATGAAGCAACTGTAGACATTGTTAGAAGGGCCATTAACAGATAATGTATGATTTTATTAGGTAAGCCATAAGCTGCTGACATAGTAGGATCAAAGGTCGTAACAAGTAACTCTTTAAAAAAGAGATAGACAGATAGTAATACAATGACTGTAACAATTAAAGTCATCCACATTTCAGAGGTAGGGACAGCCAAAACATTTCCAAATAAGATATGGTATAAATCTGTACTACTTTGTAAGAGGGTAATGACGATAATACCCACTGCAAAAGCAGCAGTAAACATGATTCCTATCGATGTATCATCTTTAATCCGACTATTTTGACTAATATAGCCAATGGCAATCGCTGTAAGTAAACCAGTCACTACAGCACCATAAAAAATATTGATTCCTAGCATATAAGAAATCGCAACCCCTGGAAGGACTGCATGTGAAATTGCATCCCCCATTAAGGACATCCCTCTTAAAATGATAAAACAACCGATGACTCCACAAACAATCCCTACTAGAACTGACGTAATTAATGCTCTTTGTAAAAACTCATATTGTAAGATTGACTCATAGAAAGTAATTATACTCATGATATTGTCATCCCCATTTCCTCTAAAAAGGATAATTGTCCATGGTAGGCTTTCGAAATTATCTCTGGTCGACATACCTCGTGTACTGATCCATATTTGATTAGTTCCTTATTTAGTAACAACAACTCATCAAAATACGCACCTGCTTTACTTAAATCATGATGGACAATGAAAACGGTTTTTCCTTCATCTCGCTGTTCACGCAAAATGTTAATAATGGTTTCCTCACTTGTTACATCGATCCCAACAAATGGTTCATCAAGAAAAAAAAATTCCGGCTTTTGAGCTAACGCCCTAGCAACGAATACTCGTTGCTGTTGCCCACCTGATAACTCTCCAATTTGACGCTGACTATACTCTTTCATCCCAACTTTTTTTAAACATTCATAGGCCCATTCTCTTTCTCTTTTCTTTGGTCGTTTAAACAAGCCAAGTTTTGGATATGTCCCGATCAAGACTGTATCAATCACTGTAATAGGGAAGTCCCAGTCAATAGTGCTACGTTGAGGGACATAGGCAATTTTCTCCCGCATTTCCTTAATCGATTTACCTGCT
>NZ_BAUT01000033.1 GCF_000513095.1 Halalkalibacter wakoensis JCM 9140
CATTCCCCTGCTAGGGTTACTTTTACTAACTTTAAGTTGTTACATTTTTTCATTTATAAGCTTTATTATTCTCTCCGGGTTCACTAGCATTTGAAAATAAAAAAAGTCATGAGACAAGCATATGCGAACATACATATATCCGTCCGTCTTTATAACGTAAAGATTGGGTGTGAATCGAATTTTGCACCCGTTTATCTCAGACTTGGCGAATTTTTTCGAACAAAAAATGACCGTATAGGGGTGGACATATTGGAGAAAAAATGGTGGAAAGAAGCTGTTGCGTATCAAATTTACCCACGAAGCTTTATGGATTCTAATGGAGATGGAATTGGTGACTTGCGAGGAGTGATTCAAAAGCTGGATTACATCGAAGACTTAGGGATTGATGTGATTTGGATTTGTCCTATGTACAAGTCACCGAATGATGACAATGGGTATGACATTAGTGATTATAAAGACATTATGGATGAATTTGGGACTATGGAAGACTTTGATTACCTTTTAAAGAGCGTTCATGCTCGAGGCATGAAACTGATTATTGATCTCGTGATTAATCACACTTCAGACGAACATCCTTGGTTTATAGAGTCAAGATCATCAAGAGAAAACGAAAAGCGTGATTGGTATATTTGGAGAGATTCAAGGCATGATGGCGCTCCTCCGAACAACTGGGAGTCGATTTTTAGTGGACCAGCTTGGGAATACGATGAAAAAACAGATCAGACTATATGCATCTTTTTTCAACTAAACAACCCGATTTAAATTGGGAAAATAAAGAAGTGCGAGATGCATTGTACGAAATGATGAATTGGTGGATGGACAAAGGGATTGATGGATTTCGGGTTGATGCCATTTCGCATATTAAGAAAATCGAGGGTCTCCCTGATTTACCTAATCCAGATGGACTTGAAGTTGTTCCGTCTTTTGAAGGTCACATGAATCGAGAGGGCATTCATGAGTCTTACAGGAAATGAAACGTGAAACACTCGACCAGTATGATGTCATGACAGTTGGGGAAGCGAACGGAGTAAGCATTGAGGAAGCGGATATGTGGGTCGGGGAAGAACAAGGGGCATTTAATATGGTCTTTCAGTTTGAGCACCTTAGTCTGTGGGGAAAAGATACAGGAGGTCACTTAGATTTACCTGGATTAAAAGGGGCATTATCAAAATGGCAAAAAGGATTAGAGGGAAGAGGGTGGAATGCTCTATTTCTTGAAAACCATGATCAACCAAGAAGTGTCTCAACATGGGGGAATGATGGAGCTTACTGGAAGGAAAGTGCAAAAGCGTTAGGAACGATGTTTTTCTTTATGCAAGGAACTCCATTTATTTACCAAGGACAGGAAATAGGGATGACCAATGTGCAATTTCCATCAATTGATGATTATGATGATGTGAGCATGAAGAACTATTACCGGATTCAAACAGAACAAGGAAAAAGTCATGAAGAAGTTATGCGTGTCGTTTGGGAACAGGGAAGAGATAACTCACGAACACCGATGCAATGGAGTCGAAAAAAGCAAGCAGGGTTTTCGACAGCGTTAAACCCATGGTTAGGTGTCAATCCAAATTACAAAAGAATCAATGTAGAAAAACAAAAAAGGGATAAAGGTTCGATTTTGTCTCATTATAAAAAAATGATAGAACTAAGAAAATCGAACGATACGTTAATTTATGGAACTTATGATCTTGTTCTTGAAGATCATGACCACGTATATGCCTACACTCGTACATTAGGAAGCGAACAATTTTTAATTATTGTAAACATGTTTGAACATAAAACCAATTTTGAATTGCCATTTTTGTTGGAAGCAAAAAAAGTGGAACTTCTTTTAATCAGTGGTGGAAGAGGAAAGTCAAAAACAAAGCTAAACCCATATGAGGCAAGGGTGTATCGCTTGAAACATTGAGGGGATTAATCCCCTCAATATTATTTAAAGCTGGAAATAAAAAAGAGTAAGTGATTACCTTTAAGAAAATACATATTGTGTTGTCTATATGGACATGTTAGTATTAAAGGATGTTTAAATTTAGTACTTGGTGAAATTCACCAGCAAAGGGGATTATATATTTGACAACTTTTCATGATTTTAACTTGGACCATCAAGTGGTTCGAGCCGTAACAGAAATGGGATTTGAAGAAGCAACACCAATTCAAGTAGCAACCATTCCAACTGCATTAGAAGGAAAAGACATTATTGGGCAAGCGCAAACGGGCACAGGAAAAACAGGTGCTTTCGGTATTCCGCTCATTAACCGAATTAATGTTGAAGAAGCACATGTTCAAGCACTTATCCTTGCCCCTACACGAGAGCTTGCGAATCAAGTCGCAGAGTCACTCGTTACTTTTGGTAAGCATAAAGGCGTTCGTACGGTTGTCGTGTATGGTGGCCAGGACATGCGTAAACAAATCAATGATTTGAAACGTAAACCGCATGTAGTTGTAGCCACTCCAGGTCGTTTAATGGACCATATGAGAAGAAAAACGATTCGTTTAAACGATGTTAACATGGTTGTTTTAGATGAAGCAGATGAAATGCTAAATATGGGCTTTGTTGAAGACATCGAAACGATCTTAAAAGAAGTACCAACCGAGCGCCAAACGCTTTTATTCTCAGCAACGATGCCAAAGCGTATTGAAAAGCTTGCCCAGCAATTTATGAAAGACCCAGAATTAATTGCTGTAAAATCAAAAGAAGTAACGATGGAAAACATTGAACAGCAATATGTTGAAGTTCACGAAAAAGAAAAGTTTGATATGCTTAGTCGTTTTATGGATATTCACTCACCAGAGCTTGCGATTGTTTTTGGTCGTACAAAGCGACGTGTAGATGAGTTGTCTGAAGCGTTAATCAAACGTGGTTACCGTGCAGAAGGGATTCACGGAGATTTAAACCAATCTAAGCGTGATAGTGTCTTACGTAAATTCAAAGGCGGTTTAATTGATGTATTGGTTGCAACGGATGTAGCAGCTCGTGGCTTGGATATTAGTGGTGTAACTCATGTGTATAACTTTGACCTTCCACAAGATCCAGAAAGCTATGTTCACCGTATCGGCCGTACAGGTCGTGCAGGTAAATCAGGGGTAGCAATGACTTTTGCAACGCCGCGTGAGATGGATCATGTTCGTGCAATTGAACAAATCACGAAGAAAAAGATGACAAAGGTTCAAAAACCTACGTTCGAACAAGCGATAAAAGGCCAGCAAGAGCTTGCTATTGCACAGTTGCGTGAAGTGGTTGCGAGCGGAGATGCTGATAGCTACCGCAAAGCAGCAAAAGATTTACTACAAGAAACAGATGCAACAACTGCACTTGCAGCTGCGTTAAAACTTCTAACAAAAGAACCAGATACAACGCCGGTTAAATTAACTGGAGAAGCACCATTACGTGTGAAAAAACGCCGTGATGGTGGCGGAGGAAGTGGCGGTGGAAAGCCGTACCGTAAACGTCGTGATCGTGATGATCGTAGAAGAGGTCAGTTCAAAGGCAAAGATGAACGAGGCGGCGGAAGACGTCAAGGTGGCAGAGGCGGCCAAGGTGGTCAACAACGCAAAGCAAAGAACGCTTAAACAAAAAGAAGCTGACCTTATGGGTCAGCTTCTTTAAATTTATGAACAAATAGTAAATAATGTAAGAGTATTATTAAGATTCATGACTATAGGTTGTTCCACTCAGTTGCTGTTGGTATAGTAACAGTGGCAACAATGAATTTTTTTCATTGTAATACCCCCTTAGCTTCTTTTTTGGTTAGAGACCATCCTCTAACCTTTTTTTATTGAAAAAACAATAAAATAAATTTTAAGAAAATTCCCATATAAGAAAGCCTTTCCATTCCTTTAGTGATAGGAATTCTCCCAGATTGAAGCAACCGTACAACAACATAAACTGTGTTAGATTATCTTACATACCCATTGCATGAAAGCCCGGAACCCCTTAAAGTAAAACATAACAAATCGATGTCACATATCATTACATGAAAAGGAAGTGTTTAAAAAATGTCAGTATCTACACCAACAAGGGAAAGTCTAGTTCAAACAATTAAGGAAACAATTGAGAAAAAGAATGTAGAGCTTCTTCACGTGCAATTTGTCGATATTGAGGGAACACTTAAACATGTTACAGTTACTGCTGAACAAATAGACCAAGTAATCGATGGGAAAGTTATGTTTGACGGTTCATCTATTACTGGATTTACACCAATTAACCAATCTGATCTTTACTTAGATCCAGATTTAACTACATTTGCTGTATTGCCTTGGACAGAGCAAGAAGGTTACTCAGAAGCGCGCTTCTTATGTAGCGTAAAAAAGCCTGATGGCTCAGACTTTGATGGCGATCCACGTAACGTTTTAAAGAAAACAGTTAAGCGTGCAAAAGATCAAGGTTATTCAATCAGTGTTGGACCTGAGCTTGAGTTCTTCTTATTTAAGACGGACGAAAATGGTCAACCAACATTAGATACACAAGATAAAGGTGGATACTTTGAGCCATCTCCAAAAGACTTAGGTGAAAAAGTACGTCTTGAAATCTATAAAGCTTTGAAAATGATGAACTTCACTATTGAAGCTTCTCACCACGAAGTTGCAATTGGTCAACACGAAATTAACTTTAAATATGCGGATGCACTAGGTTCTGCAGATGCTGCTACAACATACAAATGGGTTGTTAAAACAGTTGCTCAACAATTTGGTTACCATGCAACATTCATGCCAAAGCCACTTGCTGGTGAAAACGGAAGTGGAATGCACGTAAACATTTCATTATTCGATGAAGAGAAGCAAGAAAATGCGTTCTATGATGAGTCTAACGAACTAGGATTATCTGAAAAAGCATATCAGTTCATCGCTGGTCTAATGGATAACGTTAAGGATTTCGTTGCAGTAACAAACCCACTAGTAAACTCTTATAAGCGTTTAGTACCAGGATATGAAGCACCTTGCTACATCGCATGGTCTGCATCTAACCGTTCTGCTCTTATTCGTATCCCAGCAACACGTGGTGCGGTACTCGTGTAGAAATCCGTTGCCCAGATCCATCAGCTAACCCTTACTTTGCATTCGCAATCATTGCAGCTGCTGGTTTAGATGGTGTTGATCGTGATTTAACAGTAGCTCCAGCTACAAATGCGGATATTTTCCACATGAGCAAAGATGAGCTAGACGCTCGTGGTATCGAAAACTTACCTACTAGCTTAGAAGCTGCACTTGAGCGCTTCGCTACTGGTGAAATTGGTAAACAAACATTTGGAGAGCATGCATTTAATGAGTACGTAGCATTAAAGCAAGCTGAGTGTGATGACTACCGTTTAGCAGTAACAGATTGGGAAGTTGCGGCTTACCAAAGCAAATTCTAATTAGTAAAAAAGCAGTTGAGATTTCGATCTCAACTGCTTTTTTTTATGTGATAAGGACGAAAGAGAGCTGAGGTGGAAGAGAAAAGTACTTCATAACGGTGATGAAAGACAAAACTAAACAGAACTTCAGGGGAAAAGTCTTTCATAAATTCAGACCGGTTTATAGAGACTTTGAATATGACTTGATACAAACAAGCAAAAACGCACTGTTTAACAGTGCGTTCTGTATTCAAATTATAGTGTTCATTTGTATAAGTCTGGATGATTCCTCACAATACTGTACTCGTTAACTTGAACAATGCCCTCATTATGAAGCTTTTGGCTCGTGTTTATGATTTGACTTAAACAATCTTCTCGTAATCTTTTTAAAAGCAGTTGTTTTGGATGTTGTAAAAATAAATAACCCTACCCAGATAAATAAAAAGGCTAAGAACTGTATGTGTGAAAAAGGTTCTTTGTATAAAAAGATTCCAATTAATAACATAATGGTTGGAGCCATATATTGCAGAAACCCTATTAGGGATAACGGAATTCGTCTTGCTCCAATGGCAAACAATAGAAGAGGAATTGCTGTAACGGCTCCTGCGCCTATAAGTAACCACGTTGTGCCGTTTTCAATGGAAACAAAAGCTTGTTCATAGGTTGGCTGTTGATAGAGCCATGTTATAAATAGTAAAGCAAAAGGTGTCATCAATAAAGTTTCAATTGTAAGCCCAACCATCGCACTAGCATTTAATAGTTTTTTTATTAAACCATAGAAAGCAAATGAAAAAGCTAGAAATAGAGCAGCCCATGGAACGACGCCATAGAAAAGAGTCATGATGGCAACACCGATAAAGCTAAGGCGACCGACACCGCCTGCCACCGTGTGAATCGTTCTTTTAAGAAAAGCATGGCTAAAAGCACATTAATAAGTGGATTGATGTAATACCCTAAACTGGCTTCAATCACACGGTCGCTATTAACGGCCCAAATAAAAACAAACCAATTTATTGTGATTACACAAGATGCTAAAATAATACCAATTGCTGTACGAAAATGAGTGAAAATAGAGACAAGCTCTTTCCATCCTGAAAGCAATTGTTTTCGAACGGTTAAAATAAGAATCATGATAACCAATGACCAAATGATTCGGTGAGCGAGAACTTCGCCAGCTGAAACAGGTTCTAACAGTTTCCAATATAAAGGAAGAACTCCCCAAATTAAGTAAGCTCCAATGGCTGCAATTACACCTAATTGATGCTCGGACTGCTGCATATCTCTACTTCCTCTCCCTTTTGTGTAGCTTCATTTTACACAAATTAACAGCAAATTCATATAAAAACTTTTCGGTTTCCTAAATAAAAGGAGGATGAACATTGAAACAAATAAAAGCTGTTATTTTCGATATGGATGGGGTCATCTCTAATACCGTCCACTTACATTACATAGTTAATGAAAAAGTTGCCAATCACGTTGGTGTTTCCTTTAATGAAGAATGGAATCAAAAGTTACAAGGTCTAAGTCGAAGAGCCACAGTTGAAGCGATTGTTGAAAAGTCAGGAGAATCTGTAACAGAAGATGAACTTGAACAATTATGTGAATTAAAAAAAGACCAATACATAGAGTTGATCAATGAGCTAACAAGTGAGGACGCTCAACCAGGCATACGTTCCTTCATTGAAGAGTTGAAGAAAAGAAGTGTGAAAATGGTTGTGGCATCGGCGAGTCAAAATGCAGTGAGAGTTTTAGCGAGACTTAACTTACTTGATTATTTTGATGGAGTCGTGGATGTAACCAAATTAAGGAGAGGGAAACCAGATCCAGAAATTTTTTTGAAAGCAGCTGAAATGATCAATGTTTTACCAAGTCAATGTGTGGCTATAGAAGATGGAGAGGCTGGATTAACAGGAATTCTGCAAACGGAGATGTTTTCCGTTGGTGTTGGGAGTGAGACTTCTTTAAGGAGAGCGGATTTGACGCTTTCTACGACAAAAGAATTAACTGTTTTTACATTAGAGGAAGCGCTTAATGAGCGAGATAAGACAATATCTAGTGATTGTGAGCGAAGGTAATACCGTTTGCCAAGACACAAGGAGGTAGGATAAGATGGTTTCACGAAACGAGACAAAAGGAGCTAGAATCATGTCAGATTTAGATCAACAGTTACGCAAGCAAGCCTATGAGGAGGTAAATAAGCAGAAAGAAGTTGTTGAGTCAGACCCTTATCGTTTGGCCTATCATGTGATGCCTCCAGTTGGATTGTTAAATGACCCCAATGGATTTATCCAATATGATGGGGTGTATCATTTATTTTATCAATGGAATCCGTTTAAAACAGAACATGGTGCCAAGTTTTGGGGACATTATACGTCAAAGGATCTTGTTCATTGGGAGCACCAAGACATTACGCTAACACCGAGTGATTGGTTTGATAAAAACGGTTGTTATTCAGGCAGTGCGATTGAGCATGATGGGAAGATGTATTTGTTTTATACAGGCAATGTAAAGGATGAAAACAACAACCGTGAAACGTATCAAGTCATGGTTGAATCTAAAGACGGGGTGCACTTTGAGAAAAAAGGGGTTGTGGTTCATCTACCGGAGGGATACACTCCGCATTTCCGTGATCCAAAAGTATGGAAACATGAAGAATTCTTTTACATGATTATCGGCGCTCAAAGTCATGACGAGACAGGAAAAGCTGTACTTTTACGTTCGGATGATTTAGAAAATTGGGAGCATCTTGGCGCGATTGCTGGAGCACATGTGGGTCCTTTTGAGGACTTTGGCTATATGTGGGAATGTCCGGATTTGTTTGAGCTTAATGGACAAGATGTGTTGGTTTTTTCACCTCAAGGATTAGAGCCGAACGGAATTTATTATCAAAACCTTTATCAAGCTGGCTATGTGGTTGGAAATGTAGATTATGATTCCGTCCAATACAAGCATGGGGACTTTGTTGAATTGGATCGTGGGTTTGAATTTTATGCACCTCAAACAACAGAGGATGATAAAGGACGTCGAATCATGATTGGTTGGCTTGGATTGCCAGAAGAACGGGAAGACGCTCATCCGACAATTGAACATAAATGGATTCATGCGATGACGTTGCCAAGAGAGCTGAAGCTAATTGATGGCAAGGTTTATCAACTTCCTGTAGAAGAGTTGGAACAGTTACGAGGCGAAGGAGTCAAACATGAAGCTGTTGAACTTGGCGAGAAAGCTCAAGCACTAGAAGGTGTTGAAGGGGATGTGTTGGAAATAAACGTAGAAACCCTTGAGACAGTGACGAATGAGATTACAATCCATATTCGTAACCATGCCAATCTCGTCTATAATCCGATTGATAAATTATTCAAGCTAGATCGGATTAGTTATGTCGATGGTGAAACAGTTGAAGAGAGATTTTGTCACCTTCAACAACTAAAGAGCGTCCGTATTTTCCTTGATACATCTTCCATAGAAGTGTTCATTAACGGCGGTGAAGAAGTGTTTACGGCTCGTATTTACCCAGATGTGAATGAGAACGGAATTTCATTTGCAGCTGAAGGAGAGGAAAAGGTAACGATTGAAGCGTGGAAATTGAAATAGAATAATTATATGGAGACTTGCTTACACGGTGTGGGCAGGTCTTTTTCGGTCAGTTTTTATAAAAGAGTTGAAGAAAGATTATTGCTCGAAGTGAAATGGAGCGGAAGCCACTCGACTCCTGCGGGAAATAGAGGTAGGGCCGAGACACCTCTGGCGTAGCCGAGGAGGCTCGGCACCTCCTTGCGGGTGCGAGTGGTTGCAGCGCAATGGAACGAACATGGGAAAACCAAATAACCTTTTATACAAAAGAAGAGTCGCAAAAATTATCAAAAATGGATAAAATTGTTTTGTTATGATAAAGACAGAAGGGAGCGGTTTGATGAGGGATCAATATGTAAAAGCGGTTCAGCGTTCTATCTCTTATATGGAGGAGCATGTCAAAGAGGCCATGTCGGCAGAGAAAATAGCTGAACATGTTGCTTATTCCCCTTTTCACTTCCACCGAATCTTTCAATCTGTAACGGGCATGTCATTAACGGAGTATATGAGGCGTCGTCGCTTAACACATGCCGCTTATGACTTAGTTATGACAGATCAAAAGATCATTGATATCGCTGTAAACTATCATTTTTCATCGCAAGAATCATTCACGAGAGCTTTCAAACAATTATTCCATATCAGTCCAGCAAAATATCGTCGGTTTACTCGAAACTTAATGTTTAAAAAGGAGGAGATGCCCTTGGATAATATAATGCCTAAAGGATGGTTACCTAGTGGTTCCAACCCTTTTGATTATGAAATGGGAGTGGATTTTCAAACGGTTCATAGTGGAAGGGCTGCAGGTGTCATTCGAGCAAAACGAAAGAATGTTCAAGGTTTTGGAACGATGATGCAAATGTTTAAGGCGAAAAAGTATCGTGACAAACGGATTCGTTTTGCTGCTTTCGTGAAATCAGAACAAGTGGATCAATGGGCAGGCTTATGGATGCGAGTTGACGGAGAAGCAGATGAAATTTTAGCTTTTGACAATATGGAATCACGTGCTATTAAAGGAACGACTAACTGGAATCAATACGAAATAGTTCTAGATGTACCAAGTGACGGTGCAATCATTAGCATTGGTTTGCTCCTATGTGGAACAGGAACGGTTTGGATTGATCATATAACGTTTGAAGAGGTAGATGAGACGGTTCCAGTTACTTCGAACAATTCTTTGCAGGATCTTCTCAATGAACCAATCAACTTACAATTTGAATTAGACTTTACGGAGGAAGGAACTGAATAGTGTGAGGACTAAAAGAAAAAAGTCAGCTGATAAGCATTTATGGATTCCTGATGTAATTGGGATGTTTATTGAACTATTTCTTTATGCACCGAGGTTGATTGTACGTGTGATAAGAGCCATTTTCACAAATTAAAAAAAATATTACCAATTTAAATTTTAAGCAAAATCAATTGACGAGTGATCGTAAAAGTTGTAAACTGAAAGCGTAATCAACAGAATATGCGGGATTGTTACTGATATAGCAGGCAAGACCTAAAATGGACAATAGGCATACGTGTATCTATACGTATGATTGTTGACCCATTTTAGGTCTTTTTTGTTGTCTGAGTGACTGTGCCTGTATTTGATCACAATAGAAACAACTTAGAATTGGGGGAAATAAGGATGGACACAAAAAAAGTTGCTAGTGAACTAGTGGAACTTTTAGGCGGGAAAGACAATGTCGTTAGTGCGACACATTGCGCGACTCGTCTACGTATTGTCTTAAACGACGATGATAAGCCAAATAAACAAGAAATTGAAGAATTAGACGGTGTAAAGGGAGTATTTAGTGCGTCTGGTCAGTTTCAAGTGATTTTTGGAACAGGGTTGGTAAACAAAGTATTTACTGAATTCGCTAGTATTACAGGCGTTGGGGCAAAAGATACAGATGATAATGAAAAGAAAGTGGATCACGGTGATGCAGCTAAGAAAAAGATGAATCCTTTTGCGCGTCTTGCTCGAACTCTTTCAAATATCTTTGTTCCGATCATCCCAGCGATTGTTGCCAGCGGTTTGTTAATGGGTCTTTTAGGAATGATGACGGCATTTGAATGGGTTGCACCAGATAGCCCTTGGATTTTATTTCTTGATATGTTTTCAAGTGCTGCTTTTATCATTTTGCCGATTTTGATCGGATTTAGTGCCGCAAAAGAATTTGGTGCAAATCCTTATTTAGGAGCTGTACTCGGTGGAATTATGACGCACCCGTCGTTACTAAATCCATGGATGTTAACAGATGCAGTTCCAGAATCGATTGTTTTCTTAGGGATGAACGTTGAGTTGCTTGGTTATCAAGGAACCGTTATACCGATTCTTTTAGTCGTTTACATTATGAGTAAAATTGAAAAAGCGTTGCGTAAAGTTGTTCCGAATGCGATTGATTTGTTAGTCGTTCCGTTTGTTACAGTTATCTTAACTGGATTTATCGCCATGCTATTTGTCGGTCCACTTGGAACATGGTTAGGAAATGGTCTAACATGGAGTCTTGATTTTGTTTATAACACAGCTGGACCTTTTGCAGGGTTACTATTTGGTGGACTTTACTCAACGATTGTTATCACAGGGGTACATCACAGCTTCCATGCGATTGAGGCAGCTTTAATTGCTGATTTAGGGATTAACTTCTTACTGCCAATCTGGGCGATGGCAAACGTTGCTCAAGGTGGTGCTGGTCTAGCTGTATTCTTCCTGACACAAAATAAAAAGGTGAAGGAGATTGCACTTCCAGCTTCATTTTCAGCTTTCCTTGGAATTACAGAGCCCGTCATTTTCGGTGTCAACTTGCGATTCATGCGCCCGTTCATTGGGGCTGCAATTGGTGGAGCGCTAGGTGGAGCATACGTTGTCTTTATGAATGTTTTCGTTAATGCTTATGGATTAACAGGAATTCCGATGATTGCGATCGCTGCTCCGTTTGGTATGTCTAACATTATCAATTACTTAGTTGGAATGCTGATTGCGACAGCAGGTGCATTTATTGCAACTTGGATTCTTGGTTTAAAAGAAGATACAACGAAAAAATAATGATCATACTCGTCTTTGCTTTGTGCAGAGGCGAGTTTTTTAATGGCTAAATAGAGGAATATGATAAAATAGCCTATGCAAAGGAGGCCGTGTTTATGAAAGACATACAGAATGACTGGTTAGAAGTGATTGGAGCTGAGTTTCAAAAAGAATACTTTCAAAACCTTAAGCTATTTTTAGAAGAAGAGTATAAACATAATGAAATTTATCCTGCAAAAGAAGACATGTTTAATGCGTTTATCTATACACCTTACTCCGAAACAAAGGTCGTTGTTCTTGGGCAGGATCCCTATCACGGTCCAAATCAGGCACATGGCCTTAGTTTTTCTGTAAAAAAAGGAGAGAAAATTCCACCCTCGTTAAAAAATATCTATAAAGAGCTACATGACGATCTTGGGTGTGAGATTCCACAGCATGGTTCCTTGGTTTCTTGGGCTAAACAAGGGGTGCTACTGCTAAATACAGTCTTAACGGTTCGCGGTAGGGAAGCAGCTTCTCATAAACGAAAAGGGTGGGAAATCTTTACTAATGCAGTCATTCGCGAGTTAAATAAGCGTGAGGAGCCTATTGTTTTTGTGTTATGGGGGAAACATGCTCAGGACAAAAAGAAACTTATCACAGAAAAACATATCATCATTGAATCTGCACATCCAAGTCCGTTGTCGGCTCATAGAGGGTTTTTAGGAAGCAAACCATTTTCAAAAATAAATGAGCATTTAAATAAGGTTGGACATCCAATTATTAAGTGGGATTTATCATAAATGTCAGATCTCTCATGCAAAGGAGCTAAAAATTGCGCACCTACACAAAAAAAGTGTAGGTTTTTCTTTTTACTTAATGATTGGTTAAAGGCTAAATAGGATGGGGGAGTAAGCCTTTTCATTAAAAATGAGCATTTCGAAAGTATGTAAGGATATCTGACAACATAGTAGATTCAGAATATTTCGCACGTATAATAAGAACTAACAACAGATGTTAGCTTCTCTAACGCTAACGTGTACACATTTAAAAAGGGGGAAAAAGAAAATGACTGAATTAGCACTTATGGATAATTTATGGGTTATGATTTGCGCAGTCTTAGTTCTTTTCATGCAAGGTGGATTTATTCTTTTGGAGGCAGGTTCTACGCGAATGAAAAACGCGGGACACATTGCCGGAAAAACTATCTTTACAGTAGGTATCGCTTCATTAGTTTACTGGGCAGTAGGTTGGGGATTTGCTTACGGTGAAGGAAATGCATTCATTGGAATGTCAGATTTCTTCTTCGGAGATTTTTCAACAGCAGATGAAGGTCTAGTTGGTTCGGTTGATTTCTTCTTCCAGGTTATGTTCGCAGCGATCGCGTTAACAATTGCTTTTGGTGGATTTGCAGAACGTGCAAAATTATCAGCATATATCGTATTCGCAGTACTATTCTCAGCATTTGTATATCCAATCGTTGCACACTGGATTTGGGGTGACGGATGGTTAGCTGATTTAGGAAAGCAAGACTTTGCAGGTTCTACAGTCGTTCACTTAACGGGTGCAATGGCAGCTCTTGCAGCTACGATTCTATTAAAACCACGTCTTGGTAAATACAACAAAGATGGTTCAGCAAATGATTTAGCTGGTCACAACCAAGTTTATACAGCTTTAGGTGTATTAATCCTTTGGGTAGGTTGGTTCGGATTTAACGCAGGTAGTACGTTAGAAGTAGCAGATGCATTCTTCGGTTATGTTGCGTTAAATACTCAATTAGCAGCATCAGCAGGTGCAGTAGCAGCCTTATTCATTGCCTGGGCAATGACAGGGAAGTCAGACGTACCTACAATGTTGAACGGTGCATTAGCTGGTCTAGTAGCCATTACAGCATCTTGTGCGTTCGTTGCTCCTTGGGCAGCAGTAGTAATCGGTATTGTCGGTGGTTTAATTGTATTCTTCTCTATGAAATTCTTTGATAAAGCTCGTATTGATGATCCAATCTTTGCCCTATCTGTTCACGGTGTAGCAGGGGTTTGGGGAACAGTTTCAACTGGTTTCTTTGCAACACCAGAACTTGCAGCAATGAACGGTGGTACAGCTGGTTTATTCTACGGCGGTGGATTATCTCAATTAGGAGTTCAAGTATTAAGTGTTGTAGCGTGTGGTGCTTTCGCATTTATTGCTTCTTACATCTTACTATTAGTAACAAAAGCAGTTTGTGGCGGCTTACGTGTATCTGAGGAAGAAGAGATTGTTGGTCTTGACCTTAGTGAGCATGGTAGCTACGGTTATCCTGAAAGCATGCCTGGAAACGAAAAGACAGGGGCTTAAGGATGTCAGGGGCAAAGAGTTATTCTACCTATGGTGAAAGCGAATGGGATAAGGAGTTGCGTCTCTTATATGAGGAGCGCCTCTCTACCATTCACAAACAGGAGCATACCTCAGCCTCACTTCAAGAAAGTCATGAGCAGATCATAAACAAAGCGGTAAGTCACGCTCTAAAAAGGACAGTAAGTGAGTGGGGCGAACCGCCCACTCACTTTGCTTTCTTTCTAATGGGAAGCGGTGGCAGGCTTGAACAATCTTTTTGGAGTGATCAAGATCATGGACTTGTGTATGAAAGCAACAACGAAGAGGATCAGTTATATTTCCTGCACTTTGGGAGAGAAATTGTCTATGCGCTTGAAAAAGTAGGATACGAGCGCTGTGATGGGAATGTAATGGCTTCGAATCGGAAATGGTGTTGTTCATATGAAAAGTGGGAAGCTCAGTTACATTCATGGTTGAAAGAAGATAAGTGGGAAACGCTTAGATACACACTAACGTTTTTTGACTCTAGGTCGATTTATGGAAAACATGAATTGCTTGATCAACTCAAGCAGACGATCTTTCAACTCATAAAAAAGGAGCCTTACTTGCTTAAAAGATTAACAGAAAATACAGGTCGGCTTAAAAAAGGAATAGGAGTGTTTAACCAATTACTTGTAGAAACAAAAGGAGTTCATAAAGGGAAATTTGATTTTAAGCAAATCGTGTTGTTTCCATATGTAAATGGACTTCGTTTACTTGCATTAGAGCAAGAAATCTTAACAAGCTCAACAATTGGAAGGTTTCAACAATTACCAACTAAATACACAAACATCAAACAGACGCAGCAATCGTTTGAAAAACTTCTAGAAAAACGAGTGGGTTGGCAACATAAAGTCGGGCAATATGAGAATATTCACCATCTCTCACTTGAATCGTTAAGTAAAGAAGAGCGAAGGTTGTTAAAAAAATGGGTAAGAGAAGGTCATCAATTGTATCAGACGATCGAAAGGCTGTTAAAAGGATGAGGAAACGATGATTAATAATATGGTTCAACTAGTCAAACAGTTGTCAAACCGCTTAAGTCCAAATGTCTATACATCACTGCAACAGCAGTCTGATGCTGCAAGGCTTACTCATTTACGTCAAATTCAGCGTCAGTTAAAGCAAGAAGACGTTCTTGACCGTCCTCTTTCTGAGCTTACCTTTATCATTTTTGATCTTGAGACGAGTGGATTTTACCCAGACAAGGGAGATAGTATTCTTTCCATTGGTGCAGTCAAAATGAAAGGATGCGAGATTTTAAGAGAAGAAACGTTTTATTCAACGGTGAAGTGCTCAAATAAACCATCAGAAGAAATTTTAGAGCTTACAGGGTTAACAGAAGAAGAACTAAATGATTCTCCTGTTTTAATGGACGTTTTATCGGACTTTTATAAGTTCATAGGCCATTCAACATTAGTTGCGCATCATGCATCTCATGAGAAAAAATTTATGTCCCATGCGACTTGGCAAACGTTACGAACGACGTTTCAACATCGAATCATTGATACTTCGTTCTTAACAAAAATTGTCGTTCCAGAAAATCTAGTAACTTTGGATGAATGTTGTGCCTATCATGATATTCCAGTAGAGACGAGGCATCATGCATTACAAGATGCACTTGTGACGGCACAGTTATGGCAAAAAAACATTCGACTTGCGAAGGAAATAGGCTTTGAGACATTACGAGACGTTTATACGTACCTAGCAAAAGGACGAATGACACAATCATAGAATGGTAACGAAGGAGGAGGGGAGCGAGTGAAGTCAGACATTCCTAGAAGACAATCGTGTTTTCCCATCCGTGTAGTAATGGAGATGACGGACTTGTCTGCCCGACAAATTCGTTATTATGAAGAACAAGGGCTCATTAAACCATCACGCAACGAGGGGAACCAAAGAATGTTCTCACTAGAAGACATTGAACGGTTTCTAGAAATTAAATCACTCATTCAACAAGGTGTAAACATAGCAGGAGTCAAAGCAATTTTCGCATCAAGGGAACAAAAAGAAGGAACTGACCACTAAGGTTAGCTCCTTCTTTTTGTTGTTTAGGTCGTATGTTAGAATAGAGGAATATAGTAAAATGGAGCCGAAGCCATTCGACTCCTGCGGGAAATAGAGGGTAGGGCACTGAAAAAGTGCTCATTTTTTCGGACTTAAAAAGTAACTTCGGTCTCGCATACCGGGATGGGGCACGCACCTGCAGGCGAGCGTTGAACCTGCTGCGCCGGTGGATTTCAACCTGCCCTTCCCTCGCGTCCGCTTGGTTGAGGGTAACGATAAATTCCCTACTCTTCAACAATCTTATGACGAGTAAAGGTATCATTGTTGTTGCCAAACTCACACATACAAAAGCTCAGCTTAGTTGTTTTTGGGTTGAGAGTATGAAAAGCTGATACCAGCAGGGGAATGACACGGAGACTCCTGCGGGAGCAGTGACCCACGTGTGAGACCCCGCAGGCGACAGCCGAGGAGGCTCACCGGGCACCCGCAGAAAGCGTAGTGTCATTCCCCTGCGGCAGTTAGGCACTTTTTCAGTGGCCTAAATTAAGGTAGGGGCGAGACCCCACAGGCATAGTCGAGGATCCTTGAGGGAGCGAGTGGCTTTCAGCGCAATGGAACGGGCCTTATAAGGATAAAAAGTTAAAAATGTGAAAACAGTTCTTTTATTTAAATTTGTGGTAAACGAGCAGCAAAAACACAAGTGAGCCACCCTATCAGTAGCTTAAGAATATACCGTTTCTAAATAAAGTGAGGGTACGAAAATGAATATACCAGCAAAACAAATCTGTGATCAGATCGATTCACAAACAGAAAAACTACGAAAGGCAATTGCTAGTGGCGACGCGACTGCCGTTCGTGAATGTGCTGCAGTCATTGAGGCATATAGTCAATTGCTAAAAGGCACTGGAACAGGCCAAGTAAAAGCTCAACCGGTTCCTCAACCTCAACCAATGCAGCACCATTACACGCAAGAGCCACAACAAACGCTTGCGAAACCACTTATCCAAAGTGGAGGAGAAATTAGTGAGAAGGATCGCAATATCCTCGATTTCTAATTACAATTGATCGTTTCGCCATTCGACCAAAATAGCATAATCAAGGGATTCCTCATCTTCAAGGTAATTAGGCATGACTTGAAGGGGACGAAGCCCTTGTTTTAACATAAACGTTAAAACAAGATCTTTGATTTCTCCCTTTTGAACTGCTTCTACATATTGGTCTGCAGTTAGTTTATCTGCGTATTCATGGTAATTTGGAATGCGACAACCTGCGATAAATCGTTTGAGTCCAAGTTTTCGAACGGTCTCTTTGCGTGCCTCATAAAGGGCCCCGGCAATCCCTTTTCCACGATAAGAAGGTCTTACACATAAATCGATTCCGTATAAACTATCCCCGTTTGGGTCGTGACTTCTTTTAATAAAGCCGTCGTCAGCGACCTCTTCCCACGTGTGTGGTTTTCCATCATAGGTGACCAGTAAGGAAGTAGCAGAGCCAACGGCAACGTCATTCTCCTCTGCAAGCAATGCACCTTCTGGAAATGTCATGACATGTGCTTCAATTTGATCCCGTGACCACCATAAGTCTTCTGGGAATGGTGGAGGAAATGCTTCTTTTTGGATGTCTAATAATCCATTAAAGTCAGCTAGTGTATATGGACGAACTCTTACTGTACTCATGAAAGAACCTCCTTTTTTGTCTATTTTAAAGAAAGAAAAGTGAAATTTCACGTAAAAGGTTGGTTTTCTAAACAAATTCTTGTTTGGTATAAATTGTGGTAAGATTTGGTTGAGTTCTTAAAAAGGAGTTGAGTAAAAATGGCAAAAATCTTTATTTTAATTGGCAGCATTATTATGGGTTTATCTGTAGCGATTGGTGCATTTGGTGCACACGGACTAGAACCACGTTTAACAGAACGTATGATGAAAAACTATCAAACAGGTGTCCAATACCATATGGTTCATGGACTCGCTATTTTAGCAGTAGGAATTATTGCATTAAAGTACCAACTTCCTGGTTTAAATGGGGCGGGGTGGAGTTTTCTAATTGGTATCCTTCTCTTTTCAGGAAGCTTGTATGCAATGGCTTTAACTGGAATCACGAAGCTTGGCGCCATTACACCAATAGGAGGTTTAGCCTTTATTGTTGGTTGGGTGTTGCTAGCAATTGCTGTGATGAGAGGGTTATAAAAACCGGTCACTTTTCAAAAGGAAAAGCCTTGAGAGATGTAGCAACTCTCAAGGCCTATTTATGTTATTGTTAAGAGCCGTTTGGACGCGGGGAGTAAGTGGCTAACGGTGCTGCTGCTTGCCCGAATGGGTAGTCATACTCAATTGGCTCAAAGAATTCGACATAATCTAGGTTTACCATAAGTAATAAGTAATGATTTTGGTCTTCAAAATCGCCAACCACGATATGATCACGTCCAGCTTCTTCTACAATTCCTTCAAACACTCGCGCATTCCATTCCGCATTGTTTTCAAACGTCATGTAGAATCTAGCTCTTTTCCCGCGGTTTAACCTAAGAATATTTTCAATGTATGATTGTTCAAGTGGCAGCATGCCTTCTTGTTGAGCAAAGAATTGTGATGGAGTCATCCCTTGTTGAAACATTTGTGACGTTTGTGTAATACCTGGCACTTGCTGATATTGATAAGCTTGAGAAGATTGATAAGGCATTTGCCCAGTTGGCTGAGTCGGTTGCTGCTGTTGAGGGAATCCTTGTTGCTGGCCATACGCTGTTGTTCCTTGTTGTTGTGGATACCATGGTTGTTGATACACATTGATCGCCCCTTTTTCAGTTAGTTAATACGTTCCGAACACTTCGCCACAATCTGAAGGCAATGGTTGATAAAAACAGTGCAACTTATAACGACCTGTATTCCACTGTCCCCACCACTGCGCAGGACACGAACCTTCTGGACGGAAGAACCATAATGAAAATTCAGCAGGATGGAACCTCTCGCCATTAATCACGCGGCGTGCTAACCGCCGATCTTTCTCTCTCGCAGTTTGGTAAAAATAACTTTTTTGGACAGCTTCAAATCCACCAGGAGACTGAAAAGCCATATGCGGTATCGTATTGACATTTCCAAAATCCATACAGCGTACTCTTGTGCGGTTAACCATAACATTTCCCGCCATTAACATACCAAGCTCTCCTTCACCTTCTGCCTCAGCTCTCATTAAACGTGCTAGCATATCGACATCATTAGAATTTGCCTTAATAACAGCCATCCGTTCACCTCCTATCCAAAGTTGACTTTCTAAGTTGTTAAGTAAGAGTTATAAACGAAACCTGCAACCTAAAATGAAAGAATGATGCCGTAATCGGTGCAGTTACTTCACTATATGAGTGGAAAAAGGGGCGTATGCATGTGTTTTCAAATTAGTCTTCGGATCCACTAGTAAAGACTATCGAAATAACAAAAAACCACACCCTAATCGATGTGGTTTCTTCCTATTTATATGCTGAAGAACTTAGGTAGGTGACTAGGTTGAAGGATGTTTCCTACATAAAATGATCCGAATTCACCATATCGAGCTGATACTTCATCAAAACGCATTTCATAAACTAATTTTTTAAATTGAAGTACATCATCAGCGAATAACGTTACGCCCCATTCCCAATCATCAAAACCAACAGAACCAGTAATAACCTGTTTCACTTTCCCAGCATAGCTGCGGCCAATCATTCCATGACTACGCATAAGGGAACGTCGGTCTTCCATCGGTAGCATGTACCAATTATCATCGCCATCACGACGCTTGTCCATTGGATAAAAACAAACGTGATTCGCTTTTGGCAATTGAGGGTACAAACGTGCTCGAACATGTGGATTTTGATAAGGATCCTCATCGCTTTCTCCTGCCATATAGTTGCTTAACTCAACAACAGATACATACGAATAAGATGGAATCGTGAATTCAGCTAAACGACTTTTGTTAAAAATGGCTTCAATCTCATTTAATTCTTCCATTGTCGGACGAAGAATCATGAGCATGAAATCAGCCTTTTGACCAACGATTGAATAAATCGCGTGGCTGCCTTTTTCATCTGCCTCTGTTTGCTCCCAATTGTCAATTTGTGATTGGAACTCTGCTATAATTTCCTCTCGTTCTTCTGCTGAGATCGTTTTCCATGCTGGCCAATTGATTGTACGGAAATCATGGAGACAATACCAACCATCTAATGTAATTGCAGCTTCGCTCATTAAAAACATCTCCTTTATGTGAAAGTATCGTTTCAAATATGTAATCAACGATACTATATCATATTTAAAACGACGAAGCCACGAACGGAGCCAGGCTGAAGAATGAGAAGTGTCTAAATTGTTACTTTCTCATGTTAAGAAAGGCTGCAATGGCCGCTTTGTGCTCTTTTGATTCACCAGCCTTGCGTTGGGCGTCTACTTCCATTTGTAAAACTTCATGTAAGGAGCTTTGGAAACTTTGGTGAAAGTTTTGCTTCATAAGGCTAAAAGCTGTAAAGGGCATTGATTTTACAGTCTCAAGAAATAGGTCAAGACCTTCAACTTGAGTGACAAGTTGAATTTGTCTAGCTTCTTCAGCAGAAAGAAGTTTGCCAAGAGCAAGCTCCATAGCATTGCCTAATCCAATGAGTCGAGGTAAAAAATAAGAAGCACCTGCATCAGGAACGAGTCCAATCTTCATAAAGCCAAGGCCTAGCGTGGCGTTTTTAGAGGCAACGCGGTAATCACACGCAAGGGCAATGCTTAAACCAGCCCCAACCGCAATCCCGTTAATATGTGCAACCGTAGGCTTTTTCATCGAAACAATTTGACGAATTAGTCGATTATACGTCTCCTCTAAAAACGTTCCATAGTCAAATGTTTGAAGATCTTCTATTGGGATGCTCTTTAAATCAGCTCCAGCGGAAAAAGCACCTTGACATCCTTGAATCACAACAACCCGAACTGTATCATCAGCGTCATAGGATTGAAGCAAATCATGTAACTCGTCGAGCAATGCTTTATTTAATGCGTTTTTTACTTCTGGTCGGTTTAGAGTAATGGTAGCAACTTGGTTTTCCACTTTGGATCTAACAGCCAATGAATTCATCTGAACGTAATCCCCCTTTATTACAAAAATGAATGACAATTCACTTTGTAAAACATCTTTTCGACACATAACCCTGAAATCCTTTGGCTATCCTAAAACTAATGTAAGAAGTAACGAAAAATGCTAATGTAGTAAGCATGAAAGCGAAAACATTATTATTTTTTAAAAAATTAACACTTTAGTGAACTTGACAATTATGGTTCCTTTTTGCTTACAAGAGGAGTATCCTTATGGTAAGAGTAAGTTAAGTACGTAAAACTTAGGGGGAATTAATCTTGAGTAATCTTTTTTCCGAAATAAAAGCACAAGTTGAAAAACATAAACCAACGATCGTTTTGCCAGAAGGAACTGACGAACGCATTTTAGAAGCAGCAGCAAATTTGGCAAAAGATCAAGTTGTTACACCGATTTTAATTGGGAATCCAACAGAGGTTAGAGCAAAAGCTATTGAGAATCAAATCGACTTGGGTGATGTGACGATTTTAGACCCTCATAACTATGAGGGAATGGATGAAATGGTGAAAGCTTTTGTTGAGCGCCGTAATGGAAAAGAAACTGAGGAGACAGCAAAAGAAAAATTAGTTGATGTGAATTACTTCGGAACGATGCTTGTTTATATGGACAAAGCCGACGGCCTAGTAAGTGGGGCTGCCCATTCAACTGGAGATACCGTTCGACCGGCATTACAAATCATCAAAACACAGCCAGGCATTAAGCGTACGTCAGGTGTGTTTGTTATGGTAAAAGATGAGCATAAATTTGTTTTCGGTGATTGTGCAATCAACATTGCTCCAAATAACGAAGAGTTAGCAGAGATTGCCATTGCGACAGCAGAAACCGCAAAAGTGTTCGGACTAGATCCAAAAGTAGCGATGCTTAGCTTCTCAACAAAAGGCTCTGCATCATCAATCGAAACGAAAAAAGTATCTGAAGCAACTAAGATGGCGCAAGAAGCAAGACCAGACTTAGTTATCGATGGAGAGTTCCAATTTGACGCTGCATTTGTTCCAGCAGTCGCGCAAAAGAAAGCACCAGATTCTCCACTTCAAGGCCAAGCTAATGTCTTCATTTTCCCAAGCCTTGAGTCAGGAAACCTTGGTTATAAAATTGCGCAGCGCCTTGGTGGATACGACGCAATTGGACCAATCTTACAAGGGTTAAACAAACCAGTAAATGATTTATCACGCGGTTGTAATGCAGCAGACGTGTATAAACTGTCCCTTATCACAGCGATGCAAGCAATCAACCAAAAAGTAACGAATTAATTTGTGAAAAGACGAAAATCACAGCGATTTTCGTCTTTTTTTAAGTTGGAGAAAAGGGTGTAGGCCAAGTTCGGACAGAAAAGAGGGGAATGAGTTAGATTGTGTCCGAAGAAGGTGCAAGTTCGGACAGAAAACTGGGTGAAGAGCTAGAAGGTGTCCAAAGAGAGTCTAAGTTCGGACAGAAAGCCGGGTGAAGAGCCAAAAGCTGTCCGAAGAGGGTGCAGGTTCGGACAGAAAGCCGGGTGAAGAACTAGAAGTTGTCCGAAGAGAGTGCAGGTTCGGACAGAAAGCAGGGGGAAAAACAAAATCCGGATTCACATTTTGCTTGGAGGGCAACCCTTTTCAGTGCCCTCCATATGCAACTATAAGCTAATGCTTTTTCTCGATCTTAGCTAATGCCTTTTCGTTACGAGCAAGCACCCTTTCGTAGTTGTCATTAAATAGACTTTGCTCTTCAGCTGAAAATGGTTCGGGAGTTAACGTGACTCCTTCTTTAAGCATTGTCTGTAGTAATTTTGTCATGACACTCGCAATCGTGAGTTCTTCATTTAGGAGCTCGCTTAATGAGGCCATCGTTTCAGGCCGTACGACGGGATAGGTAAACTTGGTTTCTTTACCGTTAACAGCTTTTTCATAAAAATGTTGAATAACCTTAGCGCGTTCGCTTCCGCTACCAGAAACACATAAATAAATTTGAACGGCCACACCACCGCGAATTCGTCGTTGTGAAATGCCAGCAAATTTTTTCCCATTGATGCTTAAATCAAAACTGCCAGGGCAGTAAGAGCCAACAATTTCGTAGGCGTCAATTTCAACTTGATACTCAGTAAATGTTTTTTGAATAAGGGAATACATAAGCTCATATCCCGAATCAATCGAAAATCCTTTCTCTTCCTTTAAAATAAGAGAAAGATTTAGAACGCCATCATCTAAGACGACAGCTAGTCCTCCTGAATTTCGGACAATCGCACGATAGCCTGCTGACTCTAAGTAATCACAGCCTTCATCGATACAAGGCAGGCGGCTATCTTGAATCCCGAGAACAATCGTATGATGGTGAACCCAGGCTCGTAATGTTGGAAGCTGATTCTGTTGGCCGATAAACGTACACAATGTGTCGTCATAGGCAAATGATTGTAGGGCATCAAAATCAGGACCAAACGTCGTATGATCTAACAGACGCCAATTTTTTGAAATGTCAAATAGAGAATTCATCATGGACATGCTCCTAATAAGTGTTTAGAATATCGATATTATACCATGTTCAAACACCTAATCATGTACAGGTAAACTAGACAATTGCTTCTATAAAAGTTTGTGATATACTAGTTGTTGGTTTAAAAAGAGGACATTCCGTTGAACATATAGATAATTGTAGGAGAAGGAGTCAAGAAAAAATGGCAAATGAGTTTCGAATTTGTGATGAATGCCAAGCGACAAACATCAAAACACTCGTCCCACGCTTGAAAAAAGTCGATGCTGATGCAACCATTGATATTAAATGCCAATCATACTGTGGTCCGGGAAGAAAAAAATCGTTTGCTTTTGTAAACAACCGTCCTGTCGCAGCACCAGACGAAGATCAGCTAATTGAAAAAGTGTTAAAAAAAATAAAAGCGTAAACCCCTTGTTACTTCGTAGCAGGGGTTTTTTGTATGGGCTAGTGGAAGTAACGAATTCTTTCCATTGCGCTACGCCTGTGGATTCTCGCCCCTACCTCTATTTTAGAGGACTAGAAAAGTCCCTCACTGCCGCAGGGGAATGACACTCCGCTTTCCGCGGGTGCCCGGTGAGCCTCCTCGGCTGTCGCCTGCGGGGTCTCACACGTGGGTCACTGGTCCCGCAGGAGTCTCCGTGTCATTCCCCTGCTAGTATCAGCTTTCATACTTTTAATCCACGATCAAACTATAATTAGCTTTTTGCGTGTGGCGGCAACGATGATGCTTTACTCGTTATAAGATCATTGAAGAGTAGGGAGCTTCTATCGTTCCTCTCAAAAAAGCGGACGGGATGGGAGGGCCGACACCCGCAGGAGGGAAGGGCAGGTTGAAATCCACCGGCGCAGCCGGTTAGTTCAACGCCCGCCTGCAGGTGCGTGCCCCCCATCCCGGGAGCGAGGGCAAAGCTCCCTTTCAAGTCCGAAGTAAACGAGCACTTTTTCAGTGGCCTCTCCTCATTTCCCCAAGGAAGAGTAACTTCCGCTTTATTTCATTAAGAGAAACAACTTCTTCAAAGCTTTACAAAAAATGACAGGATATTTGTATGATTTATGGAACTGTTATTGTATTAGGTTACAACAGGGTAAACATTCCTATATAATAGAAACTACTATTACCGGAAACGAGAGGGACGGAAATGACAAAACCTTACTACGGTCAATTAGAAGAAGAAAAAGTATTCAAAGATCCGGTCCATCGCTACATTCATGTGCGAGATGAATTAATATGGGCTCTGATTGGAACGAAGGAGTTTCAACGCTTGCGCCGTGTGAGGCAGCTTGGCACGACGTATATGACGTTTCATGGTGCCGAGCATACTCGTTTTAACCATTCGTTAGGTGTATATGAGATTACAAGGCGGATTCTTGATGTGTTTCATGGCCGTCCACATTGGAATGGAGAGGAACGTCTCCTGGCTCTCTCAGCCGCCCTTTTGCATGATGTTGGGCATGGGCCTTTTTCTCATTCCTTTGAAAAGGTGTTTGATACGGATCACGAGGAGTGGACGAGACAAATTATTTTAGGCGATACAGAAGTGCATGACGTGTTAGCAAACGTTTCTCCGGATTTTCCACAAGCGGTAGCGGATGTAATTGAAAAAACGTATTCCAATAAACTTGTGACAAGCATCATTTCAAGTCAAATTGATGCGGATCGGATGGACTATTTGCAGCGCGATGCGTACTATACGGGCGTGAGCTATGGACATTTTGATATGGAGCGGATTTTGCGTGTTATGAGGCCGATGGAAGATCAAGTAGCGATTAAGCAAAGCGGTATGCATGCCGTTGAAGATTATATTATGAGCCGGTATCAAATGTATTGGCAAGTTTATTTTCATCCGGTGACGCGCAGTGGTGAAGTGATTTTAACCAAAATTTTCATGAGAGCGAAAGAACTCTATGAGCAAGGATATGCGTTCAAACATGAGCCAAAACATTTTTATTCATTTTTTAATGGAAAAGGGAGCTTGGATGATTATTTACGGCTTGATGAGGCGATAACTCTCTATTATTTTCAAATTTGGCAAGAAGAAGAGGATCGCATTTTGAGCGATCTTTGTGTAAGATTCTGTAATAGAAAATTATTTAAGTATGTCGAATTTAATCCGAATTTGCAGATGAATGATTGGCTTGTTCTTCAGGACTTGTTCCGTAAAGCGGATCTGAACCCAGACTATTATTTAGTTGTGGATTCCTCATCAGACCTCCCTTATGATTTCTATCGTCCAGGTGAAGAGGAAGAGCGTTTGCCGATTCATTTAATTATGCCAAACGGAAAATTGCGTGAGCTCTCACGCCAGTCAGATGTTGTTGAAGCGATATCTGGAAAAAACGAACCGATCATAAACTCTATTTTCCGCTTGATTGCTTAGAGGATGAGAGTGAACATAAAGATGTGAAAAAGAAGATTCGAGATTTGTTGAACGTATAAAAGGGGGAACAGGCTTTGCTGAAGGATCATGCAAATGTAATGGCACTTTTTTTGCAAGCAGGTGAAGTGGTTGGACGGAAGAAGCTGCAAAAGATGATTTATATTGCAAAAAAAATGGACGTGCCTTTTTCAGAGCGGTTTAAGTTTCATATGTTTGGGCCTTATTCGGAGGAACTCAGCTTGCGGATGGAAGAGCTGTGCAACTTAGGATTTTTGCTAGAAAACAAAGAGGACAAAGGGAATTATTATCAATATCGGTATGCTCTGTCAGAGGAAGGGCAAAAGTTTTTAGAGCTTTACCCATTTGATTTGCCGGAAACAGAAGAGTTGATCGAACAATTAAACGGTCAAACATCACGTTTTTTAGAGCTTGTGTCTACCCTTTTGTATTTTGAGGAACTAAATCGCGATGAAGTGAAGGAAAAAGTGTTTACACTGAAAAAGAAATCGAATTATACGGAAGATGACATCGAACAAGCCTATGATTTTATTGAATCACTAAGAACGCTCGGGTCCTCATAAAAGCTCACTCTTTGGAGTGAGTTTTTTCGACAATAGGGAAAACCTATTGCTACGTATGCAAAATAGAAATAACTTAACACTAGCATTAAGCAGGCAGTTTTGTGTAAAATTTGAACAAAGGCAGGAAAAGGAAGGTGTAGGAATGGACTTATTAAATAACGATAACCTGAAAAAGAAAAAAAGTAGTGGGTTTAACATTTTAAGCAATGACTCGACGGACGGGCACGGTGGGTACGGTGCGGGTACAATGAATTTAGATAACGTTTCACCAGTTTTTGTTGATCCGACAGAGGGGGAAGCGTTTGTTGACATGGGGGCTCTTCATGCTCGCTCTGCCGTAGAAAAGCGTATTAAGTTTCTTCCTGATAAAGAGAAGGTTCCAAATGGAAAGTTATACTGGCTCTGCTGGGTAACCATTGGCCACAAAGCAGGTAAGCCATATTATGCAGGTGTTGCGGGTTGTGAGATGACCGTAGATATAGAAATTAGACGTGGATACAAAAGCTTACCAGAACACGTTAATAAAATGGATAAATCGCTAAAAGGGAAAATCCTTGTAGATGATATGGATGATAAGTCAAAGAAAATTTTAGCGGACTTCTTAAAGTCACATAATGAGGAAATGTGGAACAACTCTGAGCAAGAGCTACATGAGGCGTTAGAAGGATAGTTGGATATTGGGATTTTGAATTTGTAAACCCCTAATATCGAATAACTTTGAAAGATTTTTGAACACTGATTCCGATGCTTGAGGTTTTTGATTATTACGAGTAAACTGAAGGAAGTATAAACAGCACATTTATACTAGGACACGAAAAAGCGCAAGGGATTGGACACCCTTTGCGCTTTTTCTTATTGGTATTTTTTTCCTTTTTTTAGTTGTGTGTACCTTGTTTGTTCCATTTTCACTTTGATGCTGAGCGCTTCCGGAATCTCGAACATCACTTAAATTAATGTCCGAACCATTTAAAAAAACGATCAATAAACCGCTCCTTTTCATGGGTTTCTTCGTCAATTGCCTCGACCTCTTCACCATCTGTTGCTGGTTTTGGACATTCTTTTGTTGGTTCTGTTCCTTCTACGAAATACGTCACACGATGAGTTGGACAATCTTCTGTCGCTAATAATCCATTGGCTGGATTCATTTCGACTCCAACAACTCCATCTGGAATTGGAAAATCAATAGCGGGCTGATCACTTAGTGCATGTTCAGTAAAGTTCGCCCAAATCTTCTTCGCGCGTTGCCCATCTGTTGAATGATTCAACCTCGTATTACTATCATGACCAACCCACACACTTGTAACAAGTTGTGGAGTGTAGCCAACCATCCAGCTGTCTAAAGTTGTTGAACCAGATTTACCTGCAACAGGACGGTTGATTAAATGAGCAACCGAACGGCCTGTAACCGAAGCATGTGCACTTAAGTGTGGGTCAAACATGCCTTTCATTAAATCCGTTGTAATAAAAGCTAACTTAGGATCTAGAACTTGTTCAAGTTGTGGCTCTGACTCGTAAAGAACCTCTCCATTGGCATCAACCACCTTTTTAATAAAGCGAGGCTCTACCTTTTTGCCACCATTGGCAACGCGCTATAAGCTCTTGCCATTTCCGTTACGGTTACATCTGATGTGCCGAGTGCAAGAGAAGGCCGGTCATCTAGTGGACTTTCAATGCCAACACGTTGGGCAACTTCTACTAATCGACTTGTCCCTAAATACAGGTGAGTTTTGACCGCATAAATATTATCGGAAAATGCCATGGCTTGAAGCATTGTGATAAAATCATTGGCATAGTTTTGATTAAAGTTCCCTGGTGCCCACGTTTGACGACCTTCATCTACTTCAAACACCGTTTCTTCACTTAGCAATGTAGAGGCTGATGTGAATCCATTTTCTAGTGCTGCATAGTACAAAAATGGTTTAAAAGATGATCCTGGGCTTCTCGTTGCTCGGGTTGCTCGGTTAAATGGGCTTTCGATGTAATCTTTTCCTCCTACCAATGCTTTTACATCTCCTGTACGAGGGTCCATTGCGACAAGGGCCGTTTGAAGATCTGAATCAGGCATCTCCCGATCAACCCAATATTCTGCTTCTTTTTGCATATCTGGATCAAGTGTTGTATAAATTTTTAATCCACCCGCTTCAAAGAGCGCTGGATCAATCCCAATGTCCTGAATGAGCATGCTTTCAACTGCATCTTGAAAATAAGGTCCGACGGTTGCTGAGCTTTCTAATTCATCATGAGTAAAATCAAGAGGCTCAGCATGGGCTTCGTCTGCCTCTACTTGTGTGATCACCCCGTTTTGTACCATTGATTGAAGCACAACCGCTTGGCGACTTTTGGCTCGCTCTAAATCAAACAATGGTGAATAAAAACTCGGACCTTTCGGGATACCTGAAAGCATACTTGCTTCTGCAAGGGTTAAATCATCAGATGATTTTCCGAAGTAATGATGGGAGGCGGCTTCAATTCCGTAAGCCCCGTGACCATAGTAGACCGTATTCAAATAACCTTCTAAAATTTGATTTTTGTCATAGTTCATCTCTAGGCGTAAAGAATAAAGCAATTCGTTCCATTTCCGTACCCATGTTTTATCGTGACTTAAGTACAAATTTCGAGCATATTGTTGGGTTAGTGTACTTGCTCCTTGAGCCATAGAACCGGCACGGAGGTTGGCCACAACAGCCCCCCCAATTCGAGTCAGGTCAAAACCCATATGGCGATAAAACCGCCGATCCTCAATGGAAATGGTTGCATCAATCACATCTTGATCAATGGAAGATAAGTCAACCCAATGTCTGTTCTCTCCTTGATGGTGTTGACCAATGGGCGAATGGTCGGCACCGTAGAAAACGGTTGTTTGGGAAACATTGAGAGGAGGAGGACCTTGCATTTTCGTATACGAAAGAAGGCCAACAGCCCCTCCTGCTGCTAATACTAAAGAAATTAACAATAGACGAAAAAATAAACGGACTAAGCGCCTTTTGCGGCGTACTCGTCGGTCAATGACGACTTCCATTACGTCACCCCGTTCTGTAAGATAAATTTTATTATGGCGATTGCGAACAAATGCGTTCATGAAGCGGTTCGCTTATCTATTCATCATGGGTAAGAAAGCAACGTTTTAAACATAAAAACAGAGAAGATTCCTTTTGTTTCACTTGTCTTTTTTATTTCTTAGAGTAGAACGAACGGAATTAGAAGATTCTATGTAATGGGAAACAAGCGATAAACGAGGTGAATAGCATGGAATTGTGGTACACGGAAAAACAGACTGAACAGTTTGGGATTACGGCAAAAATTAAGCAAACCCATCATTCGGAACAAACGGAATTTCAAAAACTGGACGTGATTGAGACAGAGGAGTTTGGCAACATGCTCGTATTAGATGGAATGGTGATGACAACGGAAAAAGATGAATTTGTCTACCATGAGATGGTAGCCCATGTACCTCTATTTACTCATTCAAATCCAAAGCGTGTGTTAGTCGTTGGCGGCGGTGATGGCGGAGTGATTCGTGAAATTTTAAAGCATCCTTCTGTTGAACAAGCAATCCTTGTTGAAATTGATGGAAAAGTAATTGAGTACTCCAAAAAATATTTGCCAACTATAGCAGGCTCCCTAGATGACCCTCGTGTCAACGTTCAAGTGGACGATGGATTTATGCATATTGCCAAATCAGAAAATGAGTATGACGTCATAATGGTCGATTCAACGGAACCGGTTGGGCCTGCTGTGAAATTATTCGAAAAAGGATTTTATGAAGGAATTGCAAAAGCGTTAAAAGAGGATGGTATATTTGTTGCCCAAACGGACAATCCTTGGTTTCATAGTGATTTGATTAAAAATGTATTCAAAGACGTAAAAGAAATCTTTCCGATTACACGTTTGTACACAGCCAACATTCCAACATACCCAAGTGGTCTTTGGACGTTTACGATTGGCTCTAAACAATACGATCCACTACAAGTGGAGGATAGCAGATTTTTTAAGCTCGAGACGAACTATTATACAAAAGAGCTTCATAAAGCGGCTTTTGCTCTCCCGAAGTTTGTTGACGACTTAATCAAATAGAAGAAATGAACATCGAAAGAGCAACCAATGCGTTGCTCTTTTTACATAGGGGACAGTGCCTTTTTTAACGAGTTAAAGAATGATGAGGGCAGGCTCCTTATTTCGATCTTGCATGTCCTACGTAAACTAGATAAACTATGAAGGATAGAGAGGTGTGCGAGCCGGAATGAATAAAACGACAAAACGTTCACTAAAAATGCGATTTCAAACGAAGATTGATCACGGGGATCATACCGATTCCTATGAGTTTACAACCCGAGGTGAATTATTTCATAAAGGGAGTCAAGATTATTTGCGATTTGAAGAGGTCCTATCAGAAAATGAAAGTGTACAAACGACGATGAAATGGGATGGCCGTGAACTAATGCTAATTAGGCAAGGAGCAATCCTAATGAGACAAGGCTTTATTGTCGGTGAGGAAACACTCGGTCGATACGTGACATCTGATGCCTCATGGGAAACAACAGCATCAACAGAAAAATTACTTGTCCAATGGCCAACAGGAAAAAATCGAGGCCGCATACAACTTACATATAAATTTGCGTTGCAAGGTCAAGAGACGGGTACTCATTCCGTTCGGTTAACTTTAGAGGAGGATACAAGCAAATGAATAGCGTAGAACAAATTAAACAGCAACTAAAAGAGCAAATTGTTGCAGCAGTAGAGGCGGCCGGATTAGCAACCGCCGATCAAATTCCAGAGGTTGTACTTGAAACACCAAAAGAAAAGACGCATGGTGACTATGCGACGAACATGGCTATGCAACTAGCACGTGTGGCCAAAAAGGCGCCGAGAATGATTGCAGAGGAACTTGTTGCAAACTTAAATAAGGAGCGCGCATCCGTAGAAAAAGTGGAGATTGCGGGCCCTGGTTTTATTAATTTCTTCATGGATAACAGCTACTTACGCGATGTGGTCCCAGCTGTTTTAAAGGCTGGAGATGCTTATGGTGAGACGAACGTTGGAGGAGGCAAAAAAATCCAAGTCGAGTTTGTATCTGCGAATCCAACAGGTACATTGCACTTAGGTCATGCTCGTGGAGCAGCAGTCGGAGATGCATTATGTAACGTCTTAGCAAAAGCAGGGTATGATGTCGAGCGTGAATATTATATCAATGATGCAGGAAATCAAATTCACAACTTAACCCTTTCACTAGAAGCACGTTACTACCAAGCGCTAGGATTAGAAAAGCCAATGCCAGAAGATGGCTATCATGGTCAAGATATCATTGATTTTGGACAAGCTTTAGCTAGCGAACATGGAGATCAGTATGTTCATGTTTCAGAAGAAGAACGTCACACATTTCTTCGTCAGTATGGACTAGAAAAAGAGCTTGAAAAAATTAAAGTTGACTTAAAGGAATATCGCGTTGAATTTGATAACTGGTTCTCAGAAACATCTTTATATGAATCAGAAAAAGTAACGGAGACATTAAAAGTATTAGCTGAAAAAGGGGAAACGTACGAAGAAGACGGGGCAACATGGTTCCGGTCTACAACGTATGGAGACGATAAAGATCGTGTGTTAATTAAAAACGACGGAAGTTATACGTACTTAACACCAGATATTGCGTACCACCAAGATAAAATGAATCGTGGCTTTGAGAAGCTTATCAACATCTGGGGAGCTGATCACCACGGGTATATTCCGAGAATGCGTGCAGCCATTCAAGCACTCGGTTATGCTCCGGAACAGCTTGACGTTGAGATTATTCAAATGGTGAGCTTGTATCAAGGTGGAGAAAAAGTAAAGATGAGCAAACGAACTGGAAAGGCCGTAACGTTGCGTGACTTAATGGAGGAAGTAGGAATTGACGCAACGCGTTACTTCTTTGCGATGCGCAGCGCTGATACACAGTTAGATTTTGATATGGATTTAGCTGTATCAAAATCTAATGAGAATCCAGTTTATTATGTGCAATATGCTCATGCACGTGTGTGCAGCATGCTTCGTCAAGGGGCTGAACAAGGATTTACGTTTGATGAAAAGACGGATCTTTCAGCGTTATCTTCAGAAAAAGCTTATGATTTATTAAAAGCAATTGGAGATTTCCCAGAAGTCATAGCGGAAGCAGCGGAAAAACAAATCCCGCACCGGATTACAAACTATGTTCATGAGGTAGCATCAACTCTACACAGCTTTTACAATGCGGAACGAGTTATTGATCCAGAACAAAAAGAAGCATCCAATGCGCGTCTTGCCCTAATGAAAGCCACTCAAGTAACAATCAAAAATGCCCTTGCATTAGTTGGTGTAGAAGCGCCAGAAAAAATGTAAGAGGGGTAACAAAAAGCAATTGATTAGCAGGTAACCAGCCGGAGGGGAATGACACTGCGCTTTCCGCGGGTGCCCAGTGAGCCTCCTAGGCTGATGTACTGCGGGGTCTTACACGTGGGTCACTGTCTTCCACGAGTTAATGGGTAACCAGCCGCAGGGGAATGACACTGCGCTTTCCGCGGGTGCCCGGTGAGCCTCCTCGGCTGACGCCTGCGGGGTCTCACACATGGGTCACTGCTCCCGCAGGAGTCTCCGTGTCATTCCCCTGCTAAGGTTACTTTTTTATCTTGTAATTTTTAATGGCGCTCAATTGGATAGATTAAAAAAGGGAACACCATTCACATAAAGTGAGGACATGTTCCTTTTTTTATTATAGGGAACTAATGGTCTTTTGTGCTTTAATTTTGAATATGTTTCCGTGGCTTTCCTTGTTTTTTATATCCTCTCTTGTGTGCTTTTTTCTATCCAAATGCAGCATAGTTTCATAACCTGAAGGATAAAATCAAAATTGGCGGGTTAGTTTGTAATATAAGTTCTTTTCACCAGGTTGTTTTTAAACTCCTACTAAAAGAATTTTATCTTAGTGAAATGGAGCGGAAGCCACTCGACTCCTGCGGGAAATAGAGGTAAGGGCGAGACCCCACAGGCGAAGCCGAGGAGGCTCGCCACCTCCCCGCGGAAAGCGAGTGGCTGCAGCGCAATGGAACGAACACGGGAAAAACACGCAACCCATTACACTGACCTAAAGATTGCTACTTCAAAATGTCCTCTCTGTGAAATGAAGCGAGTGGCTGCAGCGTAATGGAACGTTCCCCCATTAAAGAACAATATTAGAGTAGTACGGGAGGCAAAGACATGGACATCATCATTTGGGTACCATTATGGCTTTATTTGTATTAAGTTTCATCGGATTGATCTTTCCAATCATTCCATCTGTCCTTGTATTATGGATAGCTTTTCATTATACGCCTTTACACTTGGTACGCTCTCACTCTGGTTCTGGATCGGAGCTGGATTGTTAACCATTTTGATCATAGTAGCGGATTTAATCGCCAATCAATACTTTGTGAAAAAATACGGAGGATCAAAATGGGGAGAACGAATGGCAGTGATTGGCGTCATCATTGGCTCATTTGTATACCCACCATTTGGATTAATTTTAGTCCCCTTCCTTTTAGTATTTGTAACAGAGTTCATCTCAAGTAAAAAAGCCAACCACGCACTTAAAGTAGCGACTGCATCTTTACTCGCATTTTTAAGTAGCACATTTGCCAAATTTATGATCCAGTTACTTTTGCTTATTTTATTTATTGTAAATATTATTTTTTAACGATCAAATCGCATGAAAACTGTGAATTTACACATAGTAAAGACAGAAAGAAGGGATATTATGCAGGAAGTGTTATTGGCACTAATTGCAGGCTTAGTCGTAGGGTTTTTCTTTGCTCTCATAAAATTACCAATCCCAGCACCACCAGCACTTGCAGGGGTAATGGGGATCGTCGGGGTCTATTTGGGCTACAAACTCTTTCATTGGCTACTGCCATTTATACAATCTTAAGAAGGAGGCGGACCTTTGCCTTATTTAAAGTCTGACGAAGCTCATTTTTATTATGAAGTTCATGGAGAGGGAACGCCTATTGTCTTTTTTCATCCTCCAGTGATGGGGATAGAAACGTTTGAGTATCAAAAAGTACTTTCAAAGAAATATCAGCTCATCTTTATCGACCTAACAGATAGTGGAAGAAGCTCAAAAAGAGCAGAGCAAACGTCGGTAAGTGACTTCGCAAAGCTTGCTTACATCCTGGTGTCAAAGTTAGAATTAGATTCCGTCATTGTTTGTGGGTATTCTAATGGAGGTTCGGCCGCTCAAGAATTTGCTCTAGCGTATCCGGAAATGACTAAAGGGGTTATTTTAATTAGTAGTTTTCCAGAAGTGTCCTCATTTTTACTAAGCCAAGAATTCAATTTAGGTATATGGGCAGCCAAAAATGAGCTTCTCAATTTGTTTTCCATTGTTTTGCCCAAAGCTCATTTTCGCAAAAAAGAGGAACAACGAAAGATGGCGTTTTTTATTAAGCAAGGAGATTCATCAACGCTTAAAAAGATTTACGAACAAGGAAAGCAGTATGTTTCTACAGATCGTTTGAAACAGCTAAATGTTCCCGTCCTTTTGATTTATGGAAAGCTCGATGCCTTTACTCCGCATTATTCGCTAGCCTTTTTTAAAGAATTAAAAGATGCGGATATTGTATTCGTTTCTGGAGTCGCTCATCAAGTCCCAACAAAGCGACCAGATCAGTGTAATGCCGTAATTGATAGCTGGATAACACGCAAAAATTTAAATAACCAAATATAAAACCTGGACCGCTCTTTTGAGAGGTCCAGGTTGTTTTAGTAAGATCTGAAAGAGGAATTAAACTTAAAGTAAACCGGATACGAGCTTGGCAACTTGTTCTTTTCCTTTTTGAGTAATGGGGCGTTTTTCGTATGCAGCGAGTGTGAGTCTTTCAGAAATGGAAATATCGTGTTCAAGTTCCTTTAAAACGTTCTGAATAAAGTCGGCATCATAAATTAAACAATTGATTTCATGATTGATATGGAACTGCGTTGATCAAAATTAGCTGTTCCAATATCACAAACTTGATTGTCAATGACGACCGCTTTTGCATGAAAGAAACCACGATAATACTGATACACGTTGATTCCAGCTTCGATAAGTGGTTTAAAGTAAGGAAATGCAGCTTCTTTCACAAGTGGATGGTCTCCTTTTTTTGGGACAATCAGTTTCACATCAACACCGCGCTTGGCAGCAGTAATTAATTCTTTTTGTAACGCATTTCCGGGTATAAAATAAGGGGTTCCAATGACGATTGTTTCTTTTGCCTGACTGACTAAATCAATAAACGTCTCTTCAAGATAGGTCCCGTCAGTTGGCAAAATCCGTAGTGGAAGGGCACCTTTTTTTAGAAATGGATAATGTGACGCCTTTTCCGTATAAGTCTGTTTAGCTGTTTGCCAATCTTGTAAGAATTGACCTTGTAAATCCTGCACACCGTCTCCGTCAAGTCTAAGATGAAAATCACGCCAAGGACCAAACTTAGGATCACGCCCTAAATACTCATCGCCGACATTGTAGCCTCCAATATACCCAACACGACCATCTAAAATGGCTAACTTTCGATGATTTCGACGATTAAAAGTGAAGAACAAATAAGGCAATGAAACAGGGTGAGAATAAGCAAAGTAAGCTCCAGCTTCTCTTAAAGCTTTTACATCTTTCTTAGTGATATCACAGCCTAACCGATCAACAAGTAGCCTGACGGTTACCCCCTCTTTTGCCTTTCCTTTTAGGATCTTGAGTAATTTCCGGCTAATGTGATCATCTCTAAAGATGTAAAAAAGCAAATGTACGTGATCAGTTGCTTGTTCTATGTCTGCAAACAACTTTTTGTAGAATTCGTCCCCGGTTGGCAAAAGGGTAACATCTGCATGTCTCGTCTTTTGAACGTGACGTGTTGCTTCCTTCCTTTGTTTCCTGAGTCCTAATACAAAGTCTACTCTCAACCAAATGAGAACAGCAATGACAATGAGAGCAGTCATAATCCATCCATTCATAGCATAACCTTCTTTCTACAAGAGCGTATGCAATGGCTTCGCATATGATTAATGGCTTGGCTCATTGCAGTTCTCCTCTTAGGATGTACGAATATCTACAACTTCATGAGAAAAAGATTTCAAAAAATGAATGACCATTCATTCAAGTCGTGCTATACTGACAGTAGAAAATGAATTAAAGAGGGGAGAGGTTGATTTATGGAAGCGTTAACATTGTTGAATTGGATCTTGTTTTTAGCCGTTACTTCATATGCAGTGTATTTATTCATCACACTCGTTAAAACAAGGTATGAGTACATTAAACTTGGTAAAAAAGCTGAATTTCATCACTCTTTGAAGGAACGGATTAATGCAGTCTGGGTTAACGTATTTGGTCAGAAGAAATTAATGAAAGATAAAAAAAGTGGCGTCATTCATTTTATGTTTTTTTATGGCTTTTTACTTGTACAACTTGGAGCAATTGATCTTATTTGGAAAGGGTTAGCAATCGGGTCTCACTTGCCACTAGGGCCGGTATATCCATTTTTTACATTTTTCCAAGAAATTATCGTTCTCATGATTTTAGTTGCTGTCGTTTGGGCCTTTCATCGTCGTTATATTGAGAAATTAGGTAGATTAAAAAGAGGTTGGAAATCAGGTCTTGTTCTTATTTTTATCGGTGGGCTGATGACATCAAAGCTCCTTGCAAAAGGGATGGAGATGATTTGGTTTGAAAAATCGTTCTCGGGATTTGAGCCAATTGCATCTGGAATCGCTGCCGTTTTTGGTTTCATACCAACGGTAGCAGCAAGTGCTTTGTTCTTTGTTTTCTGGTGGATGCATTTGCTCTTTTTATTATGCTTCCTTGTTTATGTGCCGCAATCTAAGCATGCACACTTAATTGCTGGACCAATTAATGTGTTCTTAGGACGTACCCATAAAGTGGGTCAGCTGTCTTCAATCAATTTTGAAGATGAAAATCAAGAAGTGTTTGGGGTAAACCGAATTGAAGATTTCAATCAAAAGCAATTGGTTGACTTATATGCATGTGTTGAGTGTGGACGGTGTACGAATATGTGTCCGGCAACGGGAACAGGGAAAGTTCTATCGCCGATGGACTTAATTGTCAAAATGCGTGATCACTTAACGGAAAAAGGGGCTGCTGTTACGTCAAAATCAGCATGGCTTCCTGAATTTGCCTTCTCGAATACGAAAGCAAATCAGCTAGCGATGCAAGGAGCAGGTGGGACAGAAGCGGCAGCTGGATATGATGTTAGTTTGATTGGTGATGTCATTACGGAAGAGGAGATCTGGGCATGTACGACATGTCGTAACTGTGAAGACCAATGTCCTGTCATGAATGAACATGTTGATAAAATCATTGATATGCGTCGTTACCTTGTTTTGACAGAAGGAAAAATGGATGCAGATGCACAGCGAGCAATGACGAATATTGAGCGTCAGGGAAATCCATGGGGCATTAGCCGAAAAGAACGTGAAAACTGGCGTGATGGACGTGATGATATTCATGTACCAACGGTGAAGGAATTGGAAAAAGCAGGGGAAGAGTTTGAGTTTCTTTTCTTTGCTGGATCTATGGGATCATACGACAAACGCAGTCAAAAAATTGCACAATCATTTGCCAAAGTCATGAATGAAGCAGGTGTCACATTTGCGATTATTGGAAACAAAGAAAAAAATTCAGGTGATACGCCTAGACGATTAGGCAACGAATTTTTATTCCAAGAGTTAGCAACAGCTAATATCGAATTGTTCCAAAAGCACAATGTGAAAAAAATCGTGACGATCGACCGCATGCCTACAACACGTTTAAAAATGAGTATCCGGAATTTGGATTAGAGGGAGTCGAGGTTTATCATCATACGGAGTTGTTGGCTGAACTCATTAAAGAAGGGAAAATCAAGCCAAAGTATGAAGTCAATGAAAAAATCGTCTATCATGATTCCTGTTATCTTGGGCGTTACAACGAAGTCTATGAGCCACCGAGAGACATTTTAAAAGCCATTCCGGGTGTTGAGATCGTCGAGATGAAACGAAATCGTCAAGACGGGATGTGCTGTGGTGCCGGTGGCGGTTTGATGTGGATGGAGGAACATGAGGGAACACGCGTGAATGTGGCGCGGACAGAACAGGCGCTTGAAGTTCAGCCATCGATGATTGGAAGTGGATGTCCATATTGCCTAACCATGTTAAGTGATGGAACAAAAGCGAAAGAAGTCGAAGAAGAAGTGGAAACATTAGATGTTGTAGAAATCTTAGAAAAATCGCTTATTCAAAAAGAAGAAGAGGTTGTTCACTAGAATAAAAGGAAAGGGCTTTCATAAACATGAAATAAGAAGACAAAAGGGGCCTGAATAATAGATTCAGGCTTTCTTTGAAGGTTTCAAATGAAAGTGATATTCGGCGGAGGCCACTGAAAAAAAGTGCTTAACTGCCGCAGGGGAATGACACTCCGCTTTCCACGGGTGCCCGGTGAGCCTCCTCGGCAGTCGCCTGCGGGGTCTCACACGTGGGTCACTGCTCCCGCAGGAGTCTCCGTGTCATTCCCCTGCTAGGGTTACTTTTACTCTTCTACGATATCTTTTAACACATTCATTTTCTCTTTAACGGATGGGATTTGAGCGATTTGTGGTTCACCTTCTTCAACAACAGAAATTACTGTTGGAAAATACTCTAATTCATCTGCAACGTCGTTAGACTTTGCTTTCTCTGGGGAATTCTATCGTCCCTCTCAACAAAGCGTGCCCCCCATCCCGGGAGCGAGATCAGAGCTCAAACCCGAAATAAACGAGCACTTTTTCAGTGGCTTCAAGTAGAGGTAGGGGCGAGATCCCACAGGCGTAGTGTACAGCGGTGGAGGCTCGCGACTTCCTTACGGGTGTGAGTGGTTGAAGTGCAATAGAACGAACATCGCATAACGAAAATACTTATATAAAAAAACATGAGTGAGCGTTCGCTCAGAATCTGAGGGGGATTGAAATGAGAACAGTGATTGTTAGTGGAGCAAGAACACCTTTTGCCAAATATGGAGGAGGCTTACGTTCGTTACAAGCAAGTGAATTAGGCGGAGTCGCCATCAAAGAAGCGTTAACTCGAGCAAACTGGTCAGCTGATGCAGTTGATGGACTCATCATGGGCAGTGTTCTTCAAGCAGGACAAGGACAGATACCGTCAAGGCAAGCCGCAAAGCACGCTCATTTGCCTTGGTCTGTCCAAACAGAAACAATAAACAAAGTTTGTGCTTCAGGAATGAGAAGTGTGACGATGGCTGATCAAATCATTCGGTTAGGCGAAGCGGGGTTATTGTTGCTGGTGGGATGGAATCAATGAGCAATGCCCCTTACTACTTAAAAAACGCTAGATGGGGAGAGCGAATGGGGCACGGTAAAATGGTTGATGGCATGCTTTATGACGGGTTAACGTGCGCTTTTCATGATGTTCATATGGGTACTTATGGGAATAAGACCGCACACGAATTAGGAATCTCGAGAGAAGAGCAAGATGCTTGGGCTTACGAAAGCCACATTAAGGCAATTACGGCAATGGAATCTGGCAAACTAGCAAAAGAAATCGTCGCTGTGGACGTAACACAACGAAAAGGACCTCCTCATGTCGTAAGCGAAGATGAAGCCCCGCGCAAAGACACATCCATTGAGACATTAGCAAAACTAAAACCTGTCTTTGGCAAAGATGGAACGATCACAGCGGGCAATGCCCCAGGAGTGAACGACGGAGCAGTGGCGTTGTTGCTCATGTCTGAGAAAAAAGCAAAGGAAGTAGGACTCGACCCTCTTGCAGCGATTGTGGCACATACTGCAATCGCGATCGAACCAGAACAATTCCCGAAAACGCCAGGACTCGTCATCAATAAGCTGCTAGAAAAAACGAACAAAAAAGCAGATGAGATCGATCTTTTTGAAATAAACGAAGCTTTTGCAGCCGTTGCGCTAGCAAGCAAACAAATCGCTGGACTCGACAAGGAGAAAATCAATGTAAACGGTGGTGCCGTCGCCCTAGGTCACCCAATTGGTGCAAGTGGCACGCGTATCATCCTAACACTTGCGTACGAACTTAAAAGAAGAGGCGGCGGCCTCGGCATCGCCGCCATCTGCAGCGGAGGAGGCCAAGGAGACGCCGTGATGATAGAGGTTACATAAAAAGGGCGGTCTTCCCTTTTTATGTAACCGAAGCGATGAGCGGAGCCGCCGTCATGTTTTAAGGCTTTTGAGCGATCTTCTCAAAAGGCGCACGGCGAGAGGAGCCATCGCAAGCGTGATCGCACAGGTAAGGGGAAGGGCGATCTTCCCTTTTGATTACACCGAAACTAGAAGATAAATTCTATAGTATATGTTTTTTCCTCTTAGTGAAATGGAGAGAAAGCCACTC
>NZ_BAUT01000032.1 GCF_000513095.1 Halalkalibacter wakoensis JCM 9140
GATAAAAGACAATCCAATGGATTGTCTTTTTTTACGTGTATAAACAGTAAAGAGTCTTCTTCGAATAAGTCGATGGTAACGCTATGAGTAAACTTCTTCGAAAACTCATCATGTCCCCCTGTAAGACGATCTGTTTCTTTTCGTACTACATGAGTTGTTTCCGAGAAAGCGACGTGACTATCATCCCAGGACGTTGCCAGGCACCTTAAAGCAATCCATAATGGAGTTTTTTTCTTTCTATACATACAAAAAAAGTAGAATGCATCATGTTAAGTACCATAGCTACCCAATAGTAAGTCGACATCATCGACAAAATACGGATGGGGACACTATTTTTATTTAGTGTGCTTGGAGTGTCTACTATTAGAAACTATAATAGATCATTAACCATTTTAGCAAAAATGAATATATTGTATCCTGCAACAGGTAAACTACAATAATTGCTAAAAAGGAGTAAAGATGATACGTAAACTATTTTATGTTTTCATATACTTTACTTTCGTTGTAATGATTATGGTAGGGTTGTTATTGATTTGGGATTTCGATACAGATGAAACGATAGTTGCTGTATTGGATACAGGAGTCAATGCTGAGCATAAAGATTTAAAAGGGAATATGATTGAAGGTTACAATTTTTTGGATTTCAATAATGATACTACTGATGATGATGGGCATGGAACAGCAATGGCTGGGTCTATAGTTCAACGTGATAATAATATCAAGATCCTTCCTGTCAAAATGTTAGAGGAGGAGACGGAGAATCATGTTATATCTATATCAATTCTTTATGCAATAGTTAAGGGTGCAGATGTGGTTAACATGAGCTTTTCAACAAACACTCTTGAAAGTATATTCATTCGTCCGGTTATATGGTTAGGACAACAGAAAGGTGTTATATTTGTTGGTGCCACTGGAAACAACAGTAAAGATAAAGTTGCTTTTCCTGCATCTGTAGAAGGTGTGTTTGCCATAGGTAATGTAGATCCTTATGGAAGATTTGCAGAAAAAAGTAATTACGGAAAAAGAACCGATTTTGTAAAAGATGGACAATATGCTACCTTGCCTAGGCACGATGATAATAAAAAATATACGAATATGAAGGGAACTAGTGTAGCAAGCGCCAGGTTTTCTGGGAATATTGCTTATTTATTAAACATGGACCCTCTTTTAAATAAAAAGCAAATAGAACAAATAATGTCTGAATGCTCTCAGTCGGTTTCATATAAAGAGAGGGAATTTAGATTTGTGAAAATGAGATCGTTACATTTATGTAAAAAAGGTTCAGGATATGTCTATTAAGACAAGTAGGTAGTAAGAAAACAGTGAATCTAATCCTGTTGCTTCTCCCACTTATACGGTGGGTAAATGATAGTAAAGTTGGGTCGGGGGGACAGGTACCTCGGCCCACTTTTTTGCGTATATCATCGTCTCAATTGGGCTCACGTTGCGTAATCGTTAATCAATGTTTCAGTCTCAAAATAAGTGCTAAAGAAACTTGAATACTCAACACCTTACTTTTGATATATTCTCTTGATTTAAATCCAAGTGGCCTCTCGCTCCATTAATTAGCCATCGTAAAAGAAGCAGAGATTTCTCGCCGCTCCTATCTATATAGAGGAACTCACAAAGAGCGATGGCCCTGCGCAACAGGGAATTGTCTATTAATTTATGTAATTTCTCTATTTATTAGCCAAACTTTGTTATGATAGATAGTACATAAATCAAATCGAAGGAGGTATTAGTCATGACAGAGAGTGCGCTAACTCGAAACAATGTGACCATTATTGGAAAAGGGAAGCAGCCAGTGATTTTTGCATCAGGTTTTGGCTTTGATCAAAAAGTATGGGCGACTATTGCTGAATCATTTGAAGAGGATTATCAAGTGATTTTATTTGATTATGTTGGGTTCGGGAATTCAGATGTAACGGCTTATGATCCGGAGAAATATCGTACCATTTCTGGTTATGTAGAGGACGTACTTGAAATTTGTAACGAGTTAGATTTAGTTAATGCGATCTTTGTGGGGCATTCAGTTGGAGGTATGATCGGACTGCTTGCGTCTATCCAACAGCCCGCTACGATTTCAACATTGGTCATGATTGGATCTTCCCCTTCTTTTTTGAATGAACCCAACTATCATGGAGGTTTTGAAAAAGAGGAACTAGATGCTTTATTAGAGCTAATGGAGAAAAATTATTTTGAGTGGACGACGTTGATTGCTGAAACTATTATGAACGGGTCGAATCAACCTGAGATGAAGACAGGGATAGAGGAACAGTTTCGCTTCAATGCCGCGGATATTACATACGAATTTGCCAAAGTCTGTTTTTTTACAGACTACCGTGAATACTTACAAGACAACACCGTACCAACTTTACTTATACATAGTCATAACGATCTTTTTGTTCCAGAGGAAGTTTCTCAATACATGAAAGAGAAGCTACCAAATAGTACGATTTCCTACTTACCCACGACCGGTCACTGTCCGCATATTAGTCATCCAAAAGAAATTTTGGATACAATGAAAAGGTTTTTAAATGAACAATCGAAAAGTGTTATAAAAAGTACAGGTGCTCTATATGGAAAGTAATTTAAATACTTTACCTGGTGGCCTTTTAACGCTTTCGAAGGATTATGAGATTCTATCAATTAATCAAACATTATTAGATATGCTTCACTATGATAAAGAACAATTAATGGGGAAAAGTGTCCGTTCCATCCTATATAAATCTACTCAAGCATTCTTCCAATTTATTTTTCATCCACTTTTCATTCAAAAGCAAGAAGTAGAAGAGTTGCATTTACAGTTTATGTCTCAAAAAGGGGAAGAAGTACCGGTACTCATGTATGCTTCGGCTAAAGAGGATGAAAGCATCTCATGTGTGGTTGTCTCCAACAAGAAAAGAAATAATTACGAAAATCAATTGCTTGAAGCAAAAAGGATTGCAGAAGAGAGATTAGTAGAAAAAGAACAGCTTAATGCTGAATTAAAGCGAGTTCTAGAATATTTAGAAAAAAAGCAAGAAGAAATTCTAAGAATTAATAAACAAAATCACCAATATAAAATGGATACCCAAAAGGAACTGAAACTAGCTAAAAAAATACAAGAGACGATCTTAACAGAAGCAATTGATAATGAGCATCTTCAAATTGAGTCCTTCTATCAGGCTTCTAATGAATTGTCAGGTGATATTTATGGATTTTACCAAATAAATGAGAATCAGTATGGAATAATCTTGTTAGATGTTATGGGACATGGGATCTCTTCATCTCTTATTACGATGTCACTTGTTACTTTGTTTCAGCGATTAATATCAAAAGGAGTTCCATCAAATCAAATAATGAAAGAATTAGATGATCAAATGCATCATTTCTTTGAAAGTGACGATGATGCCTGGCATTATTGTACAGCTATTTACATTCTCATTGATACAAAAGAACAAACGGTTGAATACATTAATGCAGGTCACCCGCCTGCTATTTATCGAGATTCTACGGGGGTACAAAAAGAGCTGAAAACTCAAGGGCCACCTATTGGGTCATTCAAAGGGATCAATTTCAAATCTTCTCAATTCTCATACACAAGAGGAGCAAGGATTCTCCTATATACTGATGGGGTTTCCGATCCTCTTGAACAAGATTATTTGAGTTCATGGATAGACCAACATGCTTTTGATTCTTTACATGGATGTAAAGAAAAACTGTCGAAAACGCTACAAGAAGAGAGAAACAGTTATTATCGAAGCGATGACCAATGTTTTATTTTAATTGATTTGAAATAATAATGGTAATGGCTGCAATAGCATTGAAATTATGGGTCGGAGGACAGATACCTCGGCCCACTTTTTTTATGGAGACAGCATCCCAAGTGGACATGTGGGTCGCGGGGACAGGTTCCTTGACCCACTTAAAACCAGGGTTGAAACCAAATGATTTCTATTATTTTTGTTTTGGGAGATTTTTGAAGGGGAAGTAGTTGACCTGTTTTGTGAGTATATGGTATTATTAAAAATTTGTTAAAAATAATATCTGTGTTATACTTAAGTAGGTTGTACTATATGGAGGTGGATTTTTTGTTTCAAATTGGCGATAACATTTTTTATCCCATGCACGGAGTAGGTATAATAAAAGCCATAGAAGAAAAGGAAATCTCAGGGGAAAAACAACAGTATTATGTCATGGAAATGTTAATCAGTCATATGCAAGTCATGATTCCTACGAGTAAAGTATCGAGTTTAAATATAAGACCAGTTACGGACATAATTGAATTAAAAAACATCATTCACGTTTTTCAGCACGGAGAAACAGACGCATTGCTGCCGTGGAAACAAAGGTATAAACTGAACACGGACAAAATGAAAACGGGTAAGATACAAGAAGGTGCAGAAGTTGTACGTGATTTAAGGCGTATGAAGAAAGAGAAAGCACTTAATTCAAGCGAAAAAAAAATGTTCGATAACGCGCAAGAATTTTTGATTAGTGAACTGAGATTAATTAAAGGGATCACTGAAAATCAAATAAACAGTTTTTGTTAAGTATAGATAAGCATCACATCTTTTATGAGACTGGTATTTATTTCAAATTATGCACAGTTTGCTTTTCTGGAAATGATCTGTTAGTCTTAAGAAGAATTATTTTTGTTCGATCTCTAGGAATGAATAAGTGCTTAAACTTTTCGCCTTTGATAACTGAACATCTATAGTAATAAATTGGTGGACATCATCCGCCGTAGGAGGAAACAAACATGCAAGAAGGTACAGTAAAATGGTTTAACGCAGAAAAAGGATTCGGTTTCATCGAAGTTGAAGGTGGAGATGATGTATTCGTACATTTCTCAGCTATCCAAGGCGAAGGATTTAAATCTTTAGATGAAGGCCAAAAAGTTACATTTGATGTTGAGCAAGGTCAACGTGGACCTCAAGCTGTAAATGTAAACAAGGCATAATAAAGGAAAAAGGACTCTAGATTAGAGTCCTTTTTTTTGTGCAAAAAAGACAATACAAGAAAGGGCGGACTACTCTATAGTGCCCCTTTACAGCAGTTATTTTCTGTCTCGACTCAACATTATACCTTTGCAATAAATAATGACGGGCTATAGCAAATTATCGATGATATAGCTTTTAGTTATAGCTACCTATTAATTATAGCAGTTACGCTATACCCCAGCTCCGATGCTATGATACATATACAAAATAGCATACAGATAAAGGGAGATGAAGAGAATGACCGTAAAAACAAAAGTGCCGTTTCGTGCTGATCATGTAGGTAGTTTCTTAAGACCTGAACGTTTAAAAGAAGCGCGGTTAAAAAAGCAAAGAAATGAAATAACAGCTGAGCAGCTTCGAGCGATTGAAGATGAGGAAATTATTCGCTTAGTTGAGAAACAAAAGGAAGTTGGATTACAGGCAGTCACAGACGGGGAGCTAAGACGTGCATGGTGGCACTTTGATTTTCTTTCGGAACTAGAGGGTGTGGAGCTATTCGAGACAGATTCTGGTATTCAATTTAAAGGAGTTCAAACAAAGGCCCATGGTATCAAGGTCTCTGGAAAAGTGGACTTTACAAATCATCCAATGATTGAAGACTATAAGTTTTTACATAGTATTGCTGGTGAACATGTAGCGAAATATACAATCCCAAGTCCGAACATGTTATTTTTCAGAGGTCAAATTGAAGAATCTGCTTACACAGATGACGCTCAATTATTTGACGATTTAATTGTAACCTATCAAAAAGCCATTCAAGCCTTTTATGATGCAGGGTGCCGTTACCTTCAATTAGACGATACATCATGGTCTGTCTTCTTTTCTGAAGAGGGGCAAAAATTGATTGCGGCTAAGGGACATAAGCCTGAAACACTCGCTACATTATTTGCTCGAGCGATTAATGATCTATTGCTAAAAAGCCAGACGATATGGTGATTACGATGCATATTTGTCGTGGGAACTTTAAATCAACTTATGTGGCAAGCGGTGGTTATGATAATGTCGCTGAAATCATTTTTGGGGGTTTGAATGTTGATGGACTGTTCTTAGAGTTTGATGATGAGCGTTCAGGCGGATTTGAACCGTTACGTTTTGTAAAACGTGATGACCTTCAGCTTGTACTTGGCCTTATCACATCTAAATTTGGTGATTTAGAAAACCCTGAACATGTAAAAGCTCGAATTAAGGAAGCAGCTGAATATGTTGGTTTAGATCAAATTTGTTTAAGCCCGCAATGCGGTTTTGCTTCAACGGAAGAAGGTAACCTTCTAACAGAAGAGCAACAATGGGAAAAGGTTCGTCACGTTGTTCAGATCGCAGAGGATGTTTGGAAGTAAAAGAAAAAAGGGACTTCCTAGTCAATAGGAGGTTCCTTAACTAATAACCTTGAAAATTACGTTTAACTTGGAGAGTTAACAACCGAAATTATACATATACACGTATACCTATTATAAAAGCTTGGATTCAAAGCTGAATCCCAAATGGAGGGGAAAATCATGACGAAGTTCACTGATTTAGGGAAAAATTATATTAATGGGGAGTGGGTCGAGGGATTAAGTGAACGGACGTATCAAAATGTGAATCCATACAATCAAACGGTTATTGCTGCTATTCCTGTGGCGACCATTGATCAGGTTAGAGAAGCGTATCAAGCAGCAAGTACTGCTCAAAAAGAGTGGGCCAAGTCCACCCCTGAACGAAGAAAAGAAGTACTAGAGAAGGCAGCGCAATACATCAAAGATCATGCAGACGACATTGTTAACATGATTATAGAAGAATCAGGTGGGACCATTTTAAAAGGACGTGTCGAGGTGAAATTGGCTCTTGAGGAGCTAGAGGAAGCAACAAATATGGTTAATGAGATTTATACCTATCAAGAAGTTTCCTCGCATACACCAGGGAAAAGTAATCGTGTTTATCGACTTCCACTTGGAGTTATCACATGTATTACACCATTTAACTTCCATATGAATCTAGCATGCGAACAATTGCTCCGGCCATTGCATTAGGGAATGCTCTCGTTCATAAGGCTGACATTCAAACAGGGATTACAGGGGGCTCAATTATTGCAAAAGCATTTGAAGAAGCCGGATTGCCAAAGGGAGTATTCAATTCAATTCTAACAGACGTTGAGGAAGTGGGAGATGAGTTCTTAACCAATCCTCATTCGGACTTTATCAGCTTTACGGGTTCAACACCAGTAGGAAGATATATTGCTGGAATTGCAGGGCAACAATTAAAACGAGTTGCATTAGAATTAGGTGGAAACAGTCCGTTTGTTGTCCTTAGTGATGCAGATGTAGACCAGGCTGTAGATGCGGCTGTTTTTGGGAAGTTTGTTCATAATGGACAGATTTGCATGAGTATTAATCGGATCATTGTACAGAAAGACTGTTACGATGAATTTGTATCAAAATTTGTAGACCGTGTCAAAGCATTGCAGGTAGGAGATCCCAAAGATCCAGAAACTGTTATTGGACCAGTTATTAATGAAAAGCAAGCAGATAAAATTAATAACTTAATTACTCAAGCAAAACAAGAGGGGCTAAAAGTAGCTCTAGAGGGTGAGCGTAGAGGAAATGTAATCCCACCGCATATTTTTGTTGATGTGCCAAATGACTCAACCCTTGCACAAACTGAGCTTTTTGGACCAGTGGCTCAAATTGTTCCTGCCGAGACGGACGAAGAGGCCATTCAACTAGCAAGTGAAACTGAATATGGATTATCATCCGCTATTTTCACAAGGGATGTAAAAAAGGGAGAACAGTTTGCTCAAAAAATCGAAGCAGGAATGACTCATATTAATGATCAAACGGTAAATGATCAGGCAAATGTCATGTTTGGAGGAACTAAAGCAAGCGGCATAGGCCGTTTCGGAAATCCGTGGATTGTCGAAGAACTAACCATTAGTAAATGGGTTTCGGTACAGAGTGAGTATAGAACATTTCCGTTTTAGGAGGAGGCGCTATTTTTAGTAGCAGCTGGAGAAGGGCAAGGTCAACGTGGACCTCAAGCTGTAAAATGTAAACAAGACAGAATCATGGAAAAAGGACTCTAGATTAGAGTCCTTTTTTGTGTGCAAAAAAGGCTAACTAAGGAATGCCTGACCTCTTAACAAATCCGATAGCTAAACCCTATGGTACAAGTCTATATTTTCGAATTGTCGGTTCTGGCATTTACACGTAGTCAGCCTCGGGGCAAACATGATACAAGTGGTAAATGGTTAGATGAAGCATAACACACAATACGTAGAATACCTAATTTCATTATCATGAGTCTTCTTACGCATAAATATGGGTCAAGGAACCTGTCCCCATGACCCAAAAGAGAAGGAATGGTGCCCTTTTTGAGGAGGGTAGCATGAAAAAGGGAACGAAAGAGAAGGAATGGTGCCCTTTTTGAGGAGGGTAGCATGAAAAAGGGAACGAAAGAGAAGGAATGGTGCCCTTTTTGAGGAGAGCAGCATATAGAGAATCGCGGGCTGTGCTCACCCGCTTTTTTATTGAGGAACAGTGCTGTTTCATACTACAACGATTCTACTGGAATAATATCTGAAATGAGCGGAGAATTTAGTGAGAAAAGACAATACAAGTCAGGCCCTTCATTTTGTGCTTTGCCATTTTTTATGACAAAACCTTCATACCCCTCACGAATAAGGCTGTTACGGAAGTTTTCATTGGCTTCCTCCATATTTAAAAGAATTGCCTCATCTTTCCAGGTGAAGTTCGATTTTCTTGCATGAATATATTCACAATAATTATCGCGGTCATTCATAAACAGTTCATAAGGGGAAACGGTATGAGAATTATATATTTTAAGATGCGGTTCATCTAGAAATATTTTGTAAATAAAGCCAATTACCGGCTGATCAACTTGAATAACCTTAGGTGCTCCATCTTCCCAAAATTCTGTTTCAGACTTTTGAGTAACTTTTTTTGTTCCTATTGCATAAGGCTTAGCAGACGGAATGTCAGATGTAAGCCAAAAGCCAATTGTACCAATTACGTTATCGACGTTTTGAACCTTTGCTGTATTCGTAAAATCTTCTATTTTCTGCATAGCACCGAAATAAGCAATCATGTTCAGCACCTCCCATTTTTAAAATACCCAATTCTGATTTGAACATTAATGAAAAAAGTTAATTTAAAAATATTAGAGGCCCCGCTTGTCATTTAACACCCGTATCATCCAGTCGGAAAAGTAGGGTGAAGGGTTCAACGCTATTTGCGAAAGCTTTTTACTCGGTCGCTTCGGGCTAAATCATATGATTTAAAAAAAAGGATAAACTGAAGAAGAAACGAAGAAAGGAGTTGTGAAAAGATGACCAAAAAGTACAACAAAGGCGGTAGCCGTAATCAAAATGCACCAGAATTACACGGCAAAGAACCAGCTAGCGGTGATAACAATAAAGGAAATAAAAAGAGATAAGGTTGAAGTGGGTCATGGGGACAGGTACCTTGACCCACTTTTTGGTAAGTGGACACACGTTCCACTATTTCGTGATGAAGAGATGTCAAAATGGTGATTTTTAGCAAATAGTGGATTATGGAAAAGGGACTCTAGATTAGAGTTCTATTTTTGTACAAACAACCAATACAAACAAGGCTGACTAAATGAATGCCTGACCTTTTAACAAATTGGATAAATAAACTTATGGTATAAGTCTATCTCTATTCTCGAATTCGCGGTCTGGCATTTTCCTTAGTCAGCCTCATATGAATACGTAGAATACCCAATTTCATTATCACACTCTTATCCCACAAAAAGAGGTGGAACCTGTCCCCCTGACCCACTATTAATTAGATAAATTCTTTTTATTTATTGGTTGAGGGGGTTCTTCTAACCAGCTCTGGCCAATCATAATATTTATACCATCATTAGCATAGGTAGTGACTTCTGCTGTTAAACGCACGTATGTTGTCACGATATCGGTTCTTAAACTGGCTGCAGCCGCTGTTGAGTAGTTTGAGGTACTTGATTGTATCAGCAGTGCTGTATGGAACATGATTAGCTTGTCCGAGAATGGTGCAGTTGTTGAGTTAGACACTGTAAGGTCTGATGGCATCGGTACAGGAATGTAATCGTCTGTTAAAATGTTGGAGAACTGTTCAATATGTTTGGTAGCTATTTCTTTTCCTCTATTGCAATATTTACGTACTTCTTTTGCCTTGGCTACTTGGGCAAGTCCGGATAATAATATTTGTCCTACTAAATTGGTTTCAATATTGGCATAAACATGAGTTATTTCAATAACATTTATCGTTCTAGGATTCATCGTTAAAAGACCACGTTTATAATTTTTTTGATCAATAAAGTCTATTTCGTTATCCGTAATAACATAAGGTGGCCTGATAAATAAACCCTTCGACAATAGGGCATCACTTGTTTTGTTGTACATCTCTGTTGATGTTTGAATGGCTTTGCTTAGCCAATCACGCACACTTGTCTTTGCTGAAGTAGCTAGAGCCACACCGTAAACCGACAAACCTACCTTTGCCATATTCTTGATGTAGTTTAGGTAATATGTATCTGAATAAAGACGAGGAGCATTTACATTCACATCCTCATCTGAAAACCCAACAGGAATTGACTGTTTATCTTCTTTAAGAATTCTTTGCGATTCTTGCAAGTTTTCTTCTGACGTATGTAGTGCGTATGTGACCACTGATTTGATATCTTCATCTTCCACATGTTCTAGAAAGTATTTAAACACACAGATGGCCATGCTATTGTTTTGACAACTACTCCAAAGTGTTGCAATTTCAGATGCTGTTAATCTAGTTTGATGCTCCTTCATAAGACCCTCTCCTTATACCATATTAGTTATTATGATATACGCCTTTTTAATTCTCATCCTTATTTAGAATAAAAATTATTCAATGGGTCATGGGGACAGGTACCTTGACCCATTTATAGCGGATCATCTCAGTAAGTGAACTCGTTCAGAATGTTTAGGTTAAGGGTGGCAATGAAAAATTGCACCCTTATTAATCATTTTACAGATCTAACATTATTTTGAGGATTTTGTTACCTTAACCGTTGTTGTAGTTGTTTGTTGAGGGGAGCTACTATTTTGTAATTGTTGTGATACCTGTTGCTGTGCTTGTTGAAGCTGATTGTTTGTCTGTTGTAGTTCTTGAGTTCCAGATTGAAGTTGTTGCTGAGCTTGTAACAGAGATTGTTGAGCCTGTTGAATTTGTTGCGGATCTGCTGATGCCTGAGCAGCAGTAAGAGCTTGTTCTGCTTGTTGTAAAGCTTGTTGAAGTTGTTGTTGATTCATAAAATAAAACCTCCAAAATGATATTTAGGCTTAATCGCCCATTGATATAGTTCTCTAATGAGGTTAACTATATGTTGCTAGTTTAAATTTCCAAATTAGGAAGTGGATCAGAACTGGAGGCATCGTCTCAAGCGGATTTATGTCAGGAAATAAAAAGCTTTTTGTTTTGGTAGAAATTCCAAATGAATCACAGTTTGCTTTTCTGGAAATGATCTGTTATTCTAAAGAAGAATTATTTTTGTTCGATCTGTAGGAATGAATAAGTGGTTTAAACTTTTCGCCTTTGATACCTGAACATCTATAGTAATAAATGGTGGACGTATCCACCGCAGGAGGAAACAAACATGCAAGAAGGTACAGTAAAATGGTTTAACGCAGAAAAAGGATTCGGTTTCATCGAAGTTGAAGGTGGAGATGATGTATTCGTACATTTCTCAGCTATCCAAGGCGAAGGATTTAAATCTTTAGATGAAGGCCAAAAAGTTACATTTGATGTAGAGCAAGGTCAACGCGGACCTCAAGCTGTAAATGTAAACAAGGCATAATCATGGAAAAAGGACTCTAGATTAGAGTCCTTTTTTTGTGCAAAAAACCAATATAAAAAAGGCTGACTAATGAAGTCAGCCTCGGGGCAAACATGATACTGGTGGTAAAATGGTTAGATGAAGCATAACACACAATGCCTAGAATACCTAATGTTTCTTAAAATTTATCTTAATATGCCTCTCTCATAATCGTTAAAGGATTGTAGGGTGGAAACCTAAAACGTTATGTCGGTATTATTTTAATGTGGCTGACCTGAGTTTTTTGTAAAGGATGATATTTACTGAATGGGCATAAAGAATTAAGAGGAACAACTATACATATCGATTTTATAGCTACAGTTAAGAAGGAAGTGAACGTTCGTGATCAATATAACGATTCCAACACCGAATGTAACGATTGCTAAACAGGACCATCCAGAACTAAGTAATATCTATGGATTTACTGATTTTCATCTAATCCCTAGAGATAAGGGTGGCATTTTTATGTTTTATAATGAGAAGAAAGAGTTATTGTTCGTCGGTAAGGCAAGGAAGTTAAGACAAAGAATCAAAAAACATTTTGAAGATACGGTAGCGCCAATCAAAACGAATAGAGATGAAGTGACGAAAATTGAGGTTTGTGTAATCGAAGACCCTGTACATAGAGAAATCTATGAGACGTTTATGATTAATGAACTCAAGGCAAAGTACAATGTAGACAAAGTGTTCTTTAGATGATATTTGAATGGGTCAGGGGGACAGGTACCTTGACCCACCCTTGTTGGGCCAAGTGGCCTCACGCTTTCCGTGTTTAAGATGTTATAGTTGCATACAAAAAGGATTTGTCGTGGACAAATCCTTTTTTGCTGCTGATTCCTTAATGTTGCTTATGCGGTAATTTCTTTTCAGGATGTCCGTTTCCTTGACGCTTTCTATTTTGTTCATCCTTTTGTTGCTTGTCATGTAGTTTGTCGATAAATTGTTTTGTATCGTCCATCATGCATCGTCCTTCCTGATTTTATTTGCTTTACTAGGGTTTCCGGTGGAGGGGAAAACATGTATGGATTTGAGTTGAACTTGCAGCAAAGAAGAAGTGCTAAAAGTAATAACTGTAAGTCCTATTGGAGATAACTATCCTGAAACTCATGCAGCTTATATACTCCAAAAAAGGAATTAGGTGAAACCATATGGAGGTTCTAAAAGAGTCAGCAATTATATTAGTGAGAATTATTACGATCTTCCCGTTATTTTTATTAATCACACAGTATATGGGCAAACGATCCATTGGAGAAATGCCTATTTTTGATTTTCTGATTATTATGACCTTAGCCAATGTTGTAGGAGCTGACATTGCTGATCCAGAAGTGGATCATGCTTATACTTATTTAGCCATTATCGTTATTCCCCTGGTACAAAGATTAACTGCTTACTTATCCATTACGAATCGAAAAATAGGGAAAAAAATAACGTTTGAACCTACGCTAGTCATTCAAGATGGGAAAATCTTAGCGGGAAACTTAAAAAAGATTAGGTATAGCATTGATAACGTGTTGCAAATGTTACGACAAAAAAATATTTTTGATATAAGTGATGTGAAAATTGCCATTATCGAAGCAAATGGACAAATAAGTGTGTTAAAAAAAGAAAATAAATTGGGAGTAACCATTGAGGATATAGATGCAAAAAAGAAAAGCAAAAGTTTGTCTTATCCATTAATTATGGAAGGGAAAATTTACGAAGATATATTAAACTATTTAGGCTTAAATCGACAATGGTTAATGGCTGAATTACACAGAAGACAGGTTGCGCAACTAAATCGCGTCTTCTTCGCTTCCATTAATGATGACCGGGAACTTCACGTTTCCCTAAAAACTGAACAACAACAAATGCCACCTATTTACAATTAACGAAGGGTTTGTTTTAAAATCGTTGTAATGGCTACCTATGTTGAAAAGGTCAATGAATATTACTAAGTCATTTGCTACACTGTACAATGACACTGTTGAAAAATTATGGAGACGATGACGCTACTTAAGCGGTCGTCTCTTCGTCGTATTTTACCTAACGAGTTTCAAACTAGATTCTTATGTCAAAGTATAACTGGCTTTGTATGATTTTACGTAAAGTAAAAGGAGCAGGATTCTTTAATAAGAAAACGATTTGCACACGGATGCAACCTTTCAACTAAGTCATTTCATTTTAAAAACGTGTATTCTCCCTGTTATGATAAGAAGAAATTATGATCCAACAAAGTAAAGCTAAAAGAAAGAAGTGTATATTCCATGCCCATAACTAGACCAGCAAATTCCATCAACGATATATCTTTTTCCGTTCTTGATCTTGCATCGATCGTGCAAGGGGGGACGGCTAGCCAATCCTTTCAACATTCGATAGAGTTAGCTCAGTTAACGGAAAAACTAGGCTTTAAACGGTACTGGTTAGCGGAGCACCATAATATGCCCGGCATCGCAAGCTCTGCAACATCGGTCGTCATCGGTCATGTAGCAGCACATACGTCTACGATTCGTGTAGCTCGGGTGGAATCATGCTTCCCAACCATTCGCCACTTGTAATCGCGGAGCAATTCGGAACGCTCGAAGCGATGTTTCCAGGCCGAATTGATTTAGGATTAGGACGTGCACCGGGAACGGACCAACGAACAGCTCATGCGCTGCGTGGGGCAAACTACACGAATGGCGATGATTTTCCGGAGCAATTAGAGCAACTGCAAGCGTACTTCCAAGGTACGGCAGCGGTAAAAGCCATCCCTGGTGAAGGGGCGAATATCCCTATTTGGCTGTTGGGTTCAAGCGGCTTTAGCGCCAGATTATCAGCACAACTAGGAATGCCGTTTGCTTTCGCTAGTCACTTTTCACCAGAAAACACACTGCCAGCTTTGCAATTGTATTATGAGAATTTCCAACCGTCGGAGGAATATAAAGAGCCTTACGCCATGGTAGCAGTAAATGTCATCGCGGCAGATACAGATGAGGATGCAGAATTTCTAGCGACTTCCATCAAACAAAGCTTCCTAAACATGATGAGGAACACACCATCACAGCTGCAACCACCAATAAAGAATTTGAATGAGCTCATGACCCCATATGAAAAGGCAGTCCTAGAAAAACAACTAGCTTCCACCATCATCGGAAGTCCGAACAAAGTAAAGAAAGAGTTGGAATTGTTCTTAGAGGAGACAAGAGCAGACGAGATTATGGTGAGCACCATGGTCTATGACCACAAAGCCCGACTCTACTCCCACCAACTCGTTGCAGAAATCATGGGGTTATAGGAAGTGGGTCACGGGGACAGGTAGAGGCCATTGAAAAAGGTAAAAACCAACCTTTTTCAGTGACTTTTATTTAAGTAGGAATGGCTCCGCACGTTGCGCGCTTGTTATGAGAAACCCACTCATACCAAGCTTTTTCAAAAGACTGCAACGGCTTCGCGCATTCCTTCGAGGGCACTGAAAAAGGTGAAAGTCGACCTTTTTCAGTGCCCTCGGACAGGTACCTTGACCCACTTCCTAGCGGGACGAGGTGCCATCATGATCCCAGGCGGACTCACGTTCCGTTATCTGTGACAAAAACAGTGATTTTCGAGTGTTCGCGGACAGAGGTTCCGCTATTTCATCTTTGAGAGGTGTGAGGAAGGCGATTTTCAGGAAATAGCGGATTCTCTGTCCGCGAAACCTTTCAAAATGCTAGTTTTTGGTGAAATAGCGGAACCAGTGTCCGCTTACTTGGTATAAGTAGTGACAGGCACTAGTAGTTAGTTTTTAACCTAAACCTTTCGTTAGTCGATGACTTTTATTAATTCAATTTCATCGCGGATAGGGATCCCATCATTACCGATGAAGGGAATCTCTGGTTTGATCTTTCTTGCTTTCTCAACAGCGTTATTAATAACTTTGGACATGAAAAAACCTCGTTTTTGATAAAACTTTAATGCTACTAAATTATCGTTAGTTGTTATGAGTTTGACGAGTTTACATTTTCTTTGAAGAGCAAGATTTTCTACCTCTTGAACTAAGGTTGTCCCTATCCCTCTTCCTTCTTCGATACTATCTAGTGAAATGATTTCGCATTCGTTATCTTTAATGATGTAAGTAATTAAGCCAATCATTTTCTCTTCTTCATTTAGGATAGTAAAACCATCTAATGTACTGCAATCATAGGTTCCAGTAGATATAACCATTTCTGAACTACCCCAATGCAATTGGAGAAATTCTATTATCTTATTTTTAGACAACGCCTCAGTAGAGTAGATTTTCATGATATAGACACCACAATTTTAATATAGTTTTTGTTCCACTTTTTACAAGAATATTCCATATGAACATTCTTAATGTTAACATAAAAAATGGGTCACGGGGACAGGTAGAGGCCACTGAAAAAGGTAAAAACCAACCTTTTTCAGTGACTTTTATTTAAGTAGGAATGGCTCCGCACGTTGCGCGCTTGGTATGAGAAACCCACTCATACCAAGCTTTTTCAAAAGACTGCAACGGCTTCGCGCATTCCTTCGAGGGCACTAAAAAAGGTGAAAGTCGACCTTTTTCAGTGCCCTCGGACAGGTACCTTGACCCACTTTTTTTGCGGGTGCGTAGCAGAAAGTGCGTCGCGTCTAGTCTAGTGCTAACCATTAAACACGGAGGTCATGATGTATTTACTAGTATCCATTATTCTTAGTGTAATAGGATGTTCAATTTTACTTATGCTGCTCGGTCCACTTTTAGGTGGAATCATAGCTTTCGGGATTGTTGCTGGTTGTGTCTTTAGGGGGTTCTTTTTACTCTTAGACATACACAAACATCTTGTGCCAGAAAAAAACAAAGTTCAAGATGCTTACGATAATTATGTAAAAGAGAGGAATAAAACTTCCTGAAATAAGGTGTTGCTTTGGAAGAGCAATGGCCGTAAGTGGAAGATTACGTAACGGAAAATCAACATAAAGAGGTGAAAAGTTTGGGTCTGAGTTATCAAGAGCATGGAAATAAGAACGCTCCATTAATCGTGTTTTTACACGGAGGTGGAGTGAGCAGCTGGATGTGGGATAAACAAATTGAATATTTTCGTCATTATCATTGCCTTACAATCGACCTTCCTGAACAAGGAGCAAGTGAAGACACAGATCCATTTTCAATGCTAGTAAGTGCCCAAGAAGCAAATGAGCTTATAGAAAAAATAGCAAACGGTAAAAGCGTCACGGTTGTTGGATTTTCTTTAGGTGCACAAGTCACGATTCAACTGTTGAGTCTGAATCCCGATTTAGCTGACTATGCGATGATTAACAGTGCATTAGTAAGACCAAACTCCATTCTAAGAAAAATGATCAGACCGTCGATCAAATTGTCTTTTCCCTTAGTAAAAATCAAATCATTCTCAAAACTCCAAGCGAAAACACTCTATATCGGAGAAGAATATTTTGATACATATTACAAAGAAAGTTTTAAAATGAAACCCGATACACTCATTAGAATATTAGAAGAAAATCTGTCATTTACAATACCGGAAAATTTTAAAAAAGCTAAAGCTAAAATATTGGTGACTGTTGGAGAAAAGGAAAAAGCAGTAATGAAAAAGTCAGCGGTCGATTTAGTTTCAACCCATTCTAATTGTAAGGGGATTATCATTCCTCAAGTCGGCCACGGAGTCAGCTTACAAAACCCTATTTACTTTAATCAAATGTTAGAGAATTGGATAGAAGAAGGGATTTTACCTAAAAATGTAACAGTGTTATAGAGAATGAGTAGGGAAAAAGCGGAAGTGGCTAATGGCTTTATATGTCCCTTACGCAAAAGGATAAGTCCGTGCAGGTTAGGCAAGTGCCTGTCATGACCCGAGGGATGTCGAGATTAAATGTAATGTATTTTTACTGTAAAGTAGACAGATACTGCGCAAAAAAGAAACCCTAAAATGGGCCTCTTCTATGTTGAATGATTGGAAATGGAGGTGGCCAAAATGGCGGACGAGGTGGAAGTCCCCAGTAAGGTGGATAAAACCAAAAAGGTGGTGGATAGACATGGGGACCAGGAAATCTTCTGTCGTAAGGGTACATCTCAAACCCTCCTTTACTAGTTCTATTTTAAAATATGCAAGCTTTACACTTTGGTGAGATTTGTCCGAAAAAATAATAATCATGCACAGAACACCGTTATTTGCAATGAATCAAGTAATAAGGAGAAATACATATAAAGCATTCGTCTTTCTTATTTATTTTCTTGAATAGATGAATGGAGTAGTAGGCTCTCTGTTTTCTCTCGCTAATCAATTAGTGATATGATCATACTAAAAGGAGGGCTATGAGAATGGATACAATCATTTTTGATGTCGATGATACACTGTATGACCAGGCACAATCTTTTCATAAAACGGTGAGAAAGCTTTTTCAAGAGCCTTTTTCAGACGAAGAAATGGACCAATTCTATAAAGCAAGTCGTAAATATAGCGAGATTTTATTTGATCAAAGTGAAGCGGGTGAAATATCCGAATTTGAATGGCAAACGGGACGGATTATACATGCCTGTGAGGATTTTAACATCCCTATCGATACGGAAAAAGCGACTCTTTTTCATGAAACGTATGTGATCGAACAAAAAAACATTACCTTGTTTCCCGAAGTCGAAGAATTACTAAATGTGCTTTACAAAGAGAGAAAACAGCTTGGAATTCTGACAAATGGGGAAGAAACACATCAAGCAATGAAAATTAAACAGTTGGGTCTTAGTCGTTGGATTCCGGCAGAACTGACGTTTATTTCTGGAACGATTGGTCATGCAAAACCGAAAAGAGAAGTCTTTGATTTTATTGAACAGAAAATGAACCTAGACCAAACGAACACCGTGTATATCGGGGATAACTTTGAAAAAGATATAATCGGAGCGAAACAAGCAGGCTGGCAAGCAATCTGGATGAATCATCGTAAGAAAGATTTACCAGCTGATTCTCCCTATCAACCAGATAAAGAAGTGCATAGTGCCAAAGAGTTATTAGAGTTATTTGTGAAAAAGGCTTAGGTCATTATGATAGGAATCAGCGATTGTCATCCTGGTTCCTTTTTAATGTGGAAAATGTCAGGAAAAGGGATGTTTCTATATGAGGAAAATTTATGAATATATGTCTACAGATGATAAAGTTAGAGCATTAGAATTAGTAAGAGAAGAAATCATCGAATTAAAACAGGAATTGCAAAACGAGTATTCAAGGGTAGTTAAAGAGGCTATTTCAGAAGCCTTGAATAGATATCAAGCAGAAGAAGAATGGTTAAAAAATGAAGTTGATGAGAAATCGAGTTGTTGAAGTGAAGGGAGCGTTTCTTCCAAATAACAAACTAAAAAGGAAAAATATGTTAAAATTAATGCGATGGAAACTGAGGTCCACCCGATCAATGGAGGGGTCTTTTTGCATCATGCAATCATTTGGTTTGAGAACATAATTGAGTAGATGTCGATTTGACAAATTCTTATTAGGGGGGATGTAGATGAAATTATGGATGAAGATCATAACAACCATTTTAGCGGTTACGGTCATCTCTTTATCAGCTTACAGTCTAATAACGGGTGAACATGGAATGATGCCCCATACGCTATTACTCATAGGGATGATGCTTATTTTTATTGGAATTACTGAATTACAAGAGCAACGAAAAGTAACAGGAATTTTTTCGTTTCTTTCTTCTGGATTTGTGTTATTTGTTGGTATAAATGGTTTGATAAGCTAAGATAGATCCAAGTGGCTGTGCGTTAAGAAGGTTATTCACCTTAATTTGTCTAATGACGATTTAAAATACTTACTTCATACATAAAAAGTGGGTCAAGGAACCTGTCCCCATGACCCATTAATGAACAATGATGCTTTTGGGTGAGAATCAAGTATAATACTAAAGGATAGATTGAAATAGAGGAAGAGAGTGAGTTAAATGCTTTTAGCCATTATCAGTGGTGTCATTTTGTACATGGTAAGTGGAATGATTTATTATTCAATAGTAGGAAATCGTTGGATCGACTGGTTGAATATTAAACCTGAACAGCCGAATTATGGTTTGCTTTCTTTGGTTACACTCCTAACGTCTATCGTGTTGTATGGGTTTCTTTATCTATCACAGGCAGAATCCTTGCTAGATGGAGCATTAACCGGTGGGGCAGTTGGAGTCATTGTAGCTCTAGCATATGCGAAAGATTTTATTTTCGGCTTAGGAACAAACAGTAAAAAACCTGTATCCATTTATTTTATTGCTGTAGGATATCATATATTGGCATTAACGATTATTGGAGCAGTGATGATGTTTTTTATTTAGGTAATAAAGGTAAGGGACCTTCGAATGTTAAAATAGAAGGTTCTTTTCTGTTCATCTCCGCAAAGTCTGGTGTTTCTTAAATATTTTTATTTTTTCAGAAAATGATGTACGAAAACAAATTTCTATGTTATATTTACCAAAATTGCATATCGTGTAAGAGTTGGTGCCAAGCTGCGGTTTGGCTTAAAAGGGAAGAACGGTGTAATTCCGTCGCTGTCCCGCAACTGTAAGTCGGAGTGAATCACAAATGCCACTGTCGTTTGACGGGAAGGTGTGAGGAGCGTTGATGATAAGCCAGGAGACCTGCCAATTTCTAGTACACACCAAATACCTACGTGGAAATAGGTGGTGACATTCATTGTACGACAAACGAGTTATAAGTAACGGTGCTTTTGCACGTTTTTTAGTCATACCTTTAACTTGATTGTAAAGCCATTTCCTTTTCACGGATTTGGCTTTTTTGTATTTGGTCATTTGCAATGTAAAAGGAGGAGAAGAAAATGAATGTAGTGAGTACAGCCATTGGTTATCCGTACATTGGTGAAAATCGGGAATGGAAGCGTTGTGTTGAATCTTTTTGGAAAAAGAAAATTTCAGAAGAGCAATTTCGTTTAGAAATGAAGACGATTCGCTTGGATCACATGAAGCGCCAGCAATCATTAGGCTTAGAGCTTTTAACGGTTGGTGACTTTACATATTATGATCGGATGCTTGATCTGGCAGCGATGTTTGGATTGGTTCCAACTCGTTATAGCTGGACAGGTGGGGAGGTAGATTTATCTACGTATTACTCAATGGCCCGTGGGGCAAACGATGTAGTTGCTTGTGAAATGACAAAGTGGTTTAACACAAACTATCACTACATCGTGCCAGAGTATGAAGATCAGCCACTAACATTAACAAAAAACTACATCTTAGATTATTTTCTAGAAGCGAAAGAAGAGTTAGGTCTTATAACAAAGCCTACAATCATCGGGCCATTTACTTTTATCCAATTAGCGAAAGGATATGACGCCAAATCGAAAGCGTTGTTTATTTTAAAGCTTTTGCCATTATATGCACAAGCACTACAGCAACTCGTAGATGCAGGAGCAACGTGGATTCAAGTCGAAGAACCTGCATTCGTTCTTTCCTTATCAACGGAAGATGTGAAATTAGTACAAGAAATGTACAAACAATTGGCAGAAGAAGTACCAGATGCTCAAATTATGTTACAAACGTATTTCGAAGGGCTATCTGCCTATGAAGAGTTATCTCAATTACCTGTTGCAGGGATTGGCCTTGATTTTGTACATGGTAAAGAAGAGAACCTGGACTCCCTTCGTACATACGGTTTCCCGCCGGATAAAGTACTAGGAGTCGGAGTGGTGAATGGACGTGATATATGGATTGCAAATTTAGCTGAAAAAGCGGCTGATGTAAAAGCGATATTATCATTAAGTGGTGCAGAAGAAGTCTGGATTCAATCCTCGTGTAGTTTGCAGCATGTACCGGTCACAACAAAGTCTGAAACAAACTTAGATAGCACGTTAAGAAATGCTTTAGCCTTTGCGGATGAGAAAATTGTGGAGATCACACATATCACATCATATGTACGCGATGAGGACTGGGCAGGAAATAAAAGTGTGTCAAAAAGCATGCTCGCAACCGAAGCATTGGTCAATCACGAAGCTAGGCAAAACAGACGTGTGAAGGAGCTAGTATCGCAAGTTAAGCCAGAGCATTTTTTACGTCCAATTCCGTTTAAACAACGGCAAACGTTACAAAAAGAAGTATTGAAATTGCCAGATTATCCAACTACAACCATTGGGAGTTTCCCTCAATCAGATGAAGTGAAACGCACACGTACAGCCTGGCGCAAAAAGGAAATCACAGACTCTGCCTACGCAGAATTTGTAAAAATGGAAACGGCCCGTTGGATTCAGATTCAAGAAGAAATTGGGTTGGACGTTTTGGTACATGGTGAATTTGAGCGCACAGACATGGTAGAGTACTTTGGTGAGAAGTTAAATGGGTTTGCCTTTACCGAAAAAGCATGGGTAGTATCATACGGATCACGCTGCGTGAAACCGCCTATTATCTATGGCGATGTAGAGTGGACTGCCCCCATGACGGTAAAGGAAGTAGAAGAGGCGCAGCAATTAACGTCTAAGCATGTGAAGGGGATGTTAACAGGTCCGGTCACGATTTTAAATTGGTCCTTTGTCCGTGATGACATCTCACGTGAGCAAGTTGCCAACCAAATAGCTCTAGCGTTAAGAGAAGAGATTCAAGCGTTAGAAGATGCGGGGATTTCCATCATTCAAGTCGATGAACCAGCCTTGCGTGAAGGTTTGCCTTTACGTAAAGAAAATTGGAATGAATATTTATCATGGGCAGTCAATGCCTTTAAATTAGCGACTTCAAGTGTAAAGAATGAAACGCAAATTCATACCCATATGTGCTATTGCGAGTTTAATGACTTTATTGAACCCATTCGTGCCCTTGACGCAGATGTTATTTCAATTGAAACATCTAGAAGCCACGGAGAACTCATTCAATCACTAAAGAAAAATCCATATGAACTTGGTATTGGGTTAGGAGTGTATGATATTCATAGTCCGCGTGTACCGAGTATGGAAGAGATTGATACCATTTTAAATGAAAGCCTAGAAGTCATTGCAAAAGAACAGTTCTGGGTGAATCCTGATTGTGGGTTAAAAACACGACATGAAGAAGAAACCATCGCTTCTCTACGAAACATGGTCGCTGCCACTCAGAAACTACGCGAACAACACGAACTTACTAGATCAAATTAACGAATGTCGTTTTACATTAGATGACTTCATTCTTTTAAAGCTTTGTCTCGCTAATCACTTAAAATCAATAACGACACGAATTTGCAAAAGGCGTTATTCCTCTTTATAGGGATAACGTCTTTCTTTGAAATGAAAGGAAATAGGATTTGTTTAATGATTTTTTATACCATTATTGATCGGTATAAAGGGAAGATTGACTTTACTCGTAAAGAAGGAAAAGGAGTAACGTTTACATTCCATTACCTTTGATTAGTTGAGCAAAAAAAGAGATTCATAGAGGAATTGCAGATCACTCGTATATATGGGGTATGTATGTTACCATTTTACATATATCTGTTCATTATTCAAAAAGTGAAAAGCAGGTAGGGGGGGTAAACGATGATTCTAAAGAATTCAGAAGATTTTACTGAGGATGTTTGGCAACAAATGGATGCTGGATCTCATATTCTATACATATTCAATGAAAAGGATAAATATATTGAAAATGCTATTAGCTTCATCATGAATGGCTTATTAAAGAATGAAGTGATTTTATTTGTTGAAACGAAAGAAACGTTCGATCAAGTTCTAGATCAACTAAAAGCAAGAGACGATCATTCTATAGACTACCAAAAGCTACTTTTTGTTGATAGTGCAGAAACTTATCTTGTTGGAGATCAATTCCATCTCGAAAAAACAGGAAGTTTAATAGATATGCTAAATCCTTATTTGGATGAAGGATTTAGTTTGCGAACGTGGGGACATGTTCTCTTGACAGATGATGTATGTACTGTAGATAGACTTCGAATATATGAACATAATAGTGACCAGTTTATCCAAAAGAATAACTTGGTCTCAGTTTGTGCTTATAATGGCTTAACCCTCCCTGCCTACCTTCAAAATGAGTTAATGAGGATACACACGCATTTTATGACAGATCGTGAATTTATTACATCTCCTCTTTATGATAAAAGTTTTCTTGAAATCCCATCAATAGAAAAGAATGAACAGCTTCGGAAGTTTGCAAAAGAAAACAAAGAACATCGTGATCAGACGAATCGTCTAGAAAATGAGAAGAGAATCAGCGAAGTGATTACGGAAAGTCAGCAAAATTTCCAAACTGTTATCGAGCAATTACCGTATCCGATGATTATAAGAAGAGGTACGACAATCCTTTTCATCAACAACAAAGCGAGGGAACAATTTTTAAACAATGTTCAGAAAAATACGAACTATAATGATCACTTGCTTTTATTCTTTGAAAAGTATGATAGAGACCCGGTTGGAAAAAAGCAGTATCAAACACATGAATTCCCATTAAGTAATGAGAAGAAAAAATATTACATTGTCAATTCCATTGAGCTGTTATATGAGGGGGAGTCATCGACCTTACATTCCTTTATTGATATTAGCCAGGAGAAGGAAAATGAAAGATTGCTTATTCGTACAGAGAAACTGAACACTGCTGGGGAACTCGCTGCCGGAATTGCTCACGAAATTCGCAATCCGTTAACAGCAATCAAGGGGTTCTTTCAAATGATCAAACAAGAAGGCCATGCAAACAATTTTTATTATAGTGTAATTGATAGTGAGCTTTCTCGAGTTGAACAAATAACAAGTGAATTATTAGCACTAGCTAAACCTCACTCTGAAAATCGTCAAGATCTTAATATGGTTCAACTAATGGAGGAAGTTACATTGTTGCTTACCTCGGAAGCTAACAATAAAAGCATTGAGATGACCTTGCAAGCTACAAAAAAAGAGATTTACATAAGCTGTGAAGAAACCAAAATCAAGCAGGTTTTTATTAACTTGGTTAAAAACGCAATAGAAGCGATGGAAAATGGTGGACAAATTCAGATAAAAATCAGTGAGATGGATGGTAATATTGTCGTTCAATTGATTGATCAAGGATTTGGGATGCCGAAAGAAGTGTTAGAAAAAATTGGTGAACCTTTCTACACGACAAAAGAAAAAGGGACAGGTATTGGTTTAATGGTATGCTTTCAAATCATTGAAGGTCATGAAGGCACAATTCAAGTAGATAGCGAGAGCGGGGTCGGTACAACATTTACGATTGCCTTACCTTTATCAAAGCGACCGTTCCCTTCTTAGAATTTTGTTACTCGTAAACCAATAGATAAAAACGAACCGATGACAAGTTTATATGATTCGCAAATGCGATCAGAAACCTAATTACTCATAAACTACGAGAATTAGGTTTAATTCTATTGGTTCTATGAACGATTGTACTTAAAGTAATGGAGAAGGATACGAAAAAAGAGATATATTTTTTGATTGTATGTAATAAAGTGAGTAGTTTGATTGAGGGGGAGAAATAAAATGAGTAATTATTGGGTCATGGGGACATGGGTCATGGGGACAGGTACCGTGACCCACTTTTTGCTGGGAAATTCAGAGGCTCAAGCGGACTCACGTTCCGTTAACTGTGACAAAAACAGTGATTTTCCGGTGTTCGCGGACAGAGGTTCCGCTATTTCGTGTTTGAAGGGTGTTAGGACGGTGATTTTGTGCAAATAGCGGATTCTGTGTCCTCGAAGCTCTTCGATATGCTCGTATTTGAGGAAATAGCGGAACTGGTGTCCGCTTAGATTCAGTGCCTGTACGTTTAAAAGTGAATAACCTGTATAAAGAGGAATTTTTTGTTCTTATTTCACACCTCAAACAAACTGGGTCAAGGAACCTGTCCCCATGACCCATGTCCCCATGACCCACAAAAAACGAATTACTTGCTATTTTGAAACCGTTAACATATACTTAGTTCAATCGATAAACAAAGTGTGTAGAATTACTAGATGCTTACCATTTAGGAAGCACAGAGAGTCACGTTTTGTTATAGAATAGGGAGGGTTTGAAATGCAAAAGGTTGTCATAACAGGTGGAAGTGGGCTGCTTGGAACAGCAGTCATACAAGAATTTTTAGAACATGGTTACGAAGTCATCAATGCAGATATGAAACATCCAAAAGAAGCACTTTGCAAAACAGTTATTACTGACTTAACGAATTTAGGTGAAGTGTATGGGGTATTAGCAGGTGCGGATGCAGTTGTCCATCTTGCCGCAATTCCGGTAGCCTATTCTCATCCGAACGAAGTAACCTTTCAAAATAATACGATGTCCACGTATAACATTTTAGAAGCAGCAGGGAATTTAGGAATTAAAAAAGCGGTTATATCTTCAAGTGAGTCTTCCTATGGGATATGTTTTTCAAAGCAAGATTTACAACCGCAATATGTACCAATTGATGAGGATCATCCGCAATTACCGGAAGAAAGCTATGGTTTATCGAAGATTGTTAATGAGAAAACCGCTGATATGATTCACCGTAGAACGGGGATGCAGGTCGTATCATTCAGATTGGGAAATGTGATATCTCCTGAAATGTACAAGAATTTTCCTAGATTCATCCATAACCCTGAAGAGCGAAAACCAATTTTGTGGAGTTATATTGATACACGAGATGCAGCAAGTGCATATCGATTAGCCGTTGAGGCAGAGGGACTGGGATCTGTTGCGCTTAATATTGGAGCCGATGAAACAAGTATGGATATTGAGAGCAAACAACTTATGGAAACATGCTTTACGAGTGTTTTAGACTTTAGAAAAGAGTTAACTGGTTTCGCCCCGCTGTTAAATAATGAAAAGGCTAAGAAACTCTTAAACTGGAAGCCGGTTCATAAGTGGAGAAACTACGTAAATCTATAAATTTGTGTGGGTCATGGGGACAGGTTCCATGACCCACTTTTTTATAGGGAGGGAAGGTCAGCGCCTCAAGCGGACTCACGTTCCGTTATTTGTGACAAAAACAGTGATTCTCCGGTGTTCGAGGACTGAGGTTCCGTTATTTCGTGTTTGAAGGTGTCAGGACGGTGGTTTTGGGCAAATAGCGGATTCTGTGTCCTCGAAGCTCTTCAAAATGCTCGTTTTTGAGGAAATAGCGGAACTGGTGTCCGCATAGATTAAGTGCCTGCCACGATCCGAAGTATGTCTAATCTAAGACAACATCCGGGTGGTGGCAGGCACAATTAATTATTTGACTTTCACTTCTTTCACAGATTCAACAGAAGAGACGATCTCCTGTTCTTTCGCCATCTGCTTGACAACTTTTGGTGCACTCCATAGTGGTGGAAGGAGCAAGATCGATACGGGTACGGCTGTTACAACAATAAAGTTTTGTAATGCTGGATACTTCCTTCACCAATGGTGAGGAGAACGACCGATAAGATCCCGAATAGAACGACCCAAAAGACCCTCATCCATTTTTGTGGATGTTCTGTTCCTTGTAAGGTTACGGCTACTGTATAGGAAATGGAATCAACTGTCGTCGATACAAACACAATACTAACAATTAAGAATCCAATAGCCAACCATAATCCCATTGGTAGTTGGTCCATAATGGCCATTACGGTCGCGGGCATGCCGCCATCACTTAATGGTCCTGAAATGGAACCAGGATCATTAAGTTCATGAGATAAACCAGTGCCACCAACAACTGTAAACCAGAAATTACTAACCAATGGAGCGATAATCGACACGGCTACAATAAGCTCTCTAATCGTGCGACCACGCGATATTCTACTAATGAAAATAGCAACCATTGGTGCATATCCTAGGAACCAACCCCAGAAAAAGACAGTCCAATAACCAAGCCAAGCTTGATCTCCGCGATATAAATTCATTTCGAAAAAATGCTGTAATTGAAAAGCTTGAGCACCAATAAAAGAATCGATTAAAAACATGGTTGGGCCCATAATGAGAATGATAGCCGCTAATAAGACAACAAATATCACATTTAACCGACTTAAGAATTGAATTCCTTTGTCAACCCCACTTGCTACAGATATAGCTGCAATCAAGATGAGTGCTCCAACAACGATTATGTTTGTAGCTAACGTATTTGGAACATCAAATAAAACATGAATACCATATCCAATTTGCAAACCTAAAAATCCGATAGGCCCCATTGTCCCTGCAGCAACCGCAATAATGGAAACAATATCAGCCGTTGAACCAATGATACTTTTACCAAATATTTTTTCACCAAAAATAGGATATAAAATGGCACGTGGTTTAAGGGGATATCCTTTATGATAATGTGCATACATGAGGACAATGGTAGTTAACGTACCTAAACAAGCCCAAGCTAGGAAGCCCCAGTGAACAAAGCTTTGGGATAAAGCTGGTATAATTGCCTCTAGCGGTGTCATCCCATCATTAGCAAACAACGGTGGAGTTGTCACAAAATGATAGATTGGCTCTGATGCAGCCCAAAATACACCACCACTAGCTAGAAGAATACATAAAATCATCGAAATCCAACGGAAATACCCATTCTCGGGTTTCTCCATTTTACCTAACTTCAGATTTCCATATCTCGAAAAAGCTAATATCAGCCCTATCACAAAATTTCCTAATAATAATAACTGCCAATAAGCACCAAAAAAGGTGACCGACCAATTGAAGGATTCCGTTACCCACCCCTCAACCATATGAATGTCAATAAGTGCAAACATGACAAAGAGGAGTAAAAACCCTCCACTAACCGCAAATGTAGTCCAATCCGTTTTCAAATTCTTTCTTGTTTTCATTCTTTTCCTCCATAACGTATAACGAAGCGAGATCGTTATTGTAATCTTTTATTGATGATTTCTTCTTGATGTCTGGAGAAAAAGACTACGGAACAGAAGGGCCACTTGCTCTCTTTCTTAACTGTATACACCTATAATAGTCGTCTAGGATAATTTCACCTACCTTTCTACTCATTCATTTAATTCTAAAAAACCCATTAGCCGAATGTTAATAGTTTAATATTATAGTAATAAAATTTTACATAGTCAACTGGGTCATGGGGACAGGTTCCTTGACCCAGCTCTAATAAATGCTTACCTGACATGGCCAACAAAGAACGATGATAAATAAGGTAAAAGCTACAGTAATCATGTTACAATCTATTCTAATTCCATTTCTTCCATGAGATCTTACATCTGTAACAGGTTTCTTTAAAGGAAAGAGTTTGATTGAACTATGACACAAAACGGGTGAAAGAAAAAAAGGGTTACAAGACAGTAGCATTCTATTTCACTACGGTAAGAAAGAAGATGTAGGAGGAAAAATTTAATTGAGAAGATTAAACGGATTGGCTACTATATGTAAGGAATAGTCAAATCGTTTAAATAATTTAGGAAGTAGGTATTTGTTTGCTGAAAAGAAAATTAACTTTACGCAAAATTATTATTTGCCTCATTTTTATCGTTGTTCTCTTTTCTTTGCTTCTTACAGACCTTCTAGTTAGTAAATCCATTAATGAAAATAGTATAAGCAAGGAAGAAGAGAAGGCATTAGCCATTGCTCGAATTGTTGCGCAATCCGAAGTTGTACAAGTTGGTTTAAAGGAAGGCGAGTCTGAGGAAATTCAGCATTATGCTAATGAAGTTCGTGAATTAGCTGAAGTTCTTTTTGTTGTTGTTATGGATATGAATGGGATTCGATATTCTCACCCGAATAGAGAGTATGTAGGAAAGCCTTTATGGGAGGAGATGAAACGTTAGCTTTGGAAGGGAATGAATATAGTTCAATCTCTGAAGGGACGTTAACGACTTCACTTAGGTCTTTTACTCCTGTCATAAACGATAGAAATGAGCAAATTGGAGCGGTAGCTGTAGGGATTTCCTTAGAAAATCTTCAAGATATTATTAATCAAAATCATAAAAACATTGTTTTAGGATCCATTCTAGGTCTTCTTCTTGGATTAATCGGAGCCGTATTGATTGCTAACTATATAAAAAAGACATTATACGGTCTTGAGCCATCTGCCATTGCGAAGATATTGGAAGAGCGAAGTGCCATGCTTCAATCTGTTCATGAAGGGATTGTAGCAGTTGATAAAGATGGGAAAATTACGCTAGTCAATAAATCCGCTAAAAAAATGTTTAAAAAGGCAGGCTTGCCTGAAGAGCCGACTGGAATGGAAGTGAATAAATATTTACCTATGACAGGATTAGAACGAGTGTTAAAAACAGGAAAGCCAGAACTTGGTGCAGAGCTTTCCATTAATGGAATGACCTTTTTAGTGAATCGTGTTCCGCTCATAGTAGATGATCAAATTATCGGTGCAATCTCTACGATTCGAGATAAAACGGAGGTAAAAGAATTAGCCAAGCAATTAACTGGAGTGAAATTATATGTGGATGCATTGCGTGCACAATCACATGAAGTAAAAAATAATCTTCATGTCATTTTGGGAATGGTTCGAATCGGTGCTTATGAACAGTTAAAATCATTTATTCTTCAACTAGTCAATCATAAAAATCATGAAATTAGTCAAGTAACGGATATTAAAGACGCTGTTTTATCAGGTTTTTTATTAGGCAAATTAAGTTACGCGAGAGAATGCGATGTGAATTTAACAATCAAAAGTGAAAATGTTGTTCCGGAAACCAATTCAGCGGACACGATTCATGAAGTTATTACAATTATTGGGAATTTGGTTAACAATGCAATTGAAGCGACTGAAAATACGACCTTTAAAAAAGTAGATGTGCGTTTGTCGTTTGATCGGAATTTGCTGAAAATAGAAGTGAAGGATACAGGACCAGGTATTAAGTCAGAGGACATGGCTGATATTTTTGAAAAAGGATTTTCAACGAAGGGAAAAGATCGGGGATATGGCTTAGTGCTTGTAAAAAAGAGCATTGATCATCTAGGTGGAAATCTAACAATTGATACATTAAAAGGGTTAGGAACGACGGTTACCGTTGAAATTCCATATGAGGCAGAGGTGGATTCTATTGATTAACGTTTTGATTATTGAAGATGACCCAATGGTAGCAGAATTCAATAAGCGATATTTAAACGAAATCGAAGGGTTTCATTTAACGGGAATAGCCAAATCCTTTGATGAAGCCATTGAACTGTTAGGAAAAGAAGAAGTTGATTTACTTTTATTAGATATATTCATGGCAGGCAAAAATGGGCTGGAGTTAATACAATATATTAGGAACGTAAATAAATGGAAGGTCGATGTGATACTCATTACAGCAGCCGATGATGTTGATTCGATACAAATAGCTCTTAGGTGCGGTGCCGTTGATTATATGATTAAACCATTTGAGTTTGAGCGTTTTAATCAGTCATTAACGACTTATCGAGAAAAGCATAGGTTACTCAAAAAGCAACATTCATTAAATCAAGAAGAATTGGACCGTAAAATCTTTGCCCAGAATGAAAATCAATTTGTATCCCTACCGAAGGGCTTAACAGCCAATACACTACAGTTGATTACGGAAGCCATCTTGGAGAAGGGAGAACATCCTTTTTCAACGGATGAACTAGCGGCTGAAGTACAGATCTCAAGGGTTTCTGTTAGAAAATATATTAAATTTCTGAAGGAAATAGGGGTTCTTGCTGAGAGGATGACGTATGGCGCAGTAGGAAGGCCGGTCTATTTATACATCAATAAAGAGTTAACAAAATCAACCTTTCAACATTTTTATTAAGCGACTATACGTCGCTTTTTTTAATTACAAAACCTTTCATTAATTTCATAACCTATCACAATTTAGTCAAATTTAATAAAATTCAATTAGATAAATGAAAACGTTTTCTGTTAAGGGGGATATAGAGTGAGTAGAAATAAGTTCAAAAGGGAAGCGGTGAACTTACACCGTCAGCATGGTAGGAAAATTGAAGTAGTCAGCAAGGTAGAGACTAACAATGAAGCGGGTACTTTTTTGAAAGCGCTACATCCATCAGTCCCCGATATACATGTAGAGGATATTTCTTAAACCGTTTCATTTCGTGATTGCAAGCATGATACCTAAAACTGAGCTCAAACCAACGTATCCAATCGTAAAGCGAAATAGAAGTAGATCAAGTAGTTTTAACTATGAATGAATGAAAACCAGACAGAGATGTTAAAAGGAGAGTGATTAAAATGGGGCAATCAGAACAAACAGCGAGGAAATTGGAAGAGTCCATTGAGGAGAAAGACGTGATATATAAATTAAATCAGAAAAAGGAAATAAAGATTTTAGGACTGCCTATTTTTTGGTTTATGACATTTTTAACGTTAACCATTGTAACCGTTTATACGGGGAATTTACCTGCAGGAATGATTGGTAGTTTACTTGTGATGGTTGTGTTTGGCGAAGCCCTTGGTTGGATTGGTGATCGCTTACCCATCGTAAAAAGTTATTTAGGTGGCGGAGCGATTGTCGCTATTTTTGGTTCTGCTTATATGGTGTACAGCGGAATTCTTCCAGAAACAGTAGCAACCTCTGTAAGCGATTTTATGACAACGGGTGGTTTTCTTGATTTCTACATTGCTGCCTTAATTACCGGGAGTATTTTGGGAATGAATTCCAAAGTTCTCATGAAAATTGGGGTTCGTTATTTTGTTCCTATTTTCGGAGCGGTAATAGGTGCCATGTTGATTGCGGTCATCGTAGCGTTTTTTATTGGGTTCTCTCTTCAAGAAGCCGTACTAGTCATTACGTTACCGATCCTTGGTGGTGGAATGGGGGCAGGCGCTATTCCGATGGCGCAAGTCTATTCTGAGTTTTTAGGTAACCCACCGAGCTATTATATTTCAATTCTTGTACCTGCATTAGCTCTTGGTAATGTTTTTGCCATTGTATTTGCAAGTTTGTTAAACAGCCTTGGAAAGAAAGTACCATCATTAACAGGTAACGGCCAACTTATTCCTGGATTCAAAATGGAAGAGCAGAAGTCGAAATTTGATATTTCTAAAATGGGAATTGGTTTGCTTGCAGCTTTGTTATTCTTTGCTTGTGGTCACTTACTAGGGGCCATCATTCCTCTTCATCCATATGCATTAATGATTATTCTAGTAGCTATTGCTAAAATCGCAAATGTCATTCCGGCGAATGTGGTGGAAGGTGCTAGTCAGTGGTATCAATTTGTAGCAAAAACGTGGACGCTTGCTTTGCTTTTTGGGATTGGTGTCGCTTTTACCGATTTAAATGCCGTTTTAGCTGCTTTAAGCGTACAATATATTCTTCTTGTTGCAGGCGTTGTATGTGGAGCGGTGTTAGGTGCAGCCTTATTTGGAAAAATAGTTGGGTTTTATCCAATTGAATCAGCTATTTCTGCAGGTCTTTGTATGGCAAATATGGGAGGTACCGGAGATGTTGCTGTATTATCAGCTTCAAAGCGAATGCAGTTAATGCCTTTTGCTCAAATTGCTTCAAGGCTAGGCGGAGCTCTTATTCTCCTATTAGCTGGTTTGCTAATGCCATTTTTCTTATGATTCATAAGCCGATGTTTGATGAGAGGATCGGCGATAATTTTAACAATATCGTGGGAGTAAAGTTGGGTTGAATACTTGGATTTTCGCCATCTTCTTCTACTAACTAGGAACAATTAGGAACATTTTTTGAGAAAAGGGGTCATGTGGAAATGAAGACGTTAGAAAAGGTGAGAACGATCGTCCGTTATAAGTGTGGAGATAACGTGTCTTATGGAATCGTTGACGGAGATGAAATCATACAATTGTCGAATGATTTTGCGGAAGTTGCTAACAATGAGTTCACCTATGAGGGTGAAAGGGTTAAATATAGTGAAGTTGAGATTTTAGCACCAGTAGCTCCATCAAAAATCGTTAATTTTGGTTGGACATATGCTGCACACGCAAAAGAGACTGGAGGAGAGGCGAATCGAGCTGAACCTTTTCTGTTTTTAAAACCCACTTCCTCCATTATTTCCGATCAAGAGGAAATCGTCCTTCCGCCGACTACTCTAACGAAACAGGTAGAGTTGGAAGGGGAAGTAGCACTTGTTATTGGGAAACGTGGGAAAAATATAAAAGAAGAAGATGCTTTAGATTATGTTTTTGGATGTACGATTTTCAATGATGTGACCGCAAGAGATCTTACTAAATTAGATCCACAGTTTACGAGAGGAAAAGGCTTCGATACGTTTGGTCCATTGGGCCCTTGTATTGTGACAGGTCTTGATCCAATGAACTTGAAGATTGTAACGACTTTAAACGGGAACGTTGTGCAAGAAGGAAATACGAATGAAATGTCATTATCCATTCCTTTTCTCATTAGTTGGGTGTCACAGATTATGACCCTTGAACCAGGCGATGTTCTAGCTACTGGTTCACCATCAGGCAGTTGTCCAATGAAGTCGGGTGATGTTGTAGAAGTGGATGTGGAGCATATTGGGAAGCTTTGCAACTATGTGAAGTGAGTTTAGATGCCTATCACCACAACGTTTTGTCGAAGTGATTTTGACAAAACGTGTGTGGTGATAGGTACTTTTTTATAAGTAGAAAACGGCTAACGGTTGTCCCCTTAAAATTGAAAAGTGTTCCTTGCAGAGTTCGAAGTTTTGTTGAACTGTAAGGTGTGAGCATGAATGGAACTATTATTTAAATTCTCTTTCATTTGATAAAAAGTCCTTTTGCGTGGTATAAGAATAAAAGGAAAAGAAATAAGCAACAAGTTTGCTTTTTAAATTTGGGAATTTTGATGTCCCATTGTGAGAGGGTTTTGATGATGACAAATAATTTTTGGCTAGATTTACCACGGCCGTTTTTTATATTAGCACCAATGGAAGAAGTGACGGATGTTGTTTTCCGACATGTCGTAAGCGCGGCAGCTAGACCTGACGTGTTTTTTACAGAGTTCGCAAACACGGTCAGTTATTGTCATCCGGAGGGCAACCACAGTGTGCGTGGGCGTTTGACTTTTACAGAAGATGAACAACCGATTGTGGCACATATATGGGGGATGAACCCGAGCACTTTCGGCAAATGAGCATTGGCATGGCGAAAGAAGGGTTTCGCGGTGTGGATATTAATATGGGCTGTCCTGCTCCCAATGTCGTATCAAACGGGAAAGGATGCGGTTTGATTCGACGCCCAGACGTTGCAGCTGAGTTGATTCAAGCTGCGAAAGCAGGAGGTTTGCCTGTAAGTGTGAAGACACGGCTTGGCTACTCAAAGGTTGATGAATGGCGCGACTGGCTAACACACATATTGAAACAAGATATCGCTAATCTCTCTATTCACTTACGAACAAAAAAGGAAATGAGTAAAGTAGCGGCCCATTGGGAATTGATTCCTGAGATTAAAAAACTTCGTGATGAAGTGGCACCACATACGCTTTTGACGATTAATGGCGATATTCTTGACCGTGAAATGGGCTTGGAGCTCGTAGAAAAGTACGGGGTCGATGGGGTGATGATCGGGCGTGGAATTTTTAAAAATCCATTCGCCTTTGAAAAGGAACCAAAAGAGCATAGCAGCAAGGAATTGCTCGATCTCTTAAGATTGCATCTGGACCTTTATGATCACTATTCTAAAGAATACATCACACGTCCATTCAAGTCGCTTCATCGTTTCTTTAAAATCTATGTTAGTGGATTTCGAGGAGCGAGCGAATTAAGAAATCAATTAATGAACACATCATCAACCGATGAAGTCCGGGCATTGCTTGATGAATTTGAATCTCAACAATAAGAAAAGTGGGTCGGGGGGACAGGTACCTTGACCCATTTTTTTGCGAGGGGGTATCATCATCTTTAAGCGGACTCACGTTCCGTTATCTGTGACAAAAACAGTGATTTTGTGGTGTTGGCGGACTGAGGTTCCGCTATTTCGTGTTTAACGGCTATCAGGATGAGGATTTTCGGCAAATAGCCGATCCAGTGTCCGCGAACCCTTTAAATATGCTAGTTTTGGAGGAAATAGCGGAACTGGTGTCCGTTTGGGGTTATAAAAAAGAGAATAAGGAAAAGAGCTGTCAGAATCGGCAGCTCTTTTTCCTTATTCGTTTTTCTATGCAAATTCCTAGGTTTGGGCGGATAGGCAAGCTACCAAAATACACTTTAGGCAATAAGTTACTTGTATAAGCCGAAGGGGGTGAGTGAATGGGTAGGCGAATCAAACATACGGAGCGTGACGTGGATTCTTTAGCAAGGCTCATGCTGGCAGAGGCGATCGGTGAAGGTGCTGAAGGGATGGATCTGGTAGGAACGGTTGTGGCCAATCGGGTCGAGGCGGACTGTGAGCCGGACTTTAGAAATTTGCGCACGATCAATCATGCTATTTATCAAACGATACCAGGAACGGGCATTCCTCACTTCGAGCCAGTTCTAAATGGAGCGTTGTATACACAGCGTCCCAACGAAGAAGATCTTCAAAGAGCCAGAGATTTATTGCATGGTCATAGGAATCCTCGAGCAAGACAGAATTTGTGGTTTTTTAATCCGAGTCCAGGGCAAGCTTACCGAGATCCTTGTACCCCTACGATGCCAAGATCCCCTATGACCCAGTTCGATTTTGCACACAAAAATCATTGTTTCTATGTCGCTATACCGGGCTATTGCCCTGAATTTTATAGATAAAAAAAAAGGAGATGATTTTCTCATGACTTGTGGAAACTCTAGTTATTATCCTGGATTTAATCCAAATCCCATGATGAGGTTCAATGCCACACAACAACCAAACGGCTTTATGGCAGGGATGCTTCTGGACCGGCATATTCTACGCCAGTTATGCCACTGGGGACGGGACAGCAACTGCCGACAGGTGTGATAGAAGAATCGTTTATTGAAAATATCCTGCGCTTCAATAAAGGAAAAATTGGTACATTCTACTTTACTTACCAAGGTAACAGCAGATGGAATTCAATGGTCTATCAAGGTCGCGTTGAAACGGCTGGCCGTGACCATATCATCATTAGCGATCCAGCTAGCGGCAAACGCTACTTGCTCATGATGGCAAATCTCGACTGGGTCGAATTTGGAGAACAAATTAACTACCCTCATACAGAAATTAGCCCGGCTATGCAGGCATCATTAGAAACATCCAGCTGATGCAGCAGAGTGGGTCATGGGGACAGGTACCTTGACCCACTTCTTTTTAGGGTCAAACAAATGGACTCACGTTCCGTTATCTGTGACAAAAACAGTGACTTTTCGGTGTTGGTGGACTGAGGTTCCGCTATTTTATGTTTGTAGGGTGCCAGAGTGGCTATATTCAGCAACTAGCGGATTCTGTGTCCTCTGAACCTCTTGAAATGCTCTTTTGTGAGAAAATAGCGGAACTGGTGTCCGTCGAAGAAAGCAAGGGGGATGATTACCCTTCTTTCTAATAGTAGCAAAGCCTAATTCCCGTTTTGAGATAAGGAGGAATTAGGCTTTTTCATTTCGGTTAGAAAGAAACAAGGCATTTCATTTTTTATAAAAAAGAGGTTCTTCAGGCGTTTGCCGTCTAAAGTATAGGCTAATATGCTAATAGATTTAAAGTCTGTTCAATTATTGACAATTAAAGGAAACAACTTTATATTTATATTGTTAACTTTTGTTATTATTAGGTTTACATATCGAGTATTTTCAGTAGGTGAACTCAGCCGATAGGGTTCAAAATTATAAACATGGAGGGGACGAGATGAATCAATGGTCTGAACTTGCAACAAAGGTGTTGGATGGTGCTAGTATTACAAATGATGAGGCGCTTTCTATTTTGGAATGTCCTGATGAGGATGTTCTTTTGCTGATGCATGCGTCATTTCAAATTAGAAAGAGGTACTTTGGAAAAAAAGTAAAACTAAATATGATCATGAATGCAAAATCTGGTCTCTGTCCTGAGAATTGTGGCTACTGTTCTCAATCCTCTATTTCCAATGCACCCGTTGAGACATACAAAATGATAGATAAAGAGAATTTAGTAAAAGGAGCAAAACGTGCCTACGATTTGAACATTGGTACATATTGTATTGTGGCAAGTGGTCGTGGTCCTTCTAATAAAGAAATCGATCGAGTAGTAGACGCAGTTAAAGAAATTAAAGAAACATATGGGATAAAAATCTGTGCATGCCTTGGCTTGTTAAAGCCGGAACAGGCGTTACGACTGAAAGAAGCTGGAGTTGATCGGTACAACCATAACATTAATACTTCAGAAAGAAATCATTCGACCATAACAACGTCACATACATATGATGATCGCGTAAATACAGTGGAGACAGCGAAAAATGCGGGAATGTCTCCTTGCTCAGGTGTTATCGTTGGAATGAAAGAATCAAAGCAGGACGTCATCGATATGGCAAATAGTTTAAAAGTGCTAGATGCGGATTCAATCCCTGTTAACTTTTTACATGCCATTGATGGTACTCCATTAGAAGGAGTAAATGAATTAAATCCACTGTATTGCTTAAAGGTATTAGCTCTTTTCCGCTTTGTTAACCCAACAAAGGAAATTCGCATCTCCGGTGGGAGAGAGGTCAATCTACGTTCATTGCAACCTATTGGTTTATACGCAGCAAATTCTATTTTTGTTGGGGACTATTTAACAACTGCAGGTCAAGAGAACACCGAGGATGAGAAAATGCTGATCGACTTAGGCTTTGAGGTTGAGAGTGTAGAAGAAATGAAAGCGAGCATAGGTGGGTCATAGGGACAGGTTGAGACCACTGAAAAAGGTACAAACCAACCTTTTTCAATGCCTCGATTAAGTAGCAATGGCTTCGCACACTGCGCGCCTGCTATGAGAAACCTACTCATAGCAGGCTTTACAAAAAGAGGGCAGTGGCTCCGCACATTGCTTGGAGGGCACTGAAAAAGGAAAATCCAACTTTTTCAGTGCCCTCGGACAGGTTCCTTGACCCACTAATTACCGGGAGCAACCGGCATTTTTAGTGGACTCATATTCCGTTATCTGTGACAAAAACAGCGATTTTCCGTTGTTGGAGGACTGAGGTTCCGCTATTTCGTGTTTGAAGGGTGTCAGAGAGGTGATTTTTAGTAATTAGCGGATTCTGTGTCCTCCAAACCTCTCAAATTACTAGATTTTGAGAAAATAGCGGAACTGGTGTCCCTTTGGTACCTGGCCCCTCAGACAAGGTCTTCTTTGTGCCTTCTGGGGGAACCTTGTCTATACTATATTAACTAGATTCAACCACATGCATCCGATAGGGGTGTTCTTTTTTTGTAGCTTTACTGAAAATCTCAACGATAGCGCACAAGGCGCATTAGTCGTACGCGTATAGTTAATCAGTAAGTGTTATTTTTGCTTCACCTATAGTATGATCAACTGTAATGAACTGAATTGATCTTCTTTTTTGTGATTCAAACAAGCTCGGTATTATTTTTCTGAATGTTTAGATAGAATCCGTGCAAGAGATTCCAGCTTAATGTATGAAGGGGGGATTTTATGAAACGGGGATCTTGGAGAGCGTTACTATGGATTGGGTTAGCGGTACTATTCTCATTAAGCTTGTGGTTCAGTGCATCGGTTATTGCCTTTGAATTCATTCAAATGTGGAATCTTAGCTCCCATTTAGAAGTCTGGTTGTCTACAGCGGTTCCAATGGGGTTTGTCTTGGGAGCATTGGTGAGTTCGTATTTTGGTTTAGCTGATCGTTATAATCCCCGAAAAATTTTTGCTATATCAGCGCTACTGGGGGCAATACTGAATGCTTTGCTATTACTTGCTGGTCATTTTTCCATCGGTCTATTACTTAGAATTTTAAATGGAGTCACTCTAGCTGGGGTTTATCCAATAGCCGTTAAAATGTTATCACAATGGTTTCCGAAAAGAAGGGGGCTTGCTATTGGTATCTTAATTGCAGCGTTAACTCTAGGATCATCTTTGCCTCATGTTGTTATGATGTTCTTCTCTTCATTAAATTGGAAGGTCGTTATCATCATTACGTCCGTATTAGCAGGATTAGCAGCAGCCATTGTATATTGGGTTTTAGAAGATGCCCCAGGAACTTCAAACAAATCTTCTTTTTCATTTAAATTAATCAAAAAGGTTGTAAAAAATAAACCGGTGATGTTAGCCAACTACGGCTATTTCGGACACATGTGGGAACTGTATGCGATGTGGACGTGGCTTCCTGCGTTTTTGGCTGCTAGTTTTATAAGTTATTCACCTGAAACTTCCTATTGGTTTATTGCCTTAGCATCCTTTCTTTCAATAGGAATTGCTGGTGGCATTGGATGTGTATTGGGTGGTGTCATCTCAGATAAAGTCGGAAGGTCGAACTTAACGATTTACTCCATGGTCATCAGTGCTACCTGTGCGGTGTTAATCGGGCTAACATATGGCCATTTTATTTGGTTGACACTCATTCTTTCTTTTATTTGGGGGATGTCTGTTATATCAGACTCTGCCCAGTTTTCCGCAGCTGTTTCGGAGGTAGCAGAAGTGGAATATGTAGGGACAGCCCTCACTTTTCAAATGTGTATTGGCTTTTTAATCACGATTTTTTCTATCAATCTCATTCCCTTGATTCAGAGATATGTTGGTTGGGAATGGGTTTTTGCCTTATTGGCCATTGGACCGATTCTTGGAATTTTGTCTATGGTGAAGTACAAACAATACGAGTTTAAGCATGTAAAATAAAGGTGGGTCACGGGGACATGGGTCACGGGGACAGGTACCTTGACCCACTTTTAATGGATTATCGGGTTTTGTCGTTGACAAAGCCAGTGAATTTCCTGTTTTTGCGGACTGTGCTATGGTTACATACAGCTTGATAAACAAAGTTGCCTCATTTTCACTCAGTGATTAAATTATATACCTCATCGATCACTTCTTCATCTTGTACATCAAATTCTACAAACAGACTATGTCTAATCATCGTTTTATTGACGGATCCTTCGGTAATATGAACAGCATTTGTTTTGATCCAATCGGCCATTTGTTGAATTTGTTTATTTGATTGACTCATCTCTTGCATTCTCCTTCCAAAAAAACCTTTCTTCCTAGGGTTTTCTAAATGATGATTTCTATACTTTAGTAATTAAGAAGAAAGAGGGCGTTGAAAAAGGAGAAATCGACTTTTTCAGTGAACGCGGAAGAAGATTAACGGAGATCAAAGTTTTAAATGGATGGAAACGGATGAAAGATTATAGGGAACTGTTGTTGCATCAAGTTCAAAATACCGTCCCTCGTTTTGATCGGTTGTATGGTTGTCGACTACAGGGGATGAACTTGGTCAGTTAGGAAGCTTACATTTGCTTTAGGGGAATGTGCCTCTGCTTCCTTTCTTCCTTATTATAATAGAAAGGACGACAAAATCGTTTTGGTGCTTCAGTAACTTCTAGGTGATGGAGAAGTAGAAATTGAGGTTTTAGAAAAGAAAACTGTGGTAAAAGGAGAGTAGGGAGTAAATGTTGCTATGCATGCCGATTTGTGATAGATTATTATATCTAGCCGCAAAAATTAAATTTTAATTAGTTATTGCGCAGAATTATTATTTGTGATAAATTAATACTTGTCGCCACAAAAGATTGAATGTTTTAGTGGTGGTTGCGAAAAAACTTTTTGAAAAAAGTATTGCGCAGAACAAAATGTTATGTTATTATAATAAATGTCGCTGAGGAAAACAACGACAAACGAGTTCTTTGAAAACTGAACAAAAGCCAAGCGAAATAGAGATACATGATATCTCGTCAATTTTTTCTTATCGTTTTATTAAAAACGATAAAGTATCGTTAGCGATACATTTTGAGCTATGTTCCATCACTAACGTGATGAAACTCAAACAC
>NZ_BAUT01000031.1 GCF_000513095.1 Halalkalibacter wakoensis JCM 9140
TTCGCTTCGAAAACAAAAACAAACACCGGCTTGGATCAAGATGTTGAGCACCTATTCATTTGGGATTTACTTGCTGCATCCATTCGTACAAACGTTGGTAAGCAGGCAACTCACAGTCAATGATATGAGCCAAATAGCTTATCTATTTATACAGTTTATTGCTGGAGTTCTAGTTCCAATCTTGCTAGTTTATCTTGTTTCTAAGTGGTCTTATGGAGGATATGTTGTAGGGAAGATAGCAACTCCTATAAGGAAGGGCCATAGTAAACTGGGTGAGGCGAAGGTGGCGTGAAACCATAGAGTTAAAAGAAATAAACTTAAAAGACTTTTTCTCTATACGAGAAAGAGTCTTTTATCTTTAAATGGCAAAACTTTAAAAAAAGTTAAAAAGTAGATTTAGTTACCTGAAATAAGGTTTCTCTTGCTTAATATACAGTTTTATTTGTTTGATTGAAGATAGCAAAGAGGATGAGACGTTTAGTAATCTGTTCATAGTGAATATAATAGTAAATAGGGCATAAAAGGAGTTTGATAGAATGCATCAATTAGATGACCGTTTACTAGTTGAAACCTTTAAAAAGGCTAAAAGGTTAAACTTAAACGACGACTTTATAAAGTTGTTAGAGGATGAATTAATAAAGAGAAAATTACTAGACCAAGTCTACGTTAGTAGATAGTTTAAATGGTAAAGGTTGTTAATTTCGGCATATTAATAGTTCATTAACTGATAAATGTTACACTAGGAGAAGCCTGAGGTCATTTGAATAGTCTGAAATTATGAGAAATGGTTGAAATCCAATAAAAACTATATCCCTTTACTAATCAGATATAAATCAAGTGTCATCCAGAGGAAAGGGAGGTAATTTCATTGGAACCAATAATTAAAGTAATTATTGCGGAAGATAATAAAGATGCACAAGATATTATGGCTTCTTTTTTAAAACCACTTCAACAGTTCGAAGTTATTGGAGTGGCGGATAATGGTGAGAGCTTACTAGATGTTAATCTTAATCTGAAACCAGAATTGATTATTGCAGATATTAATATGCCTAAATTAAATGGGATTGATGCAATTGCATCCTGTTTAAAGGTCAATCCTGATTTGAAGTTCATTTATACAACAGCCTACGAAAAGTACGCAGTAAAGGCTTTTGATCTAAATGCAGTGGACTATTTAATAAAACCAATAAAGAAAGAACGCTTTTATGTCGCGTTAGAAAAAGCAAAAGGATTATTGGATTATAAAAAAGAGAAGACTATTTTAACAATCCAGATGGATCGAACTTCTTATTTTATCCAAAATAAGGATATTATATGTATCGAAAAAGAGAATCGGAAAACAATTATTCATACAGCTACTCAAAAATATGAAACAAATGATTCACTAGATAGTATTTTATCAAGGCTATCAAATAATTTTTTTCGGACCCATCGATCCTTTATTGTGAATATAGATTATATCTCTCATATTACAGCAGAAGGTGAGACATATCTTGCTCACTTACGAAATTACCCCCATCCAGCTTATGTGTCCAAGCTTCGTATAAGTGAATTGTACAAAGAGATCTCCTAATAAAGACACTCTACTTTCGTAAATAAGGCAAAAGTAGAGTTTTTTCCTTTGATTACCAACGTTATCCCCTGTTCGTGTCCACAAAACTTCATTAGAATAGAAAGAACGTATCTATTTATAAATGGAGGATAAGTGTGTGTTTGAAGATAATCCGGCAACCCTTACATTGCAAAAGTTAACTAGAAACTTACTTGACAGAGAAAGTGCACATATCATATATATGTTTAGTGAATATGATCAGTATGTCAATAATGCGCTTGCGTATATTTCTGATGGTTTAAATAATGGGGATAAAATTTTAGTTTTTGAAGACCAAACATTTTATTATACGTTAATAAAAAAGCTTCAATTATCTGGCTATACAAGAGAAGATATTCAGTCAATAACTTTTCAATGCAGCACGACTTATTATGGAACAGGAGAGGGGTTTAGCGCCGATAAAACGTTGGAAATCCTTCATGATTTTGTGGAAGATAATGTAGAAAAAGGCATTCGAACAAGAATATGGGGACAAGTACAAGTGCAAGATATGTCTATTAGTGAATTACGAAAATATGAATGTCAGTGCGATAAATTTTTCAGTGGAAAGAATTTCATCTCAATTTGTACGTATAACGGATTATTAACGCCTGCTTATCTACAAAATGAATTATTAAAAGTACATGAGTATTTAATGGTGGACCAGCAATTAGAAAGATCTCCTTTCTATCACCAAAGCTATGTTACCAACTTGTCTGATTCAGAGGTAGAAAGACTGAAAAAACTTGAAAGTGAAAACGATGAGTTACGTCGGAAAAACGAACGACTGTTAGTAAAACAGGCTAGGCAAAAAGAGCGGGAAAAGTTCCTTGATCTTGCAAGAGAAAATGCTGAAAAAGCGAATATAGAAAAAAGTGCATTCCTTTCACAAATGAGTCACGACCTGCGAACTCCATTGAACACGATTCAAGGATACATTCAAGTTATCCAGATGAATGAAAACGATGCGGAACTTCAATGGAAAATTAATCGAATTTACCAAGCGTCGGAGCAATTACTAAAGCTAATCGAGGAAATCCTAGATTTTACTGTGATTGATTCTGGAAAGGTAAATCTGAATAAAGAATTAATCAAGTTAAAGTCTTTTCTTCATAATTGTGTAGACTCTATCTTAGAAACACCAAAACACGATATCCAGCTTCATCTAGAGAAAATTCCTGATGATTTCTATGTAGAAGCAGATCCGGTTCGGTTAAACCAAATCATCATGAATCTTTTAACGAATGCCATTAAATACAATCAACCATTTGGGGTCGTGAACATATTCTGTTCGTTTAATGAATATAGCAATGAGATTCAAATCCATATAAAAGACAATGGAATTGGGATCGAACAAAAAGAATTAGATCTTATATTTGAACCTTTTTATAGGTCAAAAAGGACGATGGATAATTGGGAAGGTACAGGACTAGGCTTGGCGATTGTCGCACAATTAACAAAAAGAATGAATGGTACGTATGGTGTTACAAGTGAAATTGGCAAAGGATCAACCTTTTGGGTATCGTTTAAAAAAGTTAAGCCAAATCAATCATATGAATTAGAAAGTACAAATAGCAAAAAGGACACCGATGTGTTGGGTACGGGGGTTTTTAAAATTTTATATATAGAAGATAACCAAGAAAATAGAGATGTGATGGCCGTTATGCTACAATCCATGGATCATCATATTGATTTAACTTTTGCGTCTACGGGTGAAGAGGGAATAAATAAAGTGTTTGAAGACAAGTCTCATCTTGTTTTACTGGACTTAAATTTACCTGATATTAATGGATTTGACGTATTAAATAAGTTGAAATCGAACCCTATTACAAAAGAGATTCCTGTTGTAGCAGTGAGTGCAGATGCATTAGAGTCAACAATCAAAAGAGCGTTACTTGATGGGTGCGCGGCATACGTAACCAAGCCGGTTGATTTTAAGGAGTTAAGAGGGGTTTTACAGAAAGTTGCTGTGAAAATATAAACGATTTGTAAGTGTCTGTTATTGTTAAATCAACAATGACAGGCACTTTTTTTTGTTCAGAACAGTTTGATACGAATTTATTTTAATCAATAGAGGAAAATGAAGTGAAATTGTCGAATGATGTTCTAAAAAAGTGGAGGCAAACATGTACAATCGATTAATTTGCTTTAAAAGATGGAAGACACCATCTTTCTTATATAAAGAAGCTGAGAAGAGAAACGAAATCACATGATTACTTATGAAGCTTTCTTTTTAATGATTTTAATCAGTATATTAGGTCCTGTTGTAGGAGTTGTATTGTTAATTTTTTTCAATATGTTTGAGAAGCAAGTGTATGTATTAGAAATTGAAAAAAAGCAAATTGAACTTGAAAAGGAGCTAGAAAGAAGTAGGTACTTACAGTTAAATCAGCAGATACAGCCGCATTTTTTGTTTAATGCCCTAAATTCAATGCTAAGCTTGATCCGTTTAAAACGGTATGATGGGTTGAAAGAAGCGTTTGAGCATATGGTTCTATATCTTCGCTTTAAATATGTAGATAAAGATCCACTCTATGTTATGACTGATGAAATTTCCTATACAAACCACTTCATTGCTATTCAAAAGTTACGTTTTGGTGAAAGGCTACAGGTGTCTTGGGAAGTGGATATCGCTGTTAAACAGGCCTTAATTCTTCCGTATCTTTTACAAACACTAGTAGAAAATGCTTTTAAGCATGGAGTTGAAATGGTTGAAGGGGATGCTCTCATCCATATAGAGATCAAGAAGTATAACAAAGAAGTATCGCTAACAGTAAAAGACAATGGCCCAGGTTTTCAAGATACGTCTTTCCTTGATCACTATGAAGGGATCGGATTAAAAAATATAGAAACTAGGCTGCATCTACTTTTTGGTGAAACGGCCAAGCTAGTTATTCAACCAACTGTTGAAGAGAGTGGAGGCATTGTTACGGTAATCTGGCCATTTATAGAGGAGGAAAAAGATGAGAGTATTGGTACTTGATGATGAACCGTTAGAGTTGGATCAAATAGAAATACTTATTCATGATCATTTTCCGACATGGGTTGTAAAGAAAGCGCAAAATTATACAGAAGCAATGGAAGTCGTCGATCGTTCGTTACAAGAAGATCAGCCAATGCAACTGGCACTCATTGATGTAAAACTACCTGGTCGTAATGGTTTAGAAGTAGCAGAGAAAATAAAAGCAAGAATTCCGCAGATTGATTTTATTGTCGTCTCCGCCTTTCAAAACTTTGATTATGCAAAAAAATCTATTCAATTAAAAGTCGTCGATTACTTAGTGAAGCCTGTGATAGAAAAAGAATTTGTCACTGTTCTTCAAAGCTATGTTCATGAACATCCCGAATACGAGATTCATTCGGAAGTGGTACAGAAAATGATTCGGATTGTACAGTCGAGCTACCAGGATTCATTAAAGCTTTCTGATATAGCAAAAGAGTTACATATGAATGCTAATTACATGAGCCGATTGTTTAGTGAGGAAGTAGGGAAGAGCTTTTCTGATTATCTACTAGGATATCGAATTGAAATGGCAAAATCACTCTTAGTCAAACATAAAGACTGGAGTATTCAAAGGGTAGCAGAAGATTGCGGGTTTAATAGTCAGCATTATTTTAGTACAACTTTTAAAAAATTGGTTAATCAAACGCCAAAAGCTTTTCGAAAGTAAATATACTAGGGGTAGAAATCATGAAACAAGAAAAGCCGTTAAGTCTTACAGTTTTATTGTCTAATTGGTTTTCAATTAGCATGCTGTTTATTTCAGGAGAAGTTGTTTTGAGATACGGTGCAAAAGCAGGTTTTGTGATGGTACTTGCTTTTTTAGTAGCGCTCATCCTTGTTTTTCCACTCCTAAAAGAAAAGAGGTTATCGAATGTATCAACGGACTGGTTGCGCTTATTCTGGTTAATGGAAGTAATTCTCCTTCAGCTGTTTATAGGAATCATCTTAATTAAGGAGATTTTCTCATTTGCGATTTTTGAGGCAGCGTTTTGGACAATAATGGGTTCACTATTTTTTACACTTTTACTGAAATATGTTAAAAAGCTGCTTACTTTGTTCGAAATAAGCCTATTGAGTCTGATTTTTGGGATGGCCATATTATTACCGAATTATGTTTATTTACAAAAAGGTCTTGAAACGGTTTATCATAATTTACTTCATTATCATCCGAAATTGTTACATCAAGATCAAACAGGGATAAACGGTTTGTTTTTTCTTCTCGTCCTTATTTTTTTCTCGAAGCTGTTTGTTCAAATTCCTGTTTTGCGTCAAGTTACTGGTTCTACAAATGGAAAGGGATTTAGAAAGCTAATAATTGCAGGCATTATTTGGTCAACAATTGTTTTAGCCTTCTCAACCATGACGATTGTCTCAATTACTCAAAACATGACAATTGTTCATTCGAATGAATTAGTTCCAGAATTATTAAGGAAATTATCAACCCCTTTTATTTTTTATACGGTGTTGATTTCCTTTTACATCGGTACATTTATTAAAATTGCCCTATCTTTTCTTACATTTTTAGATTTTCCTCACAAAGGTTCCCTTAGTCCCAAACTTATATATCTTACGTTAGGGTGCTTGATCGTTCTTGTTCCTTACTTATACGTTAAAGAATATACTGTTCTAGCTATTTTCTTGTATGTTGGGGCATTGCTTAGTTCCCTAACGATTTTGTCCTTCCTCTTTAGCTTGGTAAAAAATCTCACAATGAAAAACCAGTAAGGTAACAATAGTGAAAAAAGTCTGAATAATTTTGCAAAAAATGTATTCAGACTTTTTTTATAATTTAGTTGTTAGCAAATAACAGAAAAAAGGGGAGATTTACAAAATGACAGGTAAACGTATAACACTGTTTCTGTTTGTATTACTTGTTTCATTGTTGTTCGTTGGTTGTTCTTCGGAGTCAACAACACCAGAATCATCAACAGATGATGCAGCTACAGATACACCAACAGGGAACAAAGTTGTTGTGGTTGGTCTCGAGGCTGAGCCAACATCTTTAGATGCACATCAATTATCTGATTATAATTCGAGTCGTGCTGCGATGGAATTGTATGATCAATTGGTTGAATTTAAAGATGAGTCAACCGATATTGTTCCAGGGCTGGCGGAAAAATGGGATGTTTCTGATGATGGCCTTAAGTATACATTTTATTTAAGAGAAGATGTAACGTTTCATGATGGAACTCCATTCAATGCAGAAGCTGTAAAATTTTCTATTGATCGACAAATTGATTCTGACCATCCTTTCCATGATACAGGACAGTTTGCTTATGCTGATTACACATTTGGACCAGTTGAAAGTGTTGAAGTTGATGATGAGTTTACAGTTACTTTCACGTTAAATGAGGCATATGCTCCGTTTCTAAGTAATATGGCCATGCATGCGGCAAGTATTGTCAGCCCAACAGCTGTAGAAGAACATGGTGCAGACTTCACAAAAAACCCTGTCGGTACAGGCCCGTTTAAATTTGTAAGTTGGAATCCAGGTGTGGAAGTTGTTCTTGAAGCAAATCCGGACCACTTTGAAGGAGCACCAAATGTAGATCAAATTATCTTCAAGCCAATTACAGAGCCACAAACTCGTTTAGCTGAGTTAGAAGCAGGAAATATGGATTTAATCGTAAACGTTCCACCCGATGACTTAGCACGTCTTGAAGCTGATGATAGCTTACAGATCATTGAGCAAGCTGGTATGCATGTATGGTGGACATCTTTTAATACTCAAAGAGAACCATTTAATGATGTGAAAATTCGTCAAGCGATCAATTATGCTATTAACAAAGAAGCCATTGTAGATGGTATTTTGCAAGGAACAGGTGAAGTGGCGAATAGTCCTGTCCCACCAGTTGTTTGGGGACATAATCCTAATGTGTCCAACTATGAATATAACCCTGAAAAGGCAATTGAACTTCTTGAAGAAGCTGGATACCCTGATGGATTTGAGTTAACGTATTGGGTTCCTGAATCAGGTTCCGGAATGCAACAGCCACAGGCAATGGCAGCCGCCATTCAATCAGATCTTTCTAAGGTCGGAATTGATGTAACAATCCAAACTCTTGAATGGGGAACGTATTTAGATAAAGTGTTCGTTCCAGTAGAAGAAAATGATATGGACATGCATCAAATGTCTTGGATTGGTGATAACGGAGATCCAGACAACTTCCTTTATGCCTTATTAGGTGGAGAACAATGGCCAACGGCAGGATTTAACTCCTCTTACTATGAGAACGCTGAAGTAGATGAACTTCTAAAAGAAGCTCGTATTACGAAAGACAAAGGTGAACGTACAGAAATGTATGAGAAAGCTCAAGAGCTGATTATGGAGGATGCACCTTGGGTGATTATTGATCATGAAATGCAGATTGTTGCAACAAGTAAAAGATTGCAAAACTTCAAACTTCATCCGACAGGTGTCTTCAGATTTTCAGATGTAGATGTTCAATAACGTGATTTTGTAAAGAGGAGATGCTTTCTCCTCTTTACCTATTTTTCTTCTATTCGTCACTTTAGATAGTGATTCTATGTTTAAGAGGTGAATGAAATGGCTTCGTATATTTTTAGAAGGATGATTGGGTTACTTCCTGTCTTGTTTGGGGTAACGATCCTTGTTTTTTCAATTATGCACCTATCACCGGGGGATCCAGCCAAAATTATTTTAGGTCCAAAAGCAACGGAAGAATCAATAGAAAAATTGAACGTACAGCTTGGGCTCGATCAGCCACTGCATGTTCAATATGTGACCTGGATAGGAAATGTCTTCAAAGGAGACTGGGGTAGATCAATTCAAATGAAAATGGAAGTTCTTCCACTCGTCATGGAACGGTTTTCGGCAACCTTAATTTTAACCGTATCGAGTTTGACAATCGCAACGGTTATTGGGATTGGTGTAGGGATTATCTCAGCTTACCGAAAGTATTCTTGGATTGATCGGTCTTTAATGATGTTCGTGCTAATTGGTTTTTGTTTGCCAGTATTTTGGCTAGGCATCCTTTTGCAAATTGTTTTTGGTCTGAAATTAGGTATATTGCCGATTTCAGGAATGTATCCCGCTGGACAGACAGGATTTAACCATTTGTTGACACATTTAATCCTCCCATCGCTCGCTTTATCTGCAGGAGCGGGAGCGGTTATTGCTCGGATGACTAGATCAAGCATGTTAGAAGTATTTGAACAGGACTATATTCGAACAGCTCGTTCAAAAGGAATTAAGGAACGCAAAGTAATTTACATTCATGCACTAAAAAATGCAATCATACCAGTATTAACGGTATTAGGGATGCAAGTCGGTTTTTTACTAGCAGGAGCTGTATTAGTTGAAATGGTATTCTCATGGCCAGGCATTGGAACTTTAATGGTCAATGGAATATTAGCACGAGATTTCCCGCTCGTTCAAGGAGTAATTTTATTAGTTGCTACGACTTATGTCGTGGTGAATTTATTAATTGACATCTTATATGCGATTCTTGATCCGAGAATCTCTTACAGTTAGGAGGGTGGGGATGGAACCTCAACAAACACAACTCCAGGCAGAAAATCAAACAAAAAATATATCACTTCCAAAACAGAAGCGTAAAAATCCATGGAAGGTCGCGATGAGAAAGCTAGCTCGAGATAAAGCAGCGATGTTTGGGTTGGCGATGCTTTTTGTGATTTCGGTTACAGTCATACTTGCACCTGTCCTACCTTTGCCTGATCCTGTAGAAGTTGATTTAGCCAATCGTCTGCAGCCGATTGGAACAGAAGGTCATTTACTTGGAACAGATGATTTAGGAAGGGATTTGTTAAGTCGGCTTATTTGGGGTGGAAGAGTCTCGATAGCAGTAGGGTTTATAGCCGTTGGGATTGCTTTAGTTTTTGGAACAATCCTTGGACTCATTGCAGGATATTTTCAAAAGTTCTTTGATACGGTCATAATGCGTTTTATTGATATTTTAATGGCATTTCCATACGTATTGTTAGCGATAGCAATTGTGGCTGCACTAGGACCTGGTTTAATGAACACGATGATAGCTGTCAGTATTGTTGGGATCCCTTATTATGCACGGATCGTTCGAGGAAGTGCGCTTATGTTCAGAAACATGGAATTTGTTGTAGCTGAAAGAGCATTAGGGGCAGGACATGGGCATATTCTCGTTCACCACATAATTCCGAATTGTTTACCCCCTTTAATCGTTGCAGCAAGTTTAGATGTTGGTTGGATGATTTTAGCTGCAGCAGGGATGAGCTTTATCGGATTGGGAGCACAACCACCAATGGCTGAATGGGGAGTCATGTTAAGTGAAGGTCAGCAATTTATTCGAGTGGCACCACATCTTAGTTTACTGCCAGGAGCTGCTATTTTTCTAGTCGTATTATCTCTAAATCTATTAGGAGATGGCTTGCGTGATGTTCTTGATCCAAAATCAAAATAAGAAAAGAGGAAATGAAATGAAACTTGTAGATCGAAACTGTATAAATACGTTTTCTATTGTGGGCTTTGATCCTGAAACAAAAGAGTTAGGAGTGGCTGTTGCTTCAAAATTCTTATCTGTTGGCTCAGTCGTACCCTGGGCAAAAGCAGGTGTAGGCGCTATCGCAACCCAGTCGTGGGCTAACCCTGCATATGGAAGTCGAGGACTAGAACTAATGGCTGAAGGTAAATCAGCACAAGAAGTGTTAGCCATTATTACAGAAGAAGATGATAATAAAGCTGTTCGTCAGGTTGGGTTAGTTGATGCATTTGGAGGAAGTGCGACCTTTAGTGGAGATGAATGTCATCCATGGGCTGGTGGCATTGCGGGCACTAATTTTGCTTGTCAGGGTAATATCCTAGTCGATGAAAAAACGACTCAAGCTATGGCTGAAACGTTTGAAAAAGTGAAGGGTGACTTGGCAACACGATTAACAAAAGCATTACTTGCAGGGGACGAAGCTGGTGGTGATAGTCGTGGAAAGCAATCTGCTGCGCTTTTAGTTGTCAAGGAAAAAGGAGGATATGGTGGCTTTAATGATCGTTACATTGATCTACGTGTGGACGATCATACCGAACCTGTAAAGGAATTAGAAAGAATATTAGAGTTGCATCAATTGTATTTTAAAAAATCAGCAAAAGAAGAGATCTCAGCTATTGAAAATGAGATTAAGGGTCGTTTAACAAAAGGTCTTACAAAATTAGAGTATATAAAAACAGATAATCCAAGTGAAGAGCAACTTTTCGAAGCGTTACACACGTTTCAATTAATTGAGAATTTTGATGAACGAATTCAAGAGACAGGTTTCATTGATAATAAAGTGCTTGAATTTATGGAAAGTCTAGCAGCAAGAAAGGGATGATGAGATGACGGCGCTCTTACAAGTAGAAAATTTAGAGATCCTATTTAAGAAGGAACAACAATACGTTTCAACTGTAAGCGGTGTTCACTTTCATGTAGATTCAGGAGAAATGGTAGGCATTGTTGGGGAGTCTGGATGTGGAAAGAGTGTCACATCCCTTTCCATTATGGGACTTCTGCCAAAAGATTTTAGTAAAGTATCACAAAATACAAAAATTCATTTTAATGGCAAATCATTAACGGAGATAACAGAAAAAGAGTACCGTAAGATTCGCGGCAATGACATGTCAATGATTTTCCAAGATCCGATGTCTTCCTTAAATCCTGTATTGACGATTGGGTATCAAATGAATGAAATGATCTTAGCTCATACGAAGTTATCCAAAAAAGAGGCGAGGAAAAAAGCAATTAATATGTTAGAAAAGGTAAGGATTCCTCGAGCTGAAAAGATTATTGATGAATATCCGCATCAGCTCTCAGGAGGAATGAGACAACGAGTAATGATTGCAATGGCTTTATCATGTAACCCTAAATTATTAATTGCTGATGAACCAACGACTGCACTTGATGTGACGATTCAAGCGCAAATTTTAAATTTAATAAAAGGACTTCAGAAAGAATTCAACACAGCCGTTATGCTTATAACACATGACTTAGGAGTTGTAGCAGAAGTGTGCGATCGTGTAGTGGTGATGTATGCAGGGAAAGTAGTAGAGGAAGCAAGCGTTGATGAAATTTTTAACGCACCGAAGCACCCGTATACAATTGGTCTACTAAACTCGATGCCTAGTTTAACGGATGAGAAAGATAGATTAGAAGCAATTCCTGGTGCAGTTCCCCTTCCAGAGGAGATGCCAAAAGGGTGTAGGTTTGCACCTCGCTGTTCAGAAGTGATGGATGCATGTTTGGAAAGTGCTCCTGAAAAAAGAATGTTAAGTTCAAGTCATTATTGTAGCTGTTGGCTGTATGAGGAAGAAGAGGTGGGCTAGCGAATGGAACCGATTTTAGAAATAAAAAACTTAAAAAAATATTTTCCGGTCAAACAAGGCTTCATTCGTAGGGCTTCGGGACAGGTTAAGGCTGTAGATGATGTGAGTCTGACTCTTTATGAAGGCGAAACACTGGGATTGGTTGGAGAAAGTGGATGTGGAAAATCAACCTTTGGACGAACTGTTTTGCAACTAGTAAAACCAACATCTGGTGAAGTCATGTACAAAGGAAAGGACCTTTCTAAATTAAGTTTTAAAGAGATGAGGCCGTATAGAAGGGAAATTCAAATGGTTTTTCAAGATCCATATTCTTCCTTGAATTCTAGGAAAACAGTTCGAAGCATACTAGAAGAACCAATGAAAATACACCATCTATTTACTAGAAAAGAACGGGAAGAAAAGGTTGATCATATAATGGAGTTGGTAGGGTTAAATCGTACGTTCGCCGACAGGTATCCACATGAATTTAGTGGAGGACAGCGTCAACGGATTGGAATTGCTCGTGCGTTAATGTTGGACCCTTCTCTAATTATAGCTGATGAACCTGTATCTGCACTTGATGTATCGGTTCAAGCCCAAGTTCTGAATTTAATGCAGGATCTTCAAAAACAGTTAAACTTAACATATTTGTTTATTGCTCATGATTTAAGTGTTGTAAAACATTTTAGTTCGCGAGTTGGCGTGATGTACTTAGGGAGATTGGTGGAATTAGCTTCGAAAACGGAGCTATATAAAGAACCTCTTCATCCATATACACAAGCATTAATGTCCGCGGTACCAATACCCAAAACAGGAATTAAGCGAGAACGTATTTTGTTAACCGGTGACGTTCCAAATCCACAAAACCCCCCAACTGGATGTGCTTTTCATGAAAGATGTCACGCTTGTATGGACATTTGCAAAGTCGAGCGGCCAGAGCTGAAAGAAGTTGGTAAAGGTCGTGTGGTAGCTTGTCACCTTTATAAGTGAAATCCCAAAAACCTTGAGAGGGAGATACAGCCTCTTAAGGTTTTTTATTTGTCCGCTAGTAAAGGAGCTGAATTGGCGAGTAAACAGCAATGAGGGGAGAGTCTGAATGATAAAAGTAGGTTAATTTTGCAAACAAAAAATCCTGAACCAGAATCTTGAAACTCAAGGTAGGATTCTTTGTTTATTAAATACATTTTTTTAAGAGTTTAACTAATACAAATAATCCAAACTCCAATCCCCCTCCAAAGGTCGGTCCGACACGCTTGTTAACTGTAACCTCTTTGAAGCTTCATTTAAGTAATAGCCTCTATAAGGGATACAACCTTTTGAACCTGTTACATTTCTAGTGAAAGATTGATCTGTAATAGATAAATTTTTCAATGTTTCTAAATCTTGTTTGTACACAGCCGCATCCCAGCGAACTTTTGAGACGATACTCGTTGTAACTCTATGTGATATACCAGTTAATTCACTTAATAGTTTAGCAGCTTTAAGAGGATACTCTCTTGCGAATTGATGAGTACGCATATGTGCTTTTAAGTAGGCTATGACAATGTCATCATTTAATTGAGCCCAATGATCTAATGCAACGAGACCTGTTAAATAGTCATCTGTAAAACCGTCAAAATGCATAGTAGCAGCTCCTTGTAATTCAGAAAGACTAACATAAGGCTCCCACATTACACTTACTCCGACACCTCTTTCAATAATGTTCGAATAACTTAAGTTCATGTCTTGATTAATGACTTCACATGTTGCGTTTATCCCTGAAAGAAGTCGATTTAATCGGTGCCCAGCACTGGAATTCGTAACAGTAGCAAGGGTGTGACCATGTAAATCGGTTACGTCGTGAAAATGAAGATCTTTAGGGATAACAAGTGAGATTCCTTCACTTTGAGACGTTTTTCCGTCAAAGGCGAGGAGAACAGGGTTGAAATTAGGGAATATCGTACTTAATTGATGACCGATCATAATTGGATAATCACCTAAAGAAGCAATTTGGATTTGGCCTGCAATCATCCCTTCTATTAGTTCTAAGCCGTTTTTAGCATTTATCCAGTTGATTTGCAAAGGGCGTGTAGGGTTCAATTCTGCTAACTCTTCTTCGAAAAAGCCTAGCTTTTTCATAAGTAGAGGACTCCACATGTGAGCTGTTTGACTTTGATACCCAATTGTAATCGTATCCGGTGTCGTCATTCGGATGGTTTGATCTATTCTGTTTTCATCGATTGGTTCGTGTACCTTCGAGTGTTGTCGAACCCATTGTTGGATTTCTTCCTTGTGAAAGTAAATTTCTTTTCCTATTTTAATAAAAGGCAAGCGCTTGAATTTACGCCAACGGTCTATAGTTGAACGACTAACTTCCAATAAGTCAATCGCTTCCTGCATGGTGATCAGATCTAAATGGTTCATTAGCTGCTGGCTCTCCTTTTACGTTATGCTTTCTTTAAGTATAGTGTTTTTACAATAAATTTGGTATTTAACGTTAGGAAATGTTCCATTCATTGTTTCGTTATCTAAGGACAAGTTTACAATTGGATGGGATAAATTGGGTGTTTTCTTCATTGTTCGTCAATTTTGCTCACTGGTCTTAAATCTCTCAATCTATATTGAATACTACAATGTTGAATGCTACGTTATAGGTATCTTGTAAGAGCAAAGGGAGGAAACGTAAATGAAAAAAATCGGAGCTTTTTTTAGTTCAGTAATGATGACTTCTTTATTATTAGCTGGTTGTGGTGGAGCAACTGAAAGTGATGTAAACGAGTCAAGTGAGTCTAGCGAACCAACTGAATCTAGTGATACGACAGCAGAGGTGACGGAAGAATTAACCGAAATAAAACAAATTACATCTTGGTTTGCTCAGCCAGACCATGGAGGACAATATGCAGCTTTAGCAAAAGGATTTTACGAGGAAGCGGGATTAGAAATGACAATTGAATCAGGAGGGCCACAAGTTTCAGCTGTTCAAATTGTTGCATCTGGAGAGGCCGACTTTGGAATGGCACCTGCTGATGCACTTATCGCCGCGCGTGATCAAGGAATTCCAGTTGTAGGTTTAGCTGCTATCTTACAATCAAACCCACAAATTTTATTGTTTCACAAGGATACACCAATAAGTGATTTTCCTGATTTAGATGGAAGAACGGTTTACGTTGCTCCAGGGGTGATGTACTGGGAGTACATTCAAAGTGCATACAACCTAAATGTTGATGAGATGGCGTTTACTGGACAATTTGGTCCGTTTATTGCTGATGATGAAGCGGTGAGTCAAGCATTTGTAACAACTGCACCTTATAACTTAGCTCAAGAAGGTATAGATGTTGATTATTTGTTTATTGATGATTCAGGTTACGAAACGTATGCGAATGTTCTTTTCACAACAGAAGATTATATTGAAGAAAACTACGATACAGTAAGGGCCTATATAGAAGCTAGCTTAAAAGGCTGGGACTATTACAAAACGAATTATGACGAAATAAATCCTGTTATCCAAGAAGCAAACCCAGACTATGATCTTGAAGCAATGGCATACGGATCTGAAGCGTTAATTGATTTAATTTACGGTAGTGATGCAGCAGAACATGGAGTAGGGTATATGTCCGAGCAGAAATGGTCAAAACTTTTGGCGCAACTAAAAGATATCGGAGTCGTTGAATCTGATATTGATGTGAATGAATTATTTACAACAGAATTTCTTCCAAATGAGTGACAAATAAAGGTAGACAAAGGAGAATCTCTTGCTTACACATGACAATAAACGAAAAAAATTCATACTGCAAGTGAGTTTGATTGGCCTTTTTGGAGGATTCTTCGGGGGACTTCTGGGGATTGGCGGTTCTTTTCTCGTTATTCCCTTTCTCATCGCTGTCTTTGGTCTTTCTCCACATAAGTCACATGCCACAGCACTTCCTGTTGCATTTGCTTCAGGTGTTGCCGCTTTAGGCTTTTATTTTTCATCTGGTCAGGTCGATGTCACGATTAGCATACAAGTGATGATTGGGTGTCTTGCGGGAGTGATTGCGGGAACACATTTAATGAAATATATCAAAGGACAAATGTTAAGTTTTCTTTTTGGTCTTTTTCTTTTATCATTAGCTGGTTTATATATGTTCCCTGTTTCTCCACTAGGTTCGATTGTTACATCAGGCGAATTGTCTACTCTTTTAATGGCTGTTGCTCTTGGTGTTATTGCAGGCCTTTCAAGTGGCTTATTTGGAGCAGGAGGAGGTACAATTTTGGTCCCAGGAACGGTTATCTTATTACAGGTAAGTGAGCATATGGGTCAGGGGATATCGTTACTTGCTATAATTCCAACAACGATCTTAGGCACATGGTTACAATACAAACAAGGTAACTTAGCTCTTGATATTGCCCCATTGTTGACAAGTACCGCTTTTATTGGTGGCTTAGCAGGAGGCTATATGGCGATTCTTACTCACGGAACCATTTTAAGATTGCTGATTGTTATGGCATTACTCTATATAGGAGTACAAAATGCGATCAAAAATTATCCATGGAGAAAAAAAGCCCCTTCAAGTCCGTTCTCTAAGGCAAATTAAGGAAAAAGATTTCCCCTTTTCAACTGTGAGAGGGGAATTTTCTTATACAAAGAAAAAAAGCAAGCATGCAACAGGTGAGTATTTATGCATGCTTGCTTTTTTTTATTTAGTACGATAAGATTCAAAAAGTTTTCGATGTTCCGTTGATGTGGGATGAAGTTTTTTAATCGGTGCTTGTTCAATCGCCTCATTTACACGCTTCGAAACCTCATGCATTAAGGCGCGTCCGTCCCAATCGATTGGCCACCCATTCCATAAACGAAGTTCCCTGCAACAAACACCCCTATGATTTGATCACGATTCCCAAAACGAGTAAGCTCCCAAATTAAATCACGAGATGGATGAAACTCAGGGGTATCCAAGTCAATAATGAGAAAATCGGCTTCTTTTCCAACCGCAATTTCACCCGTTATTTTTTCAAGGGAAATTGCTTCTGCTCCTCCAGTAGTGGCATGGTCAAACCAAGGCCAACCGCCGCCTGATGAAAAATCACCTACTTGAATTCCAAAAGCTAACCGTTGAGTTGCTTCAGCTGCATCCAGCAACCTGAATCCATCACTCCTTGTACTGTCTGTTCCAATTCCGAAACGAATTCCTTCTTCATGCATGTAGGTTGCCGGAGCGGTCGCATTGCCTTTCCACAATGTCGCAACAGGGTTATAAGCAATCGCTGTATCTGTTTCTTTTATTAGTTGTAATTCATGTGATGTTAATAACGTAGCATGAGCAATCAATGTATGAGGTCCTAGAGCTTCAACGGAATACAGATGCTCCAGTGGTCTCAGTCCACGATCAATTATTGATCGTTCAACGGCAGCGAGGTGTTCGTTCACATGCGTTTGAAACATCACACCAGCTTCATGACTTAAAGCAGCCACGCTATATAACATGTTATTAGAAGCAGCCTCTGGAATGGAAATGGCTAAAGAAGGGTGGATAAGGCCTCCGCTTGGCCAATTCGATAAATGAGACTCTGCCTGTTTTAGGATTTGTTTAGGATCTAATGTTGGAGCACCGCCTTGATCATTGCAAATCAAGCCAAGTACACAACGCAAGCCTGCATCTGTCACTGCTTGTGCCAAGGGGGCAAGATCTCCCTCTGCACGGGTTCCGGCATCGACTACGGTTGTAAAGCCTCCCCTAAGAGACTCAAGTGCTGCTAATTTTCCAGCTAGATACACAAGTTCTTCATTAAGAGAGCCTTCTAGCGGTACCCAGATTCGTTTAAAGATTTCAGAGGGTTCTCCAAATGCTAATGCTTTTCCAAAGGCTTGTGTAAGGTGATGGTGTGCATCGATAAAACCGGGCATCACCGCAGCTTTTGGAATAGGAATTTGTTTCGCATCTTGATAGCGAACTTGTAGTTCAGATGCAGGGCCAACATCAGCAAACTGTCCGTTCTCAACAAGCACAGCATAATTTGTCACAGGACCATGACGGAGAATGACATACTCTGGTAAAAGAAGCATCGGTTCGCTCGTAAAATCAGTTGGTTCAAGAAGCGTTCGAGAGGTCATAAAACCCCACCCTTTCTATACGAATAATCTATAACTTTAAAGTAACAGTGAGTGCTAAAGACGTCAATGAACTATGAAGTAACTGAGGACGAATGACGAAAATCAACTATAATTACCAGTTTTATACAATTATTTTTTGTAATTAACGTTTTCCTACGTACGTTATATGTGTGAAATAAAGTAAAACAAAAAAACAGAGGGTGAAGCTTTGCTCAATAAAATAAGACTCAGAGCATTTTTCCAGAAAGTCAATCACAATTTAATTAAAAAAATAAAAGGATGAAGCTGAATTACAAAGAAAAACAAAAAATAATCTCTATTCAAACAGAAGAATAATTATTTCATCACATATTTAAGCGCTTTCAATGTATAATGATAGAAAACTAGATAGTGTCTTATTACCTATAGAGAGAAAGAAGTGTTACACAATGAAACACAGTTACTATATTTATGGATTATTACTAACCATTACGGGTATTTCAGTGCTATTAACGTATCATTTTTTTATGCAAAGTTTAGACTTTGAGGTGCCGTTGAATGCAAGCGGAACAACACTTGATTCTGAGTATCATTTAGCTCTCATCGTACAGGAGAAGGAGACACCGTATTTACAAGAGTTATATTCAGGAGCTAATGACGCAGCTAAAGAAAATGGGATTACAATTGAATATATGGGTACGAAACAAACGAATATTAGCGATCATATCAAACTGATTGAAATGGCCATTGCTTCGAAAGTCGATGGCATCTTAACTCAAGGATTATCAAATGAATTTGAGCCAGTTCTCACGAAGGCGTTAGAAAAAGGAATTCCTGTTATCATTGTTGATTCGGATTTAGAGAACAATGAACTTGTAACTTATGTAGGGACAAACAATTATCAGGCTGGCTATGAGATGGGACGGGCCGTACTACATGAAACAATCGGGGAGACAAAGGTGGGTATTATTACGGGAAGTTTTATTCCGAATAATTTAAATGAAAGAGTTCAAGGTTTCATAGATGCAACAAGTCTTGAAGATAGAATTGAGGTTGTTTCAATTGAAAGCTCAAATCTAAGTAAAATTCAAGCTGCCGAAAAGACTTACCAAATGTTAAAGAACAATCCGGAAATTTCGATCTTATTAGGGACAAGTGCTCTTGATAGTTTAGGAATCGTAGAAGGAATACAAAAAGGCAATCCAACAACAGATATGAGCATTTACGCTTTTGATGCACTAGAAGAGACGATAGAATTCATAATTGCTGGTGACATTCATGCGACACTAAAACAAGAACCATATGAGATGGGGCACTTAGGAGTCAATTTATTAATCGACCGACTGGAAGGAAAAGAAATTTTAAAAGAATATCATACGTCCATTACTATTTTGACGAAAGAAGATGTAGTAGATGAGTACTAACCCAAGAATTAGGATGCCGATTCGAACCAAGTTACTGATTTATTTTGTTGTTCTCTTTATCGTTTTAAGCAGTTTATCCTTATTTATTTTTTATAACTATCATCAAACCGTAAAGCAATATGAACTGATACAAGAACGTTTTTTCTTATTAAATGATATTTCACAAAAATCAACACAAACGTACGAAGCAATGGACGCCTTTTTAAATAAAAAAATGACGAGTGATCAAGAATGGTATGAACATCATCGACAAGAACTACTTGATACAAAGCAACTTTTAAAAAACCATTTTTTGAATGAACATAATTATATTGATACTAGAAACTATCAAAACATGATTGAAAGTTTAGTAGAAGAAAGTGACAGCGCTGTTCAGGCTTTTTTAGCAGATGACATTGAGATGTACTCGGCAAAACAAAAAGAAGCTTTTATGTTAGTTGGCTTTATTCAGGATCAAACGTTGACGTTATTAAATAACGACTTATCAATGTTTAATACGTATTATGATGCTATAAACAAAAGGAATGATGCTTTAACATTAACCGTGTTGTTCATGTCTATTGCTACTTTTTCTTTTGGGATTTTTATTGCATATTTGTTTAGTAATAGCATTACATCCCCTATACACCAGCTTACAAGGACGGCCCGTGAAGTTGCCAATGGGAAGTTAGATGGACCTAAGCTTCCTGAATCAAATGATGAGATAGGATTTTTATCAAAATCATTTAATCAAATGAGAACAGATTTAATGTATTTTGTTAAACAAATAAAAAACAAATCAGAGCAAGATAAGTTATTAAAAGAGATGGAATTGAAAAGTTTGCAAAGTCAAATTAATCCTCACTTTTTATTTAATACACTAAATGCGATTTCCAAAAGTGCGTTAATTGAAGGCTCAGAGCACGTATTTAGATTGATTAATTCGTTAGCTAAGTTACTACGATATAACTTAGGTGTCATGGAGAAACCGGTAACGCTATTAGATGAATTAAGTGTCGTTCAGGAATATTTTTATATTCAAAAGACAAGGTTTGATGATCGCTTTGATTTTTCTGTGAATGTATCAGAAGAATGTCATACCTTAAAGATGCCAATTCTTACTTTACAACCTCTAGTTGAAAACGCATTTATTCATGGACTTGAACCATATGAACAAAAAGGTTTAATTGAAATTGAAGGCTATAGCGAAGGAGATCATATTGTTCTGAAAATAAGGGATAATGGGGTTGGAATGGACCAGGAAACGAGTGAAAGGATATTAGACAAATTATCTGAACGTTCCTCAAAAACTAGCGGGCATTCAACGGGATTGGGGTTAAAAATGTGCTTAGGAGGCTCGAGTTATTTTATCAAGGGAATGAATCGGTTGTGATTGATTCAGAGGTAGGGAAAGGTACAACAATCAAGTTAACATTACCAAAGAATTGGGAGGGAAGGCTGGATGTATAGAATTTTAATCGTAGATGATGAATCCATAGAGAGGAAAGGTCTTCGAAAAGTCATAACCGACGAATTTCCCAATGTCACAATTGAAGAAGCTGATAATGGTCGAACCGCTATATTAAAAGCAGAGGAATTTCGGCCGGATGTGATTTTTATGGATATTAAAATGCCAGGGATTGATGGAATTGAAGCATGTAGAGAGATTAAAAAATTGCATCCTTCCGTTCACATTATAATGGTTACAGCGTTTGATACATTTGAATACGCTCGGCAAGTGATGAAAATAGGAGTAAGGGATTATATTTTAAAACCGAGTACAAAAGAAGAGATTACCACTCCACTTAGAAAAGTGCTAACTGAAGTGGAACGAGAAAAAGAAAAAAGAAAAGAAGAAATTATTTTAAAGGATAATTACCGTCGTGCTTTATCGATTGTTCAATCAAAAGTGATCACAGCTATGTTAATGGAAGCTTCTTATGGGCAACATCTTGGGGATTTACAATTGGAACAAAATTTTCAAAGAGATAGTTTTGTGTTAGTTGTTGAAGCGAAGAAAAAACAAGGAGTGGTAGAACGTATAAATGTGCAGGAACTCATGAGCTATATACAAGCAGAGTTAGGGCATTTTTATCATCAATATTTTCTTGGAGAAGAGAATATGGGAAGGATTCCTGTCCTTGTTCAACTAACGGATCGAGAAAAAAATAAGGTTAGAGAGTATGCATTAAAAAGTGGACAAGAACTGATTAACAAAGGACGGTCTTTGTTTTCAAACGTGGAGTTATCTATTGGAATTGGAAGAGTGTATAACGAAGTTGAGAAGTTAGTGCAGTCGTACCATGAAGCGTTGTTTGCGTTATCAATGGCAAGAAGTGCTTACTCATGTAAGTATTACAATGATCACGTGGATAAAGCTGAGCATACTATGAGCTCTTATCCATACAAGCTAGAAAAAAAAGTACTTGAAACGGTAACCTCAGGGCAAACAGGAGATGTAGCATCTTATTTTCAACAGTATTTTGATGCCCTCATGTTATTCTGTGAAAAAAGCACGGATATTCTTGAGGAAAAATTATCTGAGTTTTTCATTCTGCTCAGTCGTCAAATCGCTGAAAGTGGTGTTTCCGTTTCCTTTGATCGACATCAGCTTGAAATGCAACCTGCGTCCTCAATTCAAAATAAACTAGTTGAGATCTCTCAGCACATTCATAAGATGTATCATTCACAAAATAAAGATGTGTTGGTTATGGCAAAAGAATATATTGATCAGCATTATAAGAAAGCAATCACGCTTGAAGAGGTAGCGGATGAAGTGAAACTAAGTCCACAATATTTCAGCAAAATCTTTAAATCCCGTGCAAATTGTTCGTTCATTGACTATTTGACAGAGATAAGAGTAGAAAAAGCGAAGGAGTTAATCCGTCTGCAGGAAAGTAGTGTAAAAGAAATCTGTTATGAAGTCGGCTACAAAGATCCTAATTATTTTAGTCGCGTCTTTAAAAATCAATACGGGCTTTTCTCCTAGTGAATACCGACATTCTCTCAATTAAATAGCAACAAGTTGTCAGTTAGATAAGAAACCATTAGTCTAAAGTCCTCCCATTAGGTGAGGGCTTTTTCTTTGAAAATTTGAAAAAAACAAACATAAAAATGCTAAATGGTTAAAAAAGTGCTAGTGAGAAAAGGAAACATGATTGGTTTTGACGTAAATGGAGAAATAAATTAAGAAGGACGTATTTAAGTGCTATATGTTTCAATGTTTTTAAGGGCGAATATGCATTATGATCATATTGTAAGCGTTATCAGAAAACGCATACAAAATAAAAGGGGGAAACAAAGATGAAGAGATTTGGAATGTTACTGATTGTTCTTATGCTTGCTGCAATTATGACAGCGTGTGGTGGCGGTAGTGAATCGGCCGGTGGAGAAGGTGGAGGAAGTGGCGAAGCTGGATTCGTTGGGGTATCGATGCCTTCGAAATCTCTTGAAAGATGGGTTCATGATGGAGATAACATGGTAAAAGAGCTTGAAGCTCTAGATTATAAAGTAGTCTTACAATATGCAGAAGATGTAGTAGAAACACAAGTATCTCAAATCGAAAACATGATTACACAAGGTGTTGATGTTCTTGTTATTGCGGCGATTGATGGAGAAGCATTAACAAATGTGTTACAAATGGCTGCAGATTCAGATATCCCAGTTATTGCCTATGACCGTTTAATTAGAGGGTCAGAGCATATTTCATACTATGCAACGTTCGATAACTTTAAAGTAGGACAAATTCAAGGAAACTACCTTGTTGAAGCTTTAGACTTAGAAAATGAAGCGGGCCCATTTAACATTGAGTTATTTGGTGGATCACCAGACGATAACAATGCATACTTCTTCTACGATGGTGCAATGTCTATATTACAACCTTACATTGACGAGGGTAAATTAGTTGTTAAGAGTGGTCAGGTAGGAATGGATAGAGTTTCGACATTAAACTGGAGTGCGGCTAACTCTCAATCTAGAATGGATAATTTATTAAGTACGTTCTATACAGATGAAGAAGTAGATGCAGTACTATCTCCAAATGATGGATTAGCAATTGGAATTATCTCTGCATTAAAGAACATTGGTTACACAGACCTACCAGTTATTACTGGTCAAGATGCTGAGTTACAATCCTTAAAAGCAATTATTGCTGGAGATCAGTCGATGACCGTATTTAAAGATACACGAGAGCTTGCTCAAAAGGTTGTAGAAATGGTATCTGCTATTCTTTCAGGTGAAGAGGCTGAAGTGAACGATACTGAAACATATGACAATGGTGTAATTGTTGTTCCTTCTTATTTACTTGAGCCGGTATATGTTGACGTTGATAACTATGAAGAAGTTATTCTTGGAAGCGGCTATTATACAGAAGATCAACTTCAATAATAAAAGTTCTTGAAAAAGAGGGTGTCTCAAACCCGGGTCAGCCCTTACTTGAGACACTCTCTTCCTACATTTATTTATGGTATATAACGAATCTAAGATTAGGAGTAAGTGGTAAGGAACTTCTACATCTTTAGGATAGAGGGTGTGGTGAAATGGCAATGCAATCGACCATTTTAGAAATGAAAAATATAACAAAGGAATTTCCAGGAGTGAAAGCTCTTGACACCGTTAATTTAAAAGTAGTAGAAGGGGAAATACATGCAATTTGCGGTGAGAACGGAGCTGGAAAGTCGACTTTAATGAAAGTGTTAAGTGGAGTTTATCCGCACGGTACGTATGAAGGAGATATTTTGTTTAAAGATCAAGTTTGTGAATTTAAAGACATTAAACAGAGTGAAAACTTGGGAATTGTTATTATTCACCAAGAACTTGCACTTATACCAGAGCTATCAATAGCTGAGAATATTTTTCTCGGTAATGAGCAAGCAAAAAAAGGAATTATAAATTGGAATGAAACAACAAGTAAGGCAAGAGAATTACTAGCAAAAGTAGGGTTAAAAGAGACACCCAACACGTTAATTAAAGATATTGGTGTAGGAAAGCAACAATTAGTTGAAATTGCCAAAAGCTTTATCTAAAAATGTGAAACTTCTAATTTTAGATGAACCAACTGCAGCTCTTAATGAAAATGATAGTGAAAATTTATTAGATCTATTGATGGAGCTACGTAGTCAAGGGATGTCATCTATTATTATCTCTCATAAATTAAATGAAATTAAGAAAGTGGCTAATTCCGTTACAATTATCCGGGATGGACAATCAATTGAGACATTGGACACAGCTGATATTACAGAAGACCGAATTATTAAAGGAATGGTAGGGCGTAGTTTAACAAACCGTTACCCAGACCATCAACCTAAAATTGGTGATACGTTTTTCGAGGTGAAAAATTGGAGTACGTATCATCCAGTCCAAAGTGATCGTCAAGTCGTCAAAGACGTTAACTTAACGATTCGAAGAGGAGAAATTGTTGGTATTGCTGGATTAATGGGCGCAGGTCGAACGGAGCTTGCCATGAGTATGTTTGGCAAATCGTACGGAAAGAAAACAACAGGTGAAATGATTAAGGAAGGAAAAAAACTTGATCTATCTAATGTGACCCAAGCAATTGAAGCAGGAATTGCTTATGTAAGTGAGGATCGGAAAGAGTACGGCTTAATTTTAATGGATGATATTAAACAAAATATCACTCTAGCAAATTTAAAAAAGATTACGAACAAAACGGTTTTGAATGAAAATGAAGAACATGTTGTAGCGGAAGAGTATCGAAAAAAAATGAACATCAAAACCCCTAGTGTAAAGCAGATTGTTGGGAATTTAAGTGGGGGCAATCAACAAAAAGTTGTATTAAGTAAATGGATGTTCTCAGAACCAGATTTACTTATTTTAGATGAACCAACGAGAGGAATCGACGTTGGGGCTAAATATGAAATTTATACAATCATGAATCAATTAGCTGATCAAGGAAAAGGGATTTTGGTCATTTCATCAGAACTACCAGAAATTATTGGTATGTGTGACAGAGTCTATGTCATGAATGAAGGCCGAATTACTGGAGAAGTAAACAGGTCTGAAGCAACGCAAGAAACACTGATGAAATATATGACGAAGAGCAGGGGGTAGTAAAAGTGAATACGATCACGAATCTATTTAAAAACAATATGAAACAATACAGCATGATTATTGCATTAGTCTTTATTGTTATTTTATTTCAGATTTTAACAGATGGTACCTTATTAAGACCTTTAAATATTACGAATCTTATATTACAAAATAGTTATATCTTAGTTTTGGCCATCGGAATGGTCCTCGTTATTATTACAGGTCATATTGATTTATCGGTTGGTTCCATCGCTGCATTTGTAGGGGCTATCTCGGCAATTCTAATGGTCAATTTACAGATGAATCCATTTTTAGCGATTATCGTCTGCTTACTTGTAGGTGCATTAATCGGAGCATGGCAAGGATTTTGGGTAGCTTATGTTGGTATTCCAGCATTCATTGTTACGTTGGCCGGAATGTTATTATTCAGAGGATTAACATTAGTCGTCTTACAAGGGCAATCCATTGCTCCATATCCTGCATCTTTCCAACAAATAAGCAATGGATTTATTCCTGATATTTTTGGTGGAGATGGCATTCATATTTTCTCCATTGTCATTGGTTTCATTTTCTCTTTGATTTTGATTGTAATGGAAATAAGAACGAGAAAAAACCAAGTGAAGTATCAATTTGATGTATTACCTCAAGGTTTGTTTGTTGCCAAATTAGTTGCTATATTCGCTGTAATTAACGTATTTACGTATGTATTAGCTACGTATAGAGGGATACCAAACATTCTTATCATTTTATTAGTACTTATTATTGGGTATACATTTGTGATGAAAAAGACGATTGTTGGTCGTCATATCTATGCGGTTGGAGGAAACTTAAAAGCTGCTTCTCTTTCTGGAGTGAAAACAAAACAAGTTACATTTGGTGTTTTTGTAAACATGGGTGTACTTTCTGCTTTATCTGGGCTTATTTTCGCAGCAAGACTTAATGCAGCGACACCAAGAGCTGGTAACTTATTTGAGTTAGATGCGATCGCAGCTGTATTCATCGGTGGTGCTTCAGCTTATGGTGGGGTAGGTACGGTCATTGGTGCCATCGTTGGTGGATTGGTAATGGGTGTTATGAATAATGGTATGTCCATTTTAGGTCTAGGCATTGACTGGCAACAAGCCATTAAAGGCTTAGTCTTATTAGCAGCAGTTGCTTTTGATATTGTGAATAAGAAAAAATCTTCATAATAAACTTAAATCATGAAAAAAGAGTTGGGACTGTTTCACTTTGTGAAATAGATCCAGCTCTTTTTCTGATATAAGGGTGAAAAAACGATTAGGTTTGCAAATTGAACCAAATTTGCTGAAATTCGGTTTAAAAGGAGTAATTTCTTCAAGTTGTAGCCATGATAAGGAATAAAAGGAGGATTCCAATGAATAAAATTATGATTTCATTAGCCACAGCAGCGGTCATTGCAAGTGGATTCTCAGTAAATGCTGCCACGGAAGAAACGATAAATTCTACAACTCAATTTGAAAACCTCAACACAAGTCAGCACTTTTACCATGCAGGTTATGAAGGAGAAACTGTACAAGAAATTATGGAGCAGTTGAACCAGATTGAAGGTGTGTACGATGGTCGAGTGATTGTTCATGATAATAATGTCGTAATTGGGCTTTCTTCACTTGAAAACAACGATGAAATACTAGCTGAAGTGGAGCAGATAACACGCAATATCGTTGATAGAGAATTTGTACGTGTAGTAACGGAGGAGCATGTTGTTGAACGCATTTATGCTCTAGATGATCGTCTTCGTACAGGGACACCTTTTGATACTGTAAGTGTCTATTTTAACGACATTTTAAGTGACTTAGCACATGAACGAATACGTCCAGCGGAACATTCGCGTTAAGCAATGTGTAAAAAAAGTGAAATTAGAAAAGCGAACAGTGTAATACTGTTCGCTTTTCTTTCGTATAAGAGGGCGACACGGCACTAACAAGTGTATTTTTTTCCTTATGTTCAATCAAATCAAACAAAAGAAATGTTTACTAACTTGTTAGAAGGGTACAGATTAGTAGTCACAAACAAAATTGCTGAAAAAATTAGAGGTAATGGGAAGGTGAACCTATTGCTGGTACATCCCTGGAATTCAAGTGAAGCATTTTGAATTTGGTGAAAGAGAAAAGGCATTGGATTGGATTCAGAAATAAATAGATAGGAAGAAGCGAACAGTGGTTGAGCTGTTCGCTTTTGATATTCAGAAGTCGGTGTGATAAACGTTGAAAACTAGGGGAGTAAAGGGTGTCAAGAAGTTATCTATCTATTGAAAATTTACTAATCACACTCCATTTCATACTCAGTTCACAATTAATTCCTATACTTACTTATAACAAAACAATATAAATTCTTCTAAAGGAGATGAGCTATTCTTGACTTTAAAAGGAATCCCTGTCAATCATGGAACAACCATTGTCTCAAAAATAAGTAAATCATCCAAACAGATAGTTGAAGAATTACGAAAAAAAAGCATAGATGCTGTTTTATGTAAAAGAAGAAGCGATGCATTTTGTTCTCAAAAATAATTGTGAATTTGACTAAAGTGGCATAGGTTAAATAAAGGTAGGAAAAAGGCCAACATGCATAGAAGTTCTAAAGGAATAGTCATTTAGTAGAGAGAACGATTAAGAAGGAGGCGTTCATGAATCGAAGAGACAAGTTACAATCGTTATTAGCAAAAGAGAATGTCACACAAACAGAAGCTTTTGAGTTTTTTGATCAATTGGATCGTGCAGACCTACCATTTATGCTTGGGTTATGGAAAGGAAAAGAAATGAAAACCGGGCATCCGATGGACGGCCTACTTGATGCTATTAGTTGGTTCGGTAAGGAGTTTGTTGACAATGAAACAGTACATCCTCTTGTTTTTCAAAAACGCAATGGTACTTTGTATAACATAAACCCAGGGTTTGTTCCAATGACTTTTCCGTTTGAAAAGGTCTCCAAAGGACTCGTGAAAACCCTGTTTTCCATTGCTTCTCCTATTGCTAAAACAAGGAAAGGGAAAGCTAGAATGCGAATGCTTGAATATAGAGGAGTCGTAAGTGCAACAATGATTTATGACCAGCATGGCATCTATGATACATTTAGAAAAATTGATGACTATACCATACTGGGAGTAATGGATTTAAAAGGGCAATCAGATGCTGCTTACTTTTTTATTCTAGAGAGGCTTACAAAAAAACATCATGTTTAAGGAGGAAGAGAAATGAAGGAGACGATAAAAAAAGGTTTGGCTTTAGGTATAGGATTAGCTGTTACGACAAAGGAGCAAGCAGAAAAACTCGTAGAGGAGTTAGTAGAAAAAAGGAGAAATGAGCCAACAGGAGTCTAAGGAATTTTTAAACGATTTATGGAAAAAAGGCGAGGATACACAAAGAGAAATTGATGAGAAGATCAAGAAGAAAGCAAAAGAAATGATTGGTGAACTTAACTTAGCTACAAAAGAAGAAGTTAGGGAGTTAGAGAGAAGAATTCAAGTTCTTGAAAATAAACAGAACGATTCATGAGAAGGGTTTTCATGGTAGAGGAAGGGTAAGGGAGGATTTCTTATGTTTGAAAGAAGGATTCGGCATATTCAACGCTACAGAGAGATCGCCTCAGCTTTTTCACGGAATGGGTTTGGTTTTCTTGTAGAAGAATTAGGTCTACAAGATATTCTTTCTTTGCCCAAGCGCTTGCTTAAGAAAAATCATGAGGTACATGCAAAAACGACGGGTGAAAGGGTCCGGTTATTTTTAGAACAATTGGGTCCAACCTTTGTGAAGCTTGGACAAATTGCTAGCACACGCCCTGATGTCATTCCTGCAGACATGATTCAAGAAATAAGCAAGTTACAAGATCGAGTGTCCCCATTTCCAACAGACGAAGTGAAAACCATTATCGAGCAAGAACTTGGATTTGAAATCGATGAATTGTTTAGTGAGTTCCATGAGGAGCCGCTTGGAGCAGCTTCTATTGGCCAAGTGCATTATGCTGTTTTAAAAACAGGGGAGCAGGTTGCGGTTAAGGTACAGAGGCCGGGTGTGGAGAAAATGATTCATACTGATCTAGAAATTCTTGAAGAATTAGCGGCTTTGGCGGAGCATCGTTTGCGCTGGGCAGAAAAATATCAAGTGAAAGCAATTGTGGAGGAATTTTCTAAAGCGATTTTAGCTGAATTGGATTATACAATCGAAGCGAAAAATGCTGCTAAGATCGCTAGGCAGTTTGAAAACAATCAGAAAATTCGTATCCCCTCAGTGTACAAGGAATTTTCTACAAAAAAGGTATTAACAACGGAATACTTTGAAGGAACAAAAATAAGTGAGCATGAGGAGCTTCGAAACAAAGGCTACCACTTGGGACGAGTAGCGAATCAGATTACTCATGCCATTTTTCACCAAGTTCTTATAGAGGGCTTTTTCCATGGAGATCCGCATCCTGGAAATATATTAGTGTTAGAAGAAGAGGTTATTGTCTTTATTGATTTTGGTATGGTTGGACGACTGACTTACGATATGAAGATTCAATTAGCAAATTTAGTTATTGCCATGATGAGGCAAAGCTCTGATGGGGTCATTAAAGCCATTAATCAAATGGGACTCGTACCTGAAGATGTGAATATGAGACTGTTACGTCTAGACATTGAGGAATTAAAAGAGAAGTATTATGATGTTCCGTTAAGTGAAGTCCATCTTGGTGAAGCTGTTAATGATTTAATGGAGATTGCTCATGAGCACCGGATTCGCATACCAGCTGATCTGTCATTACTAGGGAAAACGTTTCTTACTCTTGAAGGAATGGTCGAGAAACTAGATCCTGACTTTAGTATTATGAAAGCTGCAGAACCATTCGGTAGGCAGTTAATCAAGGAGAGACTACATCCGAAACGAATGGCTGAAAGAATGATTACCCATGTTGGTGAATACGGCGAGATTATACTAGAATTCCCAAAGCAAATGAAAGAAATTACAGCGCTTTTAAAAAAGGAAAAAATCCCTTTGGAAATCTCCATCCCAAAAGTTGAATTATTTCTAACAAAGTTGGACAGAATTAGCAACCGCTTGTCCTTTAGCATTGTTTTGCTCTCTTTTAGTATTATTATGGTTGGGCTGATCATTGGATCTTCCTTAAGAGGGCAAACGTCAGTGCTTTGGAATATCCCAGCTGTTGAAATAGGTTTCGGCGTAGCTTTGTTAATGTTTCTTTGGTTATTGTATTCGATTTTTAAATCAGGAAGATTTTAACTCTACATAATGTCAGATGAAAAAGGTCTTGGTAATTGTTTACCGAAGGCCTTTTTAAGATTATTTAACAAATAAGAGTAGATAGGAAGGGGAAATAGAGGAGGGGGTTGAAGTTATTAAAGAAGTAAAATGGATAAATAATACATAGTAAAAGGTATGGGACTAAGGGGTGAGTGAGTGTTTATAAAATTTATAAAAATAGGAACGGTTATGATTGTTTTATTAACCATTATATTTTTAGCCTCTTTGATTAATTGGATTTTCATTCCTTTAATCGTGTTTTTTCAAACATTGTTTTTTCCAATCATCCTTGCAGTTGTTCTCTTTTATTTAACTCGTCCGTGTGTCAGATGGTTAAGTAAAAGAATGCCAAAAACACTTTCGATTCTCGTGTTGTATTTAGGTATTGTCACTTTGTTTGTAGTGCTTTTAACATTAATTGTTCCAGAGCTTCAGAGGCAGTTTCAAAGTTTAATCAATAGCATGCCGTTGATTGTTGCTGAAATCCAACTTATGCTCATTCAGCTTCAACAGCATGAGTTAGTCGAACGTTTTGATTTAGCAGAACTTTTTCAGTTTGAAGAGCAAGTAGAGCAAGTCGGATTAATTATTAATAATGTCCTAAGAGAAATTGTGCCAAACACGATTGGGTTTGTTGGTGCTGTCTTTAATGTGATTATTGCCTTATTTGTCATTCCGTTTATTCTTTTTTATCTATTAAAAGAAGGAGAAGAAAAATTCCCGAGGAGCATCTTGAGGTTTATTCCAAAAGATAGACAAGAAGAAGCTCGTCACATCATTCGTGATTTGGATACAACGTTAAGCAATTATATCCAAGGGGTCTTAATTGTTTGTTTGTTTATTGGGATCCTTTGTTACACGGCGTTTTCTATAATTGGGTTAGATTATGCGTTAATCTTAGCGTTGTTTGCGATGGTGACAAACGTCATACCATATTTAGGCCCTTGGATTGGAGCGGTTCCAGCTGTTATCGTGGGAATCATTCATTCGCCTTTTATGATGTTGCTTGTCATTGTGATTGTTATCATTATTCAGCAAATTGAAAGCATCTTTGTTCAACCTCAAGTGATGGGGAGAAAGTTATCAATGCATCCGGTTACCGTCTTATTTTTAGTACTTGTAGCAGGGCGTTTCGCGGGTATTCTTGGGATGATTCTAGCGATACCACTTTATGCGCTTGGGAAAGTATTTGTCACACATAGCTATCGACTTTGGAAGGTAAGACAAGGAGAGGAAAGTATTAGATAAAGGTGCTAATTGTTTAATTAGCACCTTGTTTGTTTATTAATTTGTTCCAAGCTGTTCAATTTGATCCGATTCATAGATAGACACACCATTGTGGGCGAGTTGAGCCGATTTAAACATGGCGTTAGCTACCGTATGTCCTTGAATGGCTTTAGCTCTTTTTAATGGCCCGATAAAGAGAAAGGAAAAAGCGGAGTAGAGAAGCTCAGCTGTTTTTTCACCTAAGCGAAATTCTTCACGTTTCCCTAGAAGAAGCGATGGCCGGAATATGGAAACCGAATGAAAGTCTAGTTTCTTCACTTCATCCTCTAGTTCTCCTTTTATCCTTGAATAAAAAATTCTAGAACTTGAATTGGCTGTTGGTGCACTAACAAATAAAAATTGTTTTGCTCCGATGTTTTGCGTTAACTTGGCAATCATTAATGGGTACATAACATCAATTTTTCTCATCACTTCTTGGGATTTAGCTTTTTTAATTGTCGTTCCTAAACAGCTGAAAACATCATCAATTTGGTAGTCAATCATATTCTCGTCTAATTGGTCGAAATCAATGACTTTTTCCACTAATTTTTCGTGATAAATTCCTTGTGGCTTGCGTACAAGCGTAATCACCTTTTTATATTCTGAGCGTTGGAGCAGAATGATTAGTAGCTCACGCCCAACTAAACCAGTTGCACCTACTATTAGCGCTGTTTTTGTTGTCATTTCTTAGCCTCCATCTTTGTATCAATACTTGAAACTGTTTTCGATACTTGTACTAGTTAGTAACAGTTTACAAGGTTATTTCCTATTAGGGAAATAACAAGCTTTTAGAGTATAAAATTCATTTCGCTATTTCCATAAACTACCAAACGCATCAAAATAAAAGAGGAAGGGAGATACTTGCGATCGATTATTTCATATTTGGTTTGTTTGTTGTAGTTGGCGGTTGTTTATTGATTGGTACGACAAAGAAAGAGAAGAAGCGGTTTGGTGGAATTGGGGGAATGCTCGCTATTATCTTCATCGTCGTTAGTCAAATAATTAAATTTCAGTGTGGGTCAATGGGTCGTCCCTAGTTTTCTTGTCTTAAGCTTGTAATTGCTTATCATGATTAATTATCGCTGGATTAAAGCAGCATTAAAGAAAAAATCATGGTTGAAATGGGGATTAATTGGTTTAGATATATTGTTTACTTTTCTCTTTTTAATCGGCGGAGCGTTTGCGCTTTTTATTGTTACGTTTATGTATTTTCCATTCGCACCATAATCATTTTAGCAAGCAGGCATAAAAAAAGAACGATTGAAATGTCAATCGTTCTTTTTTACTTATTGAAGAGAGGGATAATCTAAAAGCTCAACATCTACTTCTTCCTCAGTGTTTCCTCTAAGGTAGCTATACTGAGATCGGTCAACAGGGATGAAATTTTTAGGAGTGTAAAAACGAAGCAAGTCGCCATTTACAATCGTATCCGAGAGATCAAGTCTTTGTTCTACTTCTTCCTGAAGCTTTAACGCCTCCTCTAACTGATGTTCTTCTAGTAACATACCAGTCTGTGAATCATAAAATTTAGAATCGGCCATAGTAATCGTTGAACTCACAAAGTCACCATTTCGAAATGGGATGAGATCATCATGTTGATCTGATAATAAGTCTGTTCCAAAATGCACAAATTCTTTTGTATCAATTCCTAGTAAGTGCAAAAGAGTAGGGAGGAGGTCGATTTGTCCCGCGTATTCTTCTATTAGTCCTCCTTCGATTCCAGGCACACGAATAAATAATGGTGTTCGTTGCAAGCCTGCACTTTCAAAAGGGGTTACTTCTTTTCCAATCACATGTTTCATCGCTCGATTATGATTATTTGAGATTCCGTAATGATCACCATACATAATAATAATGGAATTATCATAGTAACCGGCCTCTTTTAAATAAGAAAAGAACTGTTCAAGTGCTTCATCAGCATAACGTGCTGTTTGAAAGTAATTATTAACCGTTTTGCTTCCAGTTGTATGAGGAGCAAGTGTTGCTTCTTCTTCATTAAGAGTAAACGGAAAATGATGGGTAACGGTAATGAAATTAAGGTAAAACGGCTGAGGAAGTGATTCAATGTAAGGAATCGATTGCTCAAAGAACGGTTTATCCATTAATCCATAATCAGCTAAGTCTTCAGGCGCCATATCATAATAACTAGCATCATAAAAATGATCGTAACCTAACGATTTATATATTTCGTTTCGGTTCCAGAAGCTACCTTTATTTCCGTGAAAAACAGCTGAAGTATAGCCTTGTTGCTGCCCTAAGATCGCTGGTGCAGCATGATACGTATTTAATCCTTTCGTTGTAAAAGCAGCACCTTGTGGCAAACCATAGAGAGAATTGGCAATCATGAATTCTGCATCAGCTGTTTTACCTTGTGCTGTTTGATGGAAGAAGTTATTAAAGTAAAGAGTGTGCTCTTCTTCCGTTAGAGAATTTAAAAACGGTGTTACTTCTTCACCGTGAAGCTCATAATGAATTAAGAAATTTTGGATTGATTCCAAGTGAACATAAATAACGTTCAACCCTTTTCCGACACCAAAGTAATCGGGATTTGGTTCTGCATAATTTGATCTTGTAAAACGAAGAGCCTCGGTAAGACTATCACTATCCGCAAAAACCCTTTGGGTAGACGCCCTTGTACTTTGAACCGCATCGTATATTTGATAATTATACATTCCTAGGTATTTTACAATATAATTGCGATCAAATCCTCTTGTTAATAATTGAGGACGGTCGGTCTCAGCGATAGCCAAATTCACTCCAGAAATGCTCAAGGCCACAAGGAATAAAGCTAAAACTCTTCTTGTAGTAAATTCCTTAATTTCAATTGATTTACATTTGAAAACAAACGCAAAAAGGAGGATGGCTACATCAGCAAACAGAAACACATCCCATGGTGTTAAGAGTGTTGTTATACTGCTTCTGACATCTCCTAAATTTTGAGTCTGTGCTAAGTTAGGTACAGTGATAAAATCATTAAAAAAACGATAATACAACACATTTGCATATAAAAGTGAAGACATTAGTGCATTAATAACAAGGAGTAGAACAAATTTTTTACGTCCTTTTACTAAAAAAGCAAAACCTAAAAACAATAAAGATGAACCAAGAGGGTTCAAAAACAACAAAAATTGTTGAATGGTATTTTCAATACCTAAATCAAAGTGTGTTAGCTGAACAAAATACGTTTTCAGCCAAAGAAGAAACAACAGCAGTGAAAAAAAACAAAACAAAATCATTGCTGATAATTGGATTCTTCGTAAATAAATTCTTCATTTTTACCTTCCTTCTACTATAGTACTGCTACGAAAAAAACTCGAATGTTTCAAGAATCTTAGATTCTTTATCAAAAAAGCAAAAAAAGAATAAGATGAGTTTACCACGAACTGTCAATAAATAGAACTGTTTTTTTGAAAAGACGCATGAGGAAAAGGAAAAGAAAGGAAGCAATGAGTTTCTAATGCGATCTTCATTTTTTGGGGGAGTGGTAGGATGAAGAAAAAGAAACGAGGAAGGCCGTGGACATCAGCTAGTAGATATAAAAATGATGAGTAAGAAGGACACCCTTACTCATCATTATAATTTTTAGTACTTGTCTCCATTAAAGATCGAATTTTTCACAATGGCATAATCTACGGTGCGAATGGAGTCTAATTTTCTTCCGCCAGAGTAGGAAATGGAAGATTGAAGGTCTTGTTCCATCTCGATTAATGTATCTTGTAAAGAGCCCTTGTGCTCAACATACATTTTCTTACCTTCAACATTTTTCTTTTCCCCTTTTTGGAATTCAGAAGCTGATCCAAAGTACTCTTTGAATAGCTTTCCGTCTTTTTCTATTGTTTTTCCTGGAGATTCCTCATGTCCAGCGAATAACGAACCGATCATCACCATCGATGCTCCGAAGCGAACTGATTTTGCGATATCGCCATGAGTTCGAATTCCTCCGTCAGCAATAATCGGCTTGCTTGCTGCTTTTGCACACCAGCGTAATGCTGCTAATTGCCAGCCGCCCGTTCCAAAGCCTGTCTTAATTTTTGTAATACAAACTTTACCTGGCCCAATTCCGACTTTCGTTGCATCAGCACCAGCATTTTCTAATTCACGTACACCCTCTGGAGTACCAACATTGCCTGCAATAACAAAACTGTTAGGTAAGTGCGTTTTAATGTGGCCAATCATTTTAATGACTGAATTAGAGTGACCGTGTGCAATATCAATTGTAATAAATTCTGGAATAAGGTTTTCTGATGCTAAGTGTTCAATGAAACCATACTCTTCTTCTTTAACTCCAACACTAATAGAGGCGATTAAACCACGAGATTGCATGTCTTTAATAAAAGACTCTCTTTTTTCTGGTTCAAAACGATGCATGATGTAAAAGTAGCCATTTTCAGCCAAAAACTCAGCTACACTTTCATCGATTATTGTTTGCATATTTGCAGGTACGACCGGTAATTTAAATGTATGCCCACCGAAAGTAACAGTTGTATCACACTCTGAACGACTGTCTACTACACATTTTGCTGGGATTAATTGAATATCTTCGTAATCAAACACATTTTCCATTATTTCCACTCCTAAAAACGAATATTTTTGATAGTTAAGTTAAGCAACATTCGACCCTTACGTAATTTACAACATTTTTTTTGATGTGTCAAAGGTTTTTTATAGAAAACACGAATTTAAGTTTTTTATAAAAATGCTCAAAGATGTTGCAAATTTTTGTTTCATCATGTATTATTTGTATGAATTTAAAAGATCATTCTTCGTATAACCTCAACGATATGGGTTGGGGGTCTCTACAAGGTTCCGTAAAAACCTAGCTACGAAGAGAGTGCACAAGTGTATTCTCTTCGTAGCTAGGTTTTTTGTATTTATATCTAAAAAATAAGACAGGAAGAGGGAGGACAAAGAGGTGTTTAAGTTTGGAAGTGATGAAATTGATTAGGAATTGCTGATAGAAGTTAGGTGTACGGATACATACTTTTTTAAAAAAAAAGGAAGTGAATTGTTTATGGGAAATTATTAGTTTACTAAACACTATGAGAATTTTATAAAAGAACTATTTAATGGATTTATTATTTTGCAAACGGTTTCAACGATTAGTTCCTTCATTAATATATGCAGCTGTTGTTTTGTTACTAAAAAAAGAAAAACCAGATCCTTATAGAATCTGGTTTAAAATACGAGTTACGCCAATCTTACTTTGAAATCCTCATAGCCGAACTCACGTACGACACGATATTCTCCGTCTTTATCCTTTACAGCAATCGCTGGCAATGGCATGCCGTTAAACGTTGTGTTTTTGACCATCGTGTAGATCGCCATATCACCGAAAACTAAACGGTCTCCATTTTCTAAAGGTTGATCGAAAGAGTATTCTCCAATCACGTCACCAGCAAGACATGTTTGTCCGCCGAGTCGATACGTAAATGGCTTTTCATTCTTTTCGCCTGATCCAAGAAGAGGAGGGCGGTAAGGCATTTCTAATACATCCGGCATATGACACGTTGCAGACGTATCAAGAATCGCAATCTCGATGTCATTTTCTAGCTTATCAAGAACGGTTGTTACAAGGTATCCGGCATTCAACGCGATCGCTTCTCCTGGCTCAAGGTACACTTCTAAACCGTATTTGTCTTGCATTCTTTTAATACATTGTTCAAGTAAGTCAATGTCATAGTCTTCACGCGTAATATGGTGTCCGCCGCCGAAGTTGATCCATTCCATTTCAGAAAGCCATGGACCAAATTTCTCTTCAATCGCATCTAATGTAGTTGCTAAGTCATCCGAGTTTTGCTCACAAAGTGTGTGGAAATGTAAACCAGACACACCCTCAAGTAATTCTGGGCGGAAGTTTTTGATGGTTACACCAAAGCGGGAACCAGGTGAGCATGGATCATAGATCGCATGCCCAACCTGTGTAGAGTGCTCAGGATTAATCCGTAAACCTACTTTCTTCCCAGCTTGAAGAACTTTGTCTTTAAATTTTTTCAACCTGTGAGAACGAGTTGAAAATAATATGATCGCAATATGAAATGATTTCATCAATCTCATCGTCGCGGTAAGCAGGGGCAAAGCAATGATTTTCTTTGCCCATTTCTTCGCGTCCAAGTCTTGCTTCGTAAAGTCCGCTTGACGCTGTTCCGCTTAAGTATTGACCAATCAGTGGATAAAATTCAGACATCGAAAAAGCCTTTTGAGCAAGGATGATTTTCGCATCTGTTCGTTCCATCACACCATTTAATGTCTTGAGATTTTTCTCAAGAAGGCTTTCATCTACTATATAACAAGGTGTCGGCAATTCTTCAAATTTCATGTTAGCGTACAGTCTCCGGTTCTTTGATTGGCTCGTTATCAACAAGCTCAGGGTTGAAGCTTTCTTTCCATGGTAAGCCCCATTTGTTTAATGCTTCCATAAATGGATCTGGATCAAATTCCTCGATGTTGTAAACACCTGGTTTGTTCCACTTACCAGTCATCAGCATCATTGCACCGATCATAGCAGGAACACCTGTTGTATAAGAAACGGCTTGTGAGCCTACTTCTCTAAAACATTCTTCATGGTCACATACGTTATACACATAGTATGTTTTTTCTTTGCCATCTTTTTTACCTTTAAAGATACAACCAATGTTTGTTTTTCCTTTTGTACGCGGTCCAAGAGAAGCTGGATCAGGAAGTAAAGCTTTTAGGAATTGAAGTGGAACAATTTCTTTTCCTTCATATTCAATTGGCTCAATAGATGTTAGACCAACATTCTCTAGACATTTTAAGTGAGTGAGGTAGCTCTCACCAAATGTCATGAAGAAACGGATGCGCTTAAGGCCAGGAATATTAACAGCTAGAGATTCGAGTTCTTCATGGTACAACAAGTACATATCTTTTTCACCGATTTCAGGGAAGTCATAAACGCGCTTAATCTCCATCGGTTTTGTTTCTACCCATTCACCATTTTCCCAGTAGCGTCCGTTTGCTGACACTTCACGAATGTTAATTTCAGGGTTGAAGTTTGTTGCAAAAGGGTAGCCATGATCTCCGGCGTTGCAGTCAAGAATATCAATGTACTCAATTTCATCAAAGTGATGCTTAAGAGCATGAGCTGAAAAGACACCTGTTACGCCAGGGTCGAAGCCGCTACCTAAAAGAGCTGTAATACCAGCTTTTTCAAAGCGTTCACGATAATCCCATTGCCATTTGTATTCAAATTTTGCCGTATCTTCCGGCTCGTAGTTTGCTGTATCTAAGTAATTTACTTTTGTCGCAAGGCATGCGTCCATGATCGTTAAGTCTTGATATGGTAAGGCTAAGTTCATGACGACATCTGGTTTTACTTCTTCAATTAAGGCAATTAATTCATCTACATTATTCGCATCGACTTGTGCAGTCGTAATTTTCGTTTTGCCACCGTCAAGTTTCGCTTTTAAGTCATCGCATTTTGATTTTGTACGACTAGCGATACAAATTTCCTCAAATACTTCGCTGTTTTGAACGCATTTGTGGATCGCTACAGAAGCAACTCCACCACAACCAATAATAAGTGCTTTTCCCATTTTCCTATCTCCTTACTAAATAAAATTTTGCAGAATGAGAAGTCCTTAAAACCTACTTGATAGTAGCTTGCCTACTTACAGTGTCTTTACCCAAAAGAATATGGTTCAAACCTCTCAAAAAACGTTTTAAAACACAAAAAAGCAGGTGCTAAACGCATCATTGCGCACAACACTTGCTAAGATATTGTTTATATTAAAAAAGCATAGTAAATATATGACAAAGGTCATCATTGTGTTACTACTACCATAAAATTCAAAGAAAATTGTGATAGAAAGCTTTTAATATTTAAATATCTTTATTAGGGATCAGAGTCTATATAGCAAATAAATACTTTTTAGTACTCTTATTGACCGTTTCACAAGTTGATGTGCAAATGCACTGGTTGTAAAGTAACCAACTTATAAAATTTGAGCTTTTAACTCAATCAATAAGGCAACTTAGTTGCCAGTCGGCATTTGACCTAGCTGTCCGTATGGCTTTAACTTACTTGTTCGTAAGTGGTCAAAATTATCTGCTTGGAAAGACCTGATGTAATAAGATTCACTCTCCAAATTTAATGCTTCTCTACTGTAACAACATCTATTCGAAATTTCAATAGGTATAATAAAAAAATTTAAGAATAATTCTGATGAGTACTTTCAAGAGGTTTAATAGTCATAAGCATAAAAGTTGCTTATTTGCTAGCTATTTTCTAAGATTAAACTAGTTAGTAAACATTTTTGTTTAAAAAGTAATGAAGTCCTGAGTATTTCCTTTGTTTTGAGGGACGCTAGAAGGTAAGGAATAACCATTTATATGATTTATGAAGAGGAGAGAGGTATATGGAGAAAGAAGTAGGTGCGGCGTATAAGAGGAGCATTAAAGATCATTTGGTATGTAAAGTACGAGCAAGCGTCGTTTCCCTTTATACAAAAAGGTGGATTCTTCCTGTAGAGCGTTGGGCGGACTTTGACCCATTTATTTTAATGGCTGAAGACTGGTTTAAAAGAGGGGCTTTCTCGGATCATCCTCATCGCGGGGTTTCAAACAATCACGTATGTCGTAGATGGAAGGCTAGAACACATTGATAACGGAGGCGGACGTGATATTTTAGAGCCGGGTGACGTGCAATATATGAACGCTGGTTGGGCAGCAAGACATGGAGAAGAAGGGGTTGAAGAAGACATTGCCCATACACTTCAATTATGGCTAAACTTACCGAAAAACCTTAAAAAGACTGGAGCATCTTACAGAATATCTATTCAGAAGATGCTCCAGTTTTGAATTTGGATGGTGGACATGTAAAAGTGTTTTCTAGTCATTTTGGTGATGTAAAAGGGCCTCTTGATTCGGTCGTACCCATTCCATTACGTTAGCTGAGATTAGTCTTGAAAAAGGAGCGAGTTACATCCACAATCTGCCGGAAACACATAATGCGTTTTTGTACGTGTTATCAGGTGATCTTGAGTTTGGAAATGAAGAAGAGTCTGTACGGCTAACGAAACATGGCGTTGCTACTTTAACGTATAACGAGAACGGAGATGCAACGAAAAACAGTGAACTGAAAATAAAGTCGCAAAGCAGACGTTCAAAAGTACTCATTTATTCGGGGACGCCCATTAAAGAACAGATTGTCCCTTATGGACCTTTTGTGATGAATACAATGGGATGAAATAAGACAAGCGTACAAAGATTATCATGATGGTAAATTTGGACCTCCTGCCATCTAAAAGAAAGGACTAGAAGAGATGGGGATTGTTGTTGTGGAAATTTGTGATGGAAATATCATTACTGATATAGATATTGAAAAAATAATAGAAGAAGAATTTCCTGAAGTAGCTGTTATTGAAAGTAGTTGCCTTTCTTTTTGCGGAATGTGTGCGAAAAGGCCGTATGCGATTGTAAATGGTAAGCGTATCTTTGCTAAAACAGTGGACGAATGCTTGATTAAAATCAGAAAGCAAATTCAATCGGAACTAGCTATTTTTTCTTAATCCCTATTGACAATCCTAGTTCTTCATATTTTTTCATTTGCAAAATCCTTTATTTTATGATCTAATTTAACTATCTTTTTATACCTTTTTGTATAAAAAGTATCACGCTTAATTAGCCATAATAGATAGGGTGTATAAAATGAACCATTCATATAGAGTATTACTATATTACATGTATGTCCCAATTACAGATCCAGAAAGATTTGCTGCTGACCATTTAACCTTTTGTCAGTCATTAGGCTTGAAAGGTCGAATCCTTGTAGCAGCAGAAGGGATTAATGGAACGGTATCGGGAACTGTTGAACAAACTGACGAGTACATGAAGCAATGAAGGCCGATTCGCGTTTTTCTGAGATGGTCTTTAAAGTGGATGAAGCTGATCAACATGCATTTAAAAAGATGCATGTAAGATACAGGGAGGAACTTGTTACACTTCGATTAGAAAAAGACATTGACCCATTGAAAACGACTGGAAATTACCTTAGTCCAGCTGAATTCTATCAAGCTATGCAAGACCCTCAAACGATTGTCATCGACGCAAGAAATGATTACGAATATAATTTAGGTCATTTCCGTGGCGCAATTAAACCGGAAATAACCAATTTTCGTGAGCTTCCTGATTGGATTAAGGAGAATCGGGACCAGTTTGAAGGGAAAAAGATCCTAACTTATTGTACAGGTGGAATTAGGTGTGAGAAATTTTCCGGTTGGTTAGTCAATGAAGGCTTTGATAACGTCTCCCAGTTGCATGGAGGGATCGTCACTTACGGAAAGGATCCTGATGTACAAGGAAAGCTATGGGATGGGCAGTGCTATGTTTTTGATGAACGGATTAGTGTCCCTGTCAATCAAACAGAACACGTTATAGTTGGAAAAGATCACTTTACTGGAGAACCGTGTGAACGTTATGTAAATTGTGGAAACCCAGAATGCAACAAAAAAATTCTCTGTTCGGAAGAAAATGAGCATACGTTTTTACGTGGTTGTACACACGAGTGCCGAGTACATGAAAGAAACCGCTATGTGGTAGAACATGGTTTAAGCGCTAAAGACGTGCAAGAAAGATTGGAACAAGTAAAAAAAGTACAGATACCTTCCTAATAAACCGAAAATACCAAACAAAGGATGAATATCCTAGTTTGGTGTTTTTTTATTTGTCGTTATTATTTCAATGGCAAGGAGGGTACGTGTATTTCGGTAAATTTTCTTTATTTGTCACAGTAGGAGCAATGACCCATTCTTTGTAGTTTTTAATAGATTCTAGATTGATTTTTCAGCTTCCGTCATAAAAATTTGGTTTGTCAGTTACTTTAGTCATAGTGTACCCCCCTCTAATCACTTGAATACTCCTGTATTCACTATTATTATAGTAAAAAATACCTAGGAATTGAAAGCGTTTTATTTTATAAATTAATTATTTTTGTAGGATTGGAATTTGATTCGCTTTCTTAGGGGATAACTATTTATATCAAAAAAAAGGGGTGGAAAGATGAACAAAGATGACGTTAAAACACAAAAAACGGTTTTTAAAGACAATCAACATTTAGTTCCAGAAGGTACTTTGCCTGGTGGAAGAGAGGATTTAAGTGACAAAATAGGCAGTGTGAACTCCGAGGAATTGCGATATGAGCATGCAGACGATATATATGATGAATATTGAAAAGCGAATAGGCGCACTCTTTAAGAAGAGAGTGTTTAAAAAATGAGGGTAAAAAAAAGAGGTTAAATGGCTGGGCTAGCAGGATTCGAACCTACGCATGACGGAGTCAAAGTCCGTTGCCTTACCACTTGGCTATAGCCCAGCGAAGCGACATTTATATATTGTGCAATTTTAATCGTTATATACGTTTTTTAGTGAGAAATTTAAAACATTTAATTTGTTCGTGACATTACAGATGCATAAGGAACTTAATTAAGAAAAAAATAACGAGGAACCAATTAAAGGAGGGGAACATAATGGCAACTGGGAAAAGTTTTAACCATAAACGAAAAGGTCATCCAGGAGCATTTCCAAAAGGAAGTGAAGAAAGGCAACCGAAACATAATATAGAGGAAGAAGGATATTTGGTTGAAAAAGAAGCTTTTAAAAATCGTGTTACCGAAGAGTAAAGGCCAAGAGGTGCTTGTCAATGAGACAAGCACCTCTTTATGAATTCTTACTCTCTTTTATTTAATCCTTCAGAGACAGTTACAATTGTATAACCTTCCTATCTTAATGAATTAATAATCTTACGAAATGAATCATTAAAAAAAGGAACCTGCTT
>NZ_BAUT01000030.1 GCF_000513095.1 Halalkalibacter wakoensis JCM 9140
AAGCGGGACGAGTAGCGTCGTTTCATTCCAGATACAAATGAGCCTATTGTAACGTTAACACTAGATGACGCACGTCAAATGGAGCAAATCTCAAGAGAGATGCTTTCAAGGCCACCAGCAGAAAATTTACTTGTGATGTGGCTTGATTTTGAAGAGGGTGTTGACTCTTATGCCGAGGAAGCTTTAAAAGAAGATCCTAAATATCTATCGGCAGCAACCGTCCGAGAAATCATTTTTTCAAACACAGCAACCATCAGTGGAAGTTTTACGATTGAAGAAACACAATTTTTAGCCGAGGTACTCAATGCTGGAGCTCTCCCTGTTCAGCTAGAAGAAATGTACTCCAATTCTGTTGGGGCTTCCTTAGGAGAGCAAGCGATGCAAAAAACCGTGTATGCTGGTTTTATCGGGGTAGCGCTTATTTTTATTTACATGTTGATTTACTATCGCTTTATGGGAGTCATTGCGGTTGTCACATTAAGCACCTATATTTACCTTGTTCTGTTAGTGTTTAACTGGATGAATGCTGTGTTAACATTACCAGGAATAGCGGCGTTAATTTTAGGTGTCGGGATGGCCGTTGATGCAAATATTATCACCTATGAACGAATCAAAGAGGAAATTCGCTCAGGCAAATCGATTATGTCTGCGTTTAAAGCAGGAAGTCGGAGATCACTGTCAACGATTCTTGATGCAAACATAACGACTATTTTAGCTGCGGCTGTTCTTTTCTCTTATGGGACAAGCTCTGTACAAGGTTTTGCTGTCATGCTTATTGTTAGTATTCTCACTAGCTTTGTTACAGCTGTCTATGGTTCTAGACTTTTACTTGGTTTATGGGTAAATAGCCGAGCCCTGAATAAAAAACCTCGTCTATTCGGTGTGAAGGAAGGTGAAATTGATGAGCTTTAATTTTCAAAATCGCGAAATAGATTTCGTAAAACATCGAAAGAAATTTTTCACCTTTTCTGGACTCTTTACCCTTTTAGGCGTTATTTTGTTATTGACCCTAGGGTTGAATTTAGGGATCGATTTTGAAAGTGGTTCAAGAGTGGACTTGCTTTCGACTGAGCCGTTAACAGAACAAGGCGTGATGGAAGAGTTTGCCGAGATTGGCTTCACTCCAGACGATGTACAGCTTGCGGGCGATCAAAATGAAATGGCAAGTGTAGGATTCATTGGTGTTCTGACTCCAGAAGAAATTAACGAAATTCAAGCCTACTTTGCAACGGAATTTGGACACGAACCCAGTGTTAGTACAGTTGATCCAATCATAGGGCAAGAGCTTGCTCGAAATGCATTAATTTCAGTACTAATTGCCTCTATTGGGATTATTATTTACGTGACGATTCGTTTTGAATTATTGTATGGAGTCGCAGCGATTGTTGCCCTGCTACATGATGCTTTCTTTATTATCGCTGTTTTTAGTTTGCTTCAAATTGAAGTTAATGTACCGTTTATAGCTGCTGTACTTACGATCGTTGGGTATTCTATAAATGATACGATTGTAACGTTTGACCGCATTCGCGAGAACATGAAGCTAACAAAGAGAGTGAAAGACTTTGATGATTTAGCTTCAGTTGTTAACAAAAGTTTAACTCAAACATTAGCAAGGTCGATTAACACTGTTTTAACGGTCGTCTTTGCAGCAGCTGCGATCTTTATTTTCGGGGGAGAGGCAATCCGTTCATTCGCTTTTGCATTACTAGTGGGACTAGTTGCGGGTACGTATTCTTCTATGTTCCTAGCATCTCAGTTATGGTTAATTTGGAAAGCAAAGCAATTAAAAAAGAAGAAGTTTAGTTCACAACCGCAACCAGAAGGAGAGCCTACCCTTTAACGAAGATTTATTCTTAAATGATTGAGGTGTTTAAAAGGATTACTTTTCCTTTTAGACACCTCTTTTTTAGGAGATACATAAACAAGTTAAGTTATATGAAAGATGAATGAACCAAACTATAGATGGTAAAATAAGTACAAGATAAAAGAGCATACTATGAAAAGTATGAACAAAGCAAAGTAGGTGTTGTTGTGTCTGAAGAAGATGTTCGATATCGGAAGGTACGATTTGCAGCATGGGTAGGGATTATAGGCAATATTATTTTAGCTATTATTAAAGCAGTCATTGGGGTTATGGCAAACAGTCGAGCATTAGTAGCAGATGCTGTTCACTCTGCTTCTGATGTTGTTGGATCAGTTGTCGTGTTAATAGGTGTTCGAGCAGCCAAACTACCACCTGATCGTGACCATCCATATGGACATGGAAAAGCGGAGTCTGTTGCCGCTATTATTGTTGCTGTCTTGCTTTTCATTGTTGGTTTTGAGATAGCTCTTGGTGCATTTCAATCTTTTTTTGAACCAGTAGAAGTTCCAGGTGTTATTGCTATTTATGCGGTTATCTTCTCAATTGTTGTCAAAGAATTAATGTTTCGTTATAAGTATCAATTGGGTAAGAAGTATAAGAGTGAAGCTTTAATGACAGACGCATGGCATCACCGTTCAGATGTATTTTCTTCTTTTGCCGCGTTAATTGGTATTGGGGCAGCTATTCTTGGTGGACACCTTAATATTTCATGGCTTGTTTATGGAGATTCAATAGCCAGTGCATTTGTCGCGATCCTTATAGGGAAAATGGCGTGGTCTTTGGGGAAACAGTCCATTCATAATGCATTAGATCATGTTTTACATGAGGAAGATACGGTGGAAATGAAAAAGGCAGCAGCCAGTGTCGAAGGTGTTTTGAATATCGATGAATTTTTAGCGCGTGAACATGGTCATTATGTGATTATTGATATTAAGGTAGCGGTTGAACCGTCCATATCTGTGGAGGAAGGTCATACGATTGGAAAAAGGGTGAAAGAACGACTTCTAGAAGAAAAGAACGTACATGATGTGCTTGTTCATATTAACCCTTATAAGAAAAAAAGTAACTAGGAGAAGGGGAGTTGGATGAATGAGAGGACAATGGAGTTTAATTCTCGGGTTGATTGCAGCAGTATTAATCGCTGTTTTTGCGGTGGTCAATGTTGAAGCTGTTCGGGTGAATTATGTTTTTGGTACAGCGGATTGGCCATTGATTTTAGTGATTTTAGGTTCTGTATTAATGGGTGCTATTATTGTCGGCGCAGTTGGGATGTTCAAAATTTACCAGCTGCAAGCGGAAATGAAACGATTGAAAACAAAGCAAATGAAAGAAGATGGCGATGTTCATTCTCGAAAAAAAGAAAAGGATACGCCTGCATATCCTACAGATCTAACAAATAAGCAAAACGAATTATACCAGTCTAAGGAAAAGACTGATTGAACGTTGTAACCCCTTGGTGCCTCCTGTATAATGAGACATTCAAGGGGTGTTTTCATGTTAAAACCAAAAGCAAGATGGAAAATAAAAGAGCAAGCATCCAGCCAAGTAGATCAATTAGTTGAACAATTAAACATTGCTCCACTAGTAGCGACGTTGCTATTAAATCGAGGGTTTGAAACGGTCGAATCTGCTAGACAATTTTTATATAAAGAAGAAATGAAGTATCACGATCCTTTTTTATTGGATGATATGAATATAGTCGTAACGAGAATTCGCGAAGCAATTGAGAAAGAAGAGCGAATTCTTATTTTTGGTGACTATGATGCTGATGGAGTCAGCAGTACGACTGTAATGTACAAAGCCTTGCAATCTTTAGGCGCGGACGTAGACTTTTATATACCAAATCGTTTTACAGAAGGATATGGACCGAATGAACCTGCTATTAGGCGTGCAAAAGAAGAAGGATATGGCTTAGTTGTGACGGTGGATACGGGGATTGCAGCCGTTCATGTTGCGGCTGTTGCAAAGGAAATCAATCTTGATTTTATCGTAACGGATCACCATGAAGCTCCACCTGTATTGCCAGATGCTTATGCAATTGTTAATCCTAAAAAACCTGGTTGTCCGTATCCATTTAAAGGCCTCGCTGGTGTAGGGGTTGCTTTGAAAGTGGCACAAGCGTTACTCGGAAGGATACCAACAGAGTGGCTAGACATAGCGGTCATTGGAACCATTGCCGATTTGGTCCCGTTAATTGATGAAAATCGACTCCTAGTCATGGAAGGCCTCCACGTCTTACAATCTACAGATAAACCTGGATTGATTGCGTTAAAGAAAAAATGTGGAATTGACTCACAAGTGATTCAAGCCGATCATGTTGGATTCGGGATCGGTCCTAGAATTAATGCTGCAGGTAGATTAGACTCAGCCGATCCTGCTGTTCATTTACTATTAGCTGAAACGGCGGAAGAAGCCGAACATTTAGCGTCGGAAATTGATGATTTGAATAAAGAGCGTCAAGCTGTTGTAAGTGAAATAACGGAATTAGCCGTTCGAGTTGTGGAAGAGCACTATCCGCCTAACAACAATGATGTATTGGTCATTGCAGGAGAGGGATGGAATGCTGGAGTAATCGGAATTGTTGCATCACGCTTAGTAGAACGTTACTATCGGCCGACGATAGTCCTAAGCATTGATCGTGAGAAAGGCTTAGCGAAAGGGTCTGCTAGAAGCATTGAAGGTTTTGATATGTTTGCAGAGTTGTCCAAGAGCCGAGATATTTTGCCACATTTTGGTGGACATCCAATGGCAGCAGGACTAACGATGAATGTAGAAGATTTGGACTTGTTGCGTAAAAGGCTAAATGAGCAAGCAAAAGAAGTTCTTACAGAAGAAGATTTCACACCGATTACACCCATTGATCTAGTAGCAACGGTAGATGAGATTTCTGTGTCCGTTATTAAGCAACTAGAGCAGTTGGCTCCTTTTGGTGTGCAGAATCCGACTCCAAAAGTCTTGCTACAAGATGTACACATTGATCAAATGAGAAAGATTGGCAGTGACTCTAATCATTTAAAAGTAGCTTTTGCTCAAAACGGTGCAACGTTAGATGGAATTGGCTTTCACCTTGGTTATATAAGTGATGACATTACGTCACATGCAAAAGTGTCAGCTGTTGGGACACTCTCCATTAATGAATGGAATGGACATGTGAAAGCTCAATTGATGATTGATGATTTGGGAGTGTCAGAGTGGCAGTTGTTTGATTGGAGAAGCATTCAAAAAGCCAAAATTGCTGAAAGATTAATGATGATTCCACAGGAAAGTCGGTTGTTGGTTACATTTCAAAAGGAAACAAAGAAAAAACTAGGACTTGATGAGCATGAGGCGATTCTTTTTGATGAAGAGGGAGAAACAGTTGATTTGACCAACCGTTTTGTCGTATTGCTTGATATTCCTAAAGAACGTGATCAGCTAAAACGATTGTTTTCTAAATATGGACAACCTAGTCGAATTTATACGATTTTCTACCATGAAGAGGATTCTTTCTTTACGACCAATCCTAATCGGGAACAATTTAAATGGTACTATGCATTTCTTTTGAAAAGAAAATCATTTAATATAATGAAACATAGCGAACAGTTGGCCAAACATAAAGGGTGGTCGAAAGAAACGATCACGTTTATGACAAAGGTGTTTTATGAGCTTGGTTTTGTTACAATAGACGATGGAATTGTAAATGTAGCCACAGCTCCAGAGAAAAAAGGCTTAGAAGAGTCAGCGACGTATCGTCAAAAACAAGAGTTGGCGTTAATTGAAAATGATTTTGTTTATTCTTCTTATGTCGATTTAAAACAATGGTTTGACAGGGCGCTAATACAAACAACTGAGGAAACAACGATTAAGGAGACGGTGTAACATGGATTTTAAAAAGTATATTGAAATTGTTGAAGATTACCCAAAAGAAGGGATTCGGTTTAAAGATATTACAACCTTAATGCAAGACGGACCTGCTTATAAAGCGGCAATTGACCAGATGGCAGACTACGCCCGTGATAAAAATGTCGATGTCATTGTTGGACCTGAAGCACGCGGATTTGTTGTCGGTTGTCCGATAGCCTATTCTTTGGAAGTAGGATTTGTTCCAGTTCGAAAAGCTGGAAAACTTCCTCGTGAAGTAATCTCAGTCGACTACGGACTAGAGTACGGAAAAGACTCTTTAACGATTCATAAAGATGCAATCAAAAAAGGACAGAGAGTTGTGATCACAGACGACTTACTAGCAACAGGTGGAACGATTGAAGCAACGATTAAAATGGTTGAACAACTAGGTGGAGTCGTTGTCGGAGTTGCTTTCATGATTGAACTAGGTTACTTAGAAGGCAGATCTCGTTTAGACGGGTATGACTTATTTTCATTAATGACGTACAACTAAATATATGACTGGGAAACTCAAACATGTTACGCGTAAAAAATAGATGAATGACTAAACATCATTCTGTTTTTGGCTAGTTCATTTGAGGTGCCCTCATCATGATTAACGATGGTTATTCAAATTGGCTAATTTACCCTTTTTGGATAACCTTTTGTTTACTTTAAGAAAGTTTCATCATTTCCCTTTACATCGTTTAGAAACTTACCCATAATATAAAGAAATATTGAATCGTAAATAGGTGATTCCATGACGATAGATCAAGTGTTAGAAAAGGCAAGTAAATATTTAAATGAAAGTGACGTTGCATTTCTCCGTAAGGCTTATGAATATGCAGAGCAAGCTCATGAAGGACAATACCGTAAATCAGGAGAACCATACATTCTTCACCCTATTCAAGTTGCGGGAATCATTGTTGAGCTGGAGCTTGATCCGAATACAGTAGCCGCTGCCTTTTTACACGATGTTGTTGAAGATACAGACGTAACGGTAGAAGACTTAACGAATGCTTTTAATGAACAAGTGGCTATGCTAGTGGATGGTGTAACAAAACTAAAGAAATTTAAGTATAAATCAAAAGAAGAGCAACAAGCAGAAAATCATCGGAAAATGCTGATTGCTATGGCAAAAGACATTCGGGTAATTTTAATTAAATTGGCAGATCGTCTTCACAATATGCGGACGTTAAAGTTTATGCCACCTGAAAAGCAACGTGTGACATCAAATGAGACGTTAGAAATTTTTGCCCCGTTGGCACATAGACTTGGGATTTCGACGATTAAGTGGGAATTAGAAGATACGGCTTTGCGTTACTTGGATCCACAGCAGTACTATCGAATTGTGAATCTAATGAAAAAAAAGCGAGCAGAACGTGAAAAATATTTATCAGGGGTTATGGATACGATTAGTGAAAATTTGCAAGATGTACATGTAAAGGCCGAGTTATCCGGACGACCGAAGCATATTTATAGTATTTACCGAAAAATGGTCTTACAGAATAAGCAGTTTAACGAGATTTACGACCTGCTTGCTGTACGAATTATGGTCGATAGTATTAAAGACTGTTATGCGGTTCTTGGTGTGATTCACACGTGTTGGAAACCAATGCCTGGCAGGTTCAAGGACTATATTGCGATGCCAAAAGCTAATATGTATCAATCCCTTCATACAACAGTTGTTGGTCCGTACGGAGATCCACTTGAAGTACAAATTCGTACAGAAGAAATGCATCGCATTGCTGAATACGGGGTTGCAGCTCACTGGGCTTACAAAGAAGGAAAAGATCTCACACAAAATAAAAATTCGTTTGAAGATAAGCTAAGTTGGTTCCGAGATGTGATTGAATCTCAGACAGACACAAATGATGCTCAAGAGTTTATGGAGTCATTAAAATTAGATTTATTCTCTGATATGGTTTTTGTGTTTACTCCTAAAGGTGAAGTCATCGAGTTGCCAGCGGGTTCGGTTCCTCTTGATTTTGCTTATCGAATTCATAGTGAAATTGGAAACCGATGTATTGGGGCAAAAGTAAATGGAAAGATGGTTCCACTAGAACACCAGCTGAATACAGGCGACATTGTAGAAGTACTTACTTCTAAACATTCTTATGGCCCTAGTCAAGATTGGCTGAAAATTACTAAATCTTCTCATGCCAAAAATAAGATTAGACAATGGTTTAAAAAGGAACGTAGAGAAGAGAATGTTGAAAAAGGACGCGAATTAGTTGAAAAAGAAATTCGATTATTAGATTTTGAACCAAAAGATGTGTTAACAACGGAAAATATAAATGAAGTTGCGAATAAGTTTAGCTTCTCGGGTGAAGAAGACATGTTTGCAGCAGCTGGTTACGGTGGAATTAGCGTCAAACAAATTGTCAATCGAATGACAGAGAAATTGCGAAAGCAACAAGATCAAGAGCAAGAAGATAAATCACTTGCAGATGCTTTATCTGATGTTCAAAAAACACATAGTCCGAAAAATAAAAAGATCAGTTCCGGTGTTAGAGTAAAAGGGGTCGATAATCTATTGATCCGCTTATCACGTTGCTGTACACCTGTTCCTGGTGATGACATTATTGGATATATCACAAAAGGACGGGGAGTATCCATTCATAGAGCGGACTGCGCAAATGTGCAAAATGAAGAGGCACAAGGTCGCTTGCTACCGGTAGAATGGGAAGGAGATACTCAACAAAGTAAATCCTATAACGTTGATATAGAAATTAGTGCATATGATCGAAACGGTTTATTAAATGAAGTATTACAAGCCATCACAGAGTCTCGTACCGTTATTAATGCTGTGTCTGGTAGGTCTGATCATAGACAAAAAGTGGCAACGATTCATTTAACCATCTCGATTCATAACATTGATCATTTGCATAAAGTCGTTGAAAAAATTAAGCACTTAAACGACATTTATTCAGTACGAAGAGTAATGCATTAGAGGTGAAGTATGAGAGTCGTGCTACAAAGAACAAAACAATCATCTGTAACAGTAGATGGTGAGGTCGTTGGTCAGATTCAAAAAGGGTTAACACTTCTTGTAGGGATTACACATGAGGACACAAATGATGACGTAGACTACGTGGCTGATAAAATTGTGAATTTACGCATTTTTGAAGATGAAGAAGGGAAGATGAATCATTCCTTATTGGATGTTGAAGGACAAATTTTATCGATTTCGCAGTTTACTTTATATGGAGATTGTAGGAAAGGTCGTCGCCCTAATTTTATGAATGCAGCGAAACCAGAAGCGGCAAAAGAACTTTATAACTATTTTAATGACGTACTACGAACAAAAGGCATTGATGTACAAACAGGTAAATTTGGGGCTATGATGGACGTTGAGCTTGTTAATGATGGTCCAGTCACATTAATCGTAGAGAGCAAATAAATAAACTGTTTTTTCTTCCTATGTAAGTTTTTCTTTAAAGTTGGTCAAAATAAGAGAAACAATATGGGAAGGATTGAAGAAAATTGCGCTCAAGTATGCGACAGCAAATGCATCACAATCAATTGCAGCCTCTTTTCAATATGGATTATCATAGTTTTGTCGAACGGGAAAATCAAATTACGAATCTTGAATTAGCAAGTGAGTTTGGCTTGTCCCTTCGTGATGTGAAAATTCTGAAGGATAAAATGAATCGAAATTAGCCTATTGACATGGAGCTTGAACATTCGTATGATTATAATCAATTAAATCATTATGTGAATTCCAACGAAGAGGATAGTAATTAAGGTAGCAGGTAAAAAGAGAGGAGAGGTCGTGGCTGAGAGCCCTCCATATCTGTCTTAATGAAAGAACACCTCGGAGGAGTTTTTCTGAACGTAACGAACTAGTAGGAAAAGACGTATACAGGCGTTAACTGTTTAAAGTGGAAGTAAGTTACTTCAATTTAGGGTGGTACCACGGGTTTAAAGCTCGTCCCTGATGAATCATCATCAGGGACGAGCTTTTTTTATGTTAGGCTCTTTTCGCAAAGACTGCTGCAGAAAGCCTTATTTTAAATAACAAGGAAGTTTGGAGGAAATAGGAATGACTATTCAAATCCCGCGAGGAACGCAGGATATTCTGCCAGGTGAAGTTGAACTATGGCAATACATTGAGGAGAAAGCAAAAGATATTTGCCGTAGATACAATTATCACGAAATCCGCACACCGATTTTTGAACATACGGATTTATTTCAACGTGGTGTTGGGGATACGACTGATATTGTTCAAAAAGAAATGTATACATTTTTAGATCGTGGAGACCGTAGTTTAACGTTAAGACCTGAAGGAACAGCTGCTGTTGTTCGATCTTATGTAGAAAAGAAAATGTATGGCCAGCCGAATCAACCTACAAAATTGTTTTACACAGGCCCGATGTTCCGGTATGAGCGGCCACAATCAGGTCGCATGCGTCAATTTGTTCAATTTGGAGTAGAAGCGTTAGGAAGTCATGATCCTGCCATTGATGCCGAAGTTCTCGCATTGGTTATGAGCCTGTATGAAGAGCTAGGGTTAAAAAATATAAAATTAGTGCTTAATAGTTTAGGGGATCAAGAAAGCAGAGAAGCTCATCGTCAAGCGTTAATCGATCATTTTAAACCGAGCATTTCTGAATTTTGTAGCGATTGTCAAAATAGGTTAGAGAAAAATCCATTACGTATCTTAGATTGTAAAAAGGACCGAGAACATCCTTTAATGAAAAATGCTCCAGCTATTCTTGACTATCTGAATGAGGAATCTCGTACATATTTTGAAAGTGTGAAGGGCTATTTAGATAAGATTGGGATTTCGTATGTAGTCGATGCTACGCTTGTTCGTGGACTTGATTATTACTATCACACAGCATTTGAGATTATGGCAGAAGGAGAAGGGTTCGGTGCGATCACAACTTTGTGTGGTGGAGGCAGATACACAGGTCTTGTAGAAGAGATTGGTGGCCCGTCAACACCAGGAATCGGATTTGCTTTTAGTATTGAGCGTGTCATTATGGCGTTAAAAGCTCAACAAGAAGTATTGCCACCAACTCCAACATTAGATTGTTATGTCGTTTCATTAGGGGATGCGGCAAAAGAAAAAACGGTTGAACTTGTGTATGAACTAAGAAAAGCAGGTATTAGTGCTGACAAAGACTATTTAGACAAAAAAATGAAAGCTCAATTTAAAGCAGCTGATCGACTTCAAGCACGCTTTACCGCTGTGCTTGGAGATAATGAACTGTCACAAGGAAAAATCAATGTAAAAGAGATGGAAACAGGAGAGCAAACAGAGATCGAGTTAGCGGCATTTATTGATTATATTAAAGAGAAGACTATTGGAGGTAAGTAAGATGATAGGGAGAACACATCATTGTGGAATGTTAAGTGAAGAACATGTTGGACAGCGTGTCCAATTAAAAGGGTGGGTACAAAGACGTCGTGATTTAGGACAAGTTATTTTTCTAGATGTTCGTGATCGTTCTGGGATCGTGCAAGTTGTCTTTAACCCTGAAGTGAGTCAAGAAGCTCTACAGACAGCAGAACGTGTTCGAAATGAATACGTGATTGAGCTTGAAGGGGAAGTTGTCGCAAGAGATTCAAAAACGGTCAATGATAAATTGGCAACAGGGGCTATTGAAGTCCATGTTCATCAATTAAATCTTTTAAATGCATCGAAGCCGTTACCATTTCAAATTGAAGCGGATACGGATGCATCTGAAGACGTACGTTTGAAATACCGTTATTTAGACCTTCGTCGTCCAGATATGCAGGAAACCTTTAAATTGCGTCATCGTACAACAAAATTAATTCGTGACTTCCTAGATAATGAAACATTTATGGAAATTGAGACACCTATGTTAACAAAAAGCACACCAGAAGGAGCTCGTGATTATTTAGTGCCGAGTCGTGTTCACCACGGTGAATTTTATGCGCTCCCTCAGTCACCACAACTATTTAAGCAATTGTTAATGGTTTCTGGTTTTGAACGTTATTATCAAATTGTTCGCTGTTTCCGAGATGAAGATTTGCGTGCTGATCGTCAACCAGAGTTCACTCAAGTCGATATTGAAACATCATTTATGGACAAAGAAGATTTGCTTGCAATGACAGAAAAGATGATGGCCAAAATTATGAAGGAAGTTAAAGGGCTGGATGTGACGTTGCCGTTTCCTAGACTAACGTATGATGAGGCAATGAATCGGTTCGGTTCAGATAAACCAGACCTTCGTTTTGGAATGGAACTAATTGAATTATCGGATGTTGTCAAAGACTCTGAGTTCAAAGTGTTCCAAAGTGCACTCGCAAGCGGGGGCACTGTTAAAGGCTTAAACCTAAAAGGTGGGGCAGATAAACTTTCTCGTAAAGAGATTGATGCCCTTACAGACTTTGTGAAACAATATGGTGCAAAAGGGCTAGCATGGTTAAAGGTGGAGGAAGAAGGCTTAAAGGGACCAATCGCTAAATTCTTCTCTGGAGACATTGCAGCATCACTTCAAGAAGCACTAGGTGCTGAAGTGGGAGACTTGTTATTTTTTGGTGCAGATAAGAAACAAGTTGTCTTTGATAGTTTAGGTGCACTGCGCTTGAAGTTCGGAAAACAGTTTGACTTAATTGACCAAAATCAGTTTAACTTCCTATGGGTTGTTGATTTCCCACTTGTTGAATATGATGAGGATGCCAAACGCTTTGTAGCTTTACACCATCCATTTACAAGCCCGGTTCAAGAGGATTTATCATTACTAGCAACAGACCCAGGCAGTGTAAGAGCCAATGCTTATGATCTTGTCTTAAATGGATATGAGTTAGGTGGTGGATCTCAACGTATTTATCAAAGTGATATCCAAAGTCAAATGTTCACAGCACTTGGGTTCTCCGAAGAGGAAGCTCGTGAACAATTTGGCTTCTTACTAGAGGCGTTTGAGTTTGGAACTCCACCACATGGTGGGATTGCACTAGGGTTGGATCGTCTAATCATGTTGTTAGCAGGGCGTACGAACTTGCGCGATACGATTGCTTTTCCGAAAACAGCAAGTGCAAGCGACCTTCTAACGAATGCACCTAGTGAAGTAAGTGTTGAGCAATTAATTGATCTCAATTTGTCAGTGATTGGAAAGAAAAGCGAAAAGGTAAATGTGTAATTCCCATTTGACAGGTATAGATCGCTAACGTATAATCACGGTAAGATTAATAGAAAAAGATCGTTTGAATAATTCAAACTTATCAAGAGTGGTGGAGGGACTGACCCTGTGAAGCCCGGCAACCTTTTTGCATGCCATGCAAAAAAAGGTGCTACTTTCAGCAGAATGATCATCATTCTGGAAGATAAGTGAAGGCTAAAAAACCTTTCCTTATCGAGGAAAGGTTTTTTATTTTGGAGAGGGGTTTTTTGAATGAAACGGATAGGACTAATTGGTTTTGGAACGGTTGGTAGTGGTGTATATGAAAGACTTAATCAGTCGAAAGAAGAGATTCATCAAGTACTAGGAGAAAAGGTTGAAGTTGCTGCCATCTTAGTAAAGGATCGTCAAAAAAAGAGAACCGTACATGTTGATGCTCTTGTTACAACGAACTGGGAGCAATTTTTAGAAGCGGGACCTTATGATCTTGTTTTTGAAGCGATTGGTGGAATCGAACCAGCACTCACCTATACAAAATATTGGTTAGAAAAGGGTATTCCAGTTATTACTGCAAATAAAAAATTAGTAGCGGAAAAAGGAGAATACCTTGAAAAGGCAGCTCAAGTCAATTCTACATATTATGGCTATGAAGCAGCTGTAGCTGGTGGAATTCCGATTATTAACGCATTGAAAGGAACACTTGCTACAACAGCTATCTCAAGAGTTTCGGGCATATTAAATGGAACAACAAACTATATGTTAACAGAGATGATTGAAAAAAATCGCAGCTTTGCGGATGTACTAATAGAGGCTCAGCAACTTGGGTATGCTGAGGCAGACCCGACCGATGATCTTGAAGGATATGATGCTTGGTATAAAATTCGTATACTAAGTCGCTTATGTTTTGGATATTGGCCGCAAGCTGAAGATTTTTCAAAGAAAGGTGTTTCAGCCATGATGGATTGGCATGTCGAAGTTGGTGAGCGTATTGGATTTAAAATAAAACTAATAGCAGAAGCCTGGCTAGGAGATAAAAACGTAGCTGGACGGGTGTCCCCGGCCTTTTTAACGCAGACGGAACCTTTAACAAGTGTAAGAGGAGTAACGAATGGGATTTCGTTAGAGGGAAATTCAATCAATCAACTTCTTTTTATTGGACCTGGAGCAGGTAAAGAGGCCACAGCAAACAGTATGGTAGAAGACTTGATTTTTCATGAACGAACAAAAAACTTTAAAAAAGCTGAAGGCAGAAATGCGTCCTACGGGAACGAAACGTTTACACATTCATTTGTGTTCCTCACACATGAACAAAGGGATCAAGCGCTTCAGTGGGTAAAGGATCATCAAATCTCTGTACTCGACACCTTCTCTCACCATGAAGGGGAGGTTGGATCATTGAACATACAGAGGAGTCGCCTTTTGAATCGTATCCGATTTATGGAGATGTTTCCACGAGAAAACGCCCGCAAACGGCTTATTCAGCGCAATTCGGGACGTTCTGATTTCAGTTTTTTATAGGCCGTTACTAACGTATAAGCATCATCTTTAATATAATACGTCCGGACGCCACGGTTTGTATGTAAGTATAGAAAGCCCATCGTATCTTTCCCAGGTTTTTTTCGATAGGAAATATCAAAGATGGCTGTTAACGGATAATGATCATTTTTGACTGTTAATTGATCATCAAATAGCTTCATTTCAAAAGATGTTTCAATCGTTCTTTTTTCAGTCCAACCGATTTCTTGACGAATTTCGATACACGTTTGTGTAGCTAATAAAGCCATAAACGTCACCCCGCAAATGAAGAATAATATAGTAAATAACTGTAACATATGATTACATGATTACCAAGTATAACGGGAAATAGAAGAAGAAAACAACTTTTCATTTTGGAAAGTTGTTTTTTCATTGTACAATATTGCCAAGTTTATGTTCATACTAAAACGTAGAAAAGTCAGGACCTTTTTTGTCCGTTTAGACTTTTATAAATGGCTATGGTATAGTCAATTCGGAGTATGTTTGGAAGGAGCAGGCAAATGTTGCATCAATTTTCTAGAAATGAATTAGCAATTGGTCATGATGGGTTAGAGACATTAAAAAATAGTACAGTGGCTGTACTTGGTATAGGAGGAGTAGGATCTTTTTCAGCTGAGGCATTAGCTCGTTCAGGTGTTGGAAGGCTAGTGTTAGTTGATAAAGACGATGTTGATATTACAAATGTGAACAGGCAAATTCATGCATTGCTATCGACAGTAGGAAGACAAAAAGTAGAGTTAATGAAAGAACGGATTCAAGATATTAACCCAGAGTGTGAAGTAATCGCTCTAAAGATGTTTTATACAGAAGAAACATATGAGCAATTTTTTAGTTATGGGTTAGATTATGTTATCGATGCAAGTGATACGATCAGTTACAAAATTCATCTAATGAAGCAATGTTTAGAGCGTAAGATTCCTATTATTTCGAGTATGGGAGCAGCAAATAAAATGGACCCAACCAAACTTCGCATTGCAGATATTTCAAAGACAAGTCATGATCCAATTGCGAAAGTGGTTCGAACTCGCTTACGGAAGGATGGAATTAAAAAGGGAATTGAGGTTGTCTTTTCAGATGAGCAACCGATTAAAATTCGCGAAGAAATTCGTCAAGAAATTGTTTCTGAAGCTGCAGAGCAAGGGAGCATTCGTAAAGCGAAGATGCCTCCTTCTTCAAATGCTTTTGTACCATCTGTTGCTGGTTTGATTATGGCTGGACATGTTATTACGAATTTGTTAAAAGATATTGAAATTAATCGCTAAAAAGAGGTTCTTGATCATAACGATTCCGTTAACGATCGTAAAACTCTATATTGTAATCTAAGATGTATAGTAAAAAACGCTGCAAATCGTAGCGTTTTTTTGTTTACAAGAGATCTAATAAGCGGAAGTTTTCCGGTTATGCAAAAAAATGACCGTTTTTTCCACTAGCCTTGCAGAAAACAGAAGTTTTCTTACATAAGTTAGTTGGTAACGGGAATGACACTTCGCTTTCCGCGGGTGCCCGGTGAGCCTCCTCGGCTGTACACTGTCGCCTGCGGGGTCTCACACGTGGGGCACTGGTCCCGCAGGAGTCTCCGTGTCATTCCCCTGCTAGGGTTACTTCATCCTTAAATGTATTTATTTTACATGCGCATATAGTATAGATCAGCCTTCCTCGTTTCTTTTTCTTTAGCCTACCTCTTGAAGTTCGTTGCGATTGTCGGTGAATCGTTGACATAAGGTCAATCATGGTAGTCTTTTAAATAGTAAAGACTGTTTTAAAAGGTTTCAAATAGGAACGGCCCCTAAGGAAAGTATGACAAACACAAAAATATTTTAAAATTTTTGTGTAATCATACAAGATTTGTTGTGATTCTCATCAATCTTTCAGAAAAAGATTGAATGTTTTTTGAACTTTTTTTATAATGAAAGCACTTACAACAGGTCATCAGATGACCTGAAGGTTTGAAAAGTTGGAGGGGGATTTTTATATGAATTTAGGAACGTTAGCATTATTAGCATTAGTACCTATTCTTTCAGTGTTTTTGTTTTTAGTATTATTAAAGTGGCCAGCGAAGCGAGCGATGCATTAGCATTTATCGTCACCGTTGCGGTTTCCATGTTTGTTTGGGGAGTACCTGGAAATCAAGTAGCCGCTGCAAGTGTGCGGGGGATTACAACGGCATTGGAAGTATTGATTATTGTTTTTGGAGCAATATTGCTTTTAAATGCGTTAAAAGAGAGCGGTGCCATTTCTACTATTCGTCAAGGCTTCACGGATATTTCACCAGATAGACGAGTTCAAGCAATTATCATTTGTTGGTTGTTCGGCTCGTTTATTGAAGGGGCTTCTGGATGGGGAACGCCAGCTGCTATTGTTGCACCACTACTTGTAGCAATTGGATTTCCTGCAATGGCTTCAGTTGTCGTTGCTCTTATTATACAATCAACACCTGTCTCATTTGGAGCAGTTGGAACGCCAATTTTAATTGGGGTTGAATCAGGCTTAGGAGAATCAGCTTTAGTACATGAAACAGCTGCTAGTCTTGGAGTAACTTATGATGCGTACGTTCGTTCAATTGGTGGGGAAGTAGCCATCATACACGGAATTGTTGGATTGTTTATTCCTTTAATTATGGTGACGATGTTAACGACATTCTTTGGTAAAAACAAGTCGATTACAGAAGGATTGGCAGTTTGGCCTTTTGCTATCTTTGCTGGATTAGCTTTTACTGTACCTTATGCACTTGTAGCTAATATTTTAGGGCCAGAGTTCCCATCATTATTTGGAGGATTAATTGGTTTAGCAATTGTTATACCTGCAGCGAAAAAAGGATTCTTAATTCCAAAAACAACTTGGGATTTTGATTCTAAAAATAATTGGGATCCAGAATGGGTGGGTAGACTCAAAGTTGAGAACGTTAAACCACCTCGTAAAATTTCACCAGCAATGGCATGGATGCCATATGTAATCGTTGGAGTTATTCTTGTATTAACTCGTGTGAATGCGCTTCCGTTTGGTGATTGGTTGAAAGTAGTGAAAATTAATGTAACGGAACTATTTGGAACATCCATTTCGTTCTCAAGTACTCCATTGCATTTACCTGGTACTATATTAATCTTTGTTTCAATCATCGTTTATTTTATGCACCAAATGAAACCACAAGAGTATAAAACAGCCGTAAAAGAGTCATTTGGCACAGTCGTAAGCGCAGCACCAGCTCTGTTATTTGCAGTTCCGATGGTGCAAGTATTCTTAAACTCAGGTGTGAATTCAAGTGGATATGAAAGCATGCCAATCGTTTTAGCTGAGAGTGTATCAGCATTACTTGGTGATAACTGGCCAGCTGTAGCTCCAGCCATTGGAGCATTAGGGGCTTTCGTAGCAGGTAGTAACACGATTAGTAATATGATGTTCTCGCTATTCCAATTTGGTGTAGCCGATAACATTGGGGTTACAGCATCGACGGTTGTTGCTCTTCAAGCAGTAGGTGGAGCAGCTGGAAACATGATTTGTGTGCATAATGTTGTGGCAGCTTCTGCAGCTGCTGGCTTGTTAGGGAAAGAAGGACTGATCATAAGAAAAACCATTATTCCAACAGTCTTCTATGTTTTCTTTGCTGGTGGAGTTGGATTTATCTTCTTAAATGGAATTGGTTTTAATCTTGGAACGATCATGGTAGCAATTGTCTTAATCGGAATCATTTTTGCTTTTATGAAAGGAAGCAAAAAACGAAAAGAACTTGATCAAACAAACCGTGCAGCATAAAGAAATAGTTGAAAACCAATGCTAGAATACTATAATAGTAAGTAAGCTAAGAGAAGAGGGTGCTTTGATAGCACCCCTCTACTCTTTATAGGAAGAATAATTTTTTGGTGTAGTCATCAGATGACCTGATCTTATATGAAGAGGGTGGAAAAACAATGAAAGTCTCATTATTCATCACATGTTTAGCGGACGTGTTTTATCCAGGTGTTGGGAAAGATACAGTTGAAGTATTAGAAAGGTTAGGCTGTTCAGTCGATTTCCCAGCTGCACAAATATGCTGTGGGCAACCTGCTTACAACAGTGGATATCACCGTGAAACAAAAGATGTAGCGAAAAATATGATTAAAGCATTTGAAAAGTCTGAATACGTTGTAACTCCATCTGGCTCTTGTGCATCGATGTTTCTAGAGTATCCACATCTTTTAAAAGATGAACCAGAATGGAAAGAAAAAGCTGAACAATTAGCGAAGAAAACATTTGAGTTTTCGCAGTTTCTCGTTGATGTGCTGAAAATAGAAAATGTTGGTGCTACTTGTCCTGTGAAAGCTACGTATCATACATCTTGTCATATGACACGATTATTAGGTGTGAAAGATGCGCCAATGAAACTATTAAACAATGTCGAGGGTCTTGAATTAACAAGTTTACCAAACAAGGAAAATTGCTGCGGTTTCGGTGGTACGTTCTCGGTGAAAATGGTACCGATTTCAGAGCAAATGGTTAATGAAAAGATAAGTCATATAGAAAGTACAGAAGCGGAAGTTTTGGTAGGGGCTGACTGCGGTTGTTTAATGAACATTGGTGGCCGTATTGATCGTCAAGGAAAGCCAATTAAAGTAATGCATATTGCGCAAGTGCTAAATCAAACAGCAAAGTAGGAGGTGTATGAAAATGGGAATGAAGATAGGTGAAGTTGAATTTTTTGGCCGTGTAGACAAAGGACTAAAAAATGACTTTATGAGAAACGCGGTTGTTTCTGCTCAGGAAAGATTGAAAAATGCAAAGTCGAACGCTGAAAAAGAGCTAGGGGATTGGGAAGATTGGCGTGAACTATCGGAGGAAATTCGTCAACACACGCTAGAAAACCTTGATTATTACCTTGAACAATTAGCGACAAACGTCTCAGCAAAAGGTGGGCATGTCTTTTTTGCGCAAACAGCAGAAGAAGCAAATGAGTACATTAAAAAGGTCGTAAAAGAAAAAGAAGCTAAAAAGGTTATCAAATCGAAATCAATGGTAACAGAAGAAATAAGTATGAATGAAGCTTTGGAATCTGTAGGATGCGAAGTCATTGAGTCTGATTTAGGTGAATACATTTTGCAAATTGATGACCATGATCCACCTTCTCACATTGTTGCACCGGCTCTTCATAAAAACAAAGATCAAATTCGAGATACGTTTCATGTGAAAAAAGGATACAAGAAATCTTCTAAGCCAGAAGAGCTTGCTTTGTTTGCACGTGAACAGTTGCGACAAGAATTTTTACAAGCAGATATTGGGATTACGGGTTGTAACTTCGCTGTAGCAGAATCTGGTAGCATTTCATTAGTAACGAATGAAGGAAATGCACGTCTAGCAACAAGTTTGCCAAAAACACAAATATCGGTTATGGGAATGGAACGAATTGTACCTACGTGGGAAGAGCTTGAAGTACTTGTTAGTATGCTCTGTAGAAGTGCAGTTGGCCAGAAGCTAACTAGTTATATTACTGGATTAACTGGACCAAAAGAAGAAGGGGATGTTGACGGTCCAGATGAATTCCACCTTGTCATTGTTGATAATGGACGTTCAAACATTCTCGGTACCGAATTCCAATCAGCCCTTCAATGTATTCGTTGTGCTGCCTGTATTAATGTATGCCCAATCTATCGTCATATTGGGGGTCACTCTTATGGTTCGATCTATCCTGGACCAATTGGAGCAGTGTTATCTCCATTGTTAGGAGGATATGATGAATACAAGGAGCTTCCTTATGCATCTAGTTTGTGTGCAGCCTGTACCGATGCGTGTCCGGTGAAAATTCCATTGCATGAACTGTTAGTGAAACATCGTCGAAATATGGTCGAGGAACAAGGAAAAGCATCGTTTGGTGAAAAACTAGCGATGAAAGGTTTTGCGATGGCAGCCAGCTCGCCAAAAATTTATGGAATGGGTTCGAAAATGGCTCCACAAATGATGAGTCCTTTAGTTAAAGATGGAAAGATTTCAAAAGGACCTGGACCTGTGAAACCGTGGACTGATATCCGAGATTTCCCTAGCCCGAGTAAAGAATCGTTTAGAGAATGGTTTAAAAATCGTGAGAAGGGAGCGGATAAGAAATGACAAATGGTACAATTCAAAATCAAGAAGCTTTCTTAAATAAAATCGCTTCAAGCTTAGGAAGAGAACGACGTAAAGAAAAAGTTGCTCGTCCTGTTTGGAAAAAGCAACCACAACATAATGTGTTTAAAGGAGAATCTCAAGATCAACTTGTTGATCGGTTGAAGTTGCAGTGTGAGAAAATTCACACAAGTTTTGAACATGTAACGACAGCCGAGTTGCCAGAGAAACTTGAGGAAGTGATCGAGCGATTTGATGGTCAGAAAATCGTTAATTGGAAAGATGAGCGTTTTTCTCAGTTTGGTCTTGATCCAAAAATGGTACAGCTAAGCAATGAAGGGAAAGAGATTCATACATGGGAGCCAGAGCGTGGAAGTGAAAATATTACGCTAGCAGAACAAGCTGATATCGGTATCACATTTTCTGATATGACACTAGCTGAATCTGGCACAGTTGTACTATTAAGTGACGAAAATAAAGGTAGATCTGTCAGTTTATTGCCAACGAGTTATATAGCCATTATTCCAAAAAGTACAATCGTACCTAGAATGACACAGGCAGCTAGCCATTTACATGAACTGGCTCAAAAAGAAGGACGTTTTCCTTCATGTGTGAATTTTATTTCAGGACCTAGTAATAGTGCTGATATTGAAATGAACTTAGTTGTCGGGGTCCATGGACCGATTAGAGCTTGTTACATTGTGGTTGATGATCAATAATTTTTAAAAGACTACTGAGTGCTTACTCAGTAGTCTTTTTTGGTGTATTGGAAGATACCTAATTAAAGAAAACTGAATATTTGACTAGTGCACTTGTCCACAACAATATCATTATTTCGAATACGGTAAAAGTAAGAGAGGAGGTGTTAGTAATGTTAAGAAAAGATAGAAGAGATGAGAGAGATACGTTAGATGATGTGTTGAAAAACGAGCTAGACAATGATCTTAGAATCAAAGATAAGAACATTAACATCGCTAAAGTAGTAGACAGTGGTAATGCTTTCGTTGATGTTACTGTCGATTCAGAATCTAAAGCTCGCGTTCGAACACTCTCTGATGAAATTAGAGACAGAAGAAGGAAGTAAGTAAAATGAGGTTGTCTCAAAATTGGCATCTAAAAAAGGCAAAAGCCCATGAGGCGACCTCTTTTTTAAACAAGGAGGGTTGGAAATGTCTGAATTCAATAAACTTCAAAAGAAATTGAATGACAGTGTTCGAAGTGCAGTAGAAAACAGCGCAAACGTACAAAAAAGTGGTAATTCTGACGTCGACGTCACTGTGAATGTTAACATTGATACGACAGCCATTGCCTATGCTCTAGCTTTTGCACTTCATACATCGGGAAAGATAGACGATGAAGAATATAAAAAAGTAATCAAGAAAATTAATAAAAAAGATAAAATAGAAGTATTAAAAGCAATCCTAGATGGAGATAGAGGTTTATTTGGTAAATGAGGATTACAAAGTGATAGGGTGCCTAGAAGATCATTCATTTTTTAGGCACCCATTAATCAGTATTATTATTTCGCAACTTTTTCTAAATTTCCGTTTTTATCCATTTTAAATGAAGCGTTTGAAAGAGACTCTTCATCTTCAAGAATAGCCATTCGTCTAGCTCTGTTCATGATTTGAATGAGAGATTGATAATCCTCTTCAATAATACTATTATCCTGTTTAATTTTCTTAAGTTCTTTTTCAAGTTCAGCATTACGTAATTCGAGCTCTTGATTTTGTTGTTGCAATCTTTCGTTCTCTAATTGTAAAGAGGATGATTGTGTGTTGGTATGCATCATGTTTTGTAAATAATCAATGACGGTCTCAAGAGACATCTCACTATCTAGTGATTGGTTCAACCTTTCGAATGTTGGTTGAGGAGTCCACATTGGCCTCATCTGAGGATAATAAGAGAAGGATGCGGCACGCTTTCTTTCTTTTCTCTCTTTCTTTGCTTCAGCAATTTGCTTCATATAACGGTTGCGGACAACTGCATTCCAACGGAACCCGCATGCTGCAGATGTACGGTTTAACTCATCTCCAACTTCATCAAAAGCTCTTAGTTGAGTACTTCCTTCTCGAATATGTTTTAAAACTGTTTCAGCTAGTAATACGTCATCTTCATGTGACCAAGCATCTTGTCTAATTTTCATATTATATCACTCCTTGAATATTGAAATCTTATTGGTACCAATTCTAACCAGCAAATTGATTCTTTATACAAGGGTGATAGAAAATTAAATTAGAACAAGGTAGATATATAGACATGTCTGCTGTTAAAACATTACATACTACGAAACTATACGTTGTAGGGAACAACAAAGAGTCTGTATACTAGTTTGTTTAGTATACAGACTCGATTTTCGATTATTATTTATTTAAGCGTTCATAAACTTCCGCTAATGCTTGTTCAAATTTACCAGTTCTTTTTGGTTCATAATAGTGTGCTTCTTTAAGTTTAGTAGGCAAATATTGTTGTTTTACCCAGCCATGCTCATAATCATGCGGATACTTGTAGTCTATTCCTCGACCTAGCTCTATAGCCCCTTTGTAGTGGGTATCCTTTAAATGTTTTGGAACTTCTCCAATGTGACCACTTCGAATATCTGCTAATGCTTGATCAAGTGCTTTATAGGCGGAATTGGATTTTGGGGACAAACATAGTTCAATTACAGCATTTGCCAAAGGAATTCGTGCCTCTGGGAATCCTAAACGCTCTGAAGCTTCTATAGCAGAAAGGGTTCTTGGACCTGCTTGTGGATTGGCTAATCCAATGTCTTCATACGCAATAACAAGAAGTCTGCGATTGATACTGATTAAATCTCCAGCTTCAATTAATCTTGCTAAATAATGGAGTGCTGCATTGACGTCACTCCCACGAATCGATTTTTGAAAAGCAGAGAGAACATCATAATGGGCATCTCCATCTTTATCATGTTGAAAGCTTTTCTTCTGAATACAAGTCTCAGCTGTTTTGAGGGAAATCGTCTTTACCCCAAACTCATCTGGGAAGGTAGAAAGAATGGCTAGTTCTAATCCATTTAAGGCTGAACGCACATCCCCACCACATGCTTTGGCTAAATGAGTTATGGCTTCGTCACTTATTGATACTTCTTCATTTCCATATCCGTTGTCTGAATCAAGAAGTGCCCTTTGCAACGCTTGTTTTATATCGTCAACAGTAAGAGGCTCGAGCTCGAAAATTTGGCAACGGCTTCGGATCGCTGGATTAATGGAATGGAACGGGTTGGCAGTTGTCGCCCCAATTAAGATGAGCAATCCATTTTCAAGGTACGGCAGTAGAAAATCTTGTTTTCCTTTATCTAACCGGTGAACTTCATCAAGAATGAGGATGAGTTGACCATGCATTTTGGCTTCCTCAACAGCAATCTCCATATCTTTCTTGTTATGGACAACAGCATTAAGTATTTTTGAAGGTGTTCCAGTTGAACCCGCAATACTACTTGCAATCGACGTTTTCCCAATTCCAGGTGGGCCATAGAGGATCATAGAAGACAACTGTCCTACATCGACCATTCGTCTTAACAATTGTCCTTCACCAATTAAATGTTGTTGGCCAATCACATCTTCTATTTTTTTTGGTCGCATTCGATAGGCGAGTGGTTGTTTTTTCATCTTTTTATCCTCTCTTTTATCGGTAATAACGTAAGTGTAATAGAATAGAGGGACAAAAGCCAACTATCCTGACTGGTTTTATGGTCTGATGACCCAAATTAAAGATTTTCGTGCTATAATGGCAAAGAATTCTAAAGAGAGAAGGGATTTCTCTTGGGGAGAGTAGAAATAAATAAGAAAAGACGTCTCTTTTTATTTCGATGGAGTACGTTTATGTTTGGACTTATTGTAATGGCTCTTGGTATTGCACTAATGATTCATGCCAATCTTGGTGGTGCGCCATGGGATGTTTTACATATTGGTTTAACCAAGCAGCTAGGTTTAACAGTTGGCACATGGTCAATTATAATGGGGTTTGTTGTACTAAGCATAACAGCTTTTCTAATGAAGTCCTGGCCACAAATTGGTGCTTTTTTAAATATGCTGTTTCTTGGCATTTTTATAGACTTGTTTTTATGGCTCATTCCTGCACCTGCCACAATGTTTTGGCAGTATTCGATGATGCTTTTAGGAATACTCATTATCGGATATGGTATCGGTATATATATTGCTCCGGGTTGCGGAGCCGGTCCACGTGATAGTCTTATGCTCGCCCTACAGCAAAAAACGGGTTGGAAAGTTCAACATGTGCGAGTGCTAATGGAAGTGAGTGTCCTTTCTATTGGCTGGTTGCTTGGAGGAACGGTTTTCATTGGAACGCTCATTTTCTGTTTTGGCATTGGGTCTGTTGTAGGAGTCACCTTGCCTCAGTGCAAACGGATCTTTGATTATATTTTGGAAAGAGGGATAAAGGATGAAGATTTCAACAAAGGGTCGTTACGGACTCACTATCATGATGGCGTTAGCTAAACAAGCAGGGGAAGGTCCGATTTCACTAAAATCAATCGCCAAAGAATATGATTTATCCGAACATTATTTAGAGCAGCTCATTGCCCCACTACGAAATGCAATGTTAGTGAAGAGTGTTCGTGGTGCTTACGGCGGGTATATGTTAGCAAAAGAAGCAAAAGAGATTACAGCAGGAGATATTATTCGCGTGTTAGAAGGGCCTATTAGTCCAGTTGAAGTGATGGATAATGAAGAGCCAGCCAAGCGCAATTTATGGATAAAAATTCGCGATGCTGTCAAGGATGTACTTGATAACACGACTCTTGAGGATTTAGCTACATATGAAGATTCAGGTGATCAAGAATATTTTATGTTTTATATATAAAAAGGAATGTAACTCCTTTTTATTTGGGATTCTTATAAATAAAAGAAGGTGTACGAAAAGTGGAATTAATTTATGTTGACCATGCGGCTACTTCGCCTCTTCATCCAGATGTCCTGAATGAGATGCTGCCGTATTTCCAAACTCATTTTGGAAATCCGTCAAGCATTCATCAAATCGGGAGGCAGGCAAGGCAAGCACTCGACAAGGCACGTCGGACGATTGCAAGTGTACTAAATGTCCATGAGCAAACGCTTATTTTTACAAGCGGTGGTACAGAAGCTGACAATATGGCTATTCTCGGATATGCTCTTGAACATAAAAGCAAAGGAAATCATATTATTACATCTAAGGTCGAACATCATGCGGTTTTACATGCCTGTCAAGAACTTGAAAAGCGAGGGTTTGACGTAACGTATCTCCCTGTAGATGAAACAGGGAGGGTAAAGCTAAATGATGTACAAGAAGCCTTACGTGATGATACAATTCTTGTTACGCTCATGTTTGGAAACAACGAAGTCGGTACGATTCAACCGATTGAAGAGGTTGGTCAATTGTTACAAGAACATCAAGCTGTTTTCCATACAGATGCTGTACAGGCTTGTGGAATGGTTGAATTAAATCTCTCGCAATTGCCTGTTGATATGCTTTCTGTTTCTGCTCATAAAATCAATGGTCCTAAAGGGGTTGGTCTTCTCTATATGAAAGAAGGCATTAAAGTAAAACCCGTTCTATTTGGTGGCGAGCAAGAGCGTAAGCGCCGTGCCGGGACAGAAAATGTGGCAGCAGTCGTTGGTTTTGCAAAAGCAATGGAACTTTCGAACCGTTCTATTATGGAACGAACGGAGCGCTATCAAAAGTTTGCTCAAACGTTAATCGATGTTTGGTCCAAAAAAGAAGTGGATTTCTATGTAAATGGACATCAGCATGAACGTTTGCCGCATGTATTAAATGTTAGCTTTCCTTATGTGAATATTGAATCATTGTTGATGAATTTAGACATGGCGTCTATTTGTGCGTCAAGTGGTTCGGCTTGTACAGCTGGGTCGATTGAACCATCGCATGTACTGGTTGCGATGTTTGAGAATGAATCAGAACGAGTACAATCAGCGATTCGTTTTAGTTTCGGGTTCGGGAATACAAACGAACAGATCGAACGAGTAGCGTTAGATACGGCCGAAATTGTAAAACGGCTTAGACAGCAAGAAGAATATATCAGCTAGAATGTAGCCAAAGGTGGTGAGTGTATGAAAAAGCGACCAGAAGATACAAGAGTGGTTGTTGGAATGTCTGGTGGTGTAGATTCATCTGTAACAGCTTTGCTTTTAAAAGAGCAAGGTTATGATGTGATTGGTATTTTCATGAAAAATTGGGATGATACCGATGAAAACGGATTTTGTACAGCAACAGAGGATTACGAGGATGTCATTCAAGTATGTAATCAAATTGGGATCCCTTATTATGCTGTGAATTTTGAGAAGCAATACTGGGATAAAGTCTTTACGTATTTCCTTGAAGAATATAAAGCGGGACGAACACCGAACCCTGATGTAATGTGTAACAAGGAGATCAAATTCAAAGCGTTTCTAAATCATGCGATGTCACTCGGAGCAGATTATGTCGCAACTGGACATTATGCACGTGTTGAAGAGCGTGATGGGGAATTTTTGCTTCTTCGTGGCGTTGATGACAATAAAGATCAAACGTACTTTTTAAATGCTCTTTCCCAAAAGCAACTATCCAAAACGATGTTCCCAATTGGACATTTGCCGAAAAAAGAAGTGCGTGAGCGTGCACTTGCAGCAAATCTTGCTACAGCTAAGAAAAAGGACAGTACGGGGATTTGTTTTATCGGTGAACGTAATTTCAAAGAGTTTTTAAGTGAGTTCTTGCCTGCTCAACCTGGAGAAATGCAAACAGTTGATGGAGAAGTAAAAGGACATCATGACGGTCTCATGTATTACACGCTTGGTCAGCGTCAAGGTCTTGGAATCGGAGGAGCTGGAGAGCCTTGGTTTGTGATAGACAAAGATCTTGAGCGAAATGTGTTAATTGTTGGACAAGGGTTCCATCACAAAGGACTAAACTCTGAAGGCTTAGATGCAATCGGAATGAATTGGATCAAGAATGGTTATGCAACGAAAGCTGAATTCACTTGTACGGCGAAGCTGCGTTATCGCCAAGAGGATCAACAAGTGACCGTTTATCCGAAAGAAGACGGAACGACTCGTATTTCGTTTCATGAGCCACAGCGTGCTGTCACACCAGGACAAGCTGTCGTTTTATATGACGGTGATGTTTGTCTTGGCGGAGGAACAATCGATCATGTGATCAAAAAGTGGGAAAATGCCTAAAAAGGTATTTTCCTTTTTCATTGTCAATTCTGATGCTACAACTTAAAATTAGGAGGAGATCTTATGTTAAATGAAAAAGGTATTGCCTATATGAATGAAAAAGAATATGAAAAAGCTGCTCAAGCTTTTAATGACGCTATTGAAGAGAATCCTAATGATCCAACTGGTTTTATTAATTTTGGGAATTTATTAGGGTTACTTGGTGATTATGAACGAGCGTTAACGTTTTTTGATAAGGCGATCGGATTAGATGAACGTGCTGCCACTGCGTATTACGGAGCAGGAACGATTTATTATAAACAAGACCAATTTGAAGAAGCTACCAAAATGTTTAAACAGGCATTAATGGAAAAGCTTGACGAACCAGATGTTCATTTTATGCTGGGAATGAGCTATTACCAGTTAGGGGCTCTTCCACATGCGTTAGCTTCATTTAAACGGACGGTTGAACTTCAGCCAGAAGATGTTGACGGTCTATTTCAATATGGATTATGCTTAGCTCAATTAGAAAAGATTGAGGAGTCCATTGAACAATTTGAACGCGTCGTTCAGTTAGATAACCAGCATGCTGATGCATTTTTTAATGTTGGAGTTGCGTATGCCTATCAAGAACGGGCAGAAGATGCATTAGTTGCATTTGAAAAAGCTCTTGAGATCCAGCCTGATCATGCATTAGCGGCAAATGGGAAGAAGACGATTGAACAAGCCATCAGATAAGGGTGATGACATGTGACTGAAGAAGAGAAATCGGTTGAACGAGGCTTTATAAAAGGAACCGTAAGTCATATTGTGTTCCGGAATGAAGAAAACTACTATACAGTCGCTCTTATTCATATACAACAAACAAATGAAGAGATAAAAGAAAAGAAAATAACCATTGTTGGTACTCTTCCTAAGTTAGAGCAAGAGGAAACTTTTTTGTTTTTTGGGAGAGTAATCGATCACCCCAAGTTTGGTCTTCAGTATCAAGTAGAGCAATTTAGGAGAGACCTACCTCAGACGAAAAATGGAATTGTTCAATATTTATCAAGTGGACGCTTTCCTGGAGTCGGAATCAAAACAGCTGAAGCAATCGTAGATAAGCTTGGAGAAAGAGCGATTACTAGAATTGTTGAGGATCGAACAGCATTGGCAGAAGTTCCGAAATTATCAAAAGAAAAAGCCGATTCGTTATATGAACAGCTTGTTGATCAACAAGGTGTAGAGCAAGTGTTAATGACGTTGTCCAAACACGGTTTCGGCGTGGAGCTATCCATGAAAGTGTACCAAGCATATGGGTTACAAGCTCTTGATATTATTCAAACAAACCCTTACCAATTAATCGCGGATGTGGAAGGGATTGGTTTTAGAAGAGCTGATTTGCTAGGAGCTGCGATTGGTATAACAGGCAAACATCCTGACCGAATCCGAGCGGGCTGCTTGTATTTATTACAAGAACTTTGTTTGTCCGACGGACACGTCTTTTTGCCAAAAGACGAATTAATTCCACACGTTTTATCCTTGCTGTCTTCTTATGACTGTAAATTGGAAGAGGCTGAAGTCGAAGAACAGCTTTTGCTTATGCAAGAAGGGGATGAAATTCGCACAGAAGATGACCGAGTATATGTGAAGACACTTTACTTTGCTGAAAAAGGTATTGTCTCTAGCGTTCAGCGTTTACTGAGTCAGGAAATTGAAGATGAATTCCCAGAAGCGGAGTTTCTAAAAGCATTAGGACAGTTGGAAGAGGAACAAAAAATGGAATATGCTTCTTCACAAAAGGAAGCCATTCAAACAGCTCTTTCTTCTTCACTGATGATTTTAACGGGAGGACCAGGAACGGGGAAAACAACGGTAATAAAAGGGATTGTAGAACTTTATGCTCGTCTACATGGTCTTTCGTTAGACAAAAAAGCTTATACAAAAAGCAACCCGTTTCCTATTTTGTTAGTTGCCCCAACGGGAAGAGCAGCGAAACGAATGAGTGAGGCAACCGAGTTGCCAGCTACAACCATTCACCGACTCTTAGGCTGGAAGGGTGGAAGTGGTGGATTTGAAAAAGGCGATCATGAGCAGCTAGAAGGAGAACTTTTAATCGTTGATGAAACGTCGATGGTGGATATTTGGTTAATGAATCAACTATTGAAGGCGATACCTAAAGGAATGCAAGTCGTGCTTGTAGGTGATCAAGACCAGTTGCCATCAGTTGGACCCGGACAAGTCTTACGTGATTTCCTTGAGTCGAATATGATTCCTACCGTTCATTTAATTGATATTTACAGGCAAGCAGAAGGTTCATCGATTATCGAGTTAGCTCATTCGATGAAAGAAGGTGTAATGCCTACAAACTTACCAGACCCTCAACCAGATCGTCGCTTCTTTCCATGTCAAATTGATCACGTTCAGCAAGTCGTCTCACAAATTTGTGAAAATGCGATGAAAAAAGGTTACACGGCAAAAGAAATCCAAGTATTAGCTCCTATGTACAAAGGACAAGCAGGAATTACAGAGCTTAATACAATGCTCCAAAATTTATTTAACCCAAAAACGGAGCAAAGACGGGAGATTGGTTTTGGTGAAGTTGTGTACCGTACGGGGGATATCGTACTACAGCTTGTCAATAATCCAGATGAAAATGTCTATAATGGCGACCGTGGTGAAATCGTTGCAATTTTTTATGCAAAAGAAAATCAAGAACGTCAAGATCAATTGGTTATTTCATTTGATGGAACTGAAGTGGTGTACGCAAAAAAAGATTTAAATCAAATTACACATGCGTATTGTTGCTCAATTCATAAAGCACAAGGAAGTGAATTTCCAATTGTTGTGATGCCAGTTGTTCGAAACTATGCACGAATGTTACGAAGGAATTTGCTTTACACCGGAATTACAAGGGCAAAACAATTTCTGTTGTTATGTGGGGACTTAAAAGCAATCCATACTGCTATAACGGATAGAGACGAACAATTAAGAAACTCAATGTTACAGGAAAAGCTTCAGCATTTGCCAGTGAAAAGTGGAAACGAAACAGGAACATAATTAATAGGAAATCGCCACACACTAACGTTGTGTTAGGAAAGGTGGCGATTTTTTTGCGTACTTTTTCAACGATTGAAGGATTACCTGTCCTATCAATTACAACGGGTAAAGAGTGCGGACATGTGTTGGATTTGATCTATGAAGATGGTAAGGTAAGTGGCTTCCTAGTTGATCCAAAAGGTTGGTTTCAGAAACATTTATTTTTGCCTGTTTCAAGCATTACAAGCATTGGAACAGATGGAGTTATGGTTAAAGATGGTCAAGCATTGCAACAACTTAAACCTGAACAAAAACATGCACACCACTTAAAACACGGGAAACATCGTCTTCACGGAATCGCATTGCTAACAGCAGAAGGTGAGAAATTAGGGTTGCTAGAAGACGTATATTTTCTTGAGGAAGTGGGCACGATTGTAGGGTATGAGGTGACGGAAGGCTTGGTGGCAGATTTAGTAGAAGGTCGAAGGGTAGTAAAAAGTGAATCTACTTTAACGATCGCTGGGGGCCGAGCCATTCTACATGATTAGAAGGGAGTCTTGTGCCAATGCAATGTCCAAACTGTAAAAGCAAAGATATCGGAAAAATTGGAACCAATCAATACTATTGTTGGAACTGCTTTATTGAAATGAGTTTAGTAAAAGGACGATTGTCCACGCATCAGGTTGAAGAAGATGGATCACTTAGTTCACTCGACGATTTATTTGAAGAAGAGGATCTTCAAGTTGAAATGTAAACAAGAACTTTTTATAAAAGGTAACAAATTAGGTAACAAATCAAATGAGGTAAAGAGGGCTGCGCGATTCACTAAGTAAATGTGACGTTCACTCTCTTTTTCTATGCGCACCTAAGTCAAGGTGAGATCGGTTCTTTATAGAGTCTTTATTTATTTAACCCAAAAAAAACGAGCACGCAAAACAGCCTTTAAAAAAGATGAGGGGTGTATAGATGGAACTGAACCAAAAGTGGCTATATCGCCTTGTTTTTACTTTGCTTTCCTTATTAATCATTTATATGATTGTTCAGTTGTCTCCTTTACTATCTCCATTTGGAGCAATGATTAGAGCCCTTGTTTTACCAGTGGGAATTGCTATTTTGCTAACTTATTTGCTACATCCACTAGTTGAGAAAATGCATGATTCAGGTTTATCTAGACCAATTGCCGTACTGCTTATTTTTATCGCGATTGTTTTAACATTTGGCTTTTTACTAACAATTGGTCTTCCCTCTTTTATTAATCAGATTCAACACGCTTTTGACACAATCCCAGCACAAATAAGGGAGTTGGAACGAGAAACAGCACGAATTCAGCGATATGTAGAAACCTTGCCTGCACCTTTGCAAAATCAAACGCAGGAGTGGCGTGTTCAATTGGTTCAAATGGGGGAAAGTGCGTTTGATCAAATTGAGCAAGCAGCCTTGTTTTTATTAAAGTCCATGTTCGCTTTTATTGTGATCCCATTTTTGGTGTTCTTTTTCTTGAAAGATCATGATGCGATTAGACGATTATGCTGGTATATCACGCCAAGAAATTGGAGAGAGCCTCTCAAAAAATATGTAAAAGATGTTGATCATACATTTGGTAACTTTATTCGGGGGCAATTACTCGTTTCATTATCGGTATTCATCATTTCTACGATTGGCCTATGGGCACTGGGGGTTCCATATCCCATTTTACTTGGCCTTTTTATGGGGGCAATGGATCTTATTCCGTATTTCGGGCCTTTTATTGGGGCAGTTCCCGCTGTTATCATCGCTTTTTTACAATCATGGCAATTAGGGGTTGCAACGATTGTCTTGATTTTCGTCATTCAGCAAATTGAAGGCAATATTTTGTCACCAGTTATTGTAGGAAAGACATTGCATTTACATCCTGCCTTGATTATTCTTGCATTATTAGTAGGAGTGGAAATTGGTGGTTTTATTGGCATGCTAATTGCGGTGCCTATTCTAGCGGTTGGAAAAGTAACCTTATTGCACATTCGTTTTCATTTTATGAAAGATTGACAAGTGCTGGGTGGATTTCTATAATAGAAGGCGTACAAACTGTTATGTTTAAAACGTTGATGGAACAAGTATGAAGCATTCCACTCTAAAGAGAGGTGTACCTTGGCTGAAAGTACACTGGGTAAGGGGCTTTTGAACGCTACTCCTGAGTGCAGATAAATCTCTGACGTTCGCCGCGTTAAGGCGTTAAAGTGATAGTTAACAGATATAGTTAACTATAATTAGGGTGGTACCGCGTGATAACTCTCGTCCCTTTTCTAGGGATTAGGGTTTTTTTTATTGTCAAAAATTATTTCTATACATAAGGAGAGAGAAAAGATGAAATCATTAACTTCTGCTCAAGTTAGACAAATGTATTTAGATTTCTTTAAGGAAAAAGGACATGATATTGAACCTAGTGCTTCTTTAGTTCCACATGAAGATCCTTCTTTATTGTGGATTAACAGTGGAGTTGCAACATTAAAGAAATACTTTGACGGACGTGTGATCCCTGAAAATCCACGTATTACAAATGCGCAAAAATCCATTCGTACGAATGATATCGAAAACGTTGGGAAAACAGCTCGTCACCATACGTTTTTTGAAATGCTTGGGAACTTCTCAATCGGCGATTATTTCAAAGAGGAAGCGATTGAGTGGGCATGGGAGTTCTTAACAAGTGAAAAGTGGATTGGCTTTGATCCAGAAAAATTATCCGTAACCGTTCATCCAGAAGACAATGAAGCTTATGATTATTGGAAAGAGAAAATTGGAATTCCTGAAGAGCGCATCATTCGTTTAGAAGGAAACTTCTGGGATATCGGAGAAGGACCAAGTGGGCCAAATACGGAAATTTTCTACGATCGTGGAGAAAGCTATGGCAATGATGAGACGGATCCAGAGCTCTATCCAGGTGGAGAAAATGAGCGATATTTAGAAGTGTGGAACCTTGTGTTCTCTCAATTTAATCATAACCCTGATGGCACATACACACCTCTTCCTAAGAAAAACATTGATACAGGGATGGGGCTAGAGCGAATGGTTTCGGTTATTCAAGATACACGAACGAACTTTGAGACCGATTTATTTATGCCGATCATTAAAGCAACTGAGAACATGTCTGGAGTTCAATATGGAAAAAATCAGGAAACGGATGTCGCGTTCAAAGTCATTGCTGATCATGTACGTACCGTAACGTTTGCTGTTGCTGATGGTGCTCTTCCTTCGAATGAAGGACGTGGCTATGTTCTAAGAAGATTGCTACGCCGAGCAGTTCGCTATGCAAAATTGATTTCCATTCACAAACCATTTATGTTTGAGCTTGTTCCGGTAGTTGGCGATATTATGGTTGATTTTTATCCGGAAGTAAAAGAAAAAACGGAATTTGTCCAAAAAGTAATGAAAAATGAAGAAGAACGTTTTCATGAGACCCTAAATGAAGGCTTATCAATTTTAGAAAAGATTCTTAAAGATGCTGATGAGTCTGGAAAAAAAGTCATTGATGGAGCTGATGTGTTCCGTTTATATGACACATACGGTTTTCCGGTTGACTTAACGGAAGAATACGTCCAAGAAAAAGGGCTTGAAATTGACCGTGAAGGCTTTGAGCGTGAGATGGAAGGTCAAAGAGAACGCGCACGTGCTGCACGTCAAGAGTCTGGATCGATGCAAGTACAAGATGAGGTACTTGGTAAGATCACGGTAGAAAGTACGTTTATTGGCTATGATCACTTACAGGCTGAATCTTCAGTTGAAGTAATTGTGTATGAAAAGGAAACAACAGACATTGTCCCTGCTGGAAATACAGCTCAAGTTATTCTGAATGAAACCCCATTTTACGCAGAGAGTGGTGGTCAAGTAGCAGATACTGGTAGTATTCGAGGAGAGAATCTTCTTGCAGAGGTGACAGCTGTTACAAAAGCGCCAAACGGCCAACACCTTCATACTGTTTATGTTAAAGAAGGAGTACTTGAGCAAGGGGCAGTCGTAACATGTACGGTCGAAGAAACAGAACGAAATTCCATTGTGAAAAACCATACGGCTACGCATTTATTGCATCAAGCATTGAAAGATGTTCTTGGAGCTCACGTTAACCAGGCTGGATCGATGGTTTCGGAGGATCGTTTGCGTTTTGACTTTTCTCATTTTGGTCAAGTAACTTCTGAAGAAATAAACAAGGTTGAAGAAATTGTTAACGAAAAAATTTGGAATGCTGTTGCGGTAGACATTTCGGTAAAAAAATTAGATGAAGCAAAAGAAATGGGAGCGATGGCTCTATTCGGGGAAAAATACGGTGAAACGGTTCGAGTGGTCCAAGTTGGTGATTATAGTTTAGAGCTATGTGGTGGGTGCCATGTTCGCAATACAGCTGAAATTGGAATGTTCAAACTAGTATCTGAATCAGGAATTGGTGCAGGTGTTCGTCGGATTGAAGCTGTAACGGGTAAGGCTGCTTATGAGCACATGAATGCACAAATTCAGCTGTTGAAGGATGTTGCAGCGAACTTAAAAGTAAAACGAGTTCAAGATGTTCCGGCGAGAGTGGAATCAACGTTGCAACAAATTCGCGATTTACAAAGAGAAAATGAATCTTTAACGGCAAAATTGGGCAATATGGAAGCTGGGAATCTTGTTAATGAAGCAGTTGAAATCAATGGAGTAAAAGTATTAGCGAAAAAAGTAGAAGCTGCTGATATGGACGGATTACGAGGAATTGTTGATACGTTGAAACAAGATTTAACATCCGGAATCATCGTTTTAGGTGCTGTTTCTAATGGGAAGGTAAACATCGTAGCAGGTGTAACAAAGGATCTACTTGATAAAGGATATCATGCAGGGAAATTAGTGAAAGAAGTTGCAACTCGTTGTGGAGGTGGCGGTGGTGGCCGTCCAGATATGGCACAAGCTGGAGGGAAAAACCCTGCAGAGCTAGAATCTGCCTTATCTTTTGTTGAAGAATATGTTCACACGATTTCCTAATTCGACCATTATGGTGTACAATGGAAAATAGACAAGTCATTTGACAAAAAATTGAAGGTTTTGTCAAATGACAATGAATGAAAGAGGTGTTTGTGATGAGCTCTATGGACAAAACGATGCAATTTAATTTTCATGATGATACGGTTGATGTTGATGTCCAAGAGGTGCTCCTTTCTGTATATGAGTCACTAGAGGAGAAAGGCTATAACCCCATTAACCAAATTGTTGGCTACTTACTATCAGGAGACCCAGCGTACATTCCGCGCCATAAAGATGCGCGTACACTCATTCGTAAGTTAGAACGTGATGAACTAATTGAAGAGTTAGTGAAATCCTATTTATCACAGCACCGTAAGGAGAATGAATGAGAGCACTTGGTTTAGATGTTGGTACAAAGACAATAGGTGTTGCCTTGAGTGATGAGTTAGGATGGACAGCTCAAGGGCTAACCACAATAAAGCGTGAAGAAAACGAAGAGAAAAAGGACTATCAGGCAATTGCAGAACTCGTTTTAGAGCATGGTGTGGACACAATTGTAATTGGTATGCCTAAGAATATGAATGGAACCATTGGGCCTAGTGGTGAGCGAAGTCAATTATTTGCTGACGAATTAAGTGAATATGTTTCGAGCACGATAAAGATGTGGGATGAGCGTTTAACGACGGTAGCAGCCGAAAAAATGCTTATATCTGCTGATGTTAAACGTAAAAAAAGAAAGCAAGTCATTGATAAGATGGCAGCGGTCATGATTTTGCAAGGCTATCTTGACCATAAAGGTTCCTAAACAAAAACAAAGAGGTGCAATAGTGATGGCAGAACAAGAAAAAGAAAGAATTGTAATCCCAGATGAAAATGGGGACGAGCATCTTTTTGATGAATTATTCCGATTCCATGTCGATGCTACGAACAAATCATACATCCTTGTAACTCCTGTGGGAGCAGAGGAAGATGACGAAGAAGAAGTGGAAGTATTTGCATTCCGCTACGAAGATCGTGAAGGGGAAGAAGATGATATTGCTTTGTTCCCAGTAGATACGGAAGAAGAGTGGGACATGGTTGAAGAAATGCTAAATACGTTTCAACCAGAAGATGAAGAGTAGTATTCTCTTAAAGGAGTACCCAAAACCAGGGTACTTTTCGAGAAAAAGCAGTACCCAAAACCAGGGTACTTTTCGAGAAAAAGCAGTACCCAAAACCAGGGTACTTTTCGAGAAAAAGCAGTACCCAAAACCAGGGTACTGCTTTTTCTCTTTCACTTTCGTCGAAATGTAGGTATAATGAAACGGTGGAAGGAGGAGAATGATGTCTAATTCCAACGAAAAACCACGAAATGAATTGTATGAAGAGCGTGTTTCGCAAGCTCGTGTTGTGAGAAAGATTGTTTTTTTTAGTTTGATTGGACTGTTTGTAATAGGTATCATTTCTGTTATAAGTGCTTATTTTTATTTAACTAATATGTTAGGTCCTATAGATTCGGACAATCCAGAAGAAATACAGGTAACCATTCCAATTGGGTCAACTGCTAATCACATTGGCACGATTTTAGAGGATGAAGGCTTGGTTAGGAATGGAACAATGTTTCGGTATTATGTACGTTACAAAAATGAATCTGGTTTTCAAGCGGGAGATTATGCTCTATCAACAGCCATGACGATGGATGAGATTATTGCTGAGTTAAAAGAAGGTAAAGTCATGCAAGAGCCAGAACTCGTTTTCACTGTTCCTGAGGGACGTTGGTTGGAAGATGTAGCGAAGATCATTGATAATGCAACAGATCATAGTGAAGAAGAAGTTATGGAAGTTTTAACAAATGAAGAGTATATCGAGTCATTAATTGATCAATACTCAATGTTAACAGAAGATATTTTAAATGATGAGATTCGTTATGCATTAGAAGGCTATTTATTTCCTGCTCGCTATGATTTTATGGACGAAAATCCGTCTATCGAAACCATTGTGGAAGCGATGCTTAATGGAACACAAAATGTAGTAAATGAATTTTCGACTGATTTAGAGGAAAGTCAATATAGTATTCATGAAATTTTGACGCTCGCTTCGATTATTGAAAGAGAGGCTCAAAAGTCAGAAGATCGTTACTTAATTTCTGGAGTTCTATATAATCGTTTAGATCGTGATATGATGCTTCAAGTAGATCCGACGGTTTCTTATGCACATGGCGAACACCTATATATGACTAGTTATGCTGCGTTAGAGATTGACTCACCTTACAATACGTATCAAAACACAGGAATTCCAATAGGCCCTATTGCAAACCCTGGTAAAGATTCGATAAGGGCTGCTCTTAATCCGGACGAAGTAGATTACTTGTTTTTCTATGCCCGTTTTAATGGGGAAGTCATTTATACAGAAACGTACGCTGAACATGATGCCGCTCGTTTGAGATATCGTGATGAGTGGGTTGAGGGACAGTCACAAGAAGCAGAAGAGGAACAAACTGATTAGGGTATGAAAATGAGGGGGCTGTGTTTACAAACACACCCTCTTTTTTATGGGCGTAGACATGAGAATGGAGAGAATAAGATGATCAATAATCAAGTGGAAGACTACCTGAAATCCCTTACTCCGACACGTGGAGAACTAGTAGAGAAAATTGAACAATATGCAAAAAAAAATCAAGTGCCTATTATGGATTTAGTTGGAATGGAAAGCCTTCTACAACAATTAAGGCTACAAAAACCCAAACGAATTTTAGAAATAGGAGCAGCAATTGGCTATTCCGCTATTCGAATGGCACAAGCATTGCCAGACGTTCAAATCGTGACAATCGAAAGAGATGAAGAACGATTTCATGAAGCGAAAAGAAATATTGTTGAACTTGGACTAACCAATCAGATTCAAGTAACGTTTGGAGACGCACTTGATTTGGCTCAAACACTTGAATCAGAACCCCTTTTTGATGTATTATTTATTGATGCCGCGAAAGGCCAGTATCAACGTTTTTTCGATTTATACGGGAAATACGTCAAACATGGTGGTGTAATTTACTCAGATAATGTCTTATTCCGTGGATTAGTTGCAGAAGAAGACATAGAAAATAAACGATTGCAAAAAATAGCAGCAAAGATAAAAACTTATAATGAATGGTTGATGAAACATCCAGACTACGAGACAAGAATTTTGCCAGTGGGAGATGGACTAGCTGTTAGCATTAAGAAATAGGAGGAAGAAAAATGGTGAAAACACCTGAATTACTCGTTACACCGAAAGATTTGGATGCAGTGAAGCGATTGTTTGCTGCAGGTGCAGACGCAATTGTAATTGGGGAAGAACGTTACGGACTTCGTTTAGCGGGAGAATTTAAAAGAGATGCCGTAAAAGAAGCGACAAAAATGGCTCATGACTTAGGAAAAAAAGTGTATGTTGCTATGAATGCTCTTTTTCATAATGAAAAAATTGATGAATTGGCTGATTATGTTCAATTTCTAAATGAAGTACAGGTCGATGGGGTTACATTTGGAGATCCGGCTGTTTTAATGACTGTACGTGAAGTTGCTCCAGACTTGAAACTGCATTGGAATACAGAGCAAACTGCGACAAATTGGTTTACAGCTAATTATTGGGGGCGTAAAGGGGCTAAGCGTGCCGTTCTAGCTCGTGAGATCAGCATGGACGCCATTGTTGAAATCAAGGAAAATGCCGAGGTCGAAGTCGAGGTACAAGTACATGGTATGACAAGTATGTTCCAATCAAAACGAACGTTAATTGGAAACTATATGCAATTCCAAGGCAAAAATTTAGCCGTTGAAAAACGTGATAAACAGCGGAATTTGCATCTGTTTGATCCAGAACGCAATGCACGTTACCCAATCTTCGAAGATGAAAATGGGACACATATTATGAGTCCAAATGATATTTGTATCATTGATGAGTTAGAAGAGATGATCGACGCTGAGATCGATTGCTTCAAAATCGATGGATTATTGAAATCAACAGATTATATGGAGGCTGTTACAGCTCTTTACCGTGAAGCAATTGACCTATGTGCCAACGATCGTGAGCGTTATGAGGACCGTAAAGAGGAATATCTTGAGAAGATAGAAGAGATTCAGCCAGCTAATCGAAAAATAGATACCGGATTTTTCTTTAAAGAAACGGTTTATTAAGAAGGGAGGTAAAAAAATGACAACTATTGCAGAACCGAAAAAAGATGGAAAGCGAGTTATTACCAAAAAACCGGAACTGTTGGCACCAGCAGGTAGTTTAGAAAAGTTAAAAGTTGCGGTGCATTACGGTGCTGACGCTGTGTTTATTGGAGGACGCGAGTTTGGTTTACGTTCAAACGCAGATAACTTTTCAATAGAGGAAATGAAAGAAGGAGTAGAGTTTGCGAATAAATATGGAGCGAAAATATATGTAACAACAAATATTTTTGCACATAACGAGAACATGGACGGACTTGAGGAATATTTACAATCTCTTCAAGAGGTGGGCGTGACAGGCATTATTGTCGCGGATCCTCTCATAATTGAGACTTGCAAACGTGTTGCACCTAAAGTAGAGGTTCATTTAAGTACACAACAATCATTAAGCAACTGGCTTGCTGTTAAGTACTGGAAAGAAGAAGGTCTTCATCGAGTGGTGTTAGCTCGTGAAGTTGGACTTGAAGAAATGCTTGAAATGAAAAAGAAAGTGGATATAGAGATTGAAGCGTTCATTCATGGAGCGATGTGCATTTCTTATTCAGGTCGTTGTGTATTAAGTAACCATATGACGGCTCGTGACTCCAATAGAGGAGGGTGCTGTCAATCCTGTCGTTGGGAATATGACTTATTTGAAACAAATGAAAATGGCGAAAAAGCGTTGTTTGAGGAAGGTGATCCTCAGTATACAATGAGTCCAAAAGATTTAAACCTCGTTCAGGCGATTCCCAAAATGATTGAGGCTGGAATTGATAGCTTGAAGGTGGAAGGACGTATGAAATCCATTCACTATGTTGCAACAGTTACATCGGTGTACCGTAAAGTGATTGATGCTTACTGTGCGGATCCTGATAACTTCCAGATTGATAAAGCATGGTTGGACGAGCTTGAAAAATGTGCAAATCGTGATTTTGCTCCACAATTTTTTGAAGGTATTCCAACAGTTGACGAACAAATGTATGGAAAACATCCAAAACGGACAAAGTATGATTTTGCAGGTTTGGTGTTAGACTATGATGCTGAGACATCTATGGTTACATTGCAGCAACGTAACCATTTTAAGAGTGGAGATGAAGTAGAATTTTTTGGCCCAGAAATTTCAAACTTCATTCAAAAAGTAGGAACGATCTGGGATGAAGAGGGAAATGAAATTGATGCTGCAAGACACCCGCTTCAAATCGTCCGCTTTAAAGTAGATCAAGCAGTATATCCGCAAAACATGATGCGTAAAGAGGTTAGATAATGTCAAAAAAGCCTATTGTTATCGGGGTTGCTGGTGGAACAGGATCTGGCAAAACAACGGTAGCGAAAGAAATTTTCTATCAGTTTAATGAACAATCAATTGTGTTAATTGAGCAAGATGCCTATTATAAAGATCAAAGTCATCTAAGCTTTGAGGAGCGTCTTGAGACAAATTATGATCATCCGTTGGCATTCGACAACGATTTGCTATTAGAACACTTGCAGATGCTTTCTCAAGGAAAAGGAGTTAATAAACCTGTCTATGATTATAAGGCTCATACAAGATCAAATGATGTGATCACAATTGATCCAAAGGATGTTATTATTGTTGAAGGCATTTTGATTTTGGAAGACGAACGTTTAAGGAATATGATGGATATCAAATTGTTCGTTGATGCTGATGCAGATATTCGTATTATTCGCCGTTTAGTAAGAGATATAGAAGAACGTGGTCGATCCATTCAATCTGTCATCGATCAATATACGTCTATTGTAAGGCCAATGCATTTACAATTTATTGAGCCAACAAAACGATATGCCGATGTCATTGTACCCGAGGGTGGACAGAATCGTGTCGCAATTGATCTAATGGTAACAAAAATTCGCACAATTATTGAAGAGAAAGCGATTTTGTAATAGCATAAGAAGCAGGTCTATGTGTTATGAGATGATTAAAAACTCGGCTACCCGAGTTTTTAGTCTACATATGTATAAACTGGAATTATTTTATATTGATCGTAGTAGATGAGGAGTGAAAGTACATGGCAGAAGAGAAAAAGCATTATATGACGATGGATGGGAAGAAAAAGTTAGAAGACGAACTAGAGTATCTGAAAACGGAGCGACGTAAAGAAGTCGTTGAACGGATAAAGATTGCACGTAGCTTTGGAGACCTTTCTGAGAATTCCGAGTATGATTCAGCAAAAGAAGAGCAAGCTTTCGTAGAAGGACGTATTGCTCAATTAGAAAAAATGATTCGAAATGCAGTCATGATTGAGGAAGAAGAAGGCGCTGCAAATGTCGTCTCTTTAGGAAAAACAGTTAGGTTCATCGAACTTCCAGATGGAGATGAAGAAGAATATACCATTGTAGGAAGTGCGGAATCCGATCCTTCTGAAGGGAAAATTTCTAATGACTCTCCTATGGCACAAAGTTTATTAGGACGAGGCATTAATGATAAAGTTTCCGTTAATACACCAGGTGGCGAAATGGAAATAAAGATTGTAGATATTAAATAATAGATAAAGCTGCTTATATGATAAGGGATTGAGGCAAAAGTCTTCTTTCCTTTTTTCATGTAGTAGCTTTTTTGATTGTGTAAAACGTTGTAATAAGGACATCTCGCTCTTTTTAGAAAGATCTTGTATAATAACGACAAAGAGATTTGTTACAAGGGAGTGGAAATATGCAAGGATACCGTTATGACCAACGCAAAAAGAAACGTAACAATCGCATTCTAAATGTGGCGATAGCAATCGTAACCATCCTTATTATTGTAGTGGCCGTACAAATTTTTTTCAGCTCGATAAAAAGCGAAGAAACAGTTAGTGAAGATCAAGAGCAACAAAGTGACATAGAGGACAATGAAGCACCATCGGTTCCCGACCCTATTGAATCAAACGACAATTCGAACGAAAATGAGTCAGAGATACGTGAAGAGGACGAATCTGTTGATGAGTCAGAGTTAGAAGAAGATGAAGTGGTACAAGTTCCAGAAGGAGAGTGGAGCCCTGTTGGAACAGCACAAACAGGTGAATTTACTCCAGACTTCACACGTGATGGTACGAACTGGAATGAGATGGTAAGAGCGATTCAACAGGCAACTGGGTTTTCTGATATACAAATTTGGTGGCTTGGCAATGGAGGTTCAGCTACGAGAGCTCGTGGGGAAGTAAGTGACAAAAACAATTCAGGCGAACGCTATGAAGTGTTTATTGAATGGGTTGATGGGCAAGGCTGGATGCCAGTAGAAAAAAATAGATTGAACTAATAAGAAGAAGGGCTGTCATATAGACAGCCTTTCTAAACGGTTTTAGAGAAAGGGTAGGAGCATGTCAAAAACAATACTTATTAATGGAACAATTATGACGATGGATCAGATGAATCAGGTTTATAAAAATGGTGCGGTAGCTTTTGAAAATGGAAAATTAACATATGTAGGAGAAATCCCAACGGATTTGGAGAAGTATGATGAAGTGATAGATGTGAATGGAGATTATGTTTTACCTGGGCTTGTAAATACACATGGCCATGCATCGATGTCACTATTGCGTGGGTATGCAGATGACCTTCCGCTGCAGCAATGGCTTGAAGAAAAAATGTGGCCAATTGAGGCACAATATACAAAAGATCATGCCAAATGGGGAACGTACTTATCTCTAATCGAAATGCTTCGTACAGGTACAACCACATTTGTTGATATGTATGACAACATGGATGAAGTTGCTAAAGCAGTAGAGGCATCAGGAGCTAGAGCAAGACTTTGTAGAGGAATGATTGGCTTTGGTAGTGAAGAGTTACGTCAAAGCAAACTAGAAGAAGCTTCGGCCTTCGCTAAAAATTGGAACAATCAAGCCAATGGGCGTATTACAACAATGATGTCTCCTCATTCTCCGTATACGTGTACACCGGACTTTATTGAGCAAATTGTGGGGAAAGCGTCTGAATTACAGGTGCCAATGCATATTCATATGTCTGAGACCCTTGCAGAAGTCGCACAAAATGAAAAAGAGTATGGGGAACGTCCTGTGAAGCACTTAGAGAAATTAGGAGTCTTCTCTCAGCCAACACTTGTGGCTCATGCCGTTCATGTAGAAGATTGGGAAATGGATATTTTAGCAGAGTATGATGTAAAAGTGTCTAATAACATCATAAGCAATTTAAAATTAGCAAGTGGAGTAGCCCCAGTTCCTGAAATGTTGAACAAAGGCATTACCGTATCACTTGGAACGGATAGTTCTGCTTCTAATAATAACTTGGATTTTTTTGAAGAAATTAAACAGGCTGCGCTTCTCTTTAAAGGAGTGCGTAATGATGCAACCCTCATTCCAGCGGAAAAAGCTTTGCAGATGGCGACGATTCATGGAGCTGAGGCGATTTGGTTAGATAACCAAATTGGAAGTTTAGAGGTTGGAAAAGAAGCGGACTTTATCGTGATCGATACGAAACAAGCTTTTTATCAACCGGTTCATAATCCGATTTCACATCTTGTTTATTCCGGAAGTGGTCGTGATGTAAAAGACGTCTATGTGCAAGGGAAACAAGTAGTGAAGAACAGTACGTGTGTTACAATTGACGAAGAGAAAGTCTTCTATGAAGTAAATCGTTTAGTCCAACAATTTCAGTAAAAAGCTGTTTTCGTATACTTTGTTATTGTTTTAATGGGTTATGTGTTCTTCCCATGTTCGTTTCATTACGCTGCAGCCACTCGCTCGCGCCCGCAAGGAGGCGGCGAGCCTCTATTTGAGGCCACTGAAAAAGTGCCTAACTGCCGCAGGAGAATGACACTACGCTTTCCGCGGGTGCCCGGTGAGCCTCCTCGGCTGTCGCCTGCGGGGTCTCACACGTGGGTCACTGCTCCCGCAGGAGTCT
>NZ_BAUT01000029.1 GCF_000513095.1 Halalkalibacter wakoensis JCM 9140
GTAGGTTTTCATTGTTGCTTTGGCTTCTTTGTGATTTTCCATCTCTTTATAATTTGGAATTTCTTGATTGACTGTATCACAAACATCCCCATTTTCTTCTTCTAAATGGAGAAATAGCTTTTTAGCTAAGCGCTTCATTACACGTTCGGGTGTCGCACGAAACGTATTTGCTTGTGTATGAGTCGTATCTATACTGATTCCTGCCGTCTTTTTAATAATACCGTGTTCTACACATTGCTTGATTATCTCTGTTAATACCTCATCCAAAGTAAATTCTTGTAATCTATGTACTCTGAATTTAGCTAGTAAACTGGGATGTGGAAGGGAGTCTTCTGGATTAATCCCAAGAAAATACATGTAGGCAAGGTTTAGTGAAGCTTCTTCCATCACTCGTTCGTCAGACAAGTTATATAAATATTGAAGAAACAAAAGCTTAATCATAAGCTCAGGTTCTTTGGCTGGGCGACCATAATATTTGGAGTAAGAGTTTTCAAGCAGCTCATTCACAAAACTAAAGTCTACGAAATCATTAATGAGCCTTAATGTATGATTTTCTGGAATTTTGTTGTATAATTCAGTGTAGAAGCTTAATTGTTTAGATTGGTTAAGCATAAAAAATCCTCCTTTTTGGTTCTTGGTTTCTCGTCAATTCCATTATACCAAAAAAGAAGGATTTTTTATTTGTATTGATTTACATATTTTAGGAGTCGTTTTTCAGTGATCTCAACCTGTCCCCGTGACCCCGTTTCTGCCACTCCTCATCTGTTTCTTTCTTCCAACCACAAATAATCTTTTGTTTTATAGACTTCTAGATTGTGTTTCCTCGCAAACTCAAGAAGGTGATCGTACCCTTCTCTTTGTTCCAGAATAGATAATCGAATATTCATTCCTTTGTTTAATTTGATAACTGCAGCTCTCTTGAATCCATACCAAACTTCGTTAAATTTCAGTTGTTTTATTTGGTCCGGATAAATTTCTTTTTTCCAAATAGGTACATTGAATAAAATAAAAACTTGGTACACTAGATAGTCGCCGTTAATGTTAAATTGAAAACGATAAGAACTTAAAGCAGCTGCTAGCAGTGCTAACAATAAAAAAGCCGACAGAGATCCTCCATCAAACTCCCTCAAAACATTCCATACTGTGACGATGAGAAAAATCTTAATCACCGGCAGAATTTGCGGTCGAACGTCATATATAATTTTTCCTCCCCCTCCCCCACATCGCAGTTCAATAGACTCCCCCATAGTGCTAATGATTCGTTAGTTACGTAATTTCTTTTCAAGAACAATCTTATGTAACCCGTTTTTATCGACATAGGTGTCAATCACATCAAATCCATTTTTAATATTCAAAATTAACATACTCCGCCATTTATTCATGGTTTTGGTTTGAACAACACTGTATCCGTTGTCCTTTATATATTGATGTTGCTTTTCCATTAACTTAGAAGCAATCCCATGCTTTCTATACGTAACATCGACTCCGCCTAACCAACTATAAAATGTAGTAGGATCCAGTTCATATCCAATCTTATATCCAATCACTTTCTTCTCTTTCAGTGCAGCAACAACTAATAATTTAGGCTTCCTTGCCATCTTGCTCACTAAATCATCCGCAGAATCAAAAATACTTTTATGTAATTCAATCATTCCATCTAGAATATGATCATCTGGCATTGATTGAAAAATAAAATAATCAACACTCACGTACTTCCCTCCTCATTGTTTTTACGAACCATCATTCGGTGTTAATGGATAAACCCGTAATAAATAACACCTCCAATGACGAACAATGCAACGATAAATATGAAACTCGTTTTGAATGTTTTAAAGAATGACCGAAAACCTTTGCCTTTATCTTCATAAGTTGCTACTTCCATAGCAAACCAAACCATTGCTAAAATAATGAAACCAATGCCGATTACCCAGGCCATGTAGCACCTCCATAATTTTCCTTTTCTGTCATTGTAACACATCCCTTATTTAATGAGCCTATTTAACATGTGAAAGAAAATAGGAGCTGCAGCAGCATTTCCTATCTCCAATTCAAACTTTCTCCATTAATATAAAATGCTATAGGTTCCTATTTCGATTTAGGATGATGCCTCCCTAAATTGCTACTTTCACACTTTGCTCGTTTTCATTAAAACAGGATATTCTAAACTAAGAAACTATTCTTTCTCGACTGTTAGTTTCGTCAATAAACTTAAAAAATGGCAAAAACATTCCTACAACTGAAACAATACTAATTATTAAACCAATTAAAAGATATAAAGGTCTTACACCGAACATTTCACTTAATACACCACCAATAAGCACTCCCAATGGCATGGCTCCTCTTATGATTAGCAACCGTACTGAAAATACTTTTCCCATAAGGTGATTGGGTACAGCTTTTTGGCAAATCGTTGTATTATGTACACTAAAAATAGCCATTACGATTCCTCCAATAACTTCTGTTGTTATCGCTAAAGGGATACTATGGTTAAAACAAAGTGCTATGAATGTTAGTCCTATACAAAGGGAACCAAGCATGAGAAATCTACGACTTTTATATTTTATCTTCGTCACTACTATAGCACCTACTATATACCCAATAGGAAAGCCAGCCATAAAATACCCATATTCTGCATAGGAACCTCCTAATTCTTCTGTTATATATGGAAGAGTTGTAACCATGGTTACTCCCACTCCAAATTGAACAAAAGCTAAAAAGATCCCTAACCACACAATAATTTTTTGATTGAAGAAAAAAGATAGTCCTTCTGAAAAATCAGCTAACCATGTTTTTCGAACTTCTAGATGATTCCTCTGTTCCTGAATAAAAAGCAATGTAAAACCACTTATCATTAGTAAAGAAATCACAAGAATGAGGGTAAAATGAACACCCGTATATTCGATTACTATTCCGGCTACTAATGGAGATAAAAAGGTCATTAGACGGGCCGTTCCATCAATGTATGCATTCGCTGTCTGTAATTGCTCTTTTTTTACAATAGTTGGCGTTATTGCATGATTTGCAGGCACATAGAAAGGAGTGACTAAACCAACCACGCACTGAGCAACATAAATATGCCAAACCTCAAGATTGCCTGCTAATAATGCAGCCAAGGGAATGATAAATATGACTCCCCTTGTCCATTGTGAAAGGACCATAATCCACTTTCTACTCCAGCGGTCAATATAGGGCCCGATAAATAGTTGAAGAATCAGTGATGGTAAGAAATACAACAGCCACATACTCCCTAATGCCAGAGTAGAACCTGTAAGTTGGTAAATTAAAATGGAGTTACAAAACGTACCAAAGGCCCCGCCAAGTTCAGATATTCCATTTCCTAACCATGTTGAAACAAACGAACGATTTTTAAATATAGATGTATTCATAAACCCACCCTAATCATTGTTTTATATACCGGTCTAGTTCCTTAAAAAGCAGGTCTATTACATTTGCTTTCAATGAATATTTAGCTTCATTCATTTCAACTATTTTAGCTGCACGTAAAAGTTTAAGATGGTGATGAATAGTCGTTTTACCCATGTTTAACTGTTCTGTGAGTTCTTGTAATGAACGGTCCTTTTCCGCTAATAATTTTATTATTCGAAGCCTAATCTCATCTCCTAATGCCTTATGCTTTTGCACAAGGAAATTACTTGGCATATATCTATCATTTGGTGAAAGACTCTCATTGGCTACTGGGTAGTAAAATACTTTTGTATCTTCAATATCAGCTTCAATATTCCAAGGACGATAGACATACTGCGGAATGAGCAAAACCTTATGAACACTCGGTTCAGGAAGATAATTGACGCCACCCGTTGCCCACTGAACAAGTTCTTCAGAAGACATTTTTTCTTTCATTTGATTTTTAGATTCATAATCGGTTTGTAAAATTTGATTCGTCAGCTCTAAATCAGGTCTTATCACTGCTTCATACCATAATGTCATAACCTCTAGTAAATGAGCTTTCAGTTCATTAACATCAGTTAAACTAATAAATTCTATGTACTGAGGGAAAAAGGGATTTTCACTCGTTAACCTTTTCAATTCTAAGATCGCACTCTCTTCTCCAACAGCAGCTCTTTCCCTTAAATGCTGAAACCGATCCCCAATAAAAGGCAGACAAATGAATTTAAATGTAGAATCCTGTAACATTTCAATATTAGAACAGAAGTCATTCAGGTTATCAGTATCAGATTGATGAAGCAGTTGTAATAGTGCCTTCCACGTATTGTTCTTCTCCACAAACTCTAAATGATTTAATAAATTTTTAGATAATGACCCTTTAAGTTCTTCCCAATAAATTGCAGGTTTTTCTAAAGTGTTCATTAGTCGGGAATTCGTTACGGCTGCTATGCCAAGAGCGCATTCCCATAATGGAGAGAAAGCCAATTGAACATCATAGGTTTCCCTTTTTCTACCTGTTGTGTGTAATACCTCCACAAAATCACCTCAAATTATTTGTTTACTCCATTTTACCTAGGTATAACTTCCAATTCAATATTATTCGAACTATATATTCAACTTTATTTGAATCATATACCTTTCTTAATCCTTAGTTAAAGCTAATAAAAAAACGTATTTTGATTTTAAAAATTCAAAATACGTTCCCTTTATTATTTTCAAATGACAGGAGCAGCCCACATTTGATGCAGCCACTGTTCAAGTAATGCTACCCTTTACTTTAAGTGAATACCTTCTTCAATATACAAATGACAATTCCTTATTCAGTATCGCACCTTTCACGAATAACGACCCCCGTAAGTTCCTTAAAGAATCTTTCGTTATTGCTTCCCAAACTTAGCAACTCTTTTAAGATAAAATGCACCGACAAATAAAAACACCAAAACCTATAATTTTCAGCATTATATTTTTAACTATTTCATTATTTATTGTGATACTTAATATAGAAGCTCCAAAGACTATGATAGCCATACCAATTACAATATGGATATATTTCATTTATTGTCTCCTCCCATATAATATCTATTTCATTTAATATTTCTCTACTTTCATTAACCTGCTTCGCTAATTGAATAGTTTCTAAATATCTAGCTGCCAATTTTAAAGAATCTCACCTAGCAAATAACCATATTAAAAAGAGCATTAGCGAAAATGACACCAAACGAATCCTAATTTAATACAATGCTTAATTCTCATTATCCATAGCACCTACAAGGATTCTGCTTCGTTTAGTTTAACATTAATTTCCTTTTTATTGACAAAAAAAAGCAATCCTTCTTGAAAGATTGCTGTCTTAGTTTAAGTAGATGGTTACACATACTTTTTCACTACTAACATACGTTTTAGACCAAAGTTGACGTTTCGTTCACGTTCACCCCTTGCACCAAACGTCCCTGTAGCTCCTTGATCCCACCGATAAAAATCAATTGTATAATCGCTCTCAGGAGAATGTACTCTTTTGATGTGATCATCAGTACTAATTCAAGAAAAAACAAGTGTAAATAATACGATTGCTTTTTGTTCGCCTATCGCGTCACTTAAACATCTCATCCATTTTTATCTAAGTCATCATCCAAAAAGGATTCTTTTTCCTCCTTAACACCATATTTCTTTTCAAGAAATTGACCGACAACGGAACTGTTAATTCCTCTCCTAACTGCTGTTTCAATGACAATAGAAAGAATAAACATTCCAACAATAAATAAAAGGATAGATGATATAATGGCATTCATTTAAAATCCCCCAAAGATTAAATTATTCTCTTCTTTTTCCATTATCAAACAGAACTCTTATTGTATGAACCTACCATCCGTACAAGGAAATGATATTTTGTTCCAGTGTAGTTCCTGTTCATTTAAGCATCAAGAACCATATTTACTAGTTAAAGTAAAATCTACAATGGAAAGTTCCTCAATTGTTTGATAACCTAACCCTTCATAGACTCGGACAGCAGGCAAGTTATCTGCTAATACACCTAAATACACATCAGGTGAACGTTTTTTTCCAAGGTGTGTCAATTCACTTGTTAGATGTTTAGCCAATCCTCTTCCTCTGCAATCTAACCTAGTAACAATATTCCCAACTTCTACAAGCCGAGAGTCATAAAAATGATAGCCACCCACTGCTATAAAATCGTTTCCTTCCTTAATTCCGAGAAAAGGACAATTCTCTAACTCACTTCTAGTAAAAAACCTCATTCCACCTCTATGTAAGAAATTAAGCACATCAGAATATTCACTTTCACTAACTTTTTCTACCATATTTGATTCAAGGAGTTTCGTTTCATCTTGATGCTTCATCGTTAAAAATCGTTGAGGCTTCTCCTGAATGAGACCGAAGGATTTGAAAAGTTCAAGGTCACGTTGACAGAGGATCGTACCACAAACAGCATTTTCATCAAGTTTGATAGCTTCTCTTGTAAAAGCAATGAGTTCTGAAAAAAAGATGTTCTGTTCTTCAACATGGAAGAAAGAAAAGGCTGGAAAGGAAAGTTCACTAAAATAAGCGAATACAGCAGTAAGTTGGTTATGAACAAATTGGCCCATATACAAAGCCTTCTTCTTGCGTTGAGTTACATAACTGTAAAACAGCAAATTCTGGTCTGCATTAATGTGCGGCAATAATTCTAAAATGTCATGATGAGTAAGGATCCTATGAGTAAGCATGTAGACACCTCGCTATGGTTTGGTAAAGCTTCAACCCTTCTTACATTAACGATAAAACTATTTTTTAATGGATACAAATAATTTTTGAGACAGCAAGTAAGCTAAAGTGGCAACGAATAAAGTTGAAAAAAATGGAATGATTGAAGTCTGCCCAAACACTACTTCCTGACTTCCATGACGATTAATTGAAGACAAATCTGGAGTATAAAGAGCTGTCACAATCCAACCCGATAAAATCTGAAATACGATATACAACAAAACAAAACTTAAAATAAATACAATATATCTTTTCACCCTTCTCACTCCCTTTTCCTTATCTACGAAACAATGATCAAATAGGTTTCCAATTATATGTTACGAAAAATAGAGCTGCAGCAATACGACTCCCCCCATTTACTAAAACTCTCCGTTTTCCCCTTCTTGCCATTTCTACTAATCTGCATGTTAATTTGACAAAAAAGTGACCACATTTTTAACAGAAAGTGAACATTATGTTAAATGAATGAAAATCTCTTTTAGTGAGGAGAGATAACATTTACCATATACCTATATACAAAAGTTTTAAAAAATGTAGGGGGAAAGAAAATGAAAAAAATTAAAGGTTTATTTGTATTGTCAATGACGGCTTTTGTTTTAGCAGCTTGTGGTGGGGACACAACAACGGCAGAACCAGATACGTCGACACCGGAAGAAAGTACAGAGGAAAATGGTGCAGAAGAAACAGACGCTTCAGCAGCTGAAGAAGGTCGAGTATTCACACTAGAAGAACTTAGTGAGTATAATGGGCAAGATGGAAACCCTGCTTATGTAGCGGTTGACGGAGTCGTTTACGATGTATCAGGTATTGGAGTGTGGGAAGGCGGAGAACACTTTAATGGTGTAATGGCTGGTGCTGATAACACAGAAGAAATTTCAGCATCTCCACATGGCTCTTCTGTATTGGAAGACTTACCAATCGTCGGTACACTTGAATAACAATAAGAATAAAACAAGACACCTCGTTACGATTCAAATAATCGTAACGAGGTGTCTTTGTTTAAAGGTGGCTGGCGGGAGATCATTATTGCAATCCCCGTATGTCTATAGTCTTGAGTTTTGGAGAAGTTGGTTAACACCATAAACATTAGGGGGTGCAACTGACAACTTTTAATTCCGCTCTAGCCCCCGTTAGTTAAGGAAACTTTTTCTTTTTTTAACTACTTTCATTCTTTTTTATTTTTAATTTTTTGAAGTTACTAAATATACTACAATGAATGTTCATATTAAATCAGTATAGGGACTACTAGAACCAGCGTTGACATTGACTGATAATAGCCGCCCCCAGCACGTCCATGCTCTATCGTACTGCGGGTCAGGTATGGTTATTCCACATTATTTTTTCACACGAAATCTACGCACGCCGCTCCATCAAATTGATTCCAATCCCCATGCAGACTACGCCGAACAATAGCATAATCGATATTGGTTGTAACAACTCAGGCAATTCCAAGTTATAAATTGCTGCCCCTTTCAAAGCATCCAGTCCGTAATAAATCGGCATCCCCTTGGATAAAGCAAGCAAGATTTCATTCGTGACAATCTCAATCGGCCAATAGGCTCCTCCAAGCATTGCCATCGCCGTTGCCAAGATGGGAACTACCGCCTGCATCTGCTGAGATCTCTTTACTAGTCCCATCACCAGCATTCCAAGACTTACGATTGCAAAGGTGTAGCAAGCAATAACGAGTAATAACACACCATAACGCTCTCCTAAGTCAAATCCAAATAAGAATCGAAAAAATAAGAAGGCGACGAGAATTTGAACATATCCAATAAGAAAACTGTATAGTAGATGCCCTGAATAGATCTGCCATTTATACAGTGGTGAAACGATGAGACGGTCCCATGTTCCCACTCTTTTTTCTTCCGCCACATTCATTAAACTGAACATGATCGTATAAATGGAGAAAAACAACGTCATTCCAAACAACACGTGGAGTTGGTCATCATATATAAATGTGCTTTCCTCACCACTTAAGGATTCAGTTACTAGCTGAATCGCAGGTTCATTCGTTACTTGTTCCAGCTCAGAACGAAATTCCTCTGCGTCTACCTGTGATGCCACTTCTTGTAACCTCAATTCCTCTGAAAACACTTGATATACATAGTTTTCCACTGAAACACTAGATGGCTCCTGCACTGCAATTAGAATGCGGTAATCATCGTTCATCAGCTTCAGTGCGAGGCCAGCGTCCCTGCTAGAAACAGCTTCGTGCGCTTCTGATTCTTCCACCCACTTAAAAGTCAGGTTCTCCGCTTCATTCAACCGATCTAGCCACTTCACCTTCTTTTCTTCCTCCAAAGATGGATCTCCGTAAGTGTAAATCGTAAACTGGCTGTTCGGCCCACCAAATCCTGCAAGCACTGATACAAACAAGATGGTCATTCCTAGAAAAGAAAGAACAAGTGTAGGTGCACGGCGGAACCGCTGCCACTGTAATAGAAAGACTGATTTCATCTACACCGACCTCCTTTTAGGAAAAATAAGAATGCTGCTAGCAATAAGGATGACAGAAAACCCTGCAATTCGAACCAAATACGGGAGAATCAGATTCATATCAAGCTCCTGCATCCACTTTATAAATGCAGTCAATGCCGCACCATTTGGTGTCCAATTCCCCATTGTACCAATGATTGCAGGCATTTCAGAAGTTGGAAAGAAACTTCCTCCAATAAAGGCTAATAACGTCACAATTCCACCTGCAAAAATGTGATTTAAAGCATCATTTTCGTATTTCACGGTAACCGCAGTCAACAACGCTGCAAAGCCACCAACACAAATGGCAAGAATCATTGCAATAACTGCAATCCCTCCCCAAAACGCAGGTTCATCGAGAGGAAAGGTTCGGAATACTAAGCTAGACACCAGAAAGAGAATGAATAGTTGCAAAAACGAAATGAATGATGCCGATATAATTTTTCCACCTAAATAAACGATCGGATGTTGATTGGATAGGATGATTCGGTTAAACACATGTTGCTTTTTTTCTACATAAGCTTTACTCGCAATAGTCGACCCAACAAACAATACAAACATTACTGCCATACTAATCGTATAATACTGAAAGGAGGTGATCGGCTCCCGAGCCGAAATGGATTCTATCCCCCCTAGCTCTTGTGCTTCTATATGTTCTCCTTCACTTCCAACCAAAACTTCCTCATGTCCTAATTTTATTAATGTTTGAGATATAGCCGTTTCAAAATTCATTGTGCGAACATACCGATCTATCATATGGATAAATGCATCTGTTTTGATGGAACCGTAGTCTTTCACGGTGATGAGCAGGTCACTTCCGTCCCCTTCATTCAATAACATTTTTTGTAGAGAACGGTATGTGAAATCTTCCGGTATTGTTAGAATGGCAACGATCTCTTCGTTTTCCAATGCTTCCTCAGCTTCAGAAAAATCAAGTTCTGCCACCGTTACCATGTCGCTGACGGGTTCGCTTTCCATCAATTGTTCCAACATGGTATAAGGCTTTACTTCCTCTACTGCATGTTCCAGCTCCAGAACAATTTCTGGAGGCATCCCCATGTTTTCTAAATCCGCTACAAACTCTACTATTCCTTGCTGCTCATCATCCTCTATCACAAATGCCACTTCCATATGAAAATCAGAAGTATCTCCTCCAAGTAATCCCCTTAAAGCAAAACTCAAAATTGCGATTAAAATGATAGGCATGAGTAGGAGAACCATTAGCTCTGTTCGATCACGAAGCAGAACTAGTATATCCTTTTTCAAAAAGTTTCCCATCCCCTTCACCTCAATCCCTTAGCTTTCGACCTGTAAGGTGTAAAAACACGTCTTCCAACGTCGGCACTTTTACATTGACATTTAAGATTTGCGCCTGATGACGTTCAGCAACTTGAAAGATACTTCCAAGGAGCTTACTTCCCTTAGGTACGATTAACTTCAGGCCTTTCTCCGTTTCAATCGTTTGACGAATTCCATCGTGTGATTGTAAATCCGTAACCAAGTCTGGGTAAGGGCGGTCTAGGTCGATCAAAATCGTTTCCTCACCAGATAAAATGCTCTTTAACTCGTCTTTTGTTCCTGAAGCAATAATCTGGCCGTGATCCATGATGTAAACCCGATCGCACAGACGCTCCACTTCCTCCATATAATGACTTGTATAAAGCACAGTTAACCCCTTCTGCTGGTTGAGGTGCCTCACGGTATCCAGAATATGGGTTCTTGATTGTGGATCGATTCCCACAGTAGGTTCATCCATAATTAGAAGCTCCGGTTCATGTAGCATCGCTGCTGCCATATTAACCCGACGCTGCATTCCGCCTGAATAAGTTTTGACAATCTCTTTTTGCCGTTCCTTCAAACCTACTATTTCAAGGACTTCCTGGATTTTTGCCTCAAGCTCTTTTCCTTTCAACCCGTATAGTCTTCCAAAAAACTTTAAGTTTTCATAGGCTGTCAATTCTTCATACAACGCAATTTCCTGTGGAACAACCCCTAACACACTCCGAATAATGCCTGGATCCTTTAGAACACTCTGGCCTTTTAGCTTCACATCTCCTGAAGTTGGTTTGATAAGAGAGGAAATCATGGATATCGTTGTTGATTTCCCCGCTCCATTTGGCCCTAACAGTCCGACTGATTCCCCTTTATCCAAATATAAGTTGACACCATCTACGGCAGTCTTTCCTTTAAAAACCTTTTTCAGCTCTTCTGTCTCCAGCATTTCACTTCCTCCTTGTTATCGTAAAACCAGTTTTTATTACGTAAGGCCACTTCACTTCTTGTCTATGTATCAAAGTGTATACATTAAAAGACAGTGTTCCCACTGTCTCCGGTCATCCGTTTTTTCTGTTTTCATGACTTAAGTCATTTTTTCCAATCAACACTCTTATACAACGTTATGTCGGATCGCATAAATCGCAATCTGTGTGCGGTCTCTCAGCTCCAGCTTATCCAATATTAGGCTGATATGATTCTTTATGGTACCAATCGACAAAGCCAGTTCTTCTGAGATTTCCTTATTGCTTCTCCCCTCGCCGATTCTCCGAATAATATCTAGTTCCCTTGGAGTTATCGACGGATCTACTTCTTGGGATCCTGTCTGTTGCTTAATCAATCGGGGCATCACTTTTGCTGCCACTTGGTCCTGTAAGGAGAGGCCTCCTGCCAAACAGCTGCGTATTGCTTTGATGAGTTCATGCGGTTCTGCATCCTTGAGCATGTAGCCGCTCGCTCCACTTTTCAGGGCCTCTAATGCATATTCATCATCATTAAAAGTTGTCAGCATGAGCACTTTTCGGTCCGGCCAGCGGGAGTGTATGATACGGGCAGCTTCCAAGCCATTCATTTCTGGCATGCGAATATCCAATACAATGACATCAAAATGTTGTTTTTCGCATAGAGTAACAGCTTCCTTCCCATTACTCGCTTCTCCCGTTACCTTCAGCTCAACGTCTGTCTCCACCATCATTTTCAATCCCTGTCTAACCATCCCCTGATCTTCAGCTAGTAAAATACGAATCACTCTATTTTCCCCCTCTTCATGTCGAGAAGTGGTAACGTCCCGCGCACGATAAAATTCCCATCATAATGAGTCACTTCTAGTTTTCCACCAGTTTGTTCCATACGTTCTCTCATAGAAGACAATCCAAATCCTTCTTGATGCTGTCTGGACATTTTCACTGGGTTCGACACTTCAAATCTAAATACGCCACCAGCTGGTGCTTCAAAGACAATATTCACCTCACGCCCGCCGGAATGGCGCATCACATTTGTCAGTGCTTCCTGCACAGCACGGTACACGGCAATGGCCTGCTCATTTCCCAATGGAGCCGTTAACGCTCCATGTCGAATTGAAAACTGAATTCGCATATAGCTTTCGGCTTCCAGTTTTCGAATCAACCTGATAATCGCTGATAACCCTCCTACTTCATCTTGTTGTTTCAATGCTTTTACGGCACTGCGGGTTTCCTCCAGACTTTCCTTTGCCAGTTTTTTTAATTCTAGAAGCCTTTGATTAGCAGTTTCATCCTTTTGTTCCATTCGAACTACTTCTAGCTGCATGAGCAAAGCTGTTAGTTTGTGACCGACCGAATCATGGATTTCTCTTGCGATCTGCGTACGTTCCTCCTGCCGAGCAGCCTTTTCATCTTCCACGAGGCGCCGCTTCATTTTTCTATACTCACTCATGAGCGCCTCGTTCCTCGCTTCCATTTCATCTACCCTATTTTTCTTATAACGGTAATTCGCCAAAGCAACTCCTACAAACAACACATACAACACAATAAATAGTTGTGAATGACTTGGATATCCGAAAAAAGAAGGTACGATCATGCCCGCAAATAAAATGGCCGCGACAATGAGACTCTGCCAACCTTAAGATAAACAACGGCCATCCCTGCTATGATTGCAAAAACAAGGAGAGTATATAGGTTGATTATTCCCTGACTCTCAGGCCACAAAGTTAAGACCGCCAGTGCAGCCAAAAAACTAGTGATGATCATAAAGATGATTTGCTGTTTCTTTAATAAAGGTGCTAGGAAAAACAGGGTAAAAAAAGCTGCACTCCCTATTAGGCGATGAGGGTTATCTAATAAACCCCCTTGAAACTGCAAAAGGGCAAATAACCATGAAAGTAAAAGTAATAATAGCCAAATCCAATATGTATACAATCCCATTCTTCTCCCCCAGCTTTATTTGAATGATGATTCCCGTGTATCTCGAGCTATTAGCTAGTCATATCATAGCAAATTAGATTAGGGGGAAAAATAGAAACTTTAAATAGTGAAGCGGATGAGCAAGAAGTGAGTCAACAACAGTAAAGTTTCTGAAACAACTGTCATTTAATTTGGCATCTGAGACCTAAAACAAAAAGACGCTTTTCCTATTGAAGAAAAACGTTAGCTTGTTGAAGATTGTTGTCATTAAAATTACTGTTGTTTTCAAGAAAGAGAATTGTTACAACTATTTTTCTATTGAATAGTATCGTTGTACTGTACATCATTTTTAACAACTAATCGGCTCTGAATAAAAAAACAAATAAAAGACAAACTGAAAATCGGAGGTGTACCCATGAAACAAACATTTGAAAAGAACGTTTTAAGGTTATTGTTAATATTTGGATTAATTTCATGTATAAACATCATAAGAAAACCACCTGCTAAAGATTGGATGATAATCTTTTGTTCAAAGGATTTCTTTCATCCATACTTGATAAGTTATTAGTTCGCGGGGGCTATATTAAATATCCCGTTAAATTAGCTAAATGCTGTGATATCAGTTTTGTATTTGATTATTTAATATTTCCAATAATATGCGTCTATTATAATCAGGTTACTAAAACCTCAAATTTATTTGGGATATTAACTAAAACGCTATATTTTAGTATTCCTATGGGTATAATCGAACACTTTTTTGAAAAACGAACGAGTTTAATTAGTTTCCACAAAGGATGGAATTCATTTATTAGTTTCCTTGCAGTTACAATAACATTTTTAATTTCTCGTGCATTTATAGCAATAATCAGAAAAGCTCCTAACAAGCCTGTTCCCGAAAACTAATTAGATCAGGCTTATACTTGTTCACAGTTTGTGTCTATTACATAATACAATGCTTAATCTATGTATTGGTAAACAGTCTGTCACTCTGTGGTACACTTTTTATCACAAAAAAATATGTGAGAGGTGGTACATTTCACTGGTTGTAATCAAAAATGGATTTTTTCATGTTCAATCAAGTATCAGAAATACCTATTTCCAGTTTTTGGTTGAATTTTTTTTGAACTATTACTTAAAATAACCATAATAATATCCCATTTAGATAGGACTGATACATTTGTTTAATCAAAATATTGCAAGAGGGCTTTTGCTCAGCACGATATTGTCGACAATCTTAAGTTTAGTCGGTATCTCTCTAACCATTTTTCATCATTTTAAAGTTAAAAAGCTAATACTCAAACAATCCCAGTTAAGATAGTTCGTTCATAACCACTTTTGTGGTTATTTTTTATTAAGAATTGACTACACCGTATCCGTCAACTATGAAAAGACGATTACTCTGAACGTAATCGCCTCTTTAAAAGGACCGTATCGTTATGCTACGCAGCAAATTGATCTGTTGTTTTTTCTCCCCGCTCTTTTTCGTTAAAGCTCTCCGTAACTTTAAGAATTTTATTGATTTAATTCCTCCCACTTACTTAAATACATTCGTTCCGTGAGTTTTTTGTGATTATCTATTTTACAAATAAATTCTAAGCTATTACCGTCTGGGTCATTAAAATGAATTTTAGCATGTGCATAGTCGTTGTGAGGCATTACAAAGGGTTCAGTAGGTTCAAATCCAAAAGCCTCTCTGGGTTTATAACCTTTATTGTTGAGCCAATTAACAGAGTCTTTTAATCCTTCTAACGATACTTGAAAAGCAATATGTCTTATCGAAGGATGATATTCAAGTTCTACTTTATCGGTTTTCCACAATCCCAACCAACTTTCATCTTTTACAATCCATAAAAATGCCAACCTATTTTCAACAATATGGTCAAGTTCAAGCCCAAGACCAGTGTAGAACTCTATTGAACGTTCTAAATCGCTTACTGGTAAATGTGCTTCATATAATCCCTTTATCATCATTCAGAAACCTCCAAATTTAATTGTTAAACTCTACTGCCCGTTACTTCAACAACAGAACAGTGATAGCCTTTATTTAGCTATCGCACCCGTTTAGTTGAACAAAAGCCACTAAAATCCTCACGTTAAATTTATGGCAAGTAATGCCGTTAAAGTATCGCCACCCGTTAGTTGAATATCACGTTATTCTTTAAAGGCACTTCCTGAGACATTGACTCTCTTTGATACAAAGAAATATCCAAATAGATAAACAAATAAACTTCCAATTACAAAATAGGATATTTCAGCAGTAGAAGTATGAATGAACTGAGCGAAATACAGAATAAAAAATTGTGAATATAATATAACCAAGACAAACTTTAAGAAAGAATCATTCATCTGGGCTTTAGAAATAGGATAAAGTAGTACACTTTCTTTAATTTCATGTTGTAAAGGAATTACTTGAAATCCAGTCGCAAATAAAATTAGAAGAGTAAAAATCCATCCACTTGTTGGCATAGCATAATTAACAAATATGCCAATTACAGTTAGTCTTAGAAAAAGGTAAAAGTAATCATTATATCTTACAAACAAGTGTGAGTATAAATATACGAATGTATTACTCTGACTATATGGGATACACCTTTTCACAATCATAGTGAGCAAACGTCTATTCCGAAAAGAACGATTAAGATTGGGAACATCCATGAAAATATTAATAAATTTAAAGTTTCTTAATAAGGCACTTTCTTCTTCAGCTATTAGCCACTCCCAATTCAGGGTTCTTTTTTTTCCTATAAAATAAATTAAATAGGCGAAATTTACACTCATTAAAACAAGCTCAAAAATCCAGTCATTTTTAAACAGAAAATAACACATTAAATATATTGAGAAAACCCTATTTAACCTATGTAAAACAAATTGTACATGGTTCTCTAACCATTGTTCAGTCCACTTCATTAAAACATTATAAAAAACAATCCCCCCTATTAAAATAAAGATGGGAAGATTTATATTAGTTGTGTGTACAAAAAGGAATAATAAAACGGTCATTAAACTAAGCAATTTAATAACATCAATAACAAAGCTATATACAAGTGATTTAATAAAATACGACTTTAATTTCACTTCTAATGCCAACAAAAATAATATATCTGCCCTTTTAACAAAAGTGCGAATGTTCGTTCGCATTAAAAAGAAAGTTATAAATAGGGATAAAATTACTTCAACAGATATCTGAGGAGGTATCCACTCAAGAAATAAATTAAAATAATAAACAAAGATACTACCAATGACCAGAAAAAAATAAACAACATTCGCACCAATGATTGAATAGTACCTGAACATTTTTCTATAAAATTCCTGAGCCCTTATATTCCATACTGTTTTTATATCCATAAATATACCCGTACTTTCATGAACTTTTTTAAAAACATAGAAGCATCAACTATTTATCTATCCTTACGCAGTGCAATGTATTATTTGCTTTACTCTGTATTCATTTCCTAATGTGAATCATATATCTTAAAGTTCTTCCACAAATCTGCTTATATAAGCTGAAGTACATTGTTTTCAATCTACATTAAAACACCTGGGATATTGAATTAAGCTCCCGTTAACACAACCAGACTAGCGATACCCTCTTAAAGGTTTCACTCCCGTCACTTTAAGTGAAAACATTCACTATATTATATTTTAGCACTATCGGATACCCAAAAAAGGACTACTTATCGCAGCCCATTTATACGAATTTTAATTTCTAGTTATTAAGTGTTCTATTTTAGTTTGAACACTGTTTAATACTTCTGTGTTCACTTTGCCAAATCTTTTTCTGACAATCCCTTTTGAAAGTGTATAAATTTTGTCTGCTCTCACTGCCGAAGTAACTTTAAGATCACCTTCGTCTAAATCTTTTTGTTTAATCACAACTGAATAATCAAGGCTTTTTAAATGTGATGTAATAGCAACAACAAGAATATCATCAGTCATCTGATTATAATCATCGTTTGAAATAATGAGAACCGGGCGTTGTTTTCTATTTGACAAGTCACTAAATGGTACTGGAATTAAAACAATGTCACCTTGTTTATGCATCATTCCAAACCTCATCATCTATATCATTATCCCAAAAATCAATGCTACTTTCGCTCGTTTTTGTTAATTCTTCTGATAAACTTTTCTCTTTTTTTGTCTTTAAATATTCAGCAAAGTCTAATATTTTATCGACTTCTTGCTCTGGAATTTCATCAATAATTTTTAGCAATCGTTCCTTAGCAGTATTCATAATGTTTATCACCTCTTCCAGGAATATTTTATCTAATTATACCATTATCAAACACTTCAACACATTTGTATAAGTAAAGCTCCCGTTACTTTAATAAGAGCTATACTCCTATTTCAAAAGCATGTAAAATACAAATTGCTAATTTGACGTCTAAACCATTGTTTAGAATTTTTATATAATTTGTCTTTAGCCCTAATTCACGGTTGCGCTCCATTAAAATAAATTCCTCATTATCCTTTGTCATAGTCGTTCTTTTATTAAAAGCGTCTTTTGATATGGTATAAGTACCTCCGTTTATTTCAAATTCTAATTTTTTATTTAGCAACTTAACATTATTTGTCTCTGTTGCTATGATTTTATCTTGTGTGTTATTAGAATAAGTTATATGGAACTTTCTACGAAGAGACCAAGCATCTATTGCTTGAACTAACTTTTTATTAGACGTATCCTTTAAAGCAATATTAACTGCGGTACTAGGGTTACGTACCGATAAAAGAAAGTCTATTAAATTTTGATTAAACCTTTGTAAAACAAACTCAATTTGATTTTTATTATTTAATACATCGACTTCTTTCTTTGAAGCTATATTAAATGGAACTTCATAATAATAATCGTAATCTTCCAAAATGGAACCTCCCTAATATGTACAATTACATTCTCTTTATTTATCTTCTCTGCATAAACCTTCTCTTAGAAATAAATACGATTAAAAATAAAAAGGGTTTCACTTACTAACTTTATTGCGCAAACCGGCCCGTTACTTCCATAAGAGAAGGAGCTGCCGCCACGACACCCCCTTCTTTCGTTCAAGCTCCTGTTAGCTTAACAATATTGTTATAGAAACATAAAATACAAACAAAGATGAAAAAATACTGAAATAGCCCAAAAATGTCTTTTTATCTTTTTTAAGTTCAATTACTCCTGTCAGCAATACAGAAAAACTTACTATCAGCATTAAATAAGGCATAAACTCAAAGTTTTGAGTAAAAAGACTATAACCCGCTAAAACTATTATAATAGCCGAAAAGATATTTCTTACTATTTTCAAAACATTTCTCCCCCATTTAGTTCCAAACCAGAATTCTCAGTTTTCATTAAAGCAATCCGTTAGCTTGAAATACAATTATACTGTTCTATTCTTTATTAATTTTTTAACTTTGACATAATCAGAACTACCTATGGCAATAGCAGATAGGAAACTGGCCATAATAAACGCCGTTTCATAAAATGCAATGTAAATAATAAAATAAACTAAACCTAATACGATGAGCACCAAATCCGTTTTCAAAACTAAATGTAAATAATTCTCACCTTGCTTTGATAATATAAACCCTGTTACTAATATGGATATACATAGGTTTATAAAATAAGCTATGGTGAATAGCGAGGCTCCTAAGTATGCTGTGAAAATGATATCACCATCTCCTGCTAGAAGAGACAACAAGTAAATAGATAAGGGGCCAACAATTAATAATATAATAATCTTTTTTCTTCGCTCAGGGGTAGCCAACGAATTATAAAAGTATCTATGGATATCTTCTATCTTATCTTTATTGAAACGACGGACCAAAACAACTGAAATTTGCTGAAGTAGGAAAACTAGAAAAAATATGATTGCAGCTAATAAACCATTACTCGTAATGATTTCCGACAAAGAACCACTCCTTTTGTTTTTATAAGCCTTTCATAAACACCCTTTTACTAAATGGAGAAATGAGTTATTTAATTTAAAACGCCCCGTTCCTTGAATAGGATAAGTGACAACAACTTGGAACTAATTTTATTTGTTCTATAAAAATATAGAAAATAACATGATAGATAGATACCAAGGTATTAAAAAAATAAGTGGAACAAGATACGCTTTAGAATGATTGAGGTATATACGTTTCATTAATGCTTCAAAACCATTCACAATGGTAACAATGATAAAAGCAGACAACCAACCATTAAAATAGTCCGACCACCAATTTAATATAATGAAAAAGTAAGCAATTACGAGTATTGCAATGGTCCAATTACCATACACGTAAATCTCATAACCTCTATTGGTTTCTGAAATCTTATCGTCCTCCATTTGAAACTTTCTCTTTACCATTTTCTCAAATATGAACCACATTCCTAAAACTGCAAGTACTAATGTGAAATGGAACATCAGGCACTCCCCCGTACATACTATTCAACTCTTCTTTCTAAATTCTCGAATAGCTTCTATACTCTGTTTTAATGCTAACACTAATTCCCTTTTATTTGGGATAAAAATGTAAAAAGCGCCTCCGTTTGTTACAGAAACGCTACCCGTTTGTTTAAGTGAATGACATCACAAATATCTCTCACTTTTTAAATACTCTTTTTTTAAAATGCCCATGTGAATTATGTCATGCCATTTCCCATGGCCTATTTAAACTCTCTCGTTTAACAAATCCAAGTTTAGTATATATGAACGCTTTCTCATTAAGTGAAAATACCCTAAGTGACAAGCGGTGTAAATATGAATCGGCAAGAACAGCGGATGTTTAAAGAAGGTCAACCTCTTCTTTCAACTTAAGAATTACTAAACATTAACTGTTGTCAGCAGAATAGCTACAGCAACTAAAAATAAGTAAACTGTTTCTGGTGTGAATGCCGAGATTGACGAACCAATTATATAAAGAGTATAAGTTGACAGAATTATAATTCCTAACCATAAAAATGATTTAACCTTTTTAAGATAACCTATGAGTGTTAGGACAAACAATAACGAAGCTATCATTCCAACTATGGCTAAAAACGTTTGATCGTCTCTCCAAAAATTAAACCCATTTAATAAAGACACTAAACATAAGATTACCAAATAAAATGGAATGTACTTGTTTTTACTCAATAAATTCACCTCCAAAAACGATAACCTTTCTCCCTCTGTAGAAGTAACTGCTCGGAGTCGCTCAACATTTTCACTAAGTCAATTCTAACATTATTTTCCTTTTGTTTGTGCTAAAAAAAAGAGGATCCCTGCTGCTATTACAGGAATGCCCTCTTTAGTTCAAGAAAATATAACATGTAAGCCCGAAAATAACGGCTGAAATCACTACTCCAGTCAATGCTCCTATTATCATTTGGTTAAATTTTTTACGGTCTTTTTCTTGACTTGCCTCTTTACTATCATAAAACATTCCAAAAAGGCCACTTGTAAATATTGCATCAGCCATTCGCCATCTCTTTTCTGAATTCCCTATGTTATTTTTGGGGTTATCTTTTTTTTGTGGCTGATTTGTCAAAGGAATAGCTCCTATACTTACTTTTTTTCTACTGCATTCTTTTATTTAATGCGGATTTTCATTTCATCATAAATGCGATTTGGATAGTCTATGATAGTAAAGACTACTTGTTCTTCGTTTCCTTTCTTCGCTTTAAAGGAAACCTCTTGAAATGAGTTGTCACGAGTGCTATAAGAAGATTCATTGTTAATGTCCATTTGTTGCCCTTTTTCATCTAGAACTTGATGGTCAAAGATTTGAAACAATTGTGATTGATCTAACTCTTCATCCATCTTTATTAAAAACGTGAAATGGTGGTATGAAGCATCCTCTGAATACTCGTGAAGTGTTAACCCTCTAGGAGCAGTCAGTAACGTTTGACCTTTTACATCAAAGGTCACTTGCAATCTTTCTTTCGGTAGTGCTCGCACCCGACTAGCCGTTATATATAACTCTTCTGCTTCTGCAAAATAACTACTTTCTAAAAAGAGAGAGTTTTCTCCCACTCATTATGGTTATGAGATATGACTCCATTTGTTGTGGCTTCCCAGCGCTCTCCTTTTTCATTTTCAATAGCTAGCTCTTCTAAGCTCAATATTTTTAATGCGTTTTCTTTATCTTCTTTAAATTCAATACTCATTTGAGTAGGATAAATGACCGCATCAGAGAATGTTATGTTTTGCCCTGCAAAGTCAACTGTTTCACTAAATGAATACTCTTCTTTTAAGCCAAGGAAACTTTCTTTCTCAAAAGGGATTTTGACTTCCCACACATCTTCATTGGTTACTTTTCCAGTCGTCGGAAGTTCCAACATAAATGTAGTGGCTAGAGTGAGTTCTTCTGGTAACTTGTCGATGTCGTGTATATTAATATCAATTTTTCCATAAACCATTTTTTCATTTGCAATTTCATCATGCGGTTCGCCGTAACTCATACCCGCCAAAAACTCGTTCGGCTTTAACGTAAGATCTTGCATACTCGCATAAGAATAGCCCTTTTTATTTTCAAGAGAATAAAAAAGAACAATCCTCGCTTCATCAGCTGTATAGCCTTCAATCGTTAACTTAAGTCCGGCATGCTCATCGCTTACTCCTACAGCTGTCGCATAGTTTTGCTCAATGGCTTGTTGAAGTCCTTTATCAGAATGAACAAGCTCAACTAACCACGTTCCCCCTGGAAGTCCACTAATATAGTTTGCAAACGTTGGCGATGCACGGACCGTTGTAAAGAAAACGAGTAAAAAGAAACTTACGGCCACACTTGACCATATTCTTCTCTTTCTCACTCGTCTTTCTTTTTGAGCTTGCCACATCCCAGCTCTGATGGTTTCATTTAGTTTGCTAGGTAATTCTACTTGATTTAGTTTATTGGAGATTTGATATAGTTCTTTTTCACTTGGCATAGCATGTATCCTCCCCATCTTCCCATGAAACTTTTAATTCTTTTAACGCCTGGTGTTGCCATGTTTTTATTGTGCCTTCCGGTTTTCCTAAAACCCTTGCAATCTCAGGAACGGCTAAGTCATGAAAATAGCGAAGGATAATAACATGTTGATACTCTGTTCTAAGCGTTTGTATTTTGTTTTTCAAGTCTAATTTCTCAGCATGGTCTTCTTCTAGATGTTCCTTCGATTCAAACGCCTCATAAGAAAGTACTTTTCCCTTTCGTTTGATCTCATCATGACAATAATTAATCAAAATTCGAACCAACCATGTTGAAAAAAATGCTGGTTCCTTTAGCTTTTTAAGCTGTTTAAAAGCCCTATATGTCACCTCTTGAACCGCTTCAAGGGCATCGTCTTCATTATAAAAATAGGAATATGCCATTCGATACAGTTTTTCTTTGTTGGCAATCATCAAATCATAAAATGCTTGGTCATCACCTTTTCTCGCTTGAATCACTAAGTGCTCCTGATTCATCTTTCTCCCTCATTTCAACGTCTCTTATTCATTAGACGATTTCGTCTTATAAAACGTTTTAAATCCCAAAAAAATTTTATTAAAGATTGGCTAAGTTCTTTTAAATGTTGATTTTATTTATAATTAAATAGACCCCCTAATTTTGGGAGTCTATTCGTTTCTCTAAATAACGCATCCGTTCACTTTAAGTGAATACCTTCACAAGGTTCGATTACCTACATTAAGCTATAACGCAAAAAACGGCAAGTATAGAAGAAGTGTACCTAATATACTTGCCATTTAGCTATTTGACTGTAATGATAATTCGTCTATATTTCTGACTGCTTTCAATTGTTGTAATACGTCCAATCCAATGATCCCACCAAATCAAACCCATCATTCATTGCTCCAATTTCTAAAGCAAACCTTCTGTACACCTACCCTTTTGCGCTTAGATTTCAGGTCTCTTCCAGAATACCTTTTCATATCTGGATTATCTAAACACCTAGTCACCCGTGTTTTACATTAAAACATCACAGCCTTTATCTATTCAAAGCCGTGATGTTTATTGGTCTATGTCATTAAAATCCCTAGCATTGTGAGTGATTCGCACCACTTCTATTGAATCACTTTTAATACGATAGATTATTCTATAATTTGTTAAGATTTTCTCTCTAATCATTTCATTTTTCATCTCAGGAACTATGCGACCAGAGTATGAGAAAGCAGCTGTCGTTTCAATAGAATCAATGATACTTTTTGCGAACACTCTTGCATATTCTTGCGAGTCTTCAGCTATATAATTACATATGTTATCTAAATCTTTAACAGCAGTTCTGCCCACCTTAATTCAGCCATTTCCCTAATTTCTCCTTAACTTCATCATGAGAAACAACTTTTCCCGCGTTTAATTCTCTAATTCCTTTTTCAATTTTTGATCTTACATATAGCTCTCTCATAATATCTTCAAGGGTTGCATTCTCCGGTAAATCCTTTATTAACTTAATTACTTCTTCTTTTGTACTCATGTAAGAATACCTCCCTTACAAAGATTGTACTAATATGATAAATCAAATTTTCGCTCGTAACATTATCTTATCACTCAAAAATCAGAAATTATTTATTCAACAATAACTACCCTTTAGTACAATAAGAAAATAAGAAAGTTTATTTATCATCACCTATAACCAAACCATAGATAAAACCAAATAAAACTATTCCGAATCCTGGGTATAATACTAGGGAACCTCTAGTTTCAAATGTTGTATCTAACGTTATCGTTGCTCCCAGTATGATCATAGCGATCCCCAATAACATAATTCTTGTTGGATTGATAATAAAACCTCCTTTTTCGAGTATCTAAATCCTAATCTACCCATTACTTCAACAAGGAAAGGCGATAACCTTTATTCACTATCGCATCCGTTACTTTAACTGTACTTATTCACAATCTTTATGTTCGTTTATTATCTAATTCTGAATCATACTTCTTTGGATCAGATATATTATTTTCAACCAAGAATTTTGCTTCTCTTTTAAACATATCTATGTAGAATTTTCTATCTTTATCAGGGTCACCTAACTTATCAACATCGCCCTCGACTATTACATTATCATTTTTAAGGTCTACAATCACTTTCAAATGGACCTTATTTCTATATAAGACAGTACCAATTACCTTCTTTTCCTCTAAATCCACGACAGGGTAATCAAAGCATACGGTCTTAACCCATATTGAGTATCCAGTAAACTTGCTTCTTAACAAATATAGACCGATTGCCAAAATGATGATTATAATGATTACTGCTTGGATGATTATTTCCATTAAAATAACTCTCCTTACGTATAAAGTGTTGATAAGCCACTCCAAACCTTGATTCAATTAATGTTCTCTGTTGACGCAATATCCAAAGGATTCCGACAACTTTCATGAAATTTATTGACTTGACTTGTTTATAGCCCTTTAAAATACATATCTGCGTAATCTTCTATCTCAACGTCTTTCCGTAAGATACTAACAATGTTTTTTACACATGCAGAGGACAATATTCCGTTTTCATTAAAATGAAAAGCATAATTAGCTGCTGTTTGCTTAATTTCTAACTTAGGATGATGGAGCAATTTAATCAGGCTTTGCTCAATGAACAGTTTATACTTAGTTGGATTTATATATAGATAATCCAAAGCGTAACCAACCTCTAGCTCATCATTATCAGCAAATGCATTTTTCATTTCTGTTATGGTCCATTGCCTTTGTCCATCGCCTGAATAATCTTCATCATCTTCTACGTTGTGCACATATAACCTCTCCAAAAACGTATCAAAACTTCGAGCCAACTCAATAATCACATCAGTTTCAGGTTCAATCAATATGACGGGAGGATTTGCCTTGCAAGCTCTATAATCAAGTGCAATCCAAGAATGACCATCACCAGATATTATCACTAAATCATTTGGTAAACCCCATTCTTGGATTAGGTAATCACTTTCTAAAATCCCTTTTTCTTTCCCAGTTCCAATCCCAAATATATGGTCAACTTTTACATGGTCATCAGCCCACAATGTTGGAACATTTGTTGGGTAAGCATTATATATGATATATCCACCATTTTGTTGTCCCAAGATACTGGTATAGGATTTAGGCAATTCAACTCTCAACTTATCTTCTGCTAACTCAATAATCTTATCAGTTAGCTCATCTAATCTCCCGAAATCAATATTCTCTTGCCAGATTTTTTCATTCACAAGAATACCTCTCCGCCTTCATTATTTTTTCAAGTTACTACGCTGACCATTTTCATCTAACCCGTCCTTTACTTGAATAACCTTTGTTAATTTTAACATTCATTTCCTTTTTCGTATTCAAAAAATGAGTTCCTGCTTTATTACAGAAACGCACTCATTCGTTAAATTTTTAATTACTTTGATTGCCCTGCCGACTTAACTTTGAAAGTAATCTAATAATTTCTGCGATCCCTAATAAGATAAAACCACCAAACATGCTACCTATACTTACTAATAGGTTTAATCCATCGCTCATATCGAACTCTCTTTGTACAAATATCCTAAAAATTATTGCTTCAATAGCTGGAATATATAAAAACAGTGCAATAGCATTCAAATTTTCTCAAATGATCTCTCCGACATTTTTTAAAATGCTCCGTTAGCGGATCGAGGCAAGCGATACCTTATGAAAGACGCATCCGTTAGCTTAACAATGAATATGTAGTACAATTCCAATGTTTTGTACCCGCTTTTCTTTTTCCTTTCCATCCTTTTTTCTGCAATTCCTTCGCAATAAGCATATTAAAAAATCCATGTCCAACTAATACCACAGATTTATATTCATCAGCATAATCAATTAATTGTTGTGATGCCTTTTTCGCTCTCAATTTTGCGTTACTCAAAGACTCGCATTCGTTAGAATATCCACTAAACCATAGTAGTCTTAAAATGACTGCCCATATACTAGGTCTTAATTTTATATCCAATAATCTCATTGAATGAGTAGGTAATTCAGTTTCTCTAAACAAAGGGTCAGAAATTGTTTTCACTTTTGGATTTAGAATTTCCGCTGAATCAACTGACCTTTTTAAATCACTGGTTAGCACAAATTTTGCTGTTGCTATTTTTTCAAGTGTATCAGAAGGATAAATTGATTCTTCAACTACTCCATTGTAATCATACTTTTCAACCCATTCCTTAAATTTCAAACATGTTATTGTATCATTATCAGTTAGCAGTGATTTCCCATGTCTAATCAACGATATTTCCATATTAATCTCCTGTAATTGAACTTTTTTCTATAAAAAGTTTAAAGGTCCTTCTTCAATATTCCTGCACCGTTACTTCAACAAGAGGAAGGCATAACCTTTATTCAGCTACCGCAATACAAGAATTGTAATTGTCTGAACCCAATTGGTGCCTTTTTGGTTTCTGGTTAACCCTTCATCTTTCTTACCGTCCAACGAACCAATAAAATAATTAGCAGTAACCAAAGAATGATTTGTAGATTGAATTCCTCCTTACATAGTTACTGCTTAAATACTAATGTGAATAGCCTTTTATCCTGCCTCTTATAGTTTAACATTATTTTCCTTTTTACTGGCATAAAAAAGGGCATCCCTTTTTAGTTGGAATGCCTTCGCTTGTTTAATAAGATAGTAATCTTAGTAAATGTTATTGCTTTTTTTCTTACAAACATAGTCACTTTTAAAAAAAAGAACCCTAACCCAAAATTGAAAGAATATACCCGTATGGAGAACTTACATAATTCAAACTCGATAGTATTGGTGTGAACAAAATCAATATTGTACCACTCTTTGAGTACTTCTACATCTTTAGGTTTTCTTTATCCCTTTAATTCGTCACCAATCTTGCCTCCTGTTTTGTTGCTACATACCGGGCATTAAATCCACTCGTATTTACACACTCTACCATCCCGATATTTGCAGATTTTGTTGAACACTAACACCTTTACTTTCTTTTATCCTTAACTTTTTTCATGACCTTGTTACCTTCTTCGTTAGCAAATTCTTGATAGATGTCAGCGTAAGTTTCTGAATCTTTGATTAGATCGTCGCAGAAAGCTGCTACGTCACTTCCCGTCACTTCGAGTACACCTTTTTCTGAGGCTACACCCTCTTCAAAAAGATCGATGATACCCGAGAGTAGATCCGTTCCGTCTGTTAGCTCAACAGGGCCAACCTTAAATAGGTACTTTTGAATCTCTTTATATACAACCTGATAATCTTTTGGGAGAGCTTTGACACGCGCCATGTGCGCTCTCCATTCTTTTTTGCCTTCGATGATATCTTTTATTCTCATTATTAGCCTCCTATTCACCTAATTTTTTTGCAATATTATTGTTGAGTTGCTCGCGCCACTTGTCTCTAAAAGACTTTGCCCCTTCTTCGCCGACAAGCGCCGAACAGAAGCCTTGGATGTCATCACCTAAAACATCTTGGACACTTTGCCCCTCCGTAGCCGATTCTTCAAGCAGGCCAAGTACACCGTCAAGAATTGGCATGAGGTTACGACCAGTGAAATCTGAGTGCTGCCAAAGATTGGAGTTAATTCTTTCCCAAACTGCTTGATAATCAGTAGGGAGCTTTTGGGCTCGAGATTCAAAACTTTTCATTTCTTTCGTCATATCGCTCCCAGTGATTTTTTCCCAAAAATTCATTGTTTTCTCTCCTTTAACTCGTTCATTTTCGATGCAACAAATCCCCATTTATCCCAGAATATCCGCAACTCCTCATGCCCCGCTTCGTTGAGTTTGAAAAATTTCCGCGGTGGTCCCTTTTCAGATGGCTTTTTCGTAATCTCTACCAAATTATTTTTTTCAAGCCGGACTAAGATGGTATAAACAGTTCCATCCACAACTTCTGTAAAACCAAGGTCTTTGAGCTGCCGCGTAATTTCGTAGCCATAGGTTTCCTTACGACTTATAATTTCAAGGACACACCCCTCAAGCACGCCTTTAAGCATTTCCGTTAGGTTTACCAAAGTAATCACCCCTATCTATTCTGTACGACTGGTATTCAGTATTACTTATTACCTCTATATAGTATTACTTATTAGCGGTAGTGTCAACATAGATATTTCTTCGCGTTTATTTTCACCTATGAAATTTAAAGCACACTTAAATGAGGACAATCACCTTATACCTAGAAGCTAACCCCATTAGATTTCCTCAATTAATAAAACAAATTAGCAAAACATAACCTTAAAGCAAATATCATTGTTCTGCGGAAAATTTAGATCCTTTAAATAAAAAACTCCCCCAAACTAATCAGTCTGAGGTACCTAAAACAAACTTCAATATTTACATAGAAACTTTCCGTTATACTTCGTAACAAAAGATCGTTTTTCTAAGAATAGATAAATGAAAATGAGCTACCTCAACAGCTTAGTGATTATTTCAAATTTTATTCTACTTTTTCAAAACTGGAATCCAAATTTCACATTTTACTGATGGTGAAGATAAATCTTTACTTTTGATCGACAAGATTTCAGGTCCTTCTGTTACTTGATAGTTGGAAGATGGGAACCACTCTGAATAAATCCTTCCCCAAGTTTCTTGGAGGGTATTAGGAAATGGTCCTGTTGATTCAAATACCGCCCATGTTAAAGCAGGCACTTGAAGTGTTGAAAAGCTTCCAGGATTCTCTTGTGTAGTCGCCACTCCTATATACTGGTCCAGCTCTCCTTTTCCTTCCATACGCCCTTCTGAAAAGTTTGTAGATGCTTGTATCATTCCTTTTGGGTCAACATTAGAGAGTTTTTGTAATTGCTCTATTTTTTCCATAGTCAAGGATTGCCACATCGCTGCTATTTCTGGATTCTCCCCTTCAAAAACAATCGGAACTCGTTTCATGATACCAACAATGTAAAATGCTTCTTTTTGTTCGATTCGGTAATTCATTTCATTTCCTCCTCTAATTGATAATTGGAAGGTCATGACTGGATATGCTTTTAATAGCTGACCATTATTTCTTGCTTCTGATGGTGTGATACCGTGTAAATTAAGAAAAGCTCTAGTAAAAGAGTCCGGTGAATTGTATCCATATTTCATCGCAACATCGATTACTTTTACGTTACTATTATGAAGTTCAAATGCAGCCAAGCTAAGTCGTCTACGGCGTATATATTCTGATAGCGTAATTCCTGCAAGGAAAGAAAACATTCTTTTAAAGTGATATTCGGAGCAATGAGCTAACCTTGCTACCACCTTGACATCTATTTCGTTAGTAAGGTTTTCTTCGATATACTTCATCGCAATATTCATGTCCTTAAGCAAATCCATTAATATGACCTCCTTCATCAATAGAATAGCAGGAGTTTATTCTAGTCATCCGACATTTTGTGCACCATTTTGTAGGATTAATTTTTATTTTCATTAAAATCTTTTGTTCATTTTATAAGGAGAGTGGTATGTCCTTAAAACGTTTATCTACGGTTATATATATACAAACATAGATAAAAGGTCAAATAGCAATGTTTTGAAAACGAATACTGTATATAACTGTTTCGTTTGTTTAATATGAAAAGCATCACTCCCCCCTTATTGAAGTAAAGCTCCCGGTAGTTGAAGAAGGTTTCCCCCCTTTTATTAGAAGATGCCCCCCTTCCTTTGCAAACAAAGTATTTAAATTTAGTTCGCATTAAATTATAATGTAACCATGGTTACATTAACGGAGGTGAGATATTGATTATTTGGCTGCACCTTACCTATAAAATCCCAAGAAAGCCCAGCTCTCCAAGAGTTAAAGTTTGGAGAAAGTTAAAGAGTCTAGGTGCTTTTCATTTACATGAAACTACATGGCTTTTACCTAAAAACCCTTATACATACGAACAGTTTCAGTGGTTAACCGTTGAAATTAAAGATTTAGGCGGAGAAGCCGCCATGTGGCAATCTCATCTCATTTTAGGATTTACTGATGAAGAGTTAAGTCAGCTTTTTATTCAACAAATTAATGTAAGATATGTTGAACTCCTAAAACAACTTAATGACCAAAATATCGATTTAATTTCTTTGTCAAAGAAATACCAACGGATAAAAACAATTGATTATTTTAAGTCTCCGTTGGAACTAGAAGTTCGTGAAAAAATTAGACAACGAAGGAGTGAATTAAAATGAAGTGGGTTACATGGGAAAACATTGGAGTGGACCGTATGGCTTGCTGTTGGTTAATTAAGAAGTTTATAGACAAAGAAGCAGAATTTATTTTTATCCCTGAAGGCATTCAAGAAATTCCTGATGGCACAAAAGGATTTGATATCCCTGGTGCTGAGTTCTCTCACAGAAAAGGACAATGCTCCTTTTACTCTTTATTAAACCACTATAACTTCGATGATTCTATTCTAAATCGAATAGCTCAAATTGTAGATGAAGCAGATACGGTACAAGAAGTTTTTTTAGAGCCTGTTGCACCTGGTCTAGACTATATTTGTGATGGGATTAGCCTAATAAGTAAAGATGATTACGAAGCGTTAGAAAGAGGATTTATTATTTATGACGCCTTATATGCAATGATAAAAGATAGTAGTCAATAGGGAGAGAATAAAATGGAGAAACCTAGTTTATGGAACATTTTCTGGACTTATATCCTGATTGGCTTACAAGGTTGGGGTGGTCCCGCTGCACAAATACAAGTGATTCACGAACATGCCGTAGAAAAGAAAAAATGGATTGATAACGAACGATTTCGGGATGCTTTTGCTGTTTGCGGAATGCTGCCAGGACCAGAAGCTGCTGAACTTTGTATGTATGTCGGATACAGACAACGTGGTTATTTAGGTGGATTTCTAGCTGGACTAGGCTTTATGTTGCCAAACTTTATCTTAATCACGCTTTTAGCTTGGGCTTACTTTCAATATGCAGCCACTTCAGAAATAGCTCAAGGCTTATTATATGGTGTAAAGCCTGCAATGGTTGCGATTGTTCTATTTAGTCTTTTCAGAATTGCTAATAAATTCGGGGTATTACAGGATACCAAAAAGATTTTTATTACAATTTTCATGCTATCTTTAACGTTTATTACTCAAATTGATTTAATTCTATTGCTATTGGTGATGGGTTTTATTTATATGGTACTTACTCGTTCATTCAAAAATAAAACATTAAGTATAAACATTCTTCCTCTTTTTGCACTCACTTCAGTTGGGACATCATCTGTCACGACTAGCCTTTCATTATTATTTTTAAAAGTTGGTGCCCTTAGCTTTGGTGGAGCTTATACTGTGTTAGCATTGTTACAATTCGAAGCTGTTGATAATTATGGCTGGCTTACAACAGAACAGTATATCGATGGTTTGGCTATTAATGAATTAACACCAGGTCCATTAATTATGGTGGCAGCATTCGTTGGATTTGCAGCATATGGTTTTTGGGGAGCAACACTTGCAACATTTTTTATCTTTTTGCCAGCTTTTTTAATTGTACTTTTAGGTGCTCCTTACTTTGATAAGATTAGAGAGAATGAAAAACTAAAGGTATATTTAGCAGGAATTAGTGCTGCTGTTGTTGGTCTTATTGCAAGTTTTTTAATACGATTATCTTTAGAGGTCTTTTATGATGGGGGAAGTATTGTAATTGCTCTAATAACACTTGGACTTCTGTTTAAATTTAAATGGCAAATATGGCAAGTGTTTCTTTTAGCATTAGTTTTAGGAACTTTACTTATCTTTATATAGTCTTAAAAGAGTCTGTTCCAAAAGGAGCAGACTTTTCTTTTAGTGTAAGAAGAAAAAAGTTGCGATCCAAATTGATCTTTAACTATCGCATCCGTTACTTGAATAACTTTTGTTTTAATTTTAACACTAACTTACTTTTGTATATTATAAAAAAATGCGTTCCTGTAATCAAAACAGGACGCATTAATCAGGATTCAAAATTAATTATTTCTTGTCATTGGTACCAAATTGATGGATGTAATCTTTTAATTCAACCGTTACATCGTTTATGTTTTTTCTCTCGACTTCGGAGGAACCAAAATATGTTTTTGGGTCAATATAAAAAGTTATAGTACCAAGCTCAGGTAAATTTCCCTTTATGTCAGGGTTTGTTGTTGTTATTGTAAGACTCACTTCGTACCACCTTTTTGATTCACTTCCCGTATGGTCAACCATTAAAGTGATTTTTTTTACCCTTTCTAATCGCCATGTAACATTGTCTCCATGTTCTTTTTGAACTGCATCGGTAACATAAGGATTGAGTATATCAACTAATAATTCTTCTGGCGCTGCATAAATCTCCTTTTTTATTTTCCCACTTAGGTCAACTTCAGCTGAAACAACAGAAATAGGAGCTAAAACAATTAGGATTAATAATAACGATGATATTATCTTTTTCATATAAACACCTCAATTTCTTTGATATGTTTAATATGTGCTAAGAAGCATTTCTCACTCAACAGTTCTGCTCGTTAGCTCAATAAGGCAAGCGATGCTGTTAAAGCATCGCATCCCGTTAGTGGAATAAGCAGGTTATTTAATTAAAATGAATAAGAACCTCCTGGCAACGTAAATAGATAAAAACCATTGTCTCCTCTTAACTGCCATCCTTCAAAATAATTGCTATCGTGAAACAACTCAAGAAAAATATTATCTTCAAATTCCACAACTAAATCAGACACTTCTTCAAAGTGAAAGATATTCACAATTTTTTTACCCATTAGAATGGTTTGAACATTTTTATGCGTGTACTTATCATAGGCTTGGATACAATCGGAATACCCAATCACAATTTCATTAGAGACCTGTAATCTCCAAGGACATTCAATTAATAATCCAGCATTTTCAAATGCCATTCCTAATGGCAAGTTCTTGTCTGTATTTACTTCTGTAACCTTTAGTCCAAAAAAATATTTGAAATCAATATTACTTTGTTTTCTATACATATTTATCACCACATCTGTACCCTATCTTTTTCCCAACGTATTATTCAAGTATTCCGTTACTTCAACAAGAAAAAGGCGATAACCCTTATTCAGCTATCCCCTTTAGTGTAAGAGCGACATAGGATTAAAATAAGATTGTTACTTTATCAGCAACAACCTTTACATTATTTCCTTATACGCTTTCTTTTTGTTCTTGAAGGTAATATGTTAATAACATCAACGTATCCATCATTTTCATGTACTGCATAGTAAATTACATAGTTCAACATTTTATGTCTACTTTTACCGTATATTAATCTTCTTAACCCTTTAAAAACTTCCACTTTCAACTGCTTGACCAATGAAAGGGTTACTGGAAAGCTTATCATCAATATAATCAATTATTTCGTCTTCTTTTGCGTACCACCAGTTTAAGGTTTCTTCTCCTTGATCAGAAAAGAAATGTTGAATTTTATCTAAACACAATTCAAACTCCTCTGTAAAAAGAACAGCATAAGGCTTATTATTTTCTCTTTTCATTGCGCTTAGATTTCAGCTCTCTTCCAACATACCTTCTCATATCTGGATTATCTATATACCTAGTCAATGAAGCTTTAAGTTCAGGATATTCTTCAATTTCTTGTGCTAAATCAGAATCCAAAGCATGATCTATTCTTTCTGATTCACCTTCTACTTCAACAGAAACTAATTTACCATTCAAAACAAAGACTCCTGACTCTCTTCCATTTAGAGCACTAAATAATTCTTGTTTTGCCTGTCCACTCATTGAATTCATTTAGATATCACCTCAGTTCAATTATATCAAATGTCTCTATAAGAATTCTATTCAAAATTAGATACACTTTAAGCTCATTAGCCATAAGTCACAAGTCCTTATTCAAAATAAGCCCCCGTTAGTTTAAGTGTACTAATTCACAATTTATAGCCAAACAGACAAAAAAAGACCATAAACGTAAAATGGTCTTTTTAAGATTTATAAACATCACCGCGGTTATCGATGGTTAAAATGTAAACCATTTTTTCATCATGATTAACCTCGAATATGATTCTAAAGCTACCGACTCTTAGTCTTAACTGCTTAGTTCTAACCTTTAATGGTTTAATATCCCCAATTGGTGGATGGATTGTTAAACCCTTTATCGCATTAGTAATCCTAATTTGTATTGCTTTTTCTTGCTTTTTCAAAAATTTTATTGACTCACGACTCAGTGTCACTTGGTAAGTTAAGCTCATTCATCGCATCCTCCCAAGATAAAAACTCCGAGTTATTCTTGAGTTGACGTTCTTCTTCTTTACTTAAAGGGGTATCATCTGGTTCCAATTTACTAATTTGATCCCAGTTTGGTCGAGTATGACTAACAGTTAAATATTTTAGATAATCATATGCAGACTTTTTTGCTTCTTCTGGAAGCTTTGAAACCAAGTCATATAACTTGTCGTTGCTAATTGCCATTGCTAACCCCTCCTTACTGAGTTAAACCCTGTCTTAATTATAGCATATAACAATTTATAAAATGCTAATCCTTTGTTAAAGATATGCACACCCCATTAAAGTTCCTCAATTAATAAAACAAATTAGCAAAACATAAACCTTAAAGCAAATATCATTGTTCTGCGGAAAATTTAGATATAAAAATTCCCCCAAACTAATCAGTCTGAGGTACCTAAAACAAACTTCAATGGGTCATGGGGACAGGTTCCTTGACCCATTTTTTATGTATAAGATAAGTATATAAATTCGTTATTAGTCAAAATAAGGTGAATAACCTTCTGTTTTATACAAATTATTCACCTTTTTAACACACAGGTACTGAAACTAAGCGGACACCAGTTCCGCTATTTCCTCAAAAACGAGCATATTGAAGCGTTTGGCGGACACAGGATCCGCTATTTGTCCAAAATCCCCATCCTGATACCCCTCAAACACGAAATAGCGGAACCTCAGTCCGCAAGTACCGTAAAATCACTGTTTTTGTCACAGATAACGGAACGTGAGTCCGCTTGAGCCGCTGACCTGCCCTACCAAAAGTGGGTCACGGAACCTGTCCCCGTGACCCACCGTTTCAATATTCCACCTCCATATATTCTGCAAAACTTATTGCACTAAACTGCCCGTTAGCGGAAAAAGGCGGCAATGCTTTAGAAAAAGCATCACTCCCGCTTGTTTAATAACACTCTTCTGAATATCATTTTATGTCGATAATACTTACATATTGAGCTTTATTCCCTTGGCTTTTTAAATTTACTTCTATAAAGTATTGTCCTGACTCATCAGGCAAAACAATTTTCCATTGAAGCTGTTTTCCAATTAACGTTAGCTAACTCTAACGTGGATTCATTATATCCGATACTATCGGTAGTAAAACTTGCAATCGGTATGCCTGCATCATAATTTTCAGCGAAACCACTACAACCTGACATAATTAATAATACAACAAGAGTGCCCCAAAACCATCTTAATTTCCCCATAAATACCCCCTTCTCTCTCTTTCTATCATTCAACTTTCATTTGCTTCCTGCTCCGTTAGTACAGAAAGCCACTGCTCTTATTGAAGACTCGCTCACTTAATTCTTTAATAAGAATTAAAACCTTATGTTAAAAAAAGATAAACTTTGCCAAATGGCAAGACCTAAAAAGAAAACGATTATTATGAATGAGAACCAAGAGTAATTATTCTTTTTGTCTCTTAATATTTTGTAAATAAAGAATATCAAAACGCATATCAACATTGCCATTCCCGCTATTGCCAGCAGCACATAAAGTACAAACATATTAAATCTCCTCATGCCTTGCAATGATACTACCTAAAAACATTACACTTTTTCTTGAAGAAACCTGCTTCGTTACTTCAACAAGAGAAGGCGATAACCTTTATTCAGCTATCGCATCCCGTTAGTTCAATATTGAAAGCTTAATTTCCACTTATTTTATCTTCTAAATCTTTTACTCTCTTTTCCAGTTTCTTAACTTTCTCCTCTGAAAATAAGGCAAAAGAGAACGCACCTGCCGCTATTGAAAAAGCAAAGATTTCCAAAACCCCCAAAATTGAACCCTCCTTAACTCTTTAAACTCTTCTGCCCTTTAGTTTAACACCAATTTCCAATAAGTGGGTATAAAAAACGAGCCATTTTTACAGCCCGTAATTTTACTAACGCTCCCCGTTTGTTGAATAAGCTATTCTTTAGGTCAATATGTTTATAACTTTTCTAGTGATAAGAATAACGTGAAGGAATATTAACGCAGCAATGACACCGACTAGTAACAGATACAATGCATCTAGACCAAATCCCTCATTGAAAATGACGATATACAGAAACACATTGACAACAACCCCACCCGCAGAATAAAAAATGAGAGATAGAAAGTATTTTGATAATGCATTTTAAAATCAAATTTCTCTAATATGTGATCTGCCAACAACGAAAATATGACTCCACCTACAAAAAAACAAAAAGTGAAAACATTAAGTATGCACTAATATATTCCATTATATTGGTTAGAATTGATAACCCTAATGAAAACAAAATCGATGCTATTCAAGCCGTGATGTTTATTGGTCTATGTCATTAAAATCCCTAGCATTGTGAATGATTCGCACCACTTCTATTGAATCATAGTATGGGAAAGCAGCTGTCTGTCGTTTCAATAAAATCAATGATACTTTTTGCGAACATTACCTAAATCTTTAACAGCAGATTGTGCCCACCTTACTTCAGCCTTTTCCCTAATTTCTCCTTAACTTCATCATGAGAAACAACTTTTCCCGCGTTTAATTCTCTAATTCCTTTTTCAATTTTTGATCTTACATATAGCTCTCTCATAATATCTTCAAGGGTTGCATTCTCCGGTAAATCCTTTATTAACTTAATTACTTCTTCTTTTGTAGTCATGTAAGCATACCTGCCTTACCAAGATTGTAAATCAAATTTTCGCTTGTAACATTATCTTATCACTCAAAAATCAGAAATTGTTTATTCAACAATAGCTCCCCGTTAGTTCAAGAAGCATTAAATTATTAATTCAATTTATGACCAGTTATGAGTTCAAATAAGGTTTCTGATACTTTTTCAGGCAGTTTTATATACTTCGCTTCCCCTTCTATTACTATTTCAAGCCTATCTCCATTAGGTGTAACCCAGACTGCGTAATTGGATGGGGTAATTCTAAATCGGTATTCAGGTGGTGTAGCCATAGATACAAATACATTTTCCTCCCAATTTGCATTTTCTAAAACTTCTTCAACTTTTTTCATTTCAAACGAATTTTCTAACACTTTAACAGTTTTGTACCCATCATCTGTGCGTTCTTCAACTGTTATCAACATATCATGCGTTATTGTAGGGTCTTGAACAGTCTCTTTTATTTCTACCAGTTGGTCATTTTCTATATCGGAAGCACTACAACCAACTAAAGTAATAAATCCTATTAACAAAGGTATAGCGAAAGAATTTTTTCCTTTTATCATAATGTATGCCTCCTTATAAATAAGACGCTAATTTATATAAAAAGTTCCATTTATCTCTTTTTCAATTATCCTACTCCATTACTTGAAGAACCATCGTCTTGATTTTAACATTCATTTCCTTTTTCATGTTCAAAAAAATGCGTTCCTGCTTTATTGCAGAAACGCCTCCGTTAGTCAGAGTGTTAATAGATAGCACTCGTATTTTATATGCCTACTATAGCTTTAGTTCTTCGCCCATACATCTTTTGCATATCGACCTTCTGCTTCCATTTCTCTTAGCCATTCGGTTGCTTGTTCCACGCTTTTATGATTAGCTCGTGCAAAAGCTGCTATTATTTCTTCTTCGACTTGAGGGGCCATTTCACTTCCATCACCGCATATATATAACCTACCGCCTTGGTCCAAGAGTTCCAAAATGGTTTTCTGGTCTTTTTTTACGAGGTGTTGGACATAACATAATGGTTGACCTTCTTTTCGAGAAAATGCGGTATTTAAGATTACTATTTTTTCTTTTGCATACATTTCTAGTTCATCTCGATACAAGTAATCTAACTCATTTCTACAACCAAAATAAAGATACGCCTCTCCAAGCGATTCCCCTCTATTTTTCAATTCCTTGCGCGCTTGTAGAAACCCTCGGAATGGAGCAATTCCAGTTCCAGCACAAATCATGACGATTGGTTTCGATGCTTCTTCTGGAAGTTGGAAAGAAGGCTGAGATTGAATAAAGACTTTTACTTTAGCCTTCTCTTTCAAGCTAGCAAGATAATTAGATGCTACACCCTTAAACATCCCCCTACCACTCCTAGCAGGTTCATTGATGACGGCTACCGTTATACTCAAACTAGTTGAGTTGACTTTTGGAGAACTAGAAATCGAGTAATATCTCGGTTTTAATGGCTGTAAAAGTTCAATAAATGAATGGAACGGTATCTCGCATGCTTCATATTTTTCAAGTAAATCCAAGAATGAAACCTTTTTCTGCATAATATCTTTGGGATAGGTCTCTTCTTCAAGCATGGATAAAAGCTCTTTCTGATGCGGTGGACAAACTGTCCAATTGCTCATTGTTCTGATTTGTGTTCGAGTTGCCACCTCTTGCAACTCTACACTATGTTTGAGAAGTTCTCTGATTCTGATGGGGTGGTCTAAAGGTAGGTGCGAGAGAGTGTGATTTTGGGATTTTAAAATGATTTGCTCTTCCCCGCTGTATCCAAATTTCCTTAGAACCCTGTCTATTGTTTCATCACTATTTTCAGGGAGTATGCCTATATGGTCGCCTTCTTCGTACGATAGACCATCCGATAATTCTAACTCAATATGTCTAGTACTTCGGGCACTTCCAGTCATTTGTAGTTCGCGATTACTTAACACGTGAGCCTCTGTAACATTGTATTTGTGAGACAACGGCATAATGGTTTGATTGTCTATATACTCAATACTCAAATTAGAATCTTGCTTTTGGATCTCTTTCTTTTCAAGACCAAATGTTTCGAGCAGATGGTCCCAAAAGTTCTTTTCCCAATCGTCAATAACCTGTTCGTAATCCGCTCCAACATCTACTTCCCCACGTTTTAATAGCCTTGATGCCCCTTTTAACTCCATGGATTCATCTATTAATTTTGGTATTCCCTGATAGGTGTTAGACCAATTCTTATCACCACACCCTAGAACAGCGAACCTTACATCTTTTAAATCTGTAACATTTTTTTGTTCTTTCAACCATTCTACAAACTGAGCGGCATTGTGCGGTGGTTTCCCATTGTATGTGGATGTAACGATTAGGACAACTCCTTTTTTAGGGAGCTTATTAACCATGTCATCTAAGGGCTTGACTTCACAAAGAAAGCCATAATCCTTGGCCGTATTAGCAACATTTCTTGCCGTTTTTTCTGCCATTCCTAATCTAGAACCATATAAGATTAAAAGTGGTATGTCTTCTGCCCCTTCAACGATACTTTGAGATTCTTTTTTTTCGCTCTTACCGTAATCCGTTGGCGTAATAGGACTATCCATAACAGGAGGGTTGGAACGACTTTTTACTCGTATATGAAAATTCCCTGGTTTTAATGTTAACGTCTGTTGTACATCCAACTGATAATGATCATAATCGTCTAGCTCAAATTTCTTTAAAATCATGCCTAGTACAAGTGTAGCCTCATAAAGAGCGAACTGCATTCCTATACAAGCTCTTTCTCCATTTCCAAACGGCTTATACGCATGGTAAGGAATTTTCGAAGGATCTGCAAACCTTTCCGGACGAAAGGTCTCAGCATCTTCTCCCCAAGCTTTCTTATCACGATGGAGCTCTGGCAATAAAACACTAAGTGTTTCTCCTTTATCTATCTGATATTTTCCATCGCCAATGACCGTGCTTTCTTTAGCATATAAATCAAATCCTGGTGCTGTTGGCCAAAGCCTTAAAGATTCATCTAAAATATTTCTAACATATTTCAACTGAAGCACTTGTTCATATGTGGGTGTCTCACTTGTAAACACACGGTCCACTTCTGCATAAGCTTTTTGCAACACTTCTGGATTTTTCAATAAAAAATAGAGAGCGAATGAAAGCAGCCCGCTTGTTGTTTCATGCCCTGCAATTAGGAACGTAATGCTTTGAAACCTGATATTTTCATCAGACAAGCTCTCCCCTGTTTCCGGGTCTTTAGAATGTAGCATATGTGCAAGAAGATCAGGTTTTTCAGGGTCAGGACTTGATTTTCTTTCTGCAATGATTCTATCTACAAGCGCAAACATCGTTTCAATGTCTTGATTAAATTGCTTTTTAGCGCCAATCATAAGGAAATTTTGAATTCCAAGACGTGAAGTTTTCATCATGGCCTCATTTAAAGCACGGACCATACTAATGATAAAAGGATCATGGCTTTCACGGTAAAAGCTGTTGAAACGGTAACCAAAACCACATAACCCTATTGTATCAAGAGTTAGTCGTGTCATATCTTCTGGAACATCAATGCTCTCGTTCGGATTTAATCGATCCCACTTTTGCACCAGTTGCTCCGCAATATCCAACATCATATTGTGGTAACCTTTTAAAGCTTGCTTTCCAAACGTGGGCAATAAAATATTATGCGCTTTACGCCAATTCGGTTCTGTTGTCCTACTTGTAAACAGACCGTCGCCAGTAAGCGGCCTTAAACTTTGGAGTTCTCCATGAATCTGCTTATCGAATTTGTTTGTATCACAAACTTCAGCTACTAATTCGTGCCCCCACACCATTAAACTTTTATATCCAGGTAATGATATTCGAAAAATCGGACCACACTCTTGTGCCAACTTTCCAAGTGAAATGGACGGTTTCTTTGTATCAATCAAAGGTAGATTCCCTAAAGGGCCATACGTCTTTGGTTGCGGGATCGTTGTTTTACTTTGGTTCATTATTTTGGCTCCCATCTATTAATATCCTAAAAAGAAAAAGTTGAGTGAGATACTTTTATAAATCCTATGTATCGTTTATAACATTTATTCGGACGATCGGTCAATTAATTTTTCTAGGTGCTTGAAAAAAACTCAAAGTCGTTTAAAATTATATCTAAATGATACTTGGCCATATTCTTTTTAAAATACAATTTCTAAGTGAGTGGGATCGTTTATGAGTAGACCAATTGGAATAAATAGTGAAGATACGAAAAAGTTAATTGAGGATAAAGCAATCAAATTGTTTGAAGTAAAAGGCTTCGTAGCGACCTCTATGTCGGATATCAAAACGGAAACACAATTAAGCAAAGGAACTATTTATTACCATTTTAAAAATAAGGAAGAGCTATATTTATTTTGTATAAAACAAGCATTAAATCGATTTGTTAATGAGTGGGAAGAACTGATGGTAAATGAAGAGGCGGCTACTGATAAATTATACTTATGGGCACGTTTATGTAGTTTAGAGTTTCACAACCCTTTACTTAAATCCGTTTCAGAGTATATGGTAGCAACAAAGAAAGAAAAGTCTTTCGTCGTGGAACTATTTAAACCTGAATTCAATGTCGTATCGGAGATCATTAAAGAGGGAATTTACAAAGGTGAGTTTGATCCGGACTTACATGTCGAAGAGACAAGTATCATTCTATTAGCACTAATATCTGGATTATTCGATACAGCATTTCTAGCGTTCAACACACAAGAAGTTAAAGAAGCTCTATATAAAAAAGCAATAGATACTGTGATCAACGGAATTAAAAAGATCTAACACATTATTTTTCGTTGGTCACCTTTGATTGAAGAAGCCAACTAACAAGCGTTGCTAAACGTGATGAACGCAATCGTTTTTTATGCTTTATTCGGTTTAACGTTTACATCCTTTCTGGATGAGAGAACTCTGTCATCCAGAAGAATCTCTAAAGAGCTGTTTCTTACACTTTTTATTGTCAAAGCAAAAAGCATTCCTTCAATATTGAAGGAATGCTAATTACTACTGCAAAAAAACTATACCGGCTTCCAATTCGAGTCTTTCACATCATGTTCATTTGGTTTTCTTACAACCTCCACACACCTTTGTTCACAGGCCCCAAACAAAAGATAGTTTTTCTGTGCTTGCCTTAATGATGGGGTATTTGCACCTCCATCATAATCAGGATCTTCAAATTGAGCACCATCATCTTCCCAATAACAGATGCTACATATGTCGTATGTTCCAGGAGGTTCTTCAACTAATGTTTTATAACCACAACAAGGACAAGTATAGTTCATCAGACACCCCCATTTTCTTTACATAAAAACAGAAAGTAAGCATAAGATGGATGACAAGATCTCCCTCTACCTATTTCTTCTTAATAGGAATCCAAATTTCCGTTGCTGTATCGCTTCCTTTAATAAATTCTGGAGCTTCAGCTAATTCATAACCAGATGTAGGGAACCACTCGGTATAGACTCTCTCCCAAGTGTCTAATAAAGCGTCTGGCATTTCTCCTGTTACTAGGAATACTGCCCACCTTTGAGACGAGATCTCCAAATACTCAAGTTCCTCAGGACATGGCTTGGTAGTTGCCGTAGCAATATAATAATCAATGTCTCCATTGTCTTTTGTCAATGAAACATGTAAAATACCCGAAAACGAAGTATGATCGTATCGCTTAATTTTTTCTTCGATTTCTTCGATGCGGTCCCACATTTTCGGTTGAAAGTCGGTTCCACTAGACACGACTGTTTCTTTTTTCCCCACTACGGTAAAAGCTTCTTTTTCAACAAATTTGTAATTCATTTCAACATCTCCCTTTATTGCCATTTGGAAGGTCATCCGAGGAAAAGCTTTTAATGAAACGTCTGAATGTTTGACTGAACTAGGTTTAACTCCATGCAGCGCTTGAAATGCCCTTGAAAAGGAATCTGGTGAATGGTAGCCATACTTCATCGCCACATCAATCACTCTCATGTCACTCTCTTTCAAATCAAAAGCAGCTAAGGTCAAACGCCTTCTGCGAACATATTCCGTCAACGATATACCTACTATGAACGAGAACATTCTTTTAAAATGATGTTCAGAAAAGCATGCAATCTTTGCAACTTCTCCATAATGGATCTCTTCCTCCAAATGGTTCTCAATATAGCTTACTGCTGCATTCATCTTTTCAAGCAACTCCATGTAAATAACCTCCCTCTGCTTCTAAGGATAACAAGACGTTCATTCAACGACCCGATAAAATCGGTTCAGTTTTGTAGGGTATGTAGTAAAAATCATACCTATTGATTCTTGTTTTTAAAAGTGACCGACAATATAAGGATCACCACTACACCGATAACGCCACTGACGAGAGCTTGCCACCTTACTTCTTGAAAAAGAAGGTAACTCACTAAGTTTGTTCCTATAAAATAACCAAGGCCTATATATATTCCATTCTTCATTAGCATCACTCCAATGATACTCGCTTTAGTCAGTATTTTCATTCTGTAATTTTTGTACTTTGCACGATTGTACCAGTTCCATAGACTTTGTATATTGACCCTACTTCAGCACAATCTCATGAGTTTACTTTCATTAACTTCACTAAAGCTCTAATCACCGGCAAACCCGTGCCCAAAAAGATTAGTGGTAACAAAACGAGCCCAATCCCTTCTCCCCATTCCAAAGCTATGATCATGCTATTTATCGTTGCCATTGCAAATAAAATTAGGATAACGTTTTTTACAAAACCAATAAGTGAACGAGAAATTCGGTATGCTGCTTCTGCATTTGATTCAGTAATCTCAATGGGATAGTTATGCAAATGCGGGTATTTCTCAAGAACATGCATGAGCAGATAAAGAGCTACTCCAACAATCAACAGGACCACTAACTCCCATTTTGAACCAAAACGGTTTACCTCACCAGTGATGCCAAAATGAGCAGGAACCTGGTCTGGCAACGTATCCCACATCACAACTAAAAAAATGCAACTTCCTATAAATATTAAGATACTTATGACTGATAAAAACCGTTCGAATCCTGACTTCTTCAGTTTCTCAAGTGTAATTTTAGGTCGATTTGAATGAAAAATGCTCACTTAGAATGCCTCCGTGATTTCTTTTGGCGTATGTTCCTCAACTCTCGCTATCCTTTACGTCAAGAAGAGTTATTTACACTCATATACCATCTTTAGAAACTCAAATGTGCTACCATTTGTATTTTGCTTAAAAGTCTCTTCATCTTTAAATCCCACTTTTCTGTATAGTTTTATCGCTCTATGATTAAAAGTTGTCACTGATAAAGTTATTTTTCCAGATTTATATACTGATTGAATAAAATGAATACATGCCCTTAAAAACTCTATCCCATTGCCTTTTCCAGTTAGATCTGGTCTCATTCCTAACCCAATATCAAAAATTCTATCAGTAACTTTCCTTATACTAAGAAATGCAACCATTTCATTTCCTTTTGTTACAGCAAACGTTGAGTTCCCTCGATCTTTTAGGTTTAAAAATTCGTCTAAATCTTCTTGATCCGCTTCCATATCATAAAAAGAATACTCACCATCATAATGCCAGTTAAATGCAATAATTTCAGCTTGTTCTTGTGTCAACACACTAAATTTATAAGTCATTAAAATCACACCTTTTGACTCAATCATAATTGAACATTACGAGCGTTAGCTCCATAAGGAAAGAGCGACTTCTTTTCTTGCAGACTCTGTTTCGATTTTCTTTGTTACTAGAGTAGTTTAAAAAGCAATAAAAAGAACCTGGTTAAATAGTAACCAAGCTGTTTTGTAATATTTATGTATTTTTTTTGAGCTTATATAGCCTAATTACACTTCCACCGCCAATCATAATCCCTACAATTGCATATAACATATTTCTATCTGTATCAACTAAATTAAAAAAAGATGAAATGACAATTATGAAAGCAAATAATAGAAGAAAAGCATTAAAGCCGACCTCAAATCTTTTACGACTAACAGGTTGTTCCATCACGACAACTTCCTTTCTTAACTTTGATATTAAAACAAACGCTAAAAATCAATATTACCATAAAAAACCAATTAGTAATAGCGCTTGTCGCCTTTTCCTTCCGATATTAAACACAGAGAAACTACGATCTCTCTCGGTTATACCTCAGACTATGAAAGACTTTTCAAAGTTTTAAACCAGCTTTAGCATAGCTCTTAGCTGATGAAGAAGGTGAAAATCTTACTGTGTATGTTGTTCCAAGTTCCGTTTTAACCTTTTCTGTTAGTAGTTGACCACGTTCATTGTGTTTCTTTTCCAGTTCCAACCCGTCGGGAAGCAATCGATCTACATTCCAGTCTATCCACTCACCATACAACATGGCCCAACTCATAAGCTGATCTTTTAAATCAGATGACACAGGCACCTCTTCGATATCCAAATTGCATCCACATTCATAGCACCACAAGGGATCTGCTCCAACATCTCCCTCAACTTTTACATAACTCGTTTTTTTATTCTCACAAAAACACTGCATAGAATAAGCACTCCCTCTATTCTTTATTACATATTTACTGTACCAACCTCTAATCCTCCCAATAAAAGATTGCGTCCATTACTAAATACTCGTGAGGCTCCCGGTAACGGGCTACTCATACGCAGGTAAGGGGCACCTAGGCAGATGGGGTACCCAATCAAGAAATCATTTACGTTGATTAAACCGCAAAAGGAATGCCTACCATTCTCCCGTACGGGGCGCTTCGCCACATTTATGTTTTAAAGCAGTTTGTTTTCTGCTTACCTGTTATTTTCGAATAAAAAATGATTATCCTTTTCTGCTCCCATATTTTCTCAAAAAATTAGCACTACATCGATATATACATCGTCAATGCAGTGCTTATATTTAAATATCAACAACAGCAACATTTTCAAGTGTTAATATCCATATTGTATGATTTCTTGAATATGATAAATTCACTAACAAATTCAAGAACATCTCTTAATTCACGTATATAGTAACAATCTTTTCTTTCCGCAGGCTTTTCTGGAACATGATGATGGTGAAACGGTTCTGTATTTTTCACTTTCCTATGACCTGAGTGTGGCTCATTTCCCCAAGCTGAAATATGTTTTGTATGTTTACTACCACTTAATTTTTCCACCCATAATGATATTCTAACTGGTCGTTTTCATCATAAAGCTCTTGAATATAAATCCGAGTTTCTCCATATAAAGGATGTTTAACAAGCGGAATAGAAGCTAGTAGTAAATCTTTACCATCCTTTAGTCGAGCCTCTCTATATTTAATTAAATCGAACATTCCATTTGTAATTAGTGAAAATTGTTGTGATATGTCTGCAATTTTTTTCCGTCTATCATATTCTTTATTCATCTAGTTGATACCTAACTTACCTTTTATTTCATTTAAATCCTCAATTAATGCTTCCCATTCAGCATAATCACTCACACTATCAACTTCATCCCAATGTATTTTTCCATTAAGAACATCTTTAAATACAATTTCAAACGGTTGATTGTCGTATTCTTCTTCAAATTCTTTTATACGTTTAAGAATTTCTTCGTATTGCTCATGTAAGTGATTATTCCGTGATTTAAAAGCCTCGGATAGCATATGAACCTTTGTAAGTAATCCAGTATCCTTCCACATTTCCACTGCGTGTAGCGGAATCTTTTTGTGCTTCGTTGTGTTAATCATTTCTAATTGTCCATTCTTACTATACTTATTGATTGTTGGACGAGTAACTTCGAGTTTGTCACCAGCTTCTTCAACAGTTAATAAATACTCTTTATCATAAAGATAATCTAAATAGCCTGAATTAGTAAGAGAGTAAAAGAATGAATCATAATAATATTTTACCTGCCCTAAGTTCAATGGAGTTACCTCTTTACACTTTGAGAAACAGTCTAAAAACTCCTTTAGTTTCAACAATGCTATGTTATCAAGTTCATCAAGAGATTTATACACTGTATCTTTAGAAGGTATAACACGCAGTAAATAATCCGAGTACCGTTTCTGTAGTGCACTTGTTGCTAGAGCAAATGCTTGAGTATAAAACGTTTCTGTATCAAATTTATTTCTTTCTTCAAGCGTTATTTGATTGACATAATAATTTAAAACCAAATCCTCATTCATCATCATTCCCATACTCTAACCCCCTTTCTCATATCATAACATAAATTTTACGATATTACATTTTCGTAAATAGTTTAGTCAAAAAAATTACTTAATATTCCAAACTACTTTTACATATGGTAAAGCTGATAGTTTTTATAAAAAATTTCTAAATATTTAACGAGAATTTTTTGTCAAATCTATGAAAGGCATCCTAAATATATAGTATTATAATAACAAAGGTAAATTGGTATTATTTTCATAGGTAGACATACATTAAGGATGCTCTACTTCAAAAGATAGAGGCGAAGAACTTTGTTCAGCATTCGCACTCTCAGTTTTCATTAAAGCAGTCCGTTTGTTACAGAAACGCTCCCGTTAAAAATAGAACAGCTCATAAAATAACATCATCCAAAGAATCGAATAATAGGACAAACGTACACTGAAGAATTCAAAAAATCACAAAGGATTACAAGGGTAGTTGTTAAAAGGTTTAGAGTATATTATAGAAAAATTTTTTCCTTTATAACCCAACTCAAAGTTAATTAAAATTCA
>NZ_BAUT01000028.1 GCF_000513095.1 Halalkalibacter wakoensis JCM 9140
TTTCAACTGGGATTTATAGAATGTTACTTGGATATCTTGACCAACTAAGTGAAAAGTTTAAGCTAATTGATGAATCATGTTGATGATGGTGATCCATATGGCTACATTTTTATACCAATTATTGTAGATGAACATTCTAAAAAGGAGACTCATTCTCTTCTATTGTTATATTTTGCTTTGGTTTTTTGGTGTCTGTTGTAAGATGAGGGTGGTCATCATTGGTACTATTTGAAATGAACTTATGACATTTAGGGCATTCAATCATTACATCATCTAGATGAAATCCTACATATCCATGAGTACATTCTTGTATTGTAAAAATTGTTTCCCAATCCATCTCAAATGTATAATTACAGTCATTACAATATAAAACACAAATGCCGAAGTTTTCTGTTTCCTCAATAATGCTCTTTTTCTTACCCACAATAAACATTCTCCCTTATAAAAATTTCAACTCTTTTAGTTTTAGTATACACTCGCTACTAAAATTACTCTATTGCTGCCTTTTGCACAAACTATACTTAGTAAAATTATTATGAAGGATTAGACTGTTAAATAAATGGTTTCTTGGCTAAACTAGAGTTAAAGATATTTACGATTGGAGTAGCCTTATGGATATGCACGAACAGCTCAGGTATGCTTTAAAAGAGATTGATAGACTTAAAAAAGAAAATATTCAATTAAAAAAGTATCTCTATAAAATACAAGATCGTAATACATTTTATAGCCTAACATCTAATATAAAGAAAACAGCGACGGATTTTACTCCTAAAGAAAAAGCAGCAATTTCACTATTTATGAACCTTTTTCGAGGAAGGTCTGATGTTTTTGCTCAAAGGTGGAAATCGAGTACTACAGGTAAATCTGGTTATTCACCTGCATGTAAAAATGAGTGGGATAAAGAGCTTTGTCGAAAACCTAAAATTAAATGTCAGGATTGTTCCCACCGCCTATTCAGTCCCTTAACTTCCCAAGTTATTTACGAACATTTAAGTGGCATAAAAACTATAGGAATTTATCCTTTACTAGAAAATAATACATGTCATTTTCTAGCTGTGGACTTTGATAAGAAGCAATGGAAAGATGATGTACGTGCATTTATTGAAACGTGTAAAAATTTAGGGTTACCATATCATATCGAACGTTCTCGCTCAGGAGAAGGCGCTCATATTTGGTTCTTTTTTGAAAAGGAAATAAGCGCTTCGTTAGCTAGAAAATTTGGAGTGATTCTATTATCAAAAACAAGTGAAAAGCGCTTTGAAGTTGGCATGGATTCCTTTGATAGAATGTTCCCTAACCAAGATCTATTACCTAAAGGTGGTTTTGGTAATTTGATAGCTCTCCCATTACAGAAGCAAGTAAAAATGAAAGGGAATAGTGTCTTTGTAAATGATTCATTTCAGGAATTTGAAGATCAATGGCAATATCTATCGTCGATAAAAAGGATATCTGAAAAAAATATTTTACAAATAGTAACAAACTTCTCCAAGGAAGAAAGCTCTATAAATGTAAATGAGAAAGTTGAGAATATTAACTTGCCAAAAGAAGTTACTATTGAACTAAATCATGGCATTCAAATTCTGAAGAATTTATTACCAAGTAAGATACTGAATGAATTACAAAAACTTGCGACATTCGGAAATCCAGAATTTTTCAAAGCACAAGCAAAGCGCTTTTCCACTCATCGAATTCCTAGAATGATTGATTGTACACAGATTGATGACAATATGCTCATATTACCAAGAGGTTTATTAGAAAAGGTGAAGGAAATCTTCTCTAAATATAAAATATCTCTAACAATACTAAACAATCAATTCGTAGGAAAGTCTATTGACGTTAAATTTTATGGTCAACTTACGATCCAACAAGAGGACGCTGTTACATCTATGGCTAATCATGACAATGGAGTATTAGCAGCAGATACTGGTTTTGGGAAAACAGTGACAGCTGCAGCGTTAATTAGTAGAAATGAAACAAATACACTCATAATTGTGCATCGAACACAACTAGTTGAACAATGGAAAGACAGATTATCATCTTTTTTAAACATCCCAGTAAAAGAGATTGGTCAAATTGGTGGTGGGAAAAATAAACCAACCTACAACATAGATATATCTACGATTCAATCGCTTAATCATAATGGTTTAATAAAACCTGAGTTACATCATTACGGGCAAATTATCGTAGATGAATGTCATCACATTTCTGCCGTAAGCTTTGAAAAGGTATTAAAAGCAGTCGCAGCGAAGAAAGTGTATGGTTTAACAGCAACCCCAGTTAGGAAAGATGGATTGCACCCAATTATATTTATGCAATGTGGGCCTATAAGATATAAAACCAATAATAAACAACAAGCCAATTTTCGACCGTTTAAACAAACCCTTGTTAAAAGAGAGACATTACTAAATACGAATGAAACTGATATACAAGCTATATATTCCTTGTTATCTACTAATAAAGAACGAAACGATATGATTTTTAACGATGTTCTACAAGCTCTAGATGAAAAACGCTCTCCTATAGTGTTAACGGAACGTTTAGACCATATAAATGAACTATATGAGCTTTTCAAGGGATTTGCTAAAAATATAATTATCCTATCAGGAGCTATGAAGAAGAAAGAACGGCAACAAGCGCTAGAAAAGTTAATTGAATTACCTGATAGTGAGGAGAGATTATTAATTGCAACAGGAAAATACGTGGGAGAAGGGTTTGATGATTCGAGATTAGATACCCTCTTTCTAACAATGCCAATCTCTTGGAAAGGTACATTGCAACAGTATGTAGGGCGGCTTCATCGTAATTATAGTAGCAAAAGTGAAGTGAAAGTGTTCGATTATGTAGATTCGAACGTTGATGTACTAGAGAAAATGTTTAAAAAACGATTAAAGGGATATAAAAATATAGGTTATAGTCTAGGTGAGAACAAAGAGAAAAGCCAACAAATTCAATTATTCCAGTAGTTTTAGAGAAATAAAAGATATAAATGATTTAACAGTAAATAATAATTCTAAATGATTACAAAGTGGAATGTTAATAGGTTCATATAAAATGTTAATGAAATAATAATGAGTTACTGTTTCTTTAAGTAATAGGAGTCAAATTTCATTTATTTATGGAGGTGAAGTTTTATGATATCTAAAGAAGAAGTACAGATACTGCTAGATAAGTTAGAAACAAGTATAGCTGATGAGCTTGAATCACAACAACTAGATTTTAAGCAATGGATAACAAGAAGTTTGATGACAACATTAAACGGTCCCAGAAGGCTCAACACGCTTACTGTTGATGAACGTATTTCCAGGTATGCCTCCTTACACTACCACTGATGGTTCTGCAACAATAAGACAGGGAAAGGATTGTATTCCTTATACAGGTTCTTTAAGGCGTAAAATGATGGATACTTCAACACAGATGGACTTTACTGATGAAATAATCCACGAGGACTGGCAAAGTCTATTTTCACATTCAGCAATGAAGCGCGTCCGGGAAATTATGTCTAGAGAAAGGGTTGATGAAAGCCTTTTGACGTTATCTGACGAAGATTTATTGAGGTCTATCGGAGCGTTAAAGGAAAACTTTCTTACTAAAGGCGCCCTACTACTTGTTGGAAAGCCTGAAGCTATTTTAAAATATATTCCACAATACAAATGGTCTTTTAGAAAGATGATTAGTGATACTGATTAATCTCATCGAGATGACGGAACTCATGCTATACCAGTAGCACTGTATGAATTGGAACGGTATATAGCTGTCGATAATCCAATGGTTACTGTAGAATCTGGACTTGTACATCCAGAGTTCAGTACATATCCAACAATTGCTTTAAGAGAAGCTTTGCTTAATGCGTTTGGTCATAGGGATTATCGAATGAATGGAACTATTATGTTAAAGCAATATAATGATAAGCTAATACTAACTAATCCAGGAGAGTTTGTTGGTGGTATTACACCTAAAAATATTCTCCACCATCCTCCAGTAGCGAGGAATAATCACTTAATGGATTTGTTAGATAGATTAAAATTAGTCAACCGTTCAAACCTTGGTGTTTCAAGGATATTCCGTTCGCTATTGATTGAGGGGAAAGAACCACCGATATATAGAGAAGTTGGTAGTAACATTGAGCTTACCTTTATATCTTCTCCATTAAACAAGGATTTTAAAAACTTAATTAATCATATGGCACAAGAAAAAAATCACATTGATGTTGACCATCTGCTTATATTGCAATATTTAATTAGACATGAAGAAATTGATACGTCAATAGCAGCAGAAGTTGCTCAAAGAAGTATGGAACAAGCACGTGAATTACTTAGTAAGATGCAAAATGATTTAAATTTATTAGAATCAATCGGACGTGGTAAAGGGAGGTACTTTACTCTTTCACGAAGTGCATATAAATTATTAAAAGGTGAATTGCAATATGAACGTCAGCAAATTTTGGATAAAGAAGCAGTCAAAATTCGCATATTATCTATACTAAAAACAGATCGAAGTTTAACTAATAAGGAAATAAGGCAATTAACGGGGATGAACCAAAAACAAGTACAACGTTTGGTAAAAGAAATGGAACCAGACGGTGTTAAGATTGTTGGAAAGGGAGCTGGAACCAAATATATTTATTCTCCTTAATAAAATAGGGACACAAAAGGGGACATTATTGGAGTTAACTCCTTAATGAACAAAGTACCATTAGGAAAAAAAAGGACAAAATAAGGACAAAATAAGGACAAAAAATTAATTACATAAAGAATATTAACATCTTTTACAGTTCTTTGACCAATAAGCGTTGCTAACATTTTGCTAACGCAATCCAGTGAAAAACAATATATCCCCGTTAAAAATGTTACATTAAGAATTTAACAAAGTCTTAATATACCGCACTTTTCGCAAACGATGTGCAAGATATTACACACTCTCACCTTAGGGCGGCATGATGTAATCTGCCCCTGAACCCCCTTGTTACAGGAGGTTTGTAGGAAAATAATTAATTGAGACTTCTCAAAGGTTTAATAATCTTTGAGGAGTCTCTTTTTTTGTACACCTTTGCATGCTGCAGCAATTTTTCTGAAGAAATTCCCTCCTTTCCTTTTAGGTATTGATGTACTTAGGAATAAAATTGATTGGATCAAAAACTTATAAAAGAAACCTGGTTTACAAAAAAAAATCACTGTGGTATATTAATTATATTAAGAATGTTAAATAAAAACTTAACAAAGTTAACAGTATTTAAATGCTCCTAAAGTAAATGAAAAAACTAGCAAACTTTTATACTTGTTTCATTTACTAAAGACGATCTTTTTATGAATGCTTTGCAAATAGCTTAATAACTAAATTCCATTTTCAACATCCAAGGAGGTCCGGAAGATGAAAGAAACATATGATATTGTAGTAGTAGGTGGAGGAAGTGCCGGTTCGGTACTCGGTGACCGTTTAAGTGCAGACGGAACACGTAGTGTACTTGTTTTAGAGGCAGGACGAAAGGATTTTGCATGGGACTTATTGATCCAAATGCCTGCAGCTTTGCCGTTTCCATCAGGAAACCCTTTATATGACTGGAGATACGAGTCTGACCCTGAACCACATATGAATGGACGTCGTATCAAGCATGCTCGTGGAAAGGTGCTTGGAGGTTCAGGTTCAATCAACGGTATGATTTATCAAAGAGGTAATCCGATGGATTATGAACGTTGGGGAGCAGACGAAGGTATGGAAACGTGGGATTTTGCACACTGTCTTCCGTATTTTAAACGCTTGGAAAGTGCGTTAGCTGCTGATCCAGATGACGTATATCGTGGCCATGATGGTCCTCTTAAACTAGAACGTGGTCCAGCTACGGGTCCACTATTTCAAGCCTTCTTTGACGCAGCGGTCGAGGCCGGGTACGCGAAGATTCCTGATGTGAACGGTTTTAGACAAGAGGGATTCGCTCCGTTTGATAAGCATGTGTACAAAGGACAACGTTTTTCACCTTCACGTGCCTATCTGCATCCAGCTATGGGGCGTGAGAACCTTACTGTGAAAACACGTGCGTTTGTGACAAGTATTGATTTTGAAGGTACTCGTGCAAAGGGTGTGACGTATCAAAGAGATGGGAAGACTCATCAGGTTATTGCAGGTGAAGTAGTACTTGCAGGTGGTGCAATCAATACACCGCAATTGCTTCAATTGTCAGGTGTGGGAAATGCTGAATACTTGCGCTCACTTGATATTGAACCGGTAGTTGATCTTCCTGGTGTTGGTGAAAACCTTCAGGATCATCTTGAAACCTACATTCAATACTCTTGTCCACAACCTGTTTCTGAACAGCCTAACTTAAATAAACTGAAAATGCCATGGATCGGTTTACAATGGTTAGTCGGACGTAAAGGTCCAGCAGCTACGAACCACTTCGAAGGTGGAGGTTTCGTTCGTTCCAATGAGGACGTTCAATATCCAAACTTGATGTTCCACTTCCTACCAGTCGCGGTTCGATACGATGGACAGAAAGCGGACACGGCTCACGGGTTCCAGGTACACGTCGGACCTATGTATTCTGATGCTAGGGGATCATTAAAGATTCGTTCTAAAAATCCTAAAGAGCATCCGAGCATGATTTACAACTATCTTTCAACTGAACAGGACCGCCGTGAGTGGATTGAAGCAGTAAGAATTTCACGTGAAATCCTAAACCAGCCAGCGATGGCACCTTATAATTCGGGTGAAATTTCACCAGGTCCTTCTGTTAGTACAGATGAGGAGATTTTGGAATGGGTGAGAAATGATGCAGAGACTGCCCTTCACCCAAGTTGTACCGCGAAGATGGGGCCCGCTTCAGATCCAATGGCCGTTGTAGACCCACTAACGATGAAGGTTCACGGTCTTGAAAATGTTCGAGTCGTTGATGCATCTGCTATGCCTTATGTAACAAATGGAAACATTCATGCGCCGGTATTGATGTTGGCGGAAAAAGCAGCAGATTTAATCCTTGACCGTAAACCTCTTGAGCCAATTCACCTTGACTTCTACCGTCATGGAGTGCACCCGCCTGAAGCAGGGACAATTAAAACACTAGTTAAATCATAATGAGTTTATAAGAAGGACTCTTTCAAAATGTATTGTGAGCCAAAGCATACATTTATGAGAGAGTCCTTCTTTTTTGATGTTTATTTTTTAATTGCTCCTTAGAGAGATATCCTGAAATGCTAGGTTTACATCACGAGATTGCTTAGTATGGATACAGAAGCGGGTTAGAATGGGTTTACACGTTATAGAAAGCAAATATCTATTTCGCAGCTTTCAATTAAGTAACTAATTCTCTTAATTTTCATTAATGTACTAGAGCCCGTGTGTGTAAAAAATAGAAAATATGAATATAGCAATCCAAATGTTCATTAGAAATAGTCTACCTTCGTCACCGAATTGCTATTATCTAACCGAACACTTCCCCACCATTCACATGATGAACCTGGCCTGTGATAAAGCGGGAATCATCGGAAGCCAAATGAACATAGGTTGGTGCTAATTCAAATGGTTGCGCAGGTCGTTTCATAGGATTGTCCGCGCCGAATACTGCGACGTCATCAGCTGTAAAACTAGCTGGGATGAGCGGGGTCCAAATTCTCCCTGGCGCGACCGCGTTGACACGAATGCCTTTATCGATCACATTGTTGGCAAGTGCCGTGTGAAGCCTATATTTGCAGCTTTTGTGGCAGTATAATCAATCATTTGTTCTTCGCCGGCAAAAGCAACGACGGAAGAAGTATTGATAATAGAGCTTCCTTCTTTCATGTGGGGAAGGGCTGCTCTTGTGGTGTAAAAGTGTGAATATATATTTACTTTAAACGTATCATCAAATTGCTCGTCGGTCACATCGGTTAAAGATAACTGTTGAAACTGGATTCCGACATGATTGCAAAGAACATCTAATTGTCCAAAAGTTTTGAGTGTCTTCTCGACAATTGCAATGCATTGATCCTTTTTGCGTAAGTCCCCTGGCATGAGTAAACAACGCTGGCCTAATTGTTCCACTCGCGTTTTCGTTCGATGGGCATCGTCATGCTCATCAAGGTAAGCGATGGCTACATCTGCTCCTTCTTTTGCAAAAGCAATCGCAATCGCAGCACCAATTCCACTATCTCCTCCTGTAATTAACGCCACTTTTCCTTTTAATTTTTCGCTTCCTTTATAATGGGGATTTTCTACGATTGGTTTCGGTACCATGAGTCTTCGACACCAGGATGACGCAATTGACGCTGTTCCGGAACATTGAGGGGAATCTCTTCATTGCGAACAATTTTCCCGTAGTTCGGATACAGAGGATACGGGTGCTCCTGTTTATTGTTCTCAAACATTTGTTGCACATGCTTAATTTGATCGAGTTTTTGATGATCATTTGACATATGTTGATGATGGGATTGGTGATCGTTATAGTTCGGCATAGGAACCTCCTAAGTAAGTAAATTCATCACACTCTATGCATAAACACCCAAAGAAGTGAATTGCCTTCCTACCCAAGGACATGCTCACATTCATAGTAAGCGAATACGATAAAAAGACAATAAGAAGGAGGGCTCAGGCAATGTTGTTTGAATATAATCCAGAAGCAACCGTTTTATTAAAGGACGCCTCAGATGAAAAGGTGAAAATGCAATACATGAATCACGCTTGGCCGATGCCTAAATCATCGGAACGACCGCCCTATTTCACGAATCCGAGATATGGATGGAATTACCCTGTTATTTAAAGAGATTTTAATGAACAGGAGACGAATAGAGTGCTAGAGAAGAGGCACTCTATTTTGTTTTGTGAATAAATGCGGCTCTAAGTCATTCGTCAAAAAAGAAGTACTTAAGCTTAGAAGAATTTTAAATGGATATAGAAAGAAAGTATCTCAATCTAAAAAAAGAAGTTAGTCCTAAAATATAAGGGACTAACTTCTCTCTTCAAGTCTACATATTACTTATTTTACCCATTGATCAATCAAATCTTGGTTCTCTTCAATCCATTTTTTAGCGCCATCAAGTGGATCTTCAGCACTTTCTACTTCATATATAAGGTCGCTTATTTGTTGGTCATCCATTTTCCAGTTGTTAAACCATTCAGTTACTTCTGGGTGGTCTTCTTCAAATCCATCTCTTGTAGCATGATGAATTTTTTCTACGCCACCAAATGTGTTTTGCGGGTCTTCTAAGAATTTCAAGTCATAGTTAGAAAATACCGAGTGTGGGCTCCAAAGTGGTGCCACAATTGGTGCTTCATTTCCTACAGCCGTTCCAATCTCAGCTAACATCGCTGGTTCAGAACTTGATAGTAAATTAAAATCGAGATTATAATCTTCAATTAGTTGCTGCGTCACTTCCATCGTACCTGCACCAGGATCAAATCCGACAATGACACCGTCAAACAGATCTTTATGTTCATTTAAATCTTCTACGCTATTGATGTCTTCTAAATAAGTTGGAACAACAAGTCCGACTTTTGCATTATCAAACCAAGTAGATTCTGAGAAATTAAAGGAATCTTGATATTCTTCTAGATAATGGGCATCTTGAACCGGTAACCATACTTCTAAACTAGCATCTAAATCACCACTTGCTAAAGCTCTCATCGTAACACCCATGTCCAATACAGGTAACTCGACTGTATAACCTTTTTCTTCTAAAATGGCTTTCCACATATTTGTGACGGCAATATTTTCGGCCCAGTTAATTTGACCAATAACTAAATGTTCATTACTTGTTTCTGTCTCTGTCTCTGTACCTGCTTCTTCACTGCTTGTTTCCTCGTTAGTGCTTCCGCATGCTGTCAGTAAAGCAACCATTAGCAGCAATAAGATAAAGCTAAGTTCTTTTTTCCAATTGTTCATGTAGAATAACACTCCTCTGTTTTTATATAATTAAGTTAAAAACATTCCGAACATTAACTGCGTTAAGAATATTTTTAACAAACATATTAGAATGAAACTTATCTCTTTGATTGTTGAGATAAGTAAAACATCTATAAGTTTGGTAGTTAGTAGCCTTTTTTCTATATTATATCAGATAAACTCTTTATTAATCTTATTCATTTTTCTTAGGGATCAACTCAAATATCTTGCCACTTCTTATGCTTTCAACTAAGTCATTTAACCAATGGTAATATGTTTTTGAATCCTCTAATTGCTCATAGTTTTCTTTGGCTTCAGCAACAATTTCTAATGTGCTTATAGGGTCTTCTATAATATCTAGTAAATCTTTTTGTGCTTCTTTAATGGCTTCCATGTTCATTTTTACTTCACGTTCCCACATCTGGCAATAAAACACCATAAATGAACGGAAGAAGTTTTTCTCAGCTTTATACGTGTGTTTTCTGGATCCACGCGTAAAAGTTTTTTTCACCATTTCTATTTCTTGGAGCTTACGGACACTAGTACTCATACTTGGTTTACTCATTCCGAGCTCGGTATGCATTTCATCAAGAGTCATCTGATTTTTAAAGTACATCGTCGCATATAAATTTGCGGCAGCTGGTGTTACGCCATATAGATCCATTGTTTCTGCAATAGATCCGATGACTTTCTCTTGAGCCTCTTCTATTTTACTTCTAGATTCTTTAATAGACGTACTCATAAAACTACTCCTTCGTCCAAAGTGAAGTTTGTAAAATTTTTTTAAAATATTCTTTATAAACTTAATGATAACGCGTTCGGCTCAAATGTCAAATGAAAAAAGCAATTTTTTTATATTGTGAAGTCCGTCCAGCTCAGTATTCATAGGCTTTTCGGCTAATTTGAATTATTTCTATTTATCTAAGTTTATGTGTTAAAACAGAAAAGTATATTTCTTAGCACTGAGTGATATTGGCTGTGTTAGAATTCTATAATATACATCCAATTTACACAGTTACTTCATCGTTTGGGGGAAAGGCATGAATCGAACTATTTTATATACAATATTGCTTTTAGCTTTTCTAACAGCTTCTGGATTCTCTCTATATTTTTATCATCAATCACAGGTAGACAATGAAAAAATTTCGGTCATGTTGACATCTCAGCAAGATCTTCCAAGATACCATTTTGTTTTAATTGGAGAGGAAATGAATCATGAATATTGGCGTTTAGTCGGACAAGGTGCGAAGGCAGCAGAGAAGGATTTTGATGTTTTTGTTGAATACGTTGGGCCTAAGCGTTCTAATCCTGATGAGCAACTTAAGCTGTTTGATATGGCGATCAAATCAAAGGTCGATGGAATTATTGTGCAAGCACTTAACGATCAATTTACTCCTTTAATTGATCAGGCGGTGGAACAGGGAATTCCGGTTATTACAATTGATACCGATTCTGAAGGTAGTATGCGTGGTGTCTATATTGGGACAGATAATTACGAAGCCGGTCAATTGGCAGGGAAATCATTGGTTGAGGATACAAAAGGCGAAGCAACGGTTGCAATCATTTCTGGCAGTTTCGATCATGATCTTCATCGACTGCGTGTAAAAGGATTTACAGATATTGTCGAGCAGATTAATGGAATAGAAATTGTGGCAATAGAAGAAGCGGCTATTTCAAGAGTTGATGCGGAGGAAAAGGCTTATAACATGTTAGCAGAGCATGATAACATTACTGCCTTTTACGGGACGAGTTCTTATAATGGCGTTGGAATTGTAGCTGCTGCAAAGTCTTTAAAAAAAGAAAGCGAGATGTATGTGATTACATTTGATGCGATTGATGAGAATCTACAATTGCTAAAAAATGGTGAGATCAATGCGATAGTTGAGCAACAGCCGTTTGAAATGGGTTATACAAGTGTTGAAAAGATGATTGATATGATTAAGGATAAACCGTTTGACGATGTTTATCATACAGAGTTATCGATTATCCGTGACGTAGATTTGCCGATTAGGAATCATCAAAAGGATGGGGATTCATGATTAAAATTCGTACAAAGTTACTCATTTATTTTGCTAGTATTCTGCTACTGCTAATTTTGTTATTTCTTGTTCGAGAACAGAGTAACGATAAAGTGATGGAGCTCTATAATGAAAATGTCGAATATTTCTTTCTCCTAAATGAGCTCACGAAAACAACAAATCAGACCTTTCAGTCCCTACAAATCTATGTTCATGAACCATTAATTGAAAACTTGCAACTCTATCAAGAAGAGAAAGAGCAACTGCTACAGCTCCAACAAGTCTTTAGTGAACAAGAAAAAGAAGGAATTTCTAAGAAAAACGTATTGAATATGATAACAAGTTTTCTTGAACAAACAGAACGGACTGTCGAAGGTGTAGCCAATAATGATATTCAAGCGTATTCCATATATGTACAAGAAGCTGAGAGAACATCCGGTTATATTCATGAGACAACACTGGACATCCTCAATATGGAGCTTGCCAATTATCAAGAAATTGCTGCTTTTATAGATAATAAGGTGATGAATACACAGAAGATGGGGTCAGCAATTATGATTGCCATCATCATTCTAAGTATTTTATTTGCTCTCTGGTTTTCAAATGGTATTACGAGAACGATTGAGCGATTAACAAAGGCCGCACAAGAAATATCATCGGGGCGTTACAATGGGAAAGATGTTGTTGTTTCACAGAAAGATGAGCTTTGGTTTTTGACAAAGACTTTTAATGAAATGAAAAGGAATATCTTACATTCGGTTAGTGAGATAGAGGAAAAGGCTAAGTTAGCGCAACTATTAAAAGAGATGGAATTGAAAAGCTTACAAAATCAAATCAATCCGCATTTTCTATTTAATACATTGAACACGATTTCAAAAACATCTTATATTGAAGGAGCGGAACGAACTAGTGACTTGATTTCCTCTGTTTCCACCTTACTTAGGTATAATATTGGTCATTTGGGTCGACAAACGACACTGAAAGATGAGGTCGAAATTATAAAAGAGTACTTTTTTATCCAAAAAGCGCGCTTTCGAGATCGTGTACAGTTTGTTGAAACCATAGATTCTAGTTGCCTATCAACTCCTATTCCATGTCTAACGCTTCAGCCAATTATTGAGAATGCATTTATACACGGAATTGAAAGCATGGCTGAGGGAGCTCAAATTGACATTCATATTTACCGTGAGGATGGAATGGTATGTATAGAGGTTATCGATAATGGGGCAGGGATGGATCAAGAGACGATTGATCGCTTGTTAAGCAAAGAGGAAGAATCTGAATTTTCTTTGTCGAAAAAAGGATCTGGTCATTCTACTGGGATCGGTATGAGAAATGTAATGGACCGGCTCGCATTGTTTGATAAAAATAGTTCTTTTTCAGTTTCTTCCTGTGTTGGAGAGGGGACAAAGGTTAGCATTCGGTTACAGCAATCAGGATAGGGGGATATGAATTGGTAAAAGTAATGCTTGTTGATGATGAACCGATTGAAAGAGAAGGGTTAAACTTAATTCTTAGTAGAAATCGCTCTAACTTTGAGGTGGTAGCTGAGGCTCAGAATGGTAAGGAAGCAGTGGAACGCGCTCTATCCTTTAAGCCTGATTTAATTTTCATGGATATCAAAATGCCTGAATTTGATGGGATTGAAGCAATAAGGAAAATTATACCTGAGCTTCCGGACACGAAATTTATTATGATCTCGGCTTTTGATACGTTTGAATATGCACGTGAGGCTATGAAGTTTGGAATAAAAGAGTATTTATTAAAACCTAGTAAAGTGATCGACGTATTAAAAGCCTTCGATCGTATGGTAGAAGAGATCAAGAATGAAAAAAAGCAAGTGACCGAAACCATGCAAATCAATCGACGGCTTGAAAGAGTCCACTCGTTAATAGAAAGAGATTTTATTGTTTCTCTGATTATGGAACATGTCCATGAGTTTGATCAGGGTGACTGGGATGAATGGTTTGGTTTGGAACTCGAACACAAGAAGGGATTTGCGACCGTATTTTCGTTTGAATCAGATAACCTTCATCCAGAACGTGAGGAGAAAAGTTGTTGGTATCGAATTCTAAAGCAAGTCTTACACGAACAAAGTCCATCTTGTTTTATCGGCCCGTTAACCGGGTTTCAGGTTGCTGTCTTGGTGTTAATTACAGATCATGAAAAAAGAGATGATGAGATAAAACAAAATTTTGTACGTACGATTCTTCATCAAGCTCAAAAACAGTTAAAGGGTTGCGAGCTTTATGCAGGAATTGGTATGAATGTGTCAAATGTGCATCATTTTTCTACCTCCTATAAAGAGGCCGTGTATGCCTTGGAATTAGTTCATAGTCATCCAAGCGCTAAGTATTTGGTTTATAACGAACGGTTAAAGCAAAGAAGAAAAGACCTCATCCCATTTGAAATAGAAAAAGAATTAGTAGAGGCAGTTAAAAAAGGGGATATACAAAAAGGACTACAAATGTTTGAATCTTATTTTCAATCCATTCAGCAAACAACTGACTTTCAAGTGAAACTTGTGCAAAAAGCGATTGAAGATTTCTTTATTGTATTAACTCGTTCAATGAAAGATCTAGGTTTTGATGGAGACATTCAAGTTGGATTAGGACAATTTGAAACAACAATGCAAATGAAAGAAGTTGCGAAATCTCAACTAATCAAAATTACTGAACAGTTAGGGGAGTGGCGAGCAAACGGCATGCGCGCCTTGCTTTTGCAAGCTAAGGAATATATTGACCACAATTATCAAAAATCCATTTCACTTGAAGAGGTTGCTGAAGAAATTGGAATTAGTTCCTATTATTTAAGTAAGCTGTTTAAAGATCGTTTTCAAGTTACATTTATGGAGTATTTGAAAAATGCGAGAATACAAAAAGCAGTGGAACTCCTTTTGGATGGAAATAAGCCATTAAAGGAAATAGCACTAAATGTTGGATACAAAGATCCGAATTACTTTAGTACGGCCTTTAAAAAGGAAATCGGTATGAGCCCACGTGAATATCGTCATAAATATCAACAGTAAAACAGCAATCAAGGATTGCTGTTTTTTTCTAATGTTTTCACAAGAATTTAGAGATATTAACAAAAAAGTAAAGACGAAAGCGCTATCTAGAATGCGTTTTCATGATATTTTAAATGTATTGAAAGGGTTTTAAAAGTTTAGTCATTCATGAAAGCGGGACCAAAAATGAAAAATTACTCGGTATGAGTAAAAAGCTTTCGTTCGGTCAATCCACAAGATTTTAATATGTAAGGGTTATCAAATGAGAATTGTGTAAGAGAGAGGAGGAAGAAAGAGAAAATTACATTTTCTCTTTTGCCGAGTATGAGACAGAAAAATAGTACGTTATACATTGTGTTAATCACACTTGTTGCTACACTTGGAGGACTTTTATTTGGATATGACACGGCTGTTATTTCAGGGGCAGAAGGGTCACTTCAAAGATATTTTGCTGATAGTTTAGGTCTTAGTTCCCTTGTACATGGGATTACTGTTTCAAGTGCTTTGATTGGTTGTATTATTGGAGGACTGCTGTCAGGGTATTTCGCCACTCGATTTGGAAGAAAAAATACGCTTATCTTAGCAGCATTTTTATTCTTAGTGTCAGCATTAGGATCTGCATTTCCCGAGTTTTTGTTTTTTACACAAGGGGAACCTTCTATTGCACTATTAATTACCTTTAATATTTACCGTATTATTGGAGGAATTGGTGTTGGGTTAGCATCGGCAGTCTCACCAATGTATATTGGTGAAATTGCACCAGCACGTATAAGAGGTACGCTCGTTTCGTTAAACCAATTTGCGATTATCTTTGGGATGTTAGTAGTTTATTTTGTTAACTGGGGGATTGGGCGAGGACAATCAATGGAATGGATTCATGACGTTGGTTGGCGCTATATGTTTTTATCAGAGGCCATTCCTGCATTGCTTTTCTTACTCTTGTTGTTTACCGTTCCAGAAACACCACGATATTTGATTTCCAAAAATCAGGATGAGAAGCAATGGCCGTTCTTTCTAAGATTTACGATCAAACAATGGCAAAGGCGACAATGTTTGAGATTAAAAAATCGTTTGATGTGAGCAAAGCAAAATTATTCTCATATGGGAAAGCGATTATTGTAATCGGGATTTTATTATCGGTATTCCAGCAATTTGTCGGGATCAATGTTGCGCTTTACTATGCTCCACGAATTTTTGAAAGCATGGGAGCGGCAAGAGATGCATCCATGTTCCAAACAATCGTAATGGGCTTGGTAAATGTATTGTTTACATTAATTGCAATTTTCACTGTTGATAAATTTGGTAGAAAGCCACTTTTGATTATTGGTTCAATTGGAATGACGATCGGTATGTTTGGGGTGGCTGGAATGGCATTCTCAAACATCATTGGAATCGGGACATTAATTTTCATTATTATCTACACAGCATCGTTCATGATGTCATGGGGTCCAGTTGTTTGGGTCTTGATCTCCGAAATCTTCCCTAATAAAATTAGAGGGCAAGCGGTGGCTATTGCTGTAGCAGCTCAATGGTCAGCTAACTATTTTATTTCGTCAACGTACCCAGCGATGATGGAGTTTAGCGGAGGCTTAACCTATTCATTCTATGGAGTTATGAGTCTGCTTTCAGCAATCTTCATCTGGAAGTTTGTACCTGAGACGAAGGGTAGATCATTGGAAGAGTTAGAAACAATTTTGGTTAATAAGAAGAGTGCATAGATAGAACTATTTAAGGATCTCACAACATAAGTGAGATCCTTATTATTGAGTTTAAGTGGGATAGTGATAAATTCCAGGCTTTTTATAAGAAGTACACCTCTGTCTCTTACAAAATATATAATGAAGTAAAAATTTAAGTTTGACAAAATACCTACATGGGTATATGTTGTGTATATAAACAACTTAAGCAAATTGAAAGGAGGCTACCCCATGGAGTACAATGACAAAATGAAAAACAGAGTGAAACGTGTTGAAGGACAGGTCAGAGCAATCCTTAGAATGATGGAAGAGGAGAAAGACTGTAAGGATCTTGTCGTTCAAATGTCAGCTGCAAGAAATGCATTGGACCGAACGATTGGTTTAATTGTTAGCACTAATTTAGAGCATTGTGTCCGTGAACAAATAGAAAAAGGAGAAGACACAGAATTGCTTATTCAAGAAGCTGTGAACTTATTAGTGAAGAGCAGATAATCATATATGGGGGTTCTTTTAAATGCAATACCCCTAAAGGTTTTAATAGAATGTTAGTAACTAATGTATTGACAATTTTTTATACTTCCTATAATACATATAGGGGTATATGTATTATTATTATTAAAAGTAACTATGATTTAAAAAAAGGCTAATAAATTATTTTTTTGAATTTTTAAATACCCTAACCGGTATAAAATACATGGAATTGGAGTGAACAACATGACAGAAAAAAAGAAGACAACAATCATATTGTTTAGTGGTGATTATGACAAAGCAATGGCAGCTTTTATTATTGCAAATGGTGCTGCAGCTTATGACCATGAAGTGACGATCTTCTCAACTTTTTGGGGGCTAAACGCTTTTAGAAAAGATCAGCACGTACAAGTGAAAAAGGGCTTCCTAGAAAAAATGTTTGCGAAAATGATGCCACGAGGTGTTGATAAAATGGGTCTTTCCAATATGAACTTTGCTGGTATGGGTCCGAAAATGATTAAGCATGTTATGAAGAAGCACAATGCGGTGCCATTACCTGATTTAGTAGAGATGGCACAAGAACAAGGGGTGAAGCTTGTTGCTTGTACAATGACAATGGATTTATTAGGACTACAAAAAGAAGAATTGATCGATGATTTAGAGTACGCTGGTGTTGGAGCTTATTTAGCTGATGCTGAAGAAGGAAATGTGAACTTATTTATTTAGTAGGCTTTATTAGTAGAAAATCTCATTAATCCCAATAGTAATAGTTTTCGTGATACGGAGGAGCTAAGCGAATTGATGAACTGGGAAGGCAACGTAAAATAAATTTTTTTGAAGATAAATATACCCATACAGGTACTAATATTAGGAGGAATCGTAATGGAAAGAATTAAATTTGACCAATTAGTGGATGCCAAAGGATTAGCATGTCCAATGCCAATTGTTCGTACAAAAAAAGCGATGAATGAGCTCGAACCAGGAAAAGTAGTAGAAATTCAAGCAACAGATAAAGGCTCAACTGCTGATATTAAAGCGTGGGCAAAGAGCACGGGACATCACTATTTAGGAACAGTTGAAGAAGGTGACGTGTTAAAGCATTACCTTCGTAAGGTGATGGGGGAAGAGAAAGAGGAGAAGAAGCACCCACATGTTGTAAACAACGAGGAACTTCAAGCAAAGTTAGCAAACAATGAAAATATTCTAGTGTTAGATGTTCGTGAATCAGCTGAATATGCCTTTAATCATATTCCTGGTGCAAAATCCATTCCACTTGGTGAGCTAGAGAGTCGTTTAAAAGAGGTAAGCTCAGATCAGGAAATCTATGTTGTATGTCGTACTGGAAATCGAAGTGATTTAGCTGCACAAAAATTAACAGAAGCTGGATTCAAACAAGTAATGAATGTCGTTCCTGGAATGAGTGAATGGAGTCACAAAACAGAAAGCCTAACTAAATAGGAGCAGACGTATCACTAACGTTTCACTTAAATTTTTTTAAAATTAAAGTATACTACGGGAGGTATATTCGATGTCAGTAAAAGCAATGAATTCAAAGGAAGTAGCTAGAAAAGTAATCAAAAAGAAGGAGTTATTTATTCTAGATGTTCGTAATGAAGGGGACTTCGCCGATTGGAAGATTGAAGGACACAACTTTGATTACGTTAATATTCCTTACTTTGAACTATTGGATGGCGTAGAAGAAATCATGGATAAAATCCCAACAGAAAAAGAAGTGTTGGTCGTGTGTGCAAAAGAAGGATCTTCTATGATGATAGCTGAGATGCTTTCTGATGAAGGTTTAGACGTAGCCTACCTAGAGGGAGGTATGAAGGCTTGGAGCGAATACTTGGAACCTGTGAAAGTAGGAGATTTAAAAGACGGTGGACAGTTGTATCAATTTGTCCGTCTAGGTAAAGGGTGTCTTTCTTACATGGTTGTTTCAAATGGAGAAGCGGCGATTATTGACGCAACACGGATGGCTGATGTGTTTGTGGATTTCGCAAAGGAAATTGGAGCAAACATTACACACGTATTTGATACACATTTGCATGCTGACCACATCTCAGGTGGAAGAAAAATTGCTGAACGGGCTGGTGCAACGTACTGGTTACCGCCAAAAGACGCAGGAGAAGTAGTGTTTGAATATGCGGCACTTGATGGTGGGAATGACGTACAAATCGGGAATTCAACGATCAACATTCATGCTCTTTACTCACCCGGTCACACAATCGGATCGACTTCATTTGTAATCGATGAAAAATATCTATTATCAGGAGACATTCTATTCATTGATTCAATTGGAAGACCTGACCTAGCAGGTCTTGCAGAAGATTGGGTAGGAGATTTACGTGAGTCCCTTTATAAACGTTATAGAGAACTATCAGAAGAGTTAGTTGTTTTACCGGCACACTTTATGATCATTGAAGAGCTAAATGAAGATGGAAGTGTTGCTCGAAAACTAGGGACACTGTTTGCTGAAAATCATGGACTCAATATTGAAGATGAAAATGCGTTTAGATCAATGGTAACAGAGAACCTACCGCCACAACCGAATGCGTATCAAGAAATTCGTGAAACCAATATGGGGAAAATTACGCCAGATGAAGAAAAGCAACGCGAAATGGAAATTGGACCAAATCGTTGTGCAGTAAGATAACAAATAAATAACTGGAGGTTTTATAAATGAAATCAGATGAAGTATTAGACGCAAAAGGATTAGCATGCCCAATGCCAATTGTAAGAACAAAGAAAGCTATGACTGAACTTGAGTCAGGTCAAATCTTAGAAATCCACGCAACAGATAAAGGGGCCAAAAATGACTTAGCAGCATGGGCAAAGTCTGGTGGGCATGAATTAGTAACAGATACAGAAGAAGATGGTGTATTTAAATTTTGGATTAAAAAAGGCTAATTGATAAGGGGAACCAGTGTGGTTCCCTCTTTTCCTTTATAAGGGAGGTAGTTTTTATGGATTTTGCTTTTATTAATACAATCTTTTTAATTGGATTCATAGGTTCATATATATCTGGAATGTTAGGAATTGGCGGATCAATTATTAAATATCCGATGCTTTTATATATTCCGCCATTGTTTGGGTTAGCTGCTTTTAGTGCTCATGAGGTTTCAGGTATTAGTGCCATTCAAGTGTTCTTTGCGACGATTGGTGGGGTATGGGCTTATCGCAAAGGTGGATACTTAAATAAGACGTTAATTATTTATATGGGACCATCGATTTTAATTGGTAGTTTTGTTGGTGGTTATGGATCAAAGCTGATGTCTGAAGGCGGAGTTAATCTTATTTACGGTATTTTAGCGTTAATTGCTGCTGTGATGATGTTTATTCCTAACAAGAAAATAGATAATATTCCACTTGAGCAAGTGACATTTAATAAATGGTTAGCGACTAGCTTTGCCTTAATCGTAGGAGTGGGCGCAGGGATTGTCGGTGCGGCAGGAGCGTTCTTATTGGTCCCAATCATGCTTGTTGTATTGAAAATTCCAACGCGCATGACGATCGCTTCTTCATTAGCGATTACCTTGATATCGTCCATTGGAGCAACCATAGGAAAGATTACAACAGGGCAAATTGATTACTACCCAGCTTTTATCATGATTGTGGCGAGTTTGATCGCTTCTCCGCTAGGTGCAATGGCAGGGAAGAAGATGAATACAAAGATTTTGCAAGTGATCTTAGCTGTATTAATAGCTGCAACAGCTCTGAAGATTTGGATGGATATCCTATAACTTTAAAAAAGTAGGGCTTACTATTAAAGTAAGCTCTACTTTTATTGAGAATTAAATTACTCCCTGCGAAATCATCGTGTCAGCAACTTTCTTGAATCCGGCTATATTTGCTCCGACTACAAGATTTCCAGGGGCATTATAGTCTTGCGCTGCTTGGATGCTATTTGTATAAATGTCTTTCATTATTTCTTGAAGTTTCAGATCGACTTCTTCAAGTGTCCACGAAAGCCTCATACTATTTTGAGCCATTTCTAGTGCAGAAACAGCGACTCCTCCGGCGTTAACCGCCTTAGCTGGACCAAAGAGCACTTTGTTTTCATGGAACACATTAACGGCTTCTAACGTTGAAGGCATGTTTGCTCCTTCTCCGATAGCAATGACACCATTCGATACTAGAAGCTTAGCGGCCGCGTCATCAATTTCATTTTGAGTTGCACAAGGTAATGCAATATCACAAGGAATGGACCAAATACCTGAGCAATCAGGATAATATTGAGCGTGTGGATGTTGGATTACATATTCACTAATTCTCTTACCCTCAACTTCTTTTAACCTTTTAACAGTATCAAGGTTAATACCTTGCTTATCATAAATGTAACCACTTGAATCACTACATGCGACAACCTTGGCGCCAAGTTGCTCAGCCTTTTCGATTGCATAGATCGAGACATTTCCAGAGCCAGAGACGACGACGGTGCTTCCTTTAAATCCAAGCCCTACGTCCTGTAACATTTCTTCAACGAAATAAACAGTACCATAGCCAGTAGCTTCTTTTCGTCCGAGGCTGCCTCCATAACTTAAGCCTTTACCTGTAAGCACACCGGCTTCGTATGCACCACGTATTTTTTTATATTGTCCAAACATATAACCAATTTCTCTTGCACCGACTCCAATATCTCCAGCAGGGACATCAATATCTGGACCAATATATTTTGAAAGTTCACTCATGAAACTTTGAGTAAAGCGCATAATTTCTGTGTCTGATTTCCCTTTTGGATCAAAGTCAGAGCCACCCTTGCCGCCACCAATTGGCTGCCCAGTTAATGAATTTTTGAAAATCTGTTCAAACCCAAGGAATTTAATAATGCTAGCATTTACGGAAGGATGAAAACGAAGTCCTCCTTTGTAAGGTCCAATAGCGGAGTTAAACTGAACACGAAATCCTCGGTTCACTTGAACTTTTCCATGGTCATCTATCCAAGGAACTTGAAAGCTTATGACTCGTTCAGGTTCAACCATTCTTTCAAGGATGCCATGTTTCATATAGTTTGGATTCGCTGCTAATACGGGAATGAGGGAATCAAAAACTTCCTTAACCGCTTGATGGAATTCACTTTCATTTGGATTACGTTTTTTTACTAATTCAAAAACCTCTGTAACGTAATTTTTTGCCGATCGTGTCTCCAAATCTTGATGTTGTAATAAAGTAGCCATGTTTACCTCCGTGCTTCCAAAAGTTAATTGAGAAAGAAGTGCGCTTTAATTTAATTGATCTAAATTTTCAGTCAATTGCTTTAGTTTTCTGTTATGGTATATCTTATTATTAATAATCTATCTGAACAATACAGAAAATAGATAAACATCATGCTGAATTGAGATGATTTTGAAGGGTGATCAAGTGGAATTAAGACAAATTAGATACTTTATGGAAGTTGCAAAAAGGGAGCATGTTACGGAGGCGGCTGATGCTCTTCATGTCGCCCAATCAGCGGTAAGTAGGCAAATTGCCAATTTGGAAGCAGAGTTAGGTGTTGATTTATTTATAAGAGAGGGCAGACGAGTCAAAGTAACACCAATAGGGAAAATGTTTCTGGAGCGGATGAAACAAGCAATGAATGTGATAGATAATGCACGTCTTGAAGTAGAGGAGTACTTAGATCCTGAGCAAGGAACGATTCGTATTGCTTTTCCAATCAGTATGGCGGCCTATACACTTCCGAGTGCAATTGTTGCCTTTCGCGCCAAGTACCCGAAGGCCAAGTTTCAACTTAAACAAGCGAAATATCAAGAACTAATTGATGGTGTGATTAATGGGGATTTCAATATGGCACTGATTGGTCCAGTACCAAAAGAGAGGAAAAAAGTCAAAAGTCAAAATCTGTTTACGGAAAATGTCGTTGCCTTATTGCCTTCCAATCATCCTTTAGCTGACAGAGAATCAATAACAATAAAAGAACTTGAAAATGAGCACTTTATTTTATTGCCCGACGGCTTTATTTTAAGAGACCTCATTGTTAAAGCTTGTCTTCAATCTGGATTCAAGCCAAAGGTTTCATTTGAAGGTGATGATATTGATGCGTTAAAGGGATTAGTATCAGCAGGACTTGGAATTACGTTAATACCTGAAATTACATTAGTTGAAAATCTTCCACATGCTACAGTCAAAATACCAGTGATCAGTCCAGCTGTAACTCGTACGGTAGGTGTTCTAATACCTAGTGAACGGCAATTACTTCCCACAGAAAAGTTATTTTATGATTTCCTAACAAGCTTTTACAAATATGGCAAATACAATTCACATTAGGGACCTAATTAACGATTAAAATAGAGCAAGGTCATCATCTGTTTATTCTAAACGGTACAAAAAAGCAAATATGAATAAGATCAAGCGTCTACAGAGATTCATCTTCGAGACGCTTTTTTGAATTCATTATGTGTGTGGAGCGTTATGAAACTAGCTTTGATACATCTATATCAAATTGATATGAATTCCATCTTTTATTCGTATTGATAAGATTGGTTATTGATCTTAGTATTACACATAGCAGCATAAGTTTTAAAAAAATAACTCTGATGTGAAACACAGTAAGGTTGTTAAAGAACCTTTTTATGTAAATGGAAGAAAGAATATTTAGAATAAATAATCTTTTAAATAATAGAGGTGACTGTAATCATGAATAACAAATGGACAGATTGGCAAAAGCAAGTAATCCAAGAGGAATATGTAGAGCCCGAACTAGATGAAGAAAAATTAAAGAAAAAAATGGATGAAATCAATAGGAAATATTATACTTTTCATAGCCATACGAACAGAAATACTAAAATGAAAATTCCAACCTAAAGTGGTTGATTGTGTAAATAAATAAATTAAAAAAGAAACAATCACATTATGAAACGTAGGGGACAAACAGCGCTAACCAAGATAAAGTCCTGTCTTAATCCACTTAATCTTACTATTGACGCTATGTCCCTAAAACTAACTAAAAATTTAAAGATGAAATAAAGCTGGTTAGTGTTGCCTTATTGTCCTTACTCACCTTCTCCCTTTAAACGTTTTATCTTCAAATCACCTTCTTACAAAAACTCTCAAAAAAACATGCCCAAAGATGAGACTCTCACATACAATGAAAAGAATTAGGCTTATGAGCCACTATAAGAGGTTAAACTAGTTAAAAATTCGTATTTGATTTAGGAGCGAAAGTGTTACAATAATAAGTGGAATTCGATTTGGAGGGTGACTATGAAGACTAAACTTGGATTATTGTATGGTGGAAAATCTGCTGAACATCAAGTATCACTGCAAACGGCAAAAGCTGTTATTAAAGCATTAGACTTAACAAAATATGAAATACATCCAATATATATATCAGAAAATGGTGAGTGGGTGAGGGGAGCACAGCTTCATGGCCCGGTGGAGGATGTGAAGGAGCTTCAACTAAAAGGCGGTGAAACGATCTCTCCTGTTGCATTAAACGGAGAAATCTTCCCGGCGACAAATCAAACGAATGCTGATAAAATTGATGTCGTTTTTCCATTGCTTCACGGCCCGAACGGTGAAGATGGAACGGTTCAAGGATTATTAGAACTTCTGAACATTCCTTATGTTGGGAATGGGGTATTGGCATCTTCTGCTGGTATGGATAAAGTGATGATGAAAAACATTTATGAGCAAGCTGGTATTAAGCAGGCTAACTATGTGTGGTATCTTCGTGGTGATTGGGAGAAGGATGCCGAAGCGGCATACACGAATGTGGAGGAAAAGCTTGGTTACCCTTGTTTTGTAAAACCGGCGAACTTAGGTTCAAGTGTTGGGATCAGCAAATGTAAGGACCGTGCTAGTTTAGAAAAAGCCTTTGAATTGGCTTTTGAGTATGACCGAAAAATCATTATCGAAGAAGGAATCGATGGTCGTGAAGTTGAAATTGGAGTGTTAGGAAACGATGACCCAGAATGTTCAGTTGTCGGTGAAATTGTTCCAGACACAGACTTTTATGATTATAAAGCAAAGTACGAGGATGGAAGTACAGGATTGGTTATTCCTGCTGAGATTACCAAAGAGGAATATGAAAACATTAAAACTGTAGCAATTCAATCGTTCAAAGCTCTTGATTGTTCTGGCTTAGTTCGTGCAGATTTCTTCTTAACAAAAGATGGAGAAGTTCTCATGAATGAGGTGAATACGATGCCAGGCTTCACTCCATTTAGTATGTTCCCAATGCTTTGGCAAGAATCAGGACTGTCGTATCCAGAGCTCATTGAAAAATTAGTGGACCTTGGAGTTGCGCGTCACGAGGAAAAACAAAAGATTAAACATACGTTTTAAGGTGAATAAATAGAATGAGGTTGGCTCTGTTGTGGGTCAGCCTCCTTTTACATAGACTAGAGTGAGTGAAAAGAATCAGGTTACGTTTTGAGAAGGAGTGATTGCAATGATCAAAAGAAAGTTGAACGATGTGGCTGCGTGGGTGAACGGGGAAGTTGTTGGGTTAGAAGGTGCTTCTATTAACGTAGCTGGCGTTTCTACAGATACGAGAACGATTCAAAATGGAAATCTCTATATACCGCTTGTGGGCGAGAATTTTAATGGGCATGATTTTGTAGGAGCTGCTATTGAAAATGGTGCTGTCGGAGCGCTATGGCAAAAAAATCAGCCGAATCCTCCATCTAACATTCCGCTTATTTATGTGGAGGATACATTATTGGCCTTGCAGGAGTTAGCAAAGAACTATTTAGGAAGTACTTCCGCAAAAGTTGTTGGTATTACTGGTAGCAACGGGAAAACAACGACAAAAGACATGGTAACGTCTGTCCTTGCAACAACGTATAAAGTTCAGAAAACAGAGGGTAATTATAATAATCACATTGGACTGCCGCTTACCATTCTTCGATTAGAAGAAGATACAGAGATAGCTGTGCTTGAAATGGGGATGAGTGGAAGGGGAGAAATTGAACTTCTGTCTACTATTGCCAAACCGGATGCTGCTATTATCACAAACATTGGCGAATCTCACTTGCAGGACTTGGGTTCGAGAGAGGGAATTTCCGAAGCCAAATTTGAGATCACGACAGGGTTACTTGAGGACGGGTCACTTGTCATTCACGGGGATGAGCCGCTCTTAACAGAAAAAGGTGGAAACGCCCCGTTTCGTGTAGTAACGTTTGGAAGCTCTACCGAAAATGATTACTACCCAGTGCAAATTGAGCAGAAGAGTGATGGCACATATTTTAAAATTAATGGAAAAGAAGATACAGAGTTTTTTATTCCTGTTTTAGGCAAACACAATATTAACAATGCTCTTTCCGCTGTTGCGATCGCTCAACTTTTTGATGTCTCGATTCCTAACATCAAAAAGGGATTAGAACAAATTAAACTGACTGGGATGAGAACAGAGTTAATTGAAGGAAAAGACGGAGTAGCCATTATTAATGATGCGTATAATGCGAGCCCAACTTCGATGCGAGCAGCGATTATATTGCTACAGGATTTGAAAGATTATAGTAGGAAAATGGTAGTCTTGGGGGATATGCTTGAGCTAGGTGAAAATGAAGAGACTTTTCATTATGAAGTTGGAAAAGGGATTGATAAAACCAAGATCGATTATGTGTTTACCTTTGGTGCGTTAGCGAAACAAATAGCAGAAGGGGCAAAGGTGAATTTTCCAGAAGATCAGGTTTTTGCTTTTGAAGATAAACAAGATTTAATCACGAAAGTAAAGGAAACCGTCCGGGGAGGCGACATTGTCTTAGTTAAAGGCTCGCGCGGGATGAAATTAGAAGAAGTCGTTACGGCTTTAACGTAATAGGAAGAGTTTACTTACTCGAAGTATGGATTTAGTCTTAGCTACCTACTTAGTTGTAATTGAATACTGAAAAAGCAGGGTTGTTCCAAAAGGTGAAAATCATACCTTTTGGAACAACCCCTTTTCAATTTACGTTATGTTAAACTAGTAAAGTCAAATGAGTAAGGAGAGTTAGCGATGATTTCATTTCAAAGTGGTGACAGTAAAAGGTATTTACAAAAGCCGAAAACGAAGCTTAACTTGAAATTGAAAATGACATTTTTGATGGCTTTGCTAATTATTGGAATGTTTTCGATTGTCGGAGTCTTTCTTCAGTATTTCCTTTCGGATACTGTGGAAACGCAACTAGGTGAAAGGGCGTTGAGTGTTGCTGAAAGTGTGGCCCAAATACCTGAGTTAAAGGATGCATTTCGTTTAGATGATCCTGCGGAAGTGATCCAACCCCTTATTCTTCCTATCAAGGAAGCATCTGGGGCGGAATTCATCGTTGTTGGAAATACTGATGAGATACGTTATGCCCATCCGAATCAAGAACAGATAGGAAAAAGGATGGTCGGAGAAGACAATGACCGTGCTCTTCTTTATGGTGAATCATACGTCTCAAAAGCTGTCGGTTCTTTAGGACAATCCATCCGAGGCAAAGTACCGGTACTTTCAGAGGATGGCGAAATCATTGGAGTAGTTTCAGTTGGGTTTTTAAATGAAGATGTTCAAAGTATTATAAGGAATTACAGTCAAGAACTGTGGTTTGTTCTTTTAATGATCGTTGGAGTAGGCATCATTGGTGCCGTATTGATAGCTAGATATATTAAAAAATTGCTATTTGGATTAGAGCCTGAAGAGATTTCGCACCTTCTCTTACAAAAAGAAACGATTTTGCAATCAACACACGAAGGAATTATTGCTGTCAACAAAGATGGTGCCATTACCATGCTAAATACGGCGGCAAAGCGCTTGTTATCGAGTGACGAAAATGAAACGTTTATTGGAAGGCCAATTTTGGAGGTTCTTCCCAATTCAAAACTGTATGAAGTCCTTGAACAAGGAAAGAGTCAGTACAACAAAGAATTGTTGATTGGAAATCATATTGTTCTTGTCAATCGTGTTCCTATTTTTTATGAAGGTACATTAATTGGAGCTGTGTCAACGTTTCGAAACAAAACAGAAATTGAGAAACTGACAAAAGAATTAACGAGGGTCAAGCAGTATGCCGATGCCTTGCGTGCACAAACGCATGAATTCTCTAACAAGATGTATACGATTCTGGGCCTCATTCAACTAGAGAGACACGAAGAAGCTGTTGATTTTATTCGTAGAGAAAGTAACATTCAACAAAAATGGATCCGCTTCTTAGTGGAAAAGGTACCAGATCCATTAATCAATGCGATTTTGTTAGGCAAGTTAAATCAAGCAAATGAGCAACGTGTTCAGCTTACAATTAATCCTGAAAGCAAAATGATGTGTCGCTTATCTGATCAGAAACGAGATGCGTTAGTAACGGTTCTTGGTAATCTTCTCAATAACGCAATCGAAGAAGTGAAGAGTCATCCTGAAACAGAGCGAGAAGTATCTCTTTTCTTCACTGATATTGGTGATGAAGTGTTATTTGAAATTGAAGATGCAGGTAAAGGAGTACCTAGAGAGCTTGAATTAGAAATTTTTAAAATGGGTTTCTCAACAAAAGAAGGCACACATCGTGGGGTCGGTTTGGCGTTAACAAAGCAAATCCTTGAGGAAATTGGGGGAGACATTTTCTTAGAAGAGAGTGAATTAGGCGGTGCTTGTTTTGTTGTAACCATTCCAAAAGAGTAGAAAAGGAGGATGAAAGAAATGGGGGAAGTTTTTCAAGTATTAATAGTAGAAGACGACTTTCGGGTTGCTGAAATTACGAGACAGTTTGTTGAGAAAGTCGATGGATTTAGAGTTATTGAAACAGTGAAAACAGGAGAAGAAGCACTTCAATCTTTGCATGACTCGAGGCGACTACCAGATCTTATCCTATTAGACGTATACATTCCTGATGTCCAAGGCTTAGAACTTTTTTGGAAGATTCGTCATGATTATCGAATGATTGACGTGATCATGATGACTGCGGCAAAAGAAGTTACAACGATTAAAGAAGCGCTAAGTGGTGGAATATTCGACTATATGGTAAAACCGGTAGACTTTTCACGTTTTAAACAAACGCTTGAACAATATTATGATCAGAGAATGATGACGCTAACTTCTAAGGAAACGATGGAACAGGAGGAAATTGACCTTCTAACAAGATTCTCCACTGAGCGTAGTCCTGCAGCTACAGTTGAATTACAACATGATTTGCCAAAAGGCATTGATCGTCTTACGTTAAATAAAATCAAAAATATTATGGGAAACCATCGTGAAGATGGGTTAACCGCTGTTCAGGTAGGAATCCAAATTGGAGCAAGCCGATCAACAGCAAGACGATATTTAGAGTACTTAGTCTCTGTTAAAGAATTACTAGCGGAGCAGAAATACGGAGACGTAGGACGGCCGGAGCGGCGTTACCTAGTAAAGTAACCTAGACAACCCTCTAGTGACCTCGTCACCTCCTGTTTGAAGATTCATAGCCCATTGGATACGAGGTTTTTAGGATAATGAAAAAATGAACAAAATGAACATAATTGATTTAATGATCATTATTTATATTATAATCAAAAACTTCATCTCTCTTTTCAAGCATGGTACATTTCTATTTATAGAAAAGTTTGAAAAGAGAGATATTTTAGTTTGCTTAGAATTAAAATGTATCCGCTTTCAAAAGGGCTATTTTTCAAGCAAACGTTTATTTAAAATGAAAGGGGAGATATAAATGCTGAGTATCATTGGTTTAGCTACGATTCTCACGATTGTCTTTTTATTATTAAGTGGAAGAATTACTCCGATTATCGGTCTTGTAATAGTCCCGATTATAGGAGCGTTATTAGCAGGATTTGGGTTTGCAGAAATTGGTGTGTTGTTTGGTGAAGGTATAGATCGAGTTATTAATGTTGTGATTATGTTCATCTTTGCGATTCTCTTCTTTGGAGTTATGCAAGATGCGGGATTGTTTGACCCTATTATTAATAAGATGATTGCCATTTCAAGAGGAGATGTTATTGCCGTTGCTGTTGGTACAGTGATTATTGGTGCGATCGCTCACCTTGATGGGTCTGGTGCATCGACATTTTTGATTACCATTCCTGCACTTCTACCGTTATATAAAAGGTTAAAAATGAATCCTTATTTGTTGCTTTTATTAGTCGGGTTGAGTGCAAGTATTATGAACATGGTTCCGTGGGGAGGTCCTCTTGGAAGAACGGCTGCCGTCCTTGGGGTTGATCCTACAGAGTTATGGAGACCACTTATTCCGGTACAAATTATCGCTCTTATTCTATTAGTTGCTTTGGCCGTGGTTTTAGGGATACGAGAAAAAAGAAAAATTGCAAAGCTGAATGAATCAGATCAGGCTAATCAAGAAGCGGCTGCCACTGTTGATATGGCTGAAAAAGATATGGGCAAGAGAGATGATTCACTTTTACGACCGAAGCTTTTATGGGCTAATTTATTGTTAACACTAGGTGTTATTACGATGTTAGTGTGGGGAATTATTCCTGCTGGTTTTGTTTTTATGATTAGTTTGAGCATTGCATTGATCATGAATTACCCTAAAGTAGATGAGCAGATGGAGCGCATCAAAGCACATGCACCTAATGCTCTGTTAATGGCTGCTATTATTCTAGCTGCTGGATCATTTCTAGGAATTTTGGACGGAACAGGAATGTTACAATCTCTGGCGACTGATCTTGTATTGTTTTTGCCAGCGTTTATTGTTCCTTACTTACATCTTGTTATAGGGTTCCTTGGTGTTCCTTTCGAGCTCGTTTTAAGTACGGATGCTTATTATTTTGCTCTTGTTCCTGTAGTCGAGCAAATCGTATCTGGTTACGGGGTGGAATCAACCTCTGCAGCTTATGCGATGGTCATTGGTAATATTATTGGGACGTTTATTAGCCGTTTTCACCTGCACTTTGGTTAGCATTGGGTCTTGCAGGGTTAGAAATGGGGAAACATATTCGCTACTCGTTTATGTGGGTGTGGGGCTTTAGTATTGTGCTCATTATAGCGGCTATGTTAATTGGAGTTATTTAAAGTAATTTAGTGGAAGGAGGTTGCTTAGGCAGCCTTCTTTTTTGTGTGGAGATGATCGCCGACATAGAGAGTATGATTCGAGGTTCAAAAACTTTAATTGAAAACAGGAAAGAACTGACATATAATGGGTTATCTTTATAGTGTGAAGGAGGTAATCGGTTGTTAGCCCGATTTTTTTCTTATTATAAACCTTATAAATTTTTATTTATATTAGACTTTTCTTGTGCTGTTTTAGTAGGTTTGTTAGAGCTGGCCTTTCCGCTCGCTGTCAATCAAGTCATTGACCGTCTATTACCGGAAGGGAACTGGACCGTTATTTTATGGGCTTGTATGGGCTTGTTAGCTATATATTTATTGAATACAGGATTGCACTATGTTGTGACGTATTGGGGGCATATGCTGGGGATTAACATTGAAACCGATATGCGCAGGAAGTTGTTTAAGCATATGCAGAAACTATCATTTGGCTATTATGATAACAACAAAACAGGGCATTCCATTTCAAGGTTGACGAAAGATTTAGAGGAGATTGGAGAAGTCGCTCACCACGGACCAGAGGATGTTTTCGTTGCGGTTATGACACTAGTAGGTTCGTTTGTCCTGATGCTGACAATCAACTGGAAGTTAGCGATTATATCGTTTATTGTTATCCCGCTTTTAACTTATCTAGCAATCTATTTTAATAAAAAAATGACAGGAACGTTTCGTAAGATGTTCAATGATGTTGCTGATATCAATGCAAGAGTGGAAGATAGCATTGGAGGCATTCGTGTTGTTCAAGCATTCGCCAATGAAAAACATGAGCAAAAACAGTTTGCGGTGAACAATGAACGTTATCGTACGACAAAATTGCAATCTTATAAGATTATGGCTCAAAATGTAACGGCAAACTATATGATGATGCGGATTATCACTTTATTTACTCTCCTTTTTGGGACGTTTTTTGTCATTCGAGGAGAGTTAACAAATGGGGAATTTGTAGCGTTTATTTTATTAGCAAATATTTTACTTGGTCCGATTCAAAAAATTAATGCTGTTATTGAAAGTTATCCAAAAGGGATAGCTGGATTTAAACGCTATTGTGAAATTTTGGATACCCATCCTGATATTACAGAATCATCTAATGCAAAACATGTAGAGTTATCCGGTGCCATCACGTACGACCATGTTTCGTTTGGATATGAAGGGCAGGAAAAGGTTTTAAACAATATTTCGTTATCGATTTGTGCGGGTGAAACGATCGCGTTTGTTGGTCCTTCTGGCGCTGGAAAAACTACGCTTTGTAGCTTGCTTCCTCGTTTCTATGAAGCAGATGAGGGGACCATAACAATCGATAGCGTTAATATACGAGATATGAAACTAGATTCGTTACGAAGTCAAATTGGGATCGTTCAACAAGATGTATTTCTTTTCTCTGGTACGATTCGAGAAAATATTATGTATGGAAAATTAGATGCAAGTGACGAGGAGATTTTGGATGCGGCTAAACGTGCACAACTTGAGGAGTTTATTCACACGCAGCCAGAGGGTCTAGACACCGTTATAGGGGAACGAGGGGTAAAGCTCTCCGGTGGGCAAAAGCAAAGGCTTGCGATTGCAAGAATGTTCTTGAAAAATCCGCCTATTCTTATTCTTGATGAAGCAACGTCTGCCCTTGATACAGAGACAGAAGTAGCGATTCAGCAGGCTTTAGCAGAACTATCTAAAGGGCGTACAACACTAGTGATTGCGCACAGGTTAGCAACGATTAAAAATGCAGACCGGATTATGGTTGTGACGAAAAAGGGAATTACCGAACAAGGAAAGCATGAAGAGTTAATTGAAGCAGGGGGCATTTACAGTAGATTGCATTATGCTCAGTTTGGATAAAAGAGACCTGTCTTTATATTGGTTAAAGAGGAACTCTTACATAAAAGTCGCAATGGTGTTGATACCATTGCGACTTTTCGTGGTAAACCTGGAAAGACTATTCTATGAATGAAACAAATATGGAGCAATCCCCTTAACGGGCAATTTACATTTAAAAAGACTGCCTGAAAGTGGGTATTCTTCAAGTTCGATCTCATTCATTCCAACTCTTGCCGTTGTAATATACAGTTCATCCAGATGCTTGCCGCCAAACGTACAAGACGTTACATTTTTCGCGGGAATTGGAATTTCGTCAAGCTGTTTCGCTGTCTGTGGATTCCAACGAGTGATTCGACTTCCGCCCCAATGGGCAATCCAAAGCATCCCTTCTTCATCAATCGTCATCCCATCAGGGTAGCCCATTTCTGGTGGGATTTTAATGACTTGATTCGTCGATGTAATATCGCCGGTTGTGGAATCGAAACGAAACACTTTTACTTCGCGTGTCGGTGTATCGATATAGTACATATATGTTTGATCAGGACTCCAAGCTAATCCGTTAGAGATGGTAACCGGGGATAGCATTTTTTTAATATTGCCCGTTGAATCAAGTCGGTACAAAGAACCTTGTTCTTTTTCTTCGTTAAGTGACATCGTACCTGCCCAAAAACGTCCTGCTGGATCACACTTTCCGTCATTAAAGCGATTGTTGGGGAGTGTATGCTCGGGATCGGCAAGTTTTGTTTTTTCTTCTGTAAGTAAGCTGTAATGGTATATACCATTTTTCATAGCGAGCAAAAGATTCCCTGATTCAGTGAGGACGCAGGCTCCAATATACTGGTCAAATACACGTGTAGTCATTTGATTGTCGTGGGGCTGATAAATATGTAATTGCTTCTCAAGAATATCCACCCAAAACAGCCGCTGATTTGCTTCATCCCAATGTGGCCCCTCACCTAAAGTCGCTTTCGCATCATATGCCACTTCTACCTTAAAAGACATTAAGACTCCTCCTTCACTTTCTTTATATTGATCTTATCATTTATTGATACGGTTATATATGTTTCCCCTTTGAGGCAGTCTGACTAGTAAAGAAAAAGAGAATTCGATACACTACATAGTAGGTGGAAAATGTTACAGATTGTGAGGAGAGATCATGAGCGAAACTATACAAGCTACACAGTCTAAAGAAGCAAAAGTGCTTATTGTCACTTCAGTTTCAGCAGAAAAAGAAGCTATTGAAAAAGGATTGAATGGAGCTTCTAGCTTTGATGTAGTCGTTTCAGGAGTAGGACAAGCTGCTGCGGCATCAGCAACCGCAACGGCACTTGCTACTAAAACGTATAAATATGTGATAAATGCGGGAATTGCTGGTGGTTTTGAAGGAAGGGCGGATCTTGGTGCAATCGTGCTTTCAAACAGGATTGTCGCGGCGGACTTAGGAGCAGAGTCTAAGGAAGGATTTCTTAGTATAGAAAGTTTGAAGCTAGGTGTATCCTCTATCGGTGCTGATCGTGATACTGTTCTTAACTTGGAAACAGCAGCTCAAAAGGTTGGATTATCTGTTAGCAAAGGGACTATTTTAACGTTATCAACTGTAACTGGAACAAGCGAGACCGCAGATGAGTTGCGAACAAGGATCCCTGATGCTATAGCTGAAGGATGGAGGGATTTGGTGTAGCAGAAGCGGCCAGACAGCACCAAGTACCAGTCATTGAAGTTCGTTCCATTTCGAATAAAGTTGGTCCGCGAGACCGTGATTCTTGGCGTATTAAAGAAGCGCTTGCAGCATTAGAAAGAATCAGTTCAATTTTTCCGGAGGTGTTTACATGGAAATAGCATTTTCTCCTTGTCCGAATGATACGTTTGTTTTTCATGCTTGGGTGCATGGGTTCGTCCCAGGAGCTCCGAAGCTTGATGTGACGTATGCAGATATTGATAAAACGAATAATTGGGCTGCAGATGGAAAGGGACCTCTTGTTCAAAAGATCTCTTATGCAGCACTTCCTTATGTATTATCTGATTATGCTTTAATCCCTTGTGGTGGAGCGCTTGGTAGAGGTTGTGGACCATTAGTTTTAACACAGCAAATAGAAGAAGGTCCGCAGGCGCTATCTGGGAAAAAGGTGGCTGTGCCGAGTGAACGTTCGACGGCTTATTTGTTGTTTCGGTTATGGGCAGCGCAAAATGTACCTGGAGGGGTTGGCGAAATTGTTGTAATGCCGTTTCATGAAATTATGCCAGCCGTTCAAGACGGGAAAATTGATGCTGGTTTGGTGATACATGAAGCTCGATTTACTTTTCAAAATTATGGACTTTCCCTGTTAACGGACTTAGGGGAATGGTGGGAGAAGGATACGGGTTTTCCGATTCCACTGGGAGCTATTATTGCTCATCGTTCTTTAGATAAGGAGGCCATTAGTAAATGGATTAGGGAGTCGGTTGACTATGCATGGTCAAATCCAGATGCTTCAAAGGCGTATATTATGGAACACGCCCAAGAGTTATCAAGTGATGTGGCAAAATCACATATTGAGCTTTATGTGAATCCATTTACGGCTAATCTTGGAGAAGAAGGGTTTGCCGCTGTTGAATCTCTTTTAGGGAGAGCGGCAAAGGAAGGACTCGTTCCACAATTTGACTTACGCATGCTAAGGGAATAGGGAATCCTTCCTTGCCTCCTATTTATTGTTCTGTTCCTTTTGACCGCTTTGCTGCTAGGACAGCTTGTGCCAAATATTGGACATACATCTCATCTCGAACGAGCCATGCGGCATATTGTCGCTTAATATGGCGTTCAGCTTCTTGGTAAGATGAAAAGTAACTTTCGGTTGATTGATTTTTTTCGAGAACCCACTTTTCGCTTTGTAGCAAATAAATGAAGAACCGGTTATCTTGGTGATCAACATACAAAGAGCCGGCTTCATTTGCTTTGTTGTTATGCTGGTTTCGAAAAGCATCCATTCGTAATGGTTCAATGGTAAATGGTTCGTCTATATATAATTTGTAAGCTTCTTCTGTTATTGTACAACCGGCTGCTTTCGCATGCCCGCCCCCGCCAAAATGATTGGCTACTTCGGAGACATCAATGTGATCATGAATCGTCCGAAAGCTTATTTTTTTACTTCCTAAATTTAGAATTGCAATATAATCAAGATGTGGACATTCTTTTCCTAATTCATTCCCTAATTCTGAATGATAGGATTCAGCATGGACAATTCCCGCGCAGTGCTCTCCGATAAATGTCTGAACAAGCTCACGTCGTTTTCGTCTAATGTAACGTTCAATTTTTGTTTCTTCCATATCAAGAATTTTTTCTTCGAATTCATCGAATGAAAATGATTCCTTTTCCTGAAGTCGTTTTACCATTCTCTCTTCAAATTCATCAATTGAAATCATAAAAAACAAATCGTTCAATCGTTTCGCTTTTAAGGCTTCGTTTTTCTCCCATTCCCATGTGTCCCATAGTCTAACTAACTCGACAAATTCATCAATGGGTTGCGTTCGTTCTAATTCATTATTTTGGAGCAAGTAGTCATACAAGAGAGAAGTGGCAGAGGCTAGGCGCCCGTCTTCGTATTTTACTGTAATAGTAGCCCAACTTGTTTCGTTAAGGTGAAGGGCTGTTTTATGGTGATCAAGTAAGGTCACGTTTCCACCTTTATCAACAAACTCGGTAAGCTTTTTCTCATTTTCACTATGTACGGATAGATCTGTAATGAGTAACACATCATCAAGCCTGTCTTTTTCTAAAAAGCGTTCAATTTGAAAGTCCAATCCTTGGACGGAATTATAGCGGACATCGACATTTGTTCCAAAAGCAAGCCGAGCTAAAATGCCACAGCCAACTCCATCTAAGTCATTATGAGAGTATAAACGATACATGGAAAATTCCCTCCTTTCTACGTAGTATGCCTCAGAAAGAAGGGAATATAGAGGAAAGATATGAAAAAGGAGAGTGTAACGATTATTAGAAACCTGCTAAATCTTCAGGCTCTTCCTCTTTTGGTTTCTGCTTGTGAAGAAAATGATTTACCATAGCACTCGCAATAAGGGCAACAATCAACCCAATTAACAGTCCGACATATTGGTACATTATAAAACCTAGAATGAGCCCGATTATTATAAGTGACAAACTAAGTCCCATATAATCCCTCCTTAGGTTTTTCTATCCTAACATATGTGAAAGATTTTTACATTTTTGTTGTTAGGTAATCTACAAGATAAAAATAGTTATAAGATCAGTCTATGCTAGAGACAAATCAGTTAGTACGTCTTATAAAATTGGTAATGCAATTGTAACGTTTTTTGTAGACTAAGATGTTATCATGGAAATACACTGGTTTTTTATTAGATTGGAGGCAGGTTCATGGTTGCAGCAGTTGAACGTATTGAGAAAGTAATAAATAATATCGAACGTGTCGTCGTAGGGAAGAGAAAAGAGGTGGAATTGAGTCTAGTTGCCTTATTTGCAGGGGGGCATGTTTTGCTTGAAGATGTACCTGGGGTAGGGAAAACCATGATGGTAAAAGCAATTGCTAGGTCTCTTGGTTCAGAGTTTAAACGGATTCAATTCACACCTGATCTTTTGCCTTCTGATGTAACGGGAGTTTCTATATACAATCAAAAAAATCAACAATTCGAATTTCGACCAGGACCCATAATGGCTAATATTGTGTTGGCGGATGAGATAAACCGAACGTCTCCTAAAACCCAATCGGCTTTGTTAGAGTCTTTGGAAGAGGGAAGTGTTACAGTTGATGGCCAAACACTGCAACTGGAAAAACCTTTTTATGTGATGGCGACACAAAATCCGATTGAATATGCGGGAACGTTTCCGTTACCAGAGGCTCAGCTTGATCGTTTTCTTATCAAGTTGAACTTAGGATATCCAACAGCGATGGAAGAACTAGAAGTATTAAATCGACTTCAGCATAAACATCCACTTGAAGAAATTAAGCCTATTATGACGACGGCTGAGGTCGTTGCGATCCAGAGAGAGATTATGAACGTGATTGTTAGTGAAGATGTGAAAATGTATATGATTCATTTGGTTCACGAAACCAGAAATCATCGTGCTGTCGAGCTAGGAGTCAGTCCGCGTGGGACAATTGCCTTAATGAGAGCATCACAAGCTTATGCATACATGCAAGGAAGAGACTATGTGTTGCCGGATGATGTAAAATATTTAGCTGTAAATGTATTGTCGCATCGATTAATTGTGACATCAGAAAGCAAAATGTCAAATAACAAAGCAGAAGATATTGTTTCGGACATTTTGGAGCATGTACAAATACCGATGAGTCAAAGAAGGCTGACACGCTCGTGAATAGGTACAAAGGAAAGATGCTTGCTATTTTGAAATATCTATTTCTCCTTTTCTTGGTACTTGTCGTTTTCTCCTATGCAATGTTCCAAGGTGGTTTCGTAAGTTGGTTTCTTTTTTATGGGGTTACCACGATTATCATCTCAACCGTACTCGTTGCGATGTACCCTTTTCGTATTGTTTCTGTTGAAAGAACTTTACAAAAAAATGTACTACAAGCAGGTGAATCCGTAGAGGTGACGGTCACCATCCATAAACGAGCTTTGCAGCCTTTCTTTTACGTTAAGATTCAAGATGTAGTACCGAAGGAAATCGGTACGCATGATGAGTCAGGCTCACTCTTTTTCTTCTCTTTTCAAAGTAAACTGGCTTTCTCCTATACAATTAGAGATGTAAAAAGAGGCAGTCATTCATTTGAGCATTTGACACTCGTTTTTGGCGATTTATTTGGAATCTTTGAAAGGAAGAAAACAATAGACTGTCAAACGGAGTTGGTTGTATTTCCTCCTTTTCAAAAGTTATCTGAGATTCCGCCTAATGGAAATCCAAAGCAACTTGATGGTCAAAAAATTCGTCGTTCATTTGAGGAAGATCGTTCTCTTGCGGGAGTTCGGCAATATGTACCTGGAGATCGTCTGACTTCAATTGATTGGAAACAATCGGCTAGATCTGCAAAGCTAATGACCAAAGAATTTGAGTCTTATCAAGGTGAAGGGATTTTGGTTGCGTTTGACTCAACAGTGGTAAGTCAAAACGACATATATTTTGAGAATTCTGTTGAGTTAGCGGCTTCACTCATGGTTACGTTTGCTGAGAAACAGCCTAGCCTCCAACTTGCTGTAAAGTTACATGATTGGATAGTTGTAGATGTCTCGCGGTTTGCTGTTTCAAAAGGGTTGACGGCATTAGCGAAAGTAAAGCCAAGTGACAAACTAACTCCAGTTGTGCATAAAGGCTATCAAGATTGGGTAGGCATGAATGTTTATTATGTATGTGTAGAACTGACAGAAAACCTTGTTTTGGTATGCAAAACGTTAGTAGAACAAAAGGTGAAGGTCACTCTATGTTTGGTTGCGATAACAGAAAAAGATCAACCTTTTATTTCTGAATTAGAGAAGGCTGGTATAACCATTTATGTTGAAAACAAGTAACAGAAAGGGAGGGAGTCATGTTGAATAAAAAGCAACTGGAGACAGGGAAAGACTTTTTGCTCTATGGTTTGAGCTTCATGCTCCTAATGGAATGGCTTTTACCGCTCCCGTACATTACAGATACTGGATATATCTTTGTCTTTGTCCTAATTACGGCTGTCTTCTTTTTCATTACTTTTTTACAATTACCCGTTATGGTTTCGATGTTGCTCAAGTCATTGCTCATTTGTTATGGCCTTTATCTAGTTTTCATAGAGGGTCCTTTTTTCTCGATGGAATGGGTGACAGTTTTACTCTCGGACTTATTCTTCAATGTTAGGTTAATGATAGCTGGTGAGTGGTACGCACTAACGGATATGTTTCGTAGTTTTTTGTTTTATGTATTGCTAGCTATTATGAGCTATCTACTATTCTATTGGACTGTTCATGCTAGGAGAGTTCTTTTTTTTCTAGTATTTACGGTTGCTTATATAACGGTTATAGATACGTTTACAATTTATGATGCTTCATTTGCGATTATCCGAATATTTATCATTGGTTTCTTGTTGTTAGGTTTGGTGACGATGTATCGGATGATTGAGCAACAGCCTATCTTTAAAGCACCTAAAATGTTGCCGGTTCGTTTGGCGACGTTGCTTGTCCTTTTGATTGGTGCGGGTGGTTTATTAGGTCTTCTTTCACCTAAGTTAGATCCACAATGGGAAGATCCTGTGCCTTTTGTTCGAGCGGCTGTTGGCATGGGGGAAAATGGAGCTGGAGAAGGTGTACAACGAATCGGTTATGGGGATCATGATGAACAGCTTGGTGGAGGGTTTATTGATGATGATACGCCGGTTTTTTATGCCACTTCGTCGAGAGAACATTACTGGCGTGGTGAAACAAAGGATTATTACACGGGCAAAGGTTGGGAAACGACAACACCCGTTGAGCGTAAAGAATTTTTGTATGCGGATCGAGCCAATGTGGCTGCGGACTATGAACAGTTGGAAGCTGTTATCGAACTAGCAGAACAGTCAAATGGGTTCAATCATTTGTTTTACCCAGGGGAGCTCGTTCTCGACCATCGAATTCAAGATTTTGAACTGTTTCAAGATGCTTATACAGGGAAAGCGAGTACGTATCAAGGAGCAAGGTCTATACGATTAGCCGAATACTATATCGAATATTTTTACCCTGTTTATCAAATAGATGGACTTAGGGCTATAAATAACGAAGATCCCGAGCCTATTCGAGATTATTATACGCAACTTCCCGATGAATTACCTGAACGTGTCAGAGATCTAGCGATAGAGATTACGGAAGAAGAAGATAATCGCTATGACAAGGCGAAAGCCATTGAACTGTATTTTGGTCGAGCAGACTTTCAGTATGAGACTCAAGACGTTCCTATACCAGGTGAAGGGGAAGACTATGTTGATCAATTTTTATTTGAGACAATGAGAGGCTATTGCGATAATTTTTCTACTGCGATGATTGTAATGCTTCGTTCGATTGATATTCCAGCTAGATGGGCGAAGGGATTTACCCAAGGGGAGCTAGTAGAGTCAGTTAGTGATACGCATAATTTGTATAAAGTCACAAATGGAAATGCTCACTCGTGGGTCGAGGTTTATTTTCCGGACGTTGGTTGGGTTGCGTTTGAACCAACACAAGGTTTTGACAACGCTTATGAATTCAATGAGCCAGAAGTGGAAGTTGATGAAACAGAAGAAGAAACAAGAATAGAAGAAGAGGAAGACACAGAAGAACAGGAAGTAGAAGATGTTTTTGCCGATTTAGAAGGAGATGATGAGGAAACTTCCGCAAGCTCGGGTGCTTTTCAAAATTGGACGATTCCTGGTGGTCCTTGGGTTCTAATGGTGTTGGTTGTTGCTGTTTTTGTTTTCGTTCTTTCAAAAAACAAGCGTCTAGTACAGTATTACTTGTTAAGAAAGTATGGAAGAAGACAAGATGAAGAGGCGTTCTTACAAGCGTATGATCGTTTGTTATGGTTGTTAAACTATTTTGGCTGGAAAAGAGAAAATGGTGAAACACTTAGAGAATATGCCATTCGACTTGATCAGGAGTTTGAAACGGTTGAAATGATGAGCTTGACGATGGAATACGAACGTATTATGTATGGTGGTCAATCACTAGAGACAAGTTGGCTAAATCAAAAGTCTAATTGGCTCTCCTTTGTTCGTAAAATCGAATCTTGACCGTCTCAGAACTCATTGATAAAATGAATCAGTGTTTAAAAAGTGTATAAAGAAAGAACCTTCGTATATCCTTAGGAATATGGCCTAAGAGTTTCTACCGGATTACCGTAAAAAATCTGACTATGAAGGCAGAAGAACTAACTAGAATTCTGCCTTCATTGTTCACGTTTTCTTGGACAAGCAGGTGAGTTCTAGTTTTTTTATTTGGTAGATGTACGAATGAAATCATAAAAAGGGTGGGAAAGCATGACTGAATTAAACCAAGAAATGATTGTTGTACTTGATTTTGGTGGACAATACAATCAACTTATTGCAAGACGTATTCGTGATTTAGGTGTGTACAGTGAATTGCATTCGAATAAGTTAACGGCGGAAGAAATTAAAGCAATGAACCCAAAAGGAATTATTTTCTCTGGTGGTCCTAACAGTGCTTATGTGGAAGGTGCTCCTAAATGTGATCCGGCCATTTATGACTTAGGTGTGCCGATTTTAGGGATTTGTTACGGAATGCAGTTAATGACGCAGCACTTCGGAGGAAAAGTCGATGCTGCTGACCACCGTGAATACGGAAAAGCTGTGATCAAAGTTGAAAACCAATCAAAGATTTTTAAAGGATTACCAATTGAACAATCTACTTGGATGAGTCATGGTGATTTAATTACTGCTCCTCCAGAAGGGTTTGTTGTTGATGCATTCAATCCTTCTACTCCTGTAGCAGCTATGAGTAACGAAGAGCGTAATTTATACGGTGTGCAATTCCACCCTGAGGTACGTCATTCTGAATTTGGTAATGACATGCTGAAAAATTTTGCCTTTGAAGTATGTGGTTGCGAAGGCGATTGGTCAATGGAAAATTTCGTTGAAGTTGAAATTGAAAAAATTCGTGAACAAGTTGGCGATAAGCAAGTTCTTTGTGCGTTAAGTGGTGGGGTTGACTCATCTGTTGTAGCTGTCTTAATTCATAAAGCAATTGGTGATCAACTGACGTGTATGTTTATTGATCATGGTCTCCTTCGTAAAGGAGAAGCGGAGAGCGTAATGGAGACATTTAGCGAAGGCTTCAACATGAAGGTGATTAAAATTGATGCGCAAGACCGTTTCCTAGGAAAATTAAAAGGTGTTACGGACCCTGAACAAAAACGCAAAATTATCGGAAATGAATTTATTTACGTCTTTGATGAGGAAGCAGCTAAATTAACAGATATGGATTTCCTTGCACAAGGGACTTTATATACAGATATCATTGAGAGTGGTACAGATACTGCGCAAACAATTAAGTCGCATCACAATGTAGGTGGTCTTCCAGAAGATATGCGTTTTGAATTAATTGAGCCACTTAATACATTGTTTAAAGATGAGGTTCGTAAACTTGGTTCAGAGTTAGGGATTTCGGATGAGATCGTTTGGCGTCAACCTTTCCCTGGCCCTGGTCTTGGAATTCGTGTCCTTGGAGAAATTACAGACGAGAAATTAGAGATTGTTCGTGAATCGGATGCGATTTTACGTGAGGAGATAAAAAAAGCAGGTCTTGAACGCGAAATTTGGCAATATTTCACTGCTCTGCCGGGCATGCGTAGTGTTGGTGTCATGGGTGATGCGAGAACGTATGATTATACAGTTGGAATTCGAGCAGTTACTTCCATTGACGGAATGACTTCTGATTGGGCACGTATCCCGTGGGATGTTCTTGAAATCATCTCAACCAGAATAGTGAATGAAGTTAAGCACGTGAACCGTGTTGTGTATGATATCACTTCCAAACCACCAGCGACGATCGAGTGGGAATAATTAGGTAAAACCGAATTATTTTTAATAAATAAGATAAAAACGTTCGTATTTTTATTGACAAGGCAAAGTGTGATTGGTACAATTCTCTGGTGAAGAGTTGTTCTAATTCTTTTCGTATAATTGCAGGGATATGGCCTGCGAGTCTCTACCAAGCTCCCGTAAATAGCTTGACTACGAAAAATCACTTGCAGCCTTGTTACATAAAGGTATACATGATTTTTTGTGAGTTAAGCTTCCATACGAGATGTATTGGAAGCTTTTTTTAGTTTATATTACGAGTAAGTCGAAAAAATGGAGGAATACAGAATGGATCGTTATTTTGGTTTTAAAGAACATGGTACGACATACAGAAAAGAAACAATTGCTGGGTTAACAACGTTCTTATCGATGGCTTATATTTTATTCGTTAATCCAATGATCTTAGCGGATGCTGGAATGGATGTTGGAGCTGTGTTTACAGCTACGGCTTTAGCTGCGGCTATTGGAACGTTAATTATGGGTGTGCTTGCGAAGTACCCGATTGCTTTAGCTCCAGGTATGGGACTTAATGCATTCTTTGCTTATTCCGTTGTTTTAGGGATGGGAATTGATTGGCAAGTTGCGTTGTTTGGTGTATTTCTCTCAGGTATCATTTTTATTCTTATTACGGTATTGAGAATTCGTGAAGTGATCATTAATGCCATTCCAGCTGAATTAAAGTATGCTGCTGGTGCTGGTATCGGGTTGTTTATTGCTTTTATTGGGTTAAAAGGGGCGGGGATTGTCGTTCCTTATGAAGCAACAGGGGTTACGCTTGGTAACTTGCATGCGCCACCGACCATTTTAGCTATATTTGGGGTTGTTGTTACAGTTATATTCATGGTTAAAGGCGTTAAAGGTGGAATCTTTTACGGGATGATCTTAACGGCAATCGCTGGGGTTATTACGGGAGTTATTGCGCCTCCAAATTCAATTGTTGGGGCTGTCCCAAGTTTGGCGCCTACTTTCGGTCAAGCATTTGCTCTTGATTGGTCTACTGTCTTTACGTGGCAATTGCTTGTTGTTGTATTAACGTTCTTGTTCGTAGACTTCTTTGATACAGCAGGTACACTTTATGCGGTTGCAAACCAAGCTGGATTTGTTAAAGATAATAAATTACCTCGTGCTGGAAAAGCGCTACTAGCGGATTCTAGTGCTACGTCGATCGGTGCCATCCTTGGTACGTCAACAACGACGGCGTACATTGAATCAGCTTCAGGTGTTGCGGCTGGAGGTCGTACAGGTTTCACATCTGTTGTAACGGCAGGTTTGTTCTTAGTAGCTCTATTTTTCTCTCCGTTATTAGCAGTTGTAACAGAGCAAGTAACGGCAGCGGCTTTAATCATTGTCGGTGTTCTAATGGCTTCTTCGCTAGGCTTAATTGATTGGAGAAAGTTTGAGATTGCGGTCCCTGCGTTCGTTACGGTTGTTGCGATGCCACTGACATATAGTATCGCGACTGGTATTGCGATGGGCTTTATTTTATACCCGATTACTATGGTGGCTAAAGGCAAAGCGAAAGAAATGCACCCGCTTATGTACGTGTTATTCTTTGTTTTCCTAGCTTACTTTATTTTCTTGTCAGAATAAAACAGCTTAAACAACAGCACCCCTTAGGTTGCTGTTGTTTTTTTGTTACAAAACAAGTGAAGGTTTTGTTTTGAATTGTTTAACGCTCTCTCTTAATTCTTTACTTTGGTTTCTCATATCAACGGAACTTTTTTGAATGCTTTGGGACAAAGCGTTTGTTTCGGCTGCGATTGAGTGTATTTCATCAATTGTGCTTACTAACTCATTGAGTTCTTCTTGTTGACGTAAACGGTTTTCTCCCATTTGAGAAGTTTCTTTGCTAATACGATCTAGTTTACTAATGAATGTGTTCGATTCTTTATTGACACTATCGATACTATCGTCAATGATCCTGAAACTTTCTGGCATTGTTTCTAATTGGTCTTGTAAAAAACCAAACTTCGTCATAAATTCATTTAAATGTTCCTGTCCGCTATTAATAATGTCGGCATTGTCTTGTAGGATCTGAGATATTTTATGTGTAGATTCTTTTGATTGATCGGCTAAGTGTCGAATTTCCTCTGCGACAACAGAAAACCCTTTTCCGTGAGCGCCAGCACGTGCTGCTTCGATGCGAGCGTTTAATGAGAGTAAGTTGATCTTCTCGGTAATCGAACCAATAGTTGAAATGATATCCTTGATCTCTATAGAAAATGTTGAGATTTGGTCCATTTGAGAATACATATTGCTCATTGACTTGCTCGTTTCTTTTGTTGAAGAAGTAACTCTGTTTAGTAAAGTAGACATTTGTTTGATTTCTCTTTGAATGAGATCAAATTTGTTGCCTAACTGTTCCATATTACTGAACGATTCTTGGATGGTGGCAAGAACTTGTTCATCTGTTTCGCTATCTTTTATCGATCGTTCCTGGCTCGCTTTAAAGATTTCTTGGGATCTTTGGATGAAATCTTGTTGTTTATTCGAACTAGTTGCCAATTGTTCGCTGAGAGAGATCATGTTGTTAGAAGTGCTATAGACAAAATTTGATTCTTCTTTTACTTCTTCTATTAGCGTGTTTAATTTGGTTAGTAACGTATTAAAAGCCAGGTGCAATTCAGCGGTGTCTTCTCCTGGTTCAACTGGGAGGACTGTAGTGAGATCACCTTTTGCTGCAGCGATTTCCCTCATTGCTTGAATCGACTCTACCATGGCGATGTGTTCTCCGTGTTCAGAAACGTTTAATCCTGCTCGTTCATCTTCTTCGCTTACACGTAATGGTGTAATTTTGTTGATTGTCCAATAGAGAACATAGCCTAATCCAAAAGCCCAAACGAAGGCAACGGCAACACCGAGGCTTTGGATGAGGATTTGAGATAGACGACTGCCGGCTACTAATAATTCTGCTTGTCCGAATAGACCAATTGCGATCGTTCCCCAAGCGCCAGATACTCCGTGGACCGACACAGCACCTATGGCATCGTCCACTTTTAGCTTTCTTTCGATGATCAAGTGTGCAAAAACGACGATCGCTCCTCCGACTGCTCCTACCATTAAAGAATTAAGAGGAGTCATAACATCTACTCCGGCTGTTATCGCAACAAGTCCCCCTAATATTCCGTTTAAAATACTTTCAACTTTAGGTTGCTTATGTACGAGCCATGAACGGACTAGAGCGAAAGTCCCACCGGCGACAGCTGCTAATTGTGTGTTAAGGGCGATTAAGGCAATGTCTGTATCGGCAAATGTAGTTGAACCAGCATTAAAGCCGAACCAGCCAAACCATAGCAAAAACAATCCGAGTGTTGCTAATACAGCATTACTGCCAGTGAATGTGTTGACGTCTCCGTTAGATGAATATTTTCCGAGTCGGGGACCGATGACGATGGCGGCAGCAAGTGCAACCCAAGCGCCAATAGAGTGTACAACAGTCGACCCGGCAAAATCCATGAAACCTAAAGCTTCAAGCCAGCCTGATTGTTCTTCAATCCAAAGACTTCCCCAAGCCCAATGTCCAAAAATAGGATAGATGATTAAAACGATTAGCACTGTTCCGATTATGTATCCGGAAAATTTCATTCGTTCAGCGACGGCTCCAGAAACTATGGTTGCAGCTGTACCGGCGAAAACAATTTGAAAGAGGAGGAAAGCCCAGTTCCATGGATCCTCATCTAAACCGTTAAAGAAGAAAGAGTCAAATCCGATATAACCTCCGATGCTTGAACCGAACATTAAAGGGAAACCAATTAAACTGAAAATAAGGGTTGCGATTAATATGTCAACAATGTTCTTCATGGCCACATTAATAGAGTTTTTGGACCGTGTCATTCCCGCTTCTAAAGCCGTAAAACCCGCTTGCATAATGAATACGAGAATTGTGGCTAAGAAAATCCATACGAAATTCATGTTTATTTGTAGTGCTTCCATCATACTCAACTCCCATTCTTTCTTTAGTTGATTGATTTTAGCACCTATTGTTGGATAAGTCTGTTTCATTGTCTGAAAATTCGACATACTTTTTTGGGGTTGGGGTGAGTGAATCTCTAAAGTGAGGGACTCGTCCTGAAGTATTGTTTTAAATAACAGAAAAAAGTTGTTGACTATTATGTTTTCCCGTGGTAAATTTATTTTCGTTGTCGAAAAAGAAAAGAAATTGTTTATTACTTGCCAATTTAAATTCTTTAAAAAAGTTGTTGACTTTGTTGTTGGTGTTTGTTATGATATTAAAGTCGCTAACAACGACAAACGAGTTCTTTGAAAACTGAACAAAAGCCAAGCGAAATAGAGATACATGATATCTCGTCAATGGTTTTCGTGATTTTAGAAAAAATCACAACGTATCGTTAGCGATACATTTTGAGCTAATCAAAA
>NZ_BAUT01000027.1 GCF_000513095.1 Halalkalibacter wakoensis JCM 9140
ATAATATGTTCAATTTTTGGCGGATTGATTTCTACTTCACAGGAGAAATATCGTTTTTTTCAGATTGTGATCGTTCTCTTTATTACATATGCATGTACGTTAGGGCGTTCAGATTTTGAAAAGGTAGATCAATATATTAAGAAGAAATTTGATCGAAATAAAAATAATTTTGAGCGACGAAGTCAACCTGTTGACCTCCATTCTTATTTACCTTATCGCTTTGGATCATTTTTGCTCCATACAGTCGCGTTTGTTTTCATCCATTGTCTTTGGTTTATCGTAGATCGAGGAGTTTTTAACAAGTTTTCTGACTATATGATGGCCATCGGAAACAGTTGGTTCAGGGCAGTGGATATTGAATTACTAGCGAGCCCGCTGTATTTTTTAATTTCCTATGTTTGGAGCTTGATTTATGTGTTTGAGCTCATCGTTATTTTGGTATATGGCTTTATCATAATAAGACGAAAGAAAACGAGCTTATTAGATTGACGTACTAGATTGTTTCTCCTATAATGAGGTTCGAAAGTCTTTTTATCAACATAGATAGCTTACGATCAAGGTTCATAGATAACCAGGATTGAGAGAAATCAACTAAGTTGGTAATGAAAAGGTAGAAATAAATAATCTATAATTATATTATGGTTGCTAATGTAAACACAATGTGAGTACAAAAGAGACCAACGATGATGAAGTGATCACCGTTGGTCTCTTTTTATGTATATTCAAACAATTCAAACAAAGATGGGAGCTTGATGATGAATAGATGGTTTGTCGTTTTAGGAGCAGTGCTTATTCAACTTAATTTAGGAGCAGTCTATGCATGGAGTTTATTTAATCAACCGTTAATGAGCAAATTTGGCTGGGAGAGGGAAGATGTTGTTGTGACGTTTTCGATCACAATTGCAACGTTTGCACTTGCAACCATTTTTGCCGGTAGGTTACAGGATAAAATTGGACCACGTTGGGTAGCAAGTATTGGCGGGGTGATGCTCGGGCTTGGGCTCATTTTAGCCTCTTTTGCAACATCTCTTTGGCAGTTGTATTTCTTTTATGGAGTGATTGGTGGAATTGGTATAGGGATGACGTATGTGTGTCCATTATCGGCTTGTGTGAAATGGTTTCCAGATAAACGTGGATTAATAAGCGGAGTCGCCGTTGCTGGATTTGGATTAGGTGGACTTATCTTTAAACCAATAATTGAGTTGCTTATTTCAAGTGTTGGAGTTTCTTCAACGTTTATGTATCTTGGATTTATTTATTTAATTTTAGTTGTAGCAGGAGCCCAGTTGCTGAAAAATCCTCCAGTAGAAGAATTGACTAAAGTTACGTCAAAACCGCTTCCTGAATTAAGCAACAATTTCAGTTCAAAACAAATGCTTGGGACATATCAATTCTATTTACTGTGGGTTATGTTTTTATTTGGAACGATGTCTGGTTTAATGGTCATTAGTTTTGCAGTCGATATTGGTGTTGATATTGTTCAATTAGATATGGAAAAGGCAGCTAATGCTGTTATGGTTATCGCTTTATTTAATGCAGCTGGTCGAATTGTATTAGGTCGAGTTTCGGATACTCTTGGTCGGATGAATACGTTGATGTTGATTTATGGAGCTACTGCACTCATCATGTTTTATATGAGTACAGGTGTGATGAATTATGTTACGTTTTTAGGATCTGTTTCATTAATTGGCTTCTGTTTTGGTGGGTTTCTAGCTTTGTTCCCATCCATTACAGCTGATTTTTATGGGACGAGAAACATGGGGGCAAACTATGGCTTCATGTATCAAGCTTATGGAATATCTGCTTTTGTAGGTCCATTCGTTGTGAAGGTGATTCCGTTAACACAAGCATTTTTCTTCTCTGCATTATTTTGCTTAGTTGCACTTGTTATGGCTAAATTAGTTACCGTTCCCGCAAAAAAGGAATTACCTGAGAATTATCTAAAGCAAGGAGCATAAAAAGAGAGATGTCGCAAAAGGTCAATATTGGACCTTCTGAGACATCTTTTTTGTTTTACCGTATGAAGGGTGAGAGCCTCTGCGGACAGGAAGGGGGGAACAAAGAGTCAAGTTGTCCGAAGAGAGAGGATCTTCGGACAGGAAAGGCGGAACAAAGCGAAAAGTTGTCCGAAGAGAGAGCCCCTTCGGACAGGAAAGGGGGAACAAAGAGAGAAGCTGTCCGAAGAGAGAGGATCTTCGGACAGGAAAGAAGGAACAAAGAGAGAAGCTGTCCGAAGAGAGAGAACCTTCGGACAGGAAAGGCGGAACAAAGCGAAAAGCTGTCCGAAGAGAGAGCCTCTTCTGACAGGAAAGGCAAAACAAAGCAAAAAGCTGTCCGAAGAGAAAGGACATAAGACTACCCATTTGAGAAAGCGGTCAACCGCCAACCACCACTCAAAAAAGATATCAAAAAACACGGAGACAAGCGACGGCAGGTCTCCGTGTTTTAAAGTTTATTAGGTGTTTTTAAAAGCCCATTCTTTACTTATATTAAAATGCGTAAGCAGAACCTACAATAACCAATAAGATGAAAAGCACAACGATTAAAGTGAAACTGTTCCCTGTAACGTGACTCATAAGTGAATTCCTCCTTTTGAGTTGGTACACTCATACCCTATGTATCATTGCCCCAGATGGGTGGGCGAATGTCCTGGGTTAGCTTAGATTAGGCTAATGTCTAGTGGAAGGGGTTTGAGCTTATTTCGTGATTTTAGTAAAATAGAGCTATTGTGAATGAGAAAAGGTGTGTGCAATGAAAACATATATTGTAGTAGGAGCTGGAATTGTCGGTGCGTCAGCTGCTTATCATCTTGCGAAATCCGGTGCGCAGGTAACGATTATTGATCGCGATGACAAAGGAAAAGGAACGGATGCAGCTGCAGGGATTGTTTGTCCATGGTTGTCTCAGCGGCGTAACCAAGCATGGTATCAATTAGCTAAAAGCGGGGCGAAGTATTACCCTTCTCTTATCAAGGAATTAGAAGCTGATGGAGAGACAGAGACTGGCTATGCGAAAGTTGGAGCCATTAGTCTGCATACAGATGAGTTGAAATTAGATGAAATGGAAGAGCGAGTCAAAAAACGTCTTGAAGATGCTCCAGAGATAGGAGAAGTCACGAGCTGACGCCAACTGAAACGAAAGCGCTGTTTCCCCCTTTATCAGAGAAGTATGGTTCCGTTCATGTGAGTGGAGCTGCTCGAGTGAATGGAAAAGCCCTGTGTGAGGCACTAGTTCGTGCAGCTAAAAGACATGGTGCTGTATTTAGAAAAGGAAGTGCGGTGCTGCAATCAGTTGGTCAAAAAATAATCGGTGTTGAAATCGAAGGCGAACCACTACACGCAGATGAAGTGGTTGTGACAACGGGGGCATGGGCCAAAGAACTTTGTAAACCTTTAGGAATTGAATTTCAAATCGAACCGCAAAAAGCTCAGATTGTACATCTTGAGTTGCCAGAGATGAATACAGATGCGTGGCCGGTTGTTATGCCACCAACAAATCAATATTTATTAGCGTTTGAAGGAGGGAAAGTTATAGCGGGTGCAACACATGAAGACAATGTTGGCTACGATACACGTGTGACAGTTTCAGGTTTACAAGAAATCTTAGAGAAAGCATTAGCCGTTGCACCAGGCTTAGCTAGTGGCACGGTTGTAGAAACTAAGGTGGGATTCAGACCGGTTGCTCCTGGATTTCTTCCTGTTATTGGTAAATTCCCAGGCTTTGAAGGAATATTTGTGGCAAACGGATTAGGGTCATCAGGTTTAACGGTTGGTCCTTATTTAGGTGCTGAACTTGCAAAGTTAGTACGTGGAGAAACAATTGAAATTGATTTGGAACGGTACGATGTTGCTGGAGCGATTACGTTTGAGCAATCCAACTAACTGTAAGCTTAGAATTGAAGTGCAAAAGATATAAATATGAAAAAGCCGTGAGAGAACAGTTTTACTCACGGTTTTTCTACGTAACAATAATCTAGTTTTTAGTTGCGAACAATCATAACATCACATGTGGCACGTCTAGCGATGCTCTCGGAAACACTTCCTATGAGGAAACGTTCTACGGCATTTACTCCCGTTGCACCTGCAATAATTAAATCGACCTTATGTTTTTCAGCGACTTCTTTAGGTATTCGTACTTTTGGAGAGCCATAGCCAAGGTCTGTTTTAACATCAGTAACTCCTTGTTCTAGGGCTTCAGATTTATATTGTTCTAGGAGTTCGAACCCGTACCTTTCCGTTTGCTCTGCATAGGTACGATCATAATGTTCAATAGTTCCTGTTGTACGATTGTCTATGACATAGGAAATAACAAGTTTGGCTTGATCTTTTAGAGCTAGATTAATGGCTTTTTCAAACGCTTGTTTAGCTTCTTTGGACCCATCAACAGCAGCAAGAATTGTTTTATAATTAGAACCCATCCTTCACACTCTCCCTATCTTTTGATAAGATGTATCTTTCTTAGTTACAGATTAGTTCATTTTTTAGAAAGTTGAAGTGATGTTAGTCACACTTTACAATGTTTTTGAGGATAGGTTAGTAAAAGAATAGGGGGTTACATACATGTTTGATCCAACCATTTTTGACAATTTAAAAGTTGGAATTGAGAATCATGTTTATGATCTTGATACCATTGAGCAATTGGTACAGGTGACCAATCGAAAAGATCAGATAGAGTTATCGGTTATGTCAAGATTTTTCTCCATAGAGTTCCAGCTTCTTAACGAAACGAAAACAAAAGCACAAATTATTCTTCAATCGACGGTGAAGGATTTAGCTGATGAAATATTAAACGTACAAGGAACTAGCCCCGGTACAATGATTTTAGTTAGGTTTTCACGTGAAATCAAAGAGATGAAAACGTGTGAAGAAATAGAGGAAATTCTTACAACAATTTGGAATCCAGAACAACCACTAAAACAAAATCTTTGTTTTCAGTACGGTGATCCGAATCATACATATATTAACACAATAGACATCTTGTTTAACGATAAAATCAACGAGGAGCATATGAGCGACATCCCAACCTTAGTAGAACATATCTTAAAGTCACTAAGGGAATTAAATGTGCTAATCTAACCTCAATTGTCTGTATGATAACAGCAAACATCGTGTAAGCTAAGGACAGGAGGAACTTAAGATGGAACCTGTTACATTTAGCTACATTAAAACAAATGGAATTACGCTGCATACGGCTGTTGCTGGACCAGAAGAGGGACCTCTTGTCATTTTATTACACGGGTTTCCGGAATTTTGGTTTGGATGGAGAAATCAGATTAACGTGCTAGCAAAAGCTGGATACCGCGTTGTTGTACCTGATCAACGTGGTTATAATGTAAGTGATAAACCTGTAGGGCTTCATCATTACATGATTGATGTCTTAAGTGAAGATGTTATTGGGATTATTAAGCACTTTAAAAGAGAAAAAGCAAGCATCATTGGCCATGACTGGGGTGGCGCAGTGGGTTGGCATTTAGCAGCGACGAACGGGCAATATGTTGAGTCGTTAATTCCGATTAATATGCCCCATCCTACAGCAGCAGAAAAGATTCTAGAGAAATGCCCAAGTCAATTAATTAGAAGTTTATATATCCTTTTCTTTCAAATTCCTTATTTTTCAGAGGAAGCATTGATGGCGTACGATTATAACCTTTTAGAAAAGTCGTTTTTTTCCTCCATTCGACCTGATCTGTTTACTGGAACGGTTTTAGATCGTTATAAAAAGTCTTGGGCACAACCAGGGACCATGACAGCAATGTTAAGTTGGTATAGGGCTATAAGGATCGGAAGTTTAAAGCAAGTACCTAGAACAAAACTTTCTGTACCTATTACAATGATTTGGGGTAGACATGATCGATTTATTTCTGTTACTTTAGCAAAAGAGAGCGTAGATCTGTGTGAAAATGGGAAGTTCATTTTAATTGATGAAGCAACTCACTGGGTTCATCATGAGCAATCCGCGCTGGTCAATCAGCATATCTTACATCATTTAAAAGAAATTAAACCTAAAAGAGGATGAAGATACATATACAATAGTCAGTTCTCAATGAGGGAGCTGACTATTTCTCTGTTAAAGAGCGTTAATGGTATAATGAGTTATATTTTCTGAAATGTGAAAATATGTTTTTTGATGCAAAAGGAGAGACGACAATGACCAATCATAAAATAGTTTTTCTTGATATTGATGGAACCATTTTAAGGTCTGATGACTCAATTGAACCAGCAACGAAAGAAGCAATTAAGAAAGTTCAATATAAGGGTGTAGAAGTATTTCTAGCTACTGGTAGGCCTTTACATGAAATACGAGACATAGGTAAGGATTTACAAATTGAATCGTTTATTGGTTACAATGGTGCTTATGCTATCCATAAAGAGAAAGAGTTGTATGTAGCAAAAATGAAAAAAGACATGGTTAAAACATTGTTGCATACTGCCGAAAAACATGGCCATGAAGCAGTTTTATATACAAAAGAAAAAAATGTTCTAACATCTTTTTCTTCCCCCGTTCTCACCGAATTCACAAAACATTTTCATCTAAAAGAAAATGTTTTGTGTTCCGATGAATATTTAGCCGACGTGTTAGGAATGACCCTAGTGAATGTACAAAATGATCCACCATCTTTATACGAGAAGACTGGTGAGTTTCGTCTTGCTTCTGTCAATGTTGAAGGGTTTCGTAATCATGCTTACGATGTGATTCGAAACCAAGTCAATAAAGGAATTGCTGTTGAAACCGTATTGGAAGCACTACGCATTGACAAAAGGGATGCAGTGGCTTTTGGTGATGGAATGAATGATAGAGAAATGCTGTCTACCGTTGGAGACGGAGTAGCAATGGCCAATGCTCAGCCAGAGCTCTTTCCATATGCCAAACATAAAACGACATCAGTTAATGATTCCGGTGTATATAATGGCTTGAAAAACCTAGGTCTTATTACATAAAAAAGGAGAATGAACATGAATCATATAAAAGTTAAAGGTGTGACGTTAGGAGAGGGATTACCAAAAATATGTATCTCCCTTGTTGGAAGAACGATACCCGATTTAATAACTGAGGCATCAAATCTAAAAACGTTAGATTTTGATGTAGTTGAGTGGAGAGTCGATTTTTTGAGGAAGTAGAAAAGATTGATAAAGTGATTGAAGCATTGCACAGCATTCACAAAGTGTTGCAGGAAAAGCCGCTTATCTTTACGTTTAGAAGTTTGGAAGAAGGCGGGGAAAAACAAGTAAGTGAAACGATTTATCTGCAACTAAACGAAGCTGTTATAAATACCGGATTGGTTGATTTTATTGATGTGGAACTATTTAAGGAAGAGTCTTTAATCGAGTCACTTGTTCAAAGAGCACATAAAAACAATGTCTTTGTTATTATTTCCAATCATGACTTTGAAAAGACACCTGCAAAAGACGACATGATTTCAAGATTAATTAAAGCGCAAGAGCTAGGTGCTGACATTCCTAAAATTGCTGTTATGCCCAATACGGTTGCAGATGTTATTAAACTTCTTGATGCGACAAACACGATGAAGGAGAAATTTGAAGATCGTCCAATCATTACGATGTCAATGGGGGGAAAAGGAGTTATCAGTCGAATAGCTGGAGAAGTTTTTGGGTCTGCTCTCACTTTTGGAGCAGCCGAAAAGGCTTCAGCACCGGGACAAATGGCTGTAACAGAATTACGACAAATGATGAAATTGTTACATAAAAACCTATAGGAAAACAGCAAAAAAGAATCCAAAGAACTTTTCAAGTAGCTTGGATTCTTTTTTTGCTTATTCTTAAACAACTGAATCTGGATACGTTGTTTTATTGACCAGCTTGTGGGCGAACATCTTTTTCTTCTTGTCCAATTGCCTCCATCCCGATCTGCTCTTGTACATTTAATTGTACTTTCTTATTCGTTAATTCCTCATCTTTAAAGTTCAGATCTGGTTGAATGTTATTGTTTCTACTTGCTTGTTTATTCCAATCACTCATTATCCTTCCTCCTTTCGAATCACCTTGAGTTAGTTTGTGATAATTTTACCTATTTATGAAGGTTCAGCTATAGAAGCTTTTAAAAAAGTCTATACTGTATAAAAATGTAAAAAGGAAGGTGCTTTTCATTCAAATTCTAATAATACTTGTTATTCTTTTCATTCCTCTTTTAATGGTTATAATTCAGCGTTTTTGGAGAGTAGCTCGTGTGATTATAAATGGGATTGCGCTTGTTGCAGCGATCCTTATAGGCTATATCATAGCGATAAACGTCTATTTCATCATTATGGCAAATGAAGTATTTATGACAACCATTCACGGAATCTTTTTAAATCCATTGTTCTTACTATGTGGCTCTTACCTAGGGTTATTTATACTGTATCGACTTGTTCTACTTACACTAATTGAATGGAGTAATTAAAAGTCAATGGTGTTAAAAAGAAGATGAAAACGCTTGTCTTCACAACAAAAAGTGGAAATGTTTGCAAAGTCTATATGAATGTTATAAAATCGAACATTTGGTGTTTTTTAAAAAACAAGTCTTGAACATTTTTTTAGTATTGATATAATTTGTCTAGAATAAAGAGTCTTTTGAACTAGGTTGTAAGTCTTCTTTCAGTCAATTTTTACAGCAATAATTCAAAAGCAGTCATCATGAATAGAGGAGAGAAAAGAATGAAAGCGTTTAAATTTAAAGGGTTAACAGGTAAAATCTTGGGACTTAATTTTATTATTTTACTAGTCGTAGCAACACTGTTAGGTTCCATTACCTATACGTTTTCTAAACAACAGTTAGTTGAAGCTGGGATCACAGATTTACGCCATTCGATTAATGGGACTATGGCGATTCTTGAATTATTGAATGGACAAGTAGAACGAGGAGAATTGCAACTAAACGAAGCACAGGAAATAGCGGCTAATTATATAGCTGGTACGTACATAGATGAAACGAGTAAAACACGAGATTTTACAAAGGCAGCCTTTTTATATAAAGAGGAAGGCTATATGTTTGCCTATGATAGTAATCATGTTTCTATTGTTCATCCAATGGGGTTTGAAGGACAGGATTTATCAGGATTAGAAGATGCGAATGGAAATTTCTTAATTCAAGATCTCGTCCGTATCTCTAAAAATCCTGAACCTGAAATGCGGACACATACATATGACTGGACAAACGCCGGTGAAACGACTTCAAGAGAAAAATTAGCGTATATGGGCTATTATGAGCCTTGGGATTGGATGGTTGGAATTGGAGCTTATACGGAAGAGTTTTACGAGAACTTAGGTATTTTACAAGTGGTTTCAGTGTTAGTTGGAGCGGGTACTCTTATTTTTGGTACATTGATTTATTATGTTTTTATTAGAAAGTATTTGAGCGAGATTAAGAAGTTAAATGTAAATGCTCGTGAAATTGCAGCGGGGAATTTAGCTGTGGAACTAACGGAGGCCAAGACGAATGATGAAATTGGAGAATTATCCAATTCTTTTAAAGAAATGGTTACAACAATTCGAGGAATTATTCAGCAGGTAAATGATTCAAGTGAACAAGTTGCGGCATCGTCGGAACAACTTTCCGCAAGCAGTGAACAGACAAAGTTAGCTACGAACGAAGTGACTGTAGCCATGCAGTCTATTGCTTCAGCAAATGAAACGCAAGTAAAGCAAATGGAAGAGGGTTCAAGCTCTCTAGCGGTTATGGCTGATAATATGAATCGTGTATCTAATATGGTTACAAATCTTTCGACGTCTTCTCTTCATACAGCTAAAGAAGCAGAGAAGGGCAATCATGTTATCTCAAAAGTTGTAGAACAAATGAGCTCCTTAACGAACAGCGTTCAAGACTCGACTGAAGTTGTTAAAAAATTAGATGATCGCTCAACGGAAATAGGACAAATCATTCAAGTGATTACTGGAATATCAGAACAAACCAATCTTTTAGCTTTGAATGCAGCAATCGAGGCTGCTCGAGCTGGAGAGCATGGAAAAGGGTTTGCTGTTGTTGCGGATGAAGTTCGAAAATTAGCTGAGGAATCAACAAGATCAGCGAATTTGATATCGGACTTAATCAAAGAGATTCAAATGGATTCGTCTGCGGCGATGGAAGCCATGTTAAAGGGGACAACTGATGCACAAAATGGCATGACGGTTGTGAATGAAGCTGGACTTATATTTGGAAAGATTCTTACTGCTGTCAAAAGCATGAATGACGATATCCAAAATGTTTCGAGTTCATCTGTAGAGATAACAGAGAAAACAAATAAGGTAAAAGAAACGATTGAGATACTAGAAGAGATTGTAAGACAAACAGCAGGTAACTCTCAAAATGTTGCTTCAACGGCCGAGGAGCAATTAGCATCAATGGAAGAAATTTCGGCATCTGCTGAATCACTTAGTGAAATGGCACAAGAACTTAGTCAGACTGTTCAAAAGTTCCGTTTTTAAAAAAGCAAAAACACGTTGAGATGTTAAATCTCAGCGTGTTTTTGGCTATTAGCTCCTTTATTTAGTCATAATGAAAAAGAGGCCAGTTAAACAGAGAAATTAAATGGATGTAAGTGAAAAAGAAAGGAGATAAAACAGCTTGGATAGAAAAATTGCTTTTAAGGCGTTAGTAGGGTCAGAAAACTATCATTTAGCGACAGAGGAATCAGATAAGGATTATAAAGTATTCGTAATCCCAACCTATTCTGATTTATATTTTGGGAAAATGTACACGAAAAGTATTAGTGGCAACAAGGTTGACGAAGAGTTTCATGATATTAGGAAAGTAGTCAATCTTTGGTGGAAATCTAATGTGAATTTTGTAGAGGTGTTATTCTCAACAGAAATAGTAATTCATGAAGACAAGAACATAAAAAGAGCATTGGATACATTACTAGCTATGAAGCAAGACATTGCTGTTATGAATTTACCTTACTTATACAAAGCGTGCAAAGGGATGTTTTTAAGTAAATCAAAAAATATTGAACATGGAAACTCAGCTACAACGTATTTAGTTGATCGATACGGTTATGATAGTAAATCTGCTATGCATGCTTTCCGTATTTTAGACTTTATTGAAAGGTTCGCCCAAAATGAATTTAGTGATTTTGAAGGTGCAATGAAATATGATCAGCAAGAACGAGAGTTTATGTTGGCAATTAAGAGAGGCGCTTATACGAAGGAGGAATTTACTCAACTACTCAAAGACAAACTTAAAAGTTTTAATGAATTAGAGAAGATTTATATAAAACAAAACACGAGTGAACATATAAAGAAGATAATGGAGGGAATTATCTATGAAATGACGGCCACAAGCTTACGCAATGAATTATTATTATTCAATAAATAAAAGGGCTGCATAACAAAAACTGTTATACAGCTCCTTTAAAGCGAAAAGAACCGACCGGTCAGTTTGTGTTAAGGTAAAAAATAATCATTTTAAGACACGGCATGTTCCTGTTGTTTAGCTTCTTTTTCACTCTTTTTAATATCTAGTTTCAGTAAAATCGAAATGACAAAAGCAAAAACAATTAAAGCTAAGAATACATAGAACACAGGCACGTAGCTATCCGCCCTTTCACGTATTTGTGTAACGAGAATCGGACCAAAAACTCCACCGAGCGACCAAGTTGTTAGCAAATAACCATGAATAGCACCTAGTTGCTTTGTTCCAAATAAATCACCTACAAATGCAGGGAGATTCGAGAACCCACCACCATAACAACTAACTACAAATAAAATCAAAATGGTAAACAGAATGGCGTTTGTTGTTAATGGCAATGTGAAAAAGGCGACAATTTGAATCGAAAAGAAAATAATAAATACGGTTGGTCTACCAATATAATCTGAAGCGGCTGCCAACCTAGTCTTCCACCACCGTTAAACAGTCCCATAATCCCTACCATTGTCGCAGCTGCTGCTGCAGTTAAACCGACTACTTCTTGAGCCATTGGTGATGCGACGGAAATGATCATGATACCTGCTGTTGTATTGATAAGCATCATAGACCAAAGCATCCAGAACCGTTTCGTCCTAACCGCTTCTTTAGCTGTTAATTGGGCTAAATCCTTTTTCACCACTTTCTTTCCAGAAGCCATTTCCTTTTTCATCGAATCTGGCATCCAACCTTCTGGAGGAGGTGCGATGTAGGAAGCACCTAATAACATAAGTATAAAATAACAAACACCTAATAAATAAAAGGTAGAACTGATGCCTATTGCTTCTATTAGACTAGCCGCAACAGGTGCAGTGATAAGTGATCCTGTACCAAACCCAAGTACAGCCATTCCAGTTGCTAAACCTCTTCGATCTGGGAACCATTTTACAAGAGTGGAAACAGGTGAGATGTAGCCAATACCTAAGCCAAGTCCACTAAATACTCCATATGTTAATAAGAACAAAGGGAGTGATTCAAGAGCAATTGCAACTCCTGAACCTGCTTGACCGATCCCAAATAACACCGCGGCCACCATAGCAGACTTTCTTGGCCCGTTCTTCTCAACAAATTTTCCAAAGAAAGCAGCCGATGTTCCGGCTAACGCCATCATAATCGTAAAAGCAATCGCAACTTGTGATCCAGCCCAACCTAGCGAGGAGCTTATTGGATTTTGATATACACTGTACGCATATGCTGCACCTATTGAAAGGTGGATGGCAATCGCTGATAAAGCTATGAGCCATCTGTTTTTTGTTGTCTTCATATTTGTTCCTCCTCCTATCTCTTTTGTAAACCCTTACATATATATAGTATAATTCATTCTGGAAAAAATCAAACAAATTGGAAAATTATTAAGATTTTGGCATGATTTTTTCCGTTCAATCATGTTATTCTGTTAGCTATCTCGAGCTAGTAATTTGTGAATAAGTCCGCTATGATTGGTAATGAATTGCAAATTTCATAACGGGGGAAGAACTATGTATCATGCACAGACCTGGCGAGAAAAGGTCACTTTGTTTTTGGCCATCTTATGGCCGATAATGGTAACGCAAGTCAGTTTATTCGCAATGAATCTTGTTGATACAATTATGTCAGGACGAGTTGGGACAAATGACTTAGCTGGGGTTGCGATTGGCTCTAGTTTATGGATGCCGATCTTTACAGGGATTAATGGAATTCTATTAGCCGTAACGCCGATTGTTGCTCAGTTAATGGGAAGCAACAAGAGAGAGAAAATAGCAAGCTCGGTCACACAAGCACTCTATTTATCCGTCTTTCTTGCGGGAATAATTGTATTGGCTGGAACATTTTTGCTAGAGCCAGTCCTAACGATTATGAACTTAAATCCTTCCGTTCATTATATTTCCTTTCATTATTTAATTGGTTTATCAATAGGGGTTGTACCACTTTTTGCATCAAGTGTTTTACGTAACTTTTTTGATGCTCAAGGTTTTACACGAATAACGATGGTAATCACCGTTTTAGCTGTTCCTTTTAATGTTGTTTTGAACTATGGCTTTATTTTTGGGAAATTGGGGTTGCCGGCACTAGGAGGTATCGGAGCTGGGTATGCAACAGCTATTACGTACTGGATTATTTTCCTACTAAGTGTTTGGATGACATTTAAAGTGGAAGTTGTTAGACATTATCAATTATTTGTTAAGTGGTTCACCCCTTCTTGGCGAGCGTGGAAAGAACAGCTTGCAATTGGTGTCCCAATCGGTTTGTCCATTTTCTTTGAATCGAGTATTTTTGCTGTGGTGACCTTACTCATAGGGATGATGTTCTCTACCATTACGGTCGCTGCTCATCAAGTTGCATTTAGCTTTACATCGCTAATTTTTATGATTCCACTAAGTATTTCGATGGCCCTTACAATCGTAGTTGGGTATTCTGTTGGCGGAAAAGATTATAAGTCGGCCAAGCAATATAGTCATCTAGGTGTCTGGAGTGGGATTGGGATACTGGCAGTCGGGGCTGTTTTTCTTTACATTTTCAGAGAATCAATTGCTTATTTGTATACAGATGATCCTGTTGTTGTCCAGCTTGCAGCTCAGTTTTTCATCATTGCCATCGTTTATCAAATTTCAGATGCTGCTCAATCTGGCTTACAGGGAGTATTAAGAGGGTACAAAGATGTGCAAGTCCCTTTTATTACGGCATTTATCTCATATTGGCTAATAGGAATCCCCTCAGGTTATTCTCTTGCAGCATTCACCGAGCTTGGCCCATTTGGATTTTGGATTGGGATCACATTAGGATTGACTTGTGCAGCCATTGGCTTCCTCGTGCGCTTGCGAATCATATTAAAAAGGCTTGAACGGAAGGAAGTCGTAATGGACTAAAAGGGAATACTTTAAGAAAAAACTCGTATCGTAGCCATATCGATACGAGTTTTCTTAAATTCAATCTTACTTGGATCTTCTTTTAGGCTTGAAAGCAAAACACGCTTCTTATTGCTACTTTTCAAAAAAGTAGGCACCTAACTGGTTTAGAGATCATAGACTAACCATAACAGGGAAAAAAGGGGTGTGAAGGTTGAAGAAATCAGATAAAAGAGCGGTGCCGAAAATTTTTTCACAAAATTCAACAAATCAGATAAACCAGCCATTTTTTTATTCAAATAAGGCAATGGAACAACTGAAATGGAATATTAGAAACATCAATCATACATTAGGTTCTCATGATCAAGTTCATGAAGACTTATTCAAGCAATTAGATGTACAGGATGAAACGAATAAGCATTTTGAAACAGTGAATGAATCGATAAAAAAAATGATAGAGGAAAAAAATAAAATACAACAAACGTTATTTGACAAGATCGAAGTGGAAAGAACAGGTTTAGAGCAGAAACTTGAAGAGCTTAGTCAGGCAAAAATGAGCATTGTAGATCAATTACAACAAATGGAACAAGTAAATAGGGAAATGTCTACAAAAGTGACAGAGCATGAGAATCAACTTAATCAGCACGAACAGGACTTTGATTTTATTCGAAAAGAACAAACGGAGCAACTAGAGACCCTAACGGAATCTGTTCAACAAATAGAATTACAAAAATTAGACCATGAAGAGTTAAGACAAAAAGTGAAGGTTAATGAAGAGGAACAAAAGGAGATTCAAGAACGAATCAGAGAGCTCTTTGAACAAACGAAATTACTGTCGACTCAGCATGACGAGCAAGAAAATATGCATTTGGATTTATATACGCAACTTATCCAATTGAAAACTCTTCATACAGAAGCTTCTAATTATATGAAACAATCAATAGCGAAATTGAAAGAAGAAGGCTATAAAAAGGAAGAGGAAGAAAGGTCGATGACTGAAAGGTGAGAAAGGGGATGTCCTAAAACGTACGTTTTGGGACATCCCTGACATTTTTACGACTTGCTTATCTTATTCTAAGTTTGCATGTCGACCATACATGGTCGTTGAATCCAGCCCTTTTTTATCCATAAATCGTAATATGACAGAATCATATAGGAGAAGTAGACTTTGTTCAAACAAAGATCCCATTGGCTGGATGGTTTCAACAGTAGTCTCTCCAGATTTAACTTGGGCAGGAATTTGAATCGTGATATCGGCTAAGTTTCCAATTGTTGAGTCAGGAGAAATCGTAACAGCAGCCACCGTTGCCCCAATCGCCTTCGCTTTCTCCGTCATTGATACAAGGCTTTTTGTTTCACCAGAACCAGAACCAACAATGAAAATATCATCCTTTTCTAACTGAGGAGTTATCGTTTCGCCAATTACATAGGGGTCAAGACCTACATGCATCATTCGCATGGCAAAAGATTTAGCCATTAATCCAGACCGACCAGCCCCAGCGACAAAAACTTTTTTCGCATCAAGAATACCGTCGACTAGCTTTTCTATGTCAGCGTCGTTCATTAAGTCAGCCGTTCTCTGAAGTTCCTTAATGATTTCTTGGGTATAGTTTGTCGTTTGCATTGACGGCCCCTATGCTTTGATGAGATTTTGCATCTCGGCTGCTGCAGCTTTCTTATCATCTTTGCCTGTAATCCCACCACCGACAATAATTAAGTCTGGTTGTGCCTTAATCACCTCAGGTAACGTTTCAAGTTTAATACCACCCGCAATGGCTGTTTTTGCTTGTTTTACAACACTTTTGATCGTAAGTAAATCCTCGAACGAATTTTGTCCAACAGCTTGGAGGTCATAACCTGTGTGTACACAAATATAATCTACACCTAATTCATCTAACTCTATTGCACGTGCTTTTTTATCTTTTACCGCAATCATATCAACAAGGATTTCTTTTCCTTGTTTTTTAGCCTCTTCGACTGCTCCCTTGATTGACTCATCTTCAGCAGCACCAAGAATGGTAATAATATCTGCACCTGCTTCAGAAGCTTTCATCACTTCATACCCAGCCGCATCCATAATTTTCAAATCTGCTAATACAGTTAATTGAGGGAAAGCTTCTTTTACTTCTTTTACGGCTCTTAACCCTTCATTGATGACAACAGGTGTTCCAATTTCTACTACATCTACAAACTCCTGAACTTCGCTAACAAGCTCAATGGCTTCTGGAATATTTACTAAATCTAAGGCTAATTGTAATTTCATTTCAATCGCTCCTCATTCATTTTTTGTACAGGGTAATTCTAATTGCTTTCCAACAAAAAAAGAAGTACGCACTTTAAACGCATATAGTTACAAAAAGGATACTGTGAGGAACCAGAATTACCTATTACGAACTAAAAATAGCTAAGTACGAGAGACCTCTCGTACTTAGCTTCTATTCAGATGAACCAATTTGCTCATCAAGATCATCAACTTGTTTTTGTAAGAACTGTTTGTAGTCTTTGCCCCATGCATACATGGTTTCAAGGATAGGCATTAACGTCTTTCCTTGTTCTGTAAGGGAGTACTCAACTTTGGGAGGTACGACTGCATAGACTTCACGATGGATAATAAAATCGGATTCTAATTCTCTTAACTGATTCACAAGTATTCGTTGTGTAATACCAGGTATTAGAGCTCTTAATTCATTAAATCGTTTTGTTCCCTCTTTGCCAAGATGCCATAAGATGAGCATTTTCCATTTCCCGCCTATGACGGCTAAGGTAAGTTCTTTTTCACAATTAAATTCCCTGTTACAAACATGCCCCATTTTTTGCCTCCTATGTAAAGGTAATATACTTTTAAGCGCTTATTAACTGATATTATAGTCACCATAGAATAAGGAATACAAATGATTTAACTTATGTTTATCAAGCTCTAATTTTAAGAAATAACGTGAAATTGGAAAGTTCTTAGCTTTTCGAATCGCTAAAAGGTCGCATAAGTAAAATGGATAAATAGTGATTCGATTGTATGAAATGCAAGGAAAGGGAGAAAGTAACAGTGAATAAAATGGATGGAGGAAGAATATGAAACAAACCATACTAAGTGGATTATTTTTATTAATGTTTATGTTGGTAGGCCTATTAAATTTTGGGACAGTAGAGGCTTCTCCTACGATTGTTGACTTTGAAATTGAAATTGAACTGAAAGATGGCACAGAGTATGAAATTGAATACGCAATGAAAAGCAGCAAGATTCAAGCGAAATATGTTGTCCCGAGAGAGGTAGCTCTTTTTGGAGAAGAGGCTCTTCCAAAAGTGGAAGCATTTTTTCAGAAAGTGAATGTCATTCCTGATGCAAACAAAGAAAAGCTCATTGCTGAAGCATTACGTGCATTTGGGATCGATGTTAAAGATGTCGATGAATTTGAACTTGACGTTATATTTGATGGAGACAAGAAACTTACCATTCAAAAGAAATTCTCATAATTGATTATCATAACCCACGTTCTTGAAAGAGTGTGGGTTTACTTCAGAGGTTCAAACAAGACATTCACAAGAGAAAACACATGTGTTTTTTTGTTGTTATATCAATGTTCATTACTGTGTAGAGGTGAAATCACACAGTAGTTCGCAGACCTATGTGAACTCTAATGTAAAAATTGATTTTGTAGTATACGAAGTTTTCTCCAAAGATACTCACAATAAGGGGAATTTTTCCCTTTAAATACAAAATATAGCTTAATTAGGGATAAATAAGGGGAAATTCTCCCTTTAAGCATACACCGAAATCAAATTATCATGTTTATAAAGGAATTAGCGGGAATTTTTCCGCCTAATTCAACTATTTTCGAAGCCATTTCTTAATTAAGGGAAGTTTCTCCCTTTATTATATCAACCCATGTTGCAGATTCCCTCATTGGTCCACTCTTATATGGAGGGATGGGGCTTTATTCATGAATAAGGAGTGGTTCATTGAACAAACGCATGCGTTTGATAAGAAAATATGAAAACAAAGGCAAGAAGAATCAGTCTTCGTGCCTTTTTAATATGCAAATTATATTGTGAATTAGGTTGTGAAATTTGTTTTGCTGTTTTTCGCTTCACAAGTAAACCCGTTATCTTGTAAGAGTGTGGGTTTTTTAGATTCATTCTTGAGACTGATGATTCAAAATTAATTATCATATACCCTTAAATCATGCATATAACAAAACGGTATGGAAAGGGTGATGGAATTGAAAGAACAAGCGCTAGCTATTGAGGCTACTGGACTAGTAAAGTGTTATGGTGATAAACGAGCAGTAGACGGTGTAGACCTAGCTATTCCAGCTGGGACAGTATATGGATTTTTAGGGCCAAATGGGGCTGGAAAGACGACAACCATTCGAATGTTAGCTACCTTATTTACTCCTGATGAGGGGACAGCAACAATCCTAGGTCATGATCTTGTAACGGAGGCAGATGCAGTACGATCTCGTGTTAGCCTAACTGGACAATTTGCTTCACTTGATGAGGATTTATCAGGTTTCGAAAATTTAGTATTTATAGCCAGATTACTAGGTTTCTCAAGAAAGCGGGCAAAAGAACGAGCAGAAGAGCTTCTCGAAGCGTTCGGGCTTTCGGAAGCTGGAAAACGCCAAGTTAAAAAGTATTCAGGAGGAATGAGAAGAAGAATTGATATTGCGGCAAGCATTGTTGTCACGCCTGATTTATTATTCCTAGATGAGCCAACAACTGGTTTAGATCCGAGAAGTCGGAATCAGGTGTGGGAAATTGTTCGGGGACTTGTGAATGCAGGTACAACCGTTCTTCTTACAACACAGTATCTGGAAGAGGCTGATCAGTTGGCTGATCGAATTGCGGTTATAGATCAAGGAAAAATCATTGCTGAAGGAACAAGTGGAGAGTTAAAAGCATCAGTTGGAACAGGAGCCTTGCATATTCGTCTCCTTAAAGAGGATCAAAGGGAAAAAGCGGTACAGATTCTTTCTGATATTCTTGAGACAACCGTTCAATTAAATTCAGATCCACTCGTTTTAACTGCTTCAGTAAAGGAGACGAACCGTGTGATTCACGCTTTAAAAGAATTAGAGCAGGAACAAATTTCTGTAACTGATTTTTCGTTAGGGCAACCAAGTTTAGATGAGGTTTTTCTTACACTGACTGGGAAACCAACAGAAGAAAACGGCGATTCGAGTAAGGTGGTGTAAGCATGAGTCAGATAGAACCAAATGAAAAGTTAATCCAGGCTCTTTCTACTCGAGAAAGACCGAAAAAACCTAGTCGATTAACGAATACAGGTACATTTTTTTGGAGGGCTCTATTGAAATTGAAGTATGTGCCAGAGCAACTTCTAGATGTTACCGTATTCCCAATCATGTTCTTATTAATGTTTACGTACTTATTCGGGGGAGCGATTGCTGGTTCAACCGGCGATTATTTGCAATTTCTTTTACCTGGTATCTTAGCGATGACTGTTGTAACCATTACAATGTATACAGGAATGGAACTAAATAATGACATCTCAAAAGGAATTTTTGATCGGTTTCGTTCATTACCTATTTGGCGTCCATCTGTATTAGTTGGAGCATTACTTATGGATGCAGTTCGTTATACGATTGCATCGACCATTATGATCATTCTTGGATTGATTATGGGCTTTCGTCCAGAAGGTGGCTTTATTGGTGTTGTGTTAGCTGTGTCCTTGCTTGTCTTATTTTCCTTTAGCCTTTCATGGATCTGGACTACACTTGGATTAATTGTAAGGACTGAAAAATCGTTAATGGGAATTAGCATGATGGTTCTGTTCCCATTAACATTTGTCAGTAACGTATTTGTCGATCCGAGAACACTGCCTAGTTGGCTTGAATCGTTTGTAGAAATAAACCCAATATCCTTGTTAGTAACCGCTGTAAGAGGATTGATGCATGGGTCGGTTACAGCGGCCCAAATTGGATGGGTTTTGTTGGCGTCTTTCTTACTGATTGTCATTTTTGCGCCATTAACGATGTACCTTTATCGAAACAAGAGATAAATCTTAAAAGAATTTTTTGACTTTTTTATACGCATGGGCTCCAACAGTGAGTTTTTGCAAATGCCTGCAATAGTCATTTGTAAGGTCAAAAGCAGTTGGAACATCAATGGCAGAGAAATGACTAAAAACATTAGAGTCCTGATACCAATCACTTTGATCTGAAAAAGTGTGCGAGACATCATTCCAAGCATTCGCTAATTTTGGACTATAAATAATCTCATTACTTGCACAAGGAGACGCTTTTTGCGTCTTCTTTTTTTCTTTTGAAGTGAAAACAGTTGGCCAATAATCAGACCGTGAACCTGTATGTGGAACGTTTGTTGCAAAAGTAGTGATATCTTGATGAAGAGGATTGAGCCCAAAGACCATTGCATAAAGTCGTTTTCCCACGTTAATCCGTTCCGTAACACTTTCGAAATTGGTCACATTAACACCCGCCACTTTTCTCTTCTTTTTCGTTTGTTCATAAGGAAAAAGTACTTTCGTAAATTGAAATAAGTCTTGTGCTTGAAAGAGAGGTGTTTGGATGACATGTTTTTTGAAATATGAATGTTGAATAACGCGATTTTCAATATAATGTTGTTCATTAATGATTAATGCAATGGTTAACAACTTGCTATTTTTGTTTAAGAAAAAATGATTCCATATCGGAGACATAAATTGTGATACATGAAAAAAGGGCAGCAAGTAAAACAGATTTTTATTCTGTTGTTTACTTTCTTCATATAAGAGTAGTTGTGGGTACGCATCATGAAAGATAAGTGCATTAGCCCTCTCTAAAAAATGAAAAAAATCCTTTTTCCTCTTCGCACTTAACGCTTTCGTTAAATCTCCTTTTAAATCTGTCATATTCCATCCGCCATTCCTAGAGACAAGGTGAGCTAGAAATGCCCAATGAATCTCAGGGTGTTTAAGATAGAAATTTAAATAAGCTTTCGTACGAGTAACATTGTTTTGATTGTGAGTCCTAATCTTTTGTTTCAGCTCGGCAATAAGAATTTTATCTGAAGTTGATAAGGGATTTTTGGACGTTTCTTCTTTTGAAGATATGAGTAATTTCTGTTGAAGCTTTTGTAATTCAGAAGACTCAAGAGAGAGTCTTTCCCATTCACGTTTATTGTTCGATTCATACCTATATTTGTCAAACGCGTTCATTGCATATTGTTTTATAGCACTTGGAATTTGAGTCGCTTTCTTTAACATATTCAATTGGCCGACCTCCTCATTTCTACGGTATGTATGAAGAGATGTAGACGTTAAAGAACAGAATGAACAATTGTCACTTTCAAGGCTGACGCTGCGTTATATCATTGGGTCGTAATCATATTTTTGATGAGGAGTTTTTAAAAATGAAAAAATGGAGAAATAACGGGTTTGTTTTGCTGTTTATCATGGCTGCTACCACCACTATCACAAATGCTTGTGGATATTTTGAAGTTCAATCAAAGACCGTAGAACCAATTGAGAGTTCTAGTACAGCGGAAGAGTTTATGACTACAGTGATATTGGACCGATCTATTTTAGAAGTAGACGACGAATTGCTTACACGGTTTAACGACTTTATGAGAACGTATAATAAGTCTTTTTTTGAAGAAGTTACGCCTTTTGAAGTGTTTCAATTGTATATGTATACATTAGCAGGAGAAGATTACGGTACTTTGTATCATTTTCACCCAGAGGAATCCGTACTTCAGTCAAAAGATGCCTTTATAAAAGACGGACGTAATGATGTAAATCTGGTACAAAACCGTGAGTTAATGAAGAGGGTTAATGAAGTGAGAGAAGTCATGGTTCATGTTGAAGAAGGTCAAGCTCGAATTCAGTTTAGGTTAGAAGAGCCTCAAGAGACGTTAACGTTTCAACTAGTTCTGGAGGGGAAAAGGTGGTTCGTTATGCCAATGCCCATGCAATAAGTAAAAAGGTTGTTGTCTAGGTCAGTATCGTATTCGGGGTAACCCAATTAAAGATACAGGAAAAAAAGACAGGAAATAGTGAATTTGAACATGGATGACAGGAGAGGAATCGTGTAATCTGTATAAGTGGTTGTTGCGACAACTTTTGAATCGAAAAAGATGTGGAGATGAGAAACATCATGGGAAAAGCAAATGAAAAACGATCAACGATTGTTGCCCTTTTGCTAGCAGGGTCTTTTATTGCAATTTTAAATCAAACACTAATGATTACAGCGATTCCTCCAATTATGCAGGAAATGAACATTACCGCAAATAGTGCTCAATGGCTAACAACTGTATTTATGTTGGTGAATGGTATTATGATTCCAGTAAGTGCCTTTTTGTTAGAACGTTTTACAACAAGGCAACTTTTTATTACCGCAATGAGTGTGTTTGCGTTTGGAACATTAATAGGCGGAATTGCTCCTAATTTTGAAGTCTTACTAGTTGGCAGGGTGATACAGTCGGCAGGTGCTGGAGTCATGTTACCATTAATGACAACTGTATTTTTAATGATTTTTCCTATCAACAAACGAGGAGCAGCGATGGGATTAATTGGCTTAGTCATTTCTTTTGCTCCAGCTATTGGTCCGGCTTTATCCGGATGGGTTACAGCTAATTATTCTTGGAGACTATTGTTCTTTATTATTTTGCCGATTGCGTTGATTGACATTGTTATTGCCGTCTTTGTAATGAAGAATGTCACGGAAGTAACAAAACCTAAAATTGATGTCATTTCAATCATTTTATCATCTTTTGGTTTTGGTGGGCTTCTCTATGGTTTTACCGCTGCTGGTAACTATGGATGGTTTGAGGCGATTACCTTTGTGTCACTAGGAGTCGGAGGGATTTCTCTTATTCTCTTTACTGCTAGACAGCTGAAATTAAAGCATCCAATGCTTGAATTTCGTGTATTTACGTATTCGATTTTTCCGTATGCGGTCATTATTGGGATGGTTGCGTTTATGGGGTTAATCGGAGTGGAAACATTAATTCCATTGTACATGCAAAACATGCGAGAATTTACGGCATTTGAAGCAGGTCTTGCTCTATTACCAGGAGCATTAGTTAGTGGAATTATGGCGCCGATTATCGGTCGGGTATTTGATAAAGTAGGGGCACGTTGGTTGGTTATAATTGGGCTAATCATTATGACTTTATCGACATTGGCTTATATTAATTTAGGGCCTGAAACATCTTTTACCTATTTGACCGTTATGTATGCGATCAGAATGTTTGGTTTAGTTATGGTTATGATGCCAATTCAAACCGCTGCGTTAAATCAACTACCAAAACGACTTATCCCGCACGGAGCAGCTATGGATAATACGATGAGAATGATTGCTGCCTCGGTAGGCACAGCTATACTGGTCTCAATTATGACGACATCAGCTATTAGCGCTGAAAATCGACCAGATATTGTGTATCCTGATATATATGGGGCGAATGTTTCCTTCATTGTTCTTACGGCATGTACTTTTATCGCATTAGTCGCTTCATTCTTTGTGAAGTATACGAAGCCGGAGGTTGATTACGAAGAAAAAGAGTTTGAGAAAGCTAGCAATCATTAGAGGCTTATCTTAAAGGGGACTAAAAAGGAATCATTCCTTTTTAGTCCCCTTCTTATTCATCTAGAAGGTATGATTTGGGGTCGGAAAATGAAGTGCATAAAACAATTATGGTATAATTTGGTTGTTATCTTTTATTTTAAATAAGGTGGTATGTTACATATGGCTAAAGTAATTTTATTTGATTTAGATGGTACTTTGTTGCCAATGGATACACAGCGATTTGTAGAGAGTTATCTGAAAGAACTAGCGCCTAGAGTTGCACATATTCTCGATCCAAATGATTTTGTTAAAGCCCTTTTAGCTAGTACAACGGAGATGATTCAAAACAAAGATCCTAATAAAACAAACGAGCAAGTATTTGAGGAATCTTTTTTAGCATTAACCAATCTTAAAAGGGATGAGATTTGGCCGACTTTGGATGAATTTTATGATACGATTTTTCCTACTTTATCTCATCTGACTAGTCCTACACCAGTGGCTAAGGAAGTTATAGAGTCAGCAGTAAAACAAGGATTTCGAGTTGCGATTGCGACAAATCCTGTTTTTCCAAAGGTAGCAATTACGCATCGCATGCGTTGGGCAAGAATTGAGAATCTGCCATTTGAGTTAGTGACTGTTTATGAAGATCAATCGTTTACTAAGCCAAATAAAGAATATTATCTAGATATTTGTGATCGTCTCAATATAAAGCCAGAAGAGTGTATTATGGTCGGGAATGATGTTCAAGAAGATATGGTCACAAGTACACTTGGGATGAAAACTTTTTTAGTTGAAGGATATGTAATTGACAGAGGAGAGCCAATCTATCAGATTGACGACAGAGGCACCATTGATCGGTTATTAACGAAAATAAAAAACAGAGAAGGCATTTTTCATTAAGGAAAAAGAGACAAGCAGATGTAATTCAAATCTGTTTGTCTCTTTTTTGTAATTGTTGCAGTATATGGAATTTTAACGTAGTGATGGTTTGAGAGATGCACTAGAATGAATGTAATGATTTGTTTAAGTTCTTTATAATGGAGGATTTAGAAAGCGGTTACAAAAATCTTCCTGTTAAACAACCAACTTAGAATAATATGCTTCCAGTTGAAAGATAACTATTCAGAAAAGAAGGTGTTTAGGATGGCAGGGAATAGAGGCGTTGTGTATGTGGAACCAGGAAAAGTTGATGTTGTAGACATTGGTTATCCGGATTTAGTGTTACGGGACGGTCCAGGTGTAAATCCGTTAAATGTCGGTAGAAAGTGTAACCACGGGGTTATTGTCAAAGTAGTGACAACGAATATCTGTGGAAGTGACCAGCATATGGTGAGAGGTCGTACGACTGCACCAAGTGGGTTAGTCTTGGGTCATGAAATTACGGGTGAAGTGATTGAAGTTGGAAGTGATGTTGAATTTATAAAAAAAGGAGACCTCGTTTCCGTTCCATTTAACATAGCTTGCGGAAGATGCCGCAGTTGTAAGGAACAAGATACTCATATTTGTGAAAACGTAAATCCTGATCGTCCGGGTTCAGCGTATGGTTATGTCGATATGGGAGGCTGGGTTGGCGGCCAATCGGAATATGTTATGGTTCCTTATGCAGATTTTCAATTGTTGAAATTTCCTAATAAAGACCAAGCGATGGAAAAGATACTCGATTTAACGATGCTATCTGACATATTTCCAACTGGTTATCACGGAGCCGTAAGTGCAGGGGTGAAACCAGGTTCAACTGTATATGTTGCTGGCGCTGGTCCTGTTGGTTTGGCTGCTGCTCATTCTGCCCAACTCTTGGGAGCTTCTGTTGTCATTGTTGGTGATTTGATCGATGAACGATTGGCTCAAGCTCGAAGCTTTGGTTGTGAAACGGTAAATTTAAAAACACATCCTAACTTAGCAGAGCAAATTGAACAGGTGTTAGGGGTTCCCGAAGTAGATTGCGCAATTGACTGTGTTGGTTTTGAAGCACATGGTCACGGTGCAGCAGCTGGTGAAGCTCCTGCTACTGTATTAAACTCTGTTATGGAAGTGACTCGTGCAGGAGGGCGTCTTGGGATTCCAGGTCTTTACGTTACGGGCGACCCAGGTGCGGTGGATGAAGATGCCAAGCATGGTACATTAAAGGTGAGGTTAGGCTTAGGTTGGGCGAAAGCTCATACATTTGTTACAGGCCAAACGCCTGTTATGAAATACCATCGAGATTTAATGATGGCTATTTTAAGTGGTAGAGCGCAAATTGCCAAAGCTGTAAATGCGACTCTCATTACGCTTGATCAAGCCCCTGCTGCATATGCCGAGTTTGATCAAGGAGCTTCTAAAAAATTTGTGATTGATCCTCATAAGACGATGAAAAGTTAATAAAACAGGCAGATAGGTATTCTATCTGCCCTGTTTTATTATCTGGTGATAATAACCGTTTTTCAAATTTTGGAATTATAAAATCATCTATTTGAAGTTTGTTTTATATATAGGAACGATGGTCTTGTATAGTGATTCGGTATGTTTTACGATCATTTTAAATCATCAGGTAACAGTATAATGCTAAAGGGGAGATGATGAAATGGCTAAGTATACAATTGTAGACAAAGAAACATGCATTGCATGTGGAGCATGCGGTGCAGCAGCTCCTGATATTTATGACTATGATGATGAGGGAATAGCTTTTGTTCTATTAGATAATAACCAGGGAATAAAAGAAGTTCCAGAAGATTTAGTTGAGGAGATGGAAGATGCCAATGAAGGGTGTCCAACTGAATCTATTAAAATTGGAGATGAACCTTTTGATGGAGATCCTTTGAAGTTTGAATAGGATATGTGTTTGACGAACCTGTGTAATAGCTTGGAAGAAAAAGGAGGAGCTCTCTGGATAAAAAGAGCTCCTCTTTTTAATAGACAAAATTCGCATTATTAAAGGAGTATAAGAAGAAAACATCGAATCAATTTTAGAGATGAAAAAGCTTTTTTTTGAAATAGTTCCATTATTTCAAAAAAAATAAACATTTGTTGCATATAAAAGAATAGCATTGTTGTTTTGCTATGAAGGGAATATTACAATTTAAACAACACAAGTACTTATAACATAAGTCAACTTTAAAAAAGGGGGGGAATATATTTTTTTGTAAGCGGTTAAATTTTGGGGTACTAATAGAATTTTGAAAAAGAATATTGGGGGTAGATTTTTATGAAAAGGTTTACAAAGAAATTCTCATTCATTAGTTTCCTAGTCCTTTCCTTGTTTTTGATTACAGCTTGTGGTAGTGAAGAAAGTGCCACTGAACCTGAGGAAAACACGGGCAATGGTGCAGAAGAACCTGCAGAAGCCGAAGCTCCAGCTCCAGCGGCTGATGGAATTACTTTTAGTATGGGACATATGAACTCTACCGAACACGTCCAAGACTCAATGGCAATGAGACCATTTGCAGAAGAAGTTGCCGAAGCTACTGAAGGACGAATCAATTTTCAACTTTATCCTGGTGGAGCATTAGGTTCTCCTGCAGAAACATATGATAATATTGTAACCGGTATCATGGATTCGGGTTGGGGACTTCAAGGTTATAATGCAGGTGTTTTTGAAGTTCATTCAGTAATGCTTTTGCCATTTTTAGCTGATGGCAACGGAGAAAAGTTAAGTGTGATTACCCAAAAATTATATGATACATTTCCTGAAATTCAAGCTGAATACGACAATGTAAAATTACTTTGGGCACATGCAGCAGATCCATATGCAATCATTACGGCTGGAAAGCAAGTAACTAGTTTAGAAGATTTACGTGGATTACGATTAAGAACTCCTTCAGTTGAAGGTGGAAAGATGATTGAATCATGGGGAGCAACTCCTGTTTCCATGCCGGCTCCAGAAATTTATGACTCTATGCAACGTGGCGTAATCGATGGAGGAATTCTTCCGGTAGCAGCTTTAGCTGATTTCAATTTATTTGATGTTGTTGATTATGTAACCGTTGGAAATTTTAGTACGGGTTTATTCTATACAATGATGAATAAAAATAGCTGGGACCGTATCTCTGCTGACGACCAAGCAATTATTGAAGAGATGATTGGGGAACCAATGGCTCGTACTGCTGGAGCTGCATTTGATTATCAAGAAGAGCAAGCAAGAAATAAAGCAGAGGAAGAAGGAATAGAGTTTTTCGAGTTGGATGAGGCAGAACTTGCAAGATTCCAAGAAGCTGCTGAAGTTGTTACCGAAGAATGGCTTGCAAACATGGAGTCAAAAGGAATTGACGGTCAAGCTATTCTTGATGAGGCATTACGTTTAATGGAAGAAAATTAAAGAGTAAGTTATTCTGCAGAGGTGATTTTATGAGCTCGAACGCAAACGAAGTTCAAAAGGAAAGGTTGGGATCTGAGGATCCCAACCAATCCTCTATAGAACAGATTAGTAAGTTTGAGAAATTTGTTGATTCTCTTAATAACGCTACACATCGGGTTTCGATGCTCGTCCTCTTTTTAATGATGTTTTTAACTACGGGCGACGTTATTGGAAGATACTTTTTTTACAAACCAATAACAGGCACGTATGAATTAACAGGGTTAGCAATGGTCATTGTTATTTTCTTAAGCTTGGGGAGAACGCAATTAAAGAAAGAACATATTTCGATTGATTTTGTTACAAGCAAATTACCAACGAAAATTCGTGAATCCATTAATGTATTGACATCATGTATTATGCTTGCTCTACTAGGCACGACCTCCTGGCAACTTTTTGCCTATGCCCAGCGATTCGGAGCACAAACAAGTGGTGATTTAGGAATTCCAATGAAATATTTCGCCATATTAGCGGCTATTGGAGTTTTGTTTTATGCATTAACAATTCTGCTAAGTATCATTCAATCTATTAGTAAGGTGGTGAAAAAGAATGAGTCCTGAAATGATTGGTATGTTAGGGATAGCTTTATTATTGGTTCTTATTCTTTTGAACGTATCCGTAGGGCTTTCACTATTTTTAGTAGGGTTCCTAGGGGTTTCATTGCTAACAGATTGGAGTGTTGGGTTAGCACAGTTAGGAACAGCTGCATTTGGTACAGCAAATGCTTATAGTTTATCAGTGATTCCATTGTTTATTTTAATGGGAATGTTTATGTCTAATACAGGGTTAGGCCAAGACTTGTTTAAGGCTGTAGATAAATGGCTTGGCCACACTAGAGGCGGTCTTGCCATCGCAACCATTGGAGCGAGTTCGATCTTTGCTGCCATTTCTGGATCGACGAATGCAACTACTGCGACGATGGCGAGAATTGCTATTCCTGAAATGAATAAATATAAATATCAATCATCGATGTCAACAGCGGCTGTTGCGGCTGGGGGAACACTCGGTATCTTAATTCCACCTAGTGTCATTTTGATCCTTTATGGAGCTCTTACACAAGTTCCAATTGGCCCGCTGTTAATTGCTGGTATTGTTCCTGGTCTTTTATTAGCTTTAATCTATATGATTACCATTAACATTCAAGTTAGACTGAAACCTGAACTTGCACCTAGGTCCTTAGAGACCTCAACTTTTAAAGAAAAAATGAGATCGTTAACGACGGTTTGGCCATTCTTAATCATCTTTCTAGTCAGTATAGGTGGAATCTATTTTGGTGTGTTTACGCCTACAGAAGCTGGTGGAATTGGTGCAATAGGAGCTTTCTTGGTGACATTATTTACGAAGAAGTTAACATGGGAAAAGTTAAAGTCTTCTTTAGATGATACGATCCGACTTTCTGTTATGATATTCTTAATATTAATTGGTGCAAGTATTTTTGGAAGGTTTTTAGCTTTAAGTCAAATTCCAATGAAGCTTACGCAATTGGTAGGTTCGGCGGATGTTTCTCCATACGTCATATTGTTGTTAATTCTTTTAGTCTATTTAGTATTAGGGATGTTTATGGAAGGGATTGCCATCATGGTATTGACATTACCAATTGTGTACCCGATGATTACTCAACTAGGCTTTGATGGGTTATGGTTTGGTATTATTATGGTAATGGTTTTAAATATTGGTGTATTAACACCTCCACTTGGATTAAGTGTATATATTATTAGTGGTGTTGTAAAAGATGTACCAATCACAAAGATATTTAGAGGGGTAACCCCGATGGTCCTTGTTATGGTATTCTTTACCATTTTGCTTATTATCTTCCCTGAAATTGTCACTTTCTTGCCAGAAATATCACGAACCTGACGAACCGATGAAATCAGCTTTCTACCGACCTAACTGAAATTAGGGAAATGGGTAGGAAGTTTTTTTCATTGAAATGCAACTTGTAAGGTGTTTAAATAAAAGCAACAATGTAAAAGAAACTGGGGTAAAACATGAGAGAACTTAATTTAGAGCCGATTCAATCTGTAGAACGTGCGATTCATATATTAAATTGTTTTCGTTACGAAAAACCAGAGTTATCTATAGAAGAAATTATGAATAAAACAAAGCTAGCAAAAACAACGACGTACAGGTTGCTCTGGACATTGGAACGTAATTATCTAATTCAATATAACCAAGTGACTAATCGGTACCGACTTGGAACAGGGTTCCTTGAATATAGTGGAATCGTCTATGAACACTTGGATATAAAAAGAGAGTCTGAACCTTATTTGCAAAAATTATATGAAGAAACAGGGCATTCAGTTATTTTAGCACAACCTCAATCCGAAACGATTCAATATTTAGTTCGGTATGATAGTGAAGATGGCTTGCAGCCAAATAACTATGTAGGAAGAAAACGAATTCTCCATAATGGAGCATTTGGAATTGTACTATTGGCACAGATGGATCTTACATTTGTAGAAGCTCTTCTTGAGGACTATCCACTAGAAGAAAGGACGCCGAAAACCATAACCGATCAGACTTTATTTATTGAACGCCTTGCTGAAATAAAGGAAAATGGATATTTTGTTGATGTTGACGAAACATTTGTGGGATACACAGCTATCTCAGCTCCTATCTTTAATGATCGAAATCAAGTGATTGCTTCTGTCGGGATTTCTGGACCAAGTTTTAAAATAGAAGGGGAAAGAAGGAAACAATTAATAGATCAAGTGAAAAATACAGGGATAGAGATTTCATTACAAATGGGGCAAAAGGTAATGTGAAAAAAAATAGAACGGAAAGGATTGTCTGCAGTGGCCAATTTGGCTAAATGAGGCAATCCTTTTTTAATTGAAAAGAAAAATGTATAGAAAATTCAATAAATATTGACAGCGAAGTAAGTAATCGGTATATTTGAACTATAGTTCATTATAAAAATCATTAATTCACTATGTGAATTTGAAAGCGCTTCATTTGATCTTTCTAAGGAGGATGTTTCGATGATTAAAAGAGAATTAGATGAGAAACTTATTCAGCAGTTAAAAGAAAAAATGGATGAAGGTTTGTTACCACAATGGGTTATAACAGATCCTGATATTTATGAACTTGAAAAAGAAAAGATTTTTGCGAAATCTTGGCAATTCCTTGCGCATGAAACAGAGTTGAAGGAAGCCGGAAGCTACGTAACTAGATGGATGGTTAATGACCCGATTTTATTAGTGAAAAATAGAAAAGAAGAAATCAAAGCATATCTAAATTCCTGTACGCATCGAGGAACTCAATTATGCACGGCCGATCGCGGAAATAAGAAAACGTTTACATGTCCGTACCATGGATGGAGTTACAATTTAGATGGTGATTTAGTTGGAATTGTTGCTGGCAATAAAGTGTATGGCGAGGAAATGTGCAAGAAAGAATGGGGATTGCGAGAGGTTCCAAGAGTTGAAAGTTACCGAGGAATGATTTTTGGGTGTTTGGATCCTGAAGCAGAATCGTTAGAAGATTATTTAGGTGAAATGAAATGGTATTTTGATATGATGCTTGGCCGTGGAGATGGCGGGATGGAAGTCATTGGGTTGCCTCAACGTTGGGTAGCAAAAGCAAATTGGAAATCAACAGCTGAAAATTTTGCTGCTGACCCATATCATGTTCAAACAACACACCGCTCTACTGTCGAAATGGGTATAAGCCTGAAGATCCGCTTTATGCTGGGTATGGACACCAAGTTGTTATGAAAAATGCGCATGGGATTAATGTTATTACATCTAAAACAGGTCGCTCGCGTGCTGAGTACCAAGGAATGCCTAAAGAAATGTGGCCAATGTTCGAACGAAATTTAACACCTGAACAAGCAGACATCTTAGAAAGAGTTACAGTGTTTGTTGGTGGTGTTTACCCGAACTTATCATTCGTAAGCCCCATTCACGGTACTGAGGGACATTTACACAATTATCTTAACTTCAGAGTTTGGAGACCACTAGGGCCTGATAAAGTAGAAGTTTGGTGCTGGTTCATGATTGATAAAGCTGCACCTGAAGAGTACAAGGCAGATGCATATAGAGGCTATCTTGGTTCGTTTGGCCCTACTGGAACACTAGAGCAGGATGATACGGAAACTTGGGCACGAATTGTGGAAGTAAGTGGTGCGACTATGATGAGAGATAAAGAATTAAACTATAACAATCTAAGTAACTATTTAATGGGATTCAGTCATGTAAAACAGGATGAATCTTTTCCTGGTCCAGGGACTGCTTACCCGACAACGTACTGTGATGCATTGGCAAGAAGAATGCATGAGCACTGGTTAGATCTACTTACTGCAGAGGCTTCTGTAAAGGAGGAAACAAAATGAGTAATGAAGTAAAAGCTCAAGTTTCACTGGAAGTAAAAGATCAAATTACGAATTTACTTTATCAAGAAGCATATTATTTAGACAACCGGATGTATAAAGAATGGCTAGATTTGTTAACGGATGACTTAGATTACAAAATGCCATTACGCGAAACAGTAGAGGGAGTAAACATCGATAATATCTCTAAGGATTCTGCCTTCTATGAAGAAACGAAAGCCTCTTTAAGAACACGTGTAAATCGCTTATATACAAAGTCAGCATGGGTTGAGAACCCGGCCACAAGACAACGTCACTTCATTTCAAATGTCGTTGTAGAACCAGGAGATAACCAGGATGAATGCAAAGTAAGAAGTTACTTTCTTTACAAACGTAGTAGAGGATCAACAACCGATTTAGAAGAGATGTTTGGTCAACGAAATGATGTGGTCAAGAAGGTAGATGGTGAATGGAAAGTATGTTCACGAACTATTATTCCAGACCAGGCTGTTATTACAACGATGAATATGAGTATGTTTTTATAAGTATACAAAAAGAAATTTATTTAGTGTTGCATCTATCAGAACATCGCTCTATCCTAAAAAATGGCATCAGGTTAAACTGTATGTAAGCGTTTGCTACATTTATAAGAGGAGTGGCTTAGATGCAAAATTACGAACTACTAAATAAGAGTTTTATTAATGGTCAATGGGTTGAAGGAAATAGTGAACGTTCATATGATATTACAAATCCATATGACCATTCACTCATTACGTCTATTAAATTAGCAACATCAGAACAACTTACTGAAACATTCGAAGTCGCAAAAGCTGCTCAAAAAGTCTGGGCAAAAAGTACCGCTGAACAGCGTAGAAATGTGTTGCATAAAGCTGCAGAATATTTAAAAGAAAATAGAGAAGAAATTGTAAGCGTTATCGGACGTGAAACAGGTGGAAGTGTTTTAAAAGCAAATGTGGAATTGCACTTAACACTTGAGTTTCTAGAAGAGGCGATTAAATACGCTGACGAGGTGAATCAAGTACGTGAAGTACCGGGTCATGTAGAAGGCAAACTAAATCACATTCACCGTGTGCCATTAGGGGTTATCGCTTCCATTTCGCCATTTAACTTCCCTATGAATCTATCGATGAGAACGATCGCTCCGGCTATTGCGCTAGGAAACAGTGTCGTTCATAAGCCGGATATTCAAGTAGGACTAAGTGGAGGAGCGATTATCGCCAAAGCATTCGAGGAAGCCGGTCTACCAAGTGGAGTCCTAAATGTTATCCAAACAGATGTTGACGAAATCGGCGATGAGATGTTAGAAAATCCAAACTATCAACTTGTTAGTTTCACGGGTTCTACGGCTGTTGGGCGTAAAATTGGTGAAATCGCTGGTCGAAATTTAAAACGTGTTGCGCTAGAACTCGGTGGAAACAGCCCACTGATTGTTTTATCGGATGCGGATGTGGATCGTGCGGTCGATGCAGCCATATTCGGGAAGTTCATTCATCAGGGACAAATTTGTATGATCATCAACCGAATCATTGTGCACCAAGATAAGCATGATGAGTTTGTTGAAAAGTTTGCTGCAAAAGCAGCAACTCTTCCATACGGAGATACGAGTGATCCAAAAACGATTATTGGGCCACTAGTAAATGAAAGGCAGATGGAAAAAGCGTTACACTTTATTGAGCAAGCAAAACAAGAAGGTGCAACGGTTGCATTAGAAGGTCAGCGTATTGGCAATGTGTTAACGCCGTTTGTGTTTACTAATGTAGATAATTCTAGTCAACTTGCCCAAAGTGAGCTATTCGCTCCTATTGCAACCATTATTAAAGCGGAATCAGATGAACAAGCGATTGACTTTGCAAATGATACCGAGCACGGTTTAAGTTCGGCGATCTTCACAAGCGATTTAGAGCGTGGAGAAGAACTCGCATTACAGGTTGATGCAGGGATGACCCACATTAACGATCAAACGGTGAATGACGCACCACATATTCCATTTGGTGGAAACAAAGCAAGTGGGTTAGGGAGATTTGGGAATCCATGGGTTGTTGAAGAGTTTACCAATACGAAATGGGTTTCGGTTCAGACTAAATATCGTCAGTTTGCATTTTAACAGCTGAGTAGAAAGAGTGCTTGAGAATTTCAAGCACTCTTTTTTTCGTTGAGTTAAAGGGGTTGTTTCAAAGGTTAAAAGCGAAACCCTTGAAACAACCCTATTATGCCCGAAGCTTTTCCTGCTCTAATTGAAACACATAGCGATCACGTGAAGCATAAACACCAAATATCCCCATTGCCATTATCATCGTCAAAATGAAAAGAAACCCTATTGACCATGATTGAGATAAATCATAAAACAGACCGAGAAGGAGAGGGCCTGTTGCGGCAAGTAAATAACCACCCGATTGAGCCATTCCAGACAAATTAGCAGCATCATGTGCATTTTCAGAACGTAGCCCAAATAAACTAAGAGAAAGGCTAATTCCTGCACCTTGAGCAAGTCCTAAGAACACCATACAGACGATTATAAACATAATCGAACCACCGAGATAGATTCCGAGAAATCCTAAAAAATAAAGAAAGGTAATGGCGAGAACAATTATTTTTTGGTTGGACATTCGTGTTGCCAAGATAGGTACAAGTAAGGTGGCTGGTAAACCTACAAGCTGTGTTAGTGTCAATAACCATCCAGCAGTCGGTACATCAATCCCCCTACTCACTAATATCTCAGGAATCCAAGCGATGATACAATAAAATATACAAGACTGTAGCCCCATAAAAAGCGTTACTTGCCAAGCTAATTTGGATGACCAAATGTTGCTGTTTTTAGGAATAATGGCTTTGCTATTTATCTTCTGACTGAACAGCTGTGGGATCCATACAACTACAGCTAAACCTGCCAGAATGGCCCATAGGGCAAGGGAACTTTCCCATCCAAGGTTTAACCGATGAGCTAATGGAATGCTTAGTCCTGAAGCGAGAGCAGCCATTAATGCCATTGAAGTAGAATAGATCCCAGTTAGAAGACCCATTTTCTTTGGATATCTACCTTTTACAATACTTGGAAGTAGTACGTTGCAAATGGCTATTCCAAGACCAAGCATGGCCGTTCCTAAGAATAAGGTAAAGACCATTCCAGTTGAACGCAAGAGAATGCCGATTGTGAGGATAATTAGAGCAATAAAAACAGTCGTTTCATTGCCCCATCTTCTACTGATTTTTGGAGCCACTGTAGAAAAGACTCCAAAAGCAAGTAAAGGTAAAGTCGTTAGCATGCCGATAACACTATTTGAGAGATTCGTCTCTAACCGAATGGTACTGATGAGTGGACCAACCGCCGTGATAGAAGATCGTAAGTTAAAAGCGACAAGTACTAGCCCGAAAAGAAATAACAAGCTAGGGATGGTTATAATTGGACGATTTTTCATATTAACCTCTTTCTTGCTTATTCATTGGTGTTTCTAAATTGTTCTAGGGTTTGCACATACTCTTTATAAATAGAGTAATTTCTTTCCAGTCTAAAAAAGCTAGTAAACTTTCTAATAGAATATGTTAACAGTAGCATGTGCATGACTTTGATTAATAGGTGAAAATAATTACTTTTCGATCATCATTTTTTTGGAAATAGTAGTACTAGCTAATTTCACAGATTTAATTAGAGTTTCCAATTTGGGACCCTTCATTCTTACTGTGGGGCCGGCAATGCTCACAGAAGCAATCACTTGACCTTTATAAAAAATTGGAGCTGCAATGGAGGTAACACCTAGATGTAATTCTTCTTGACTAACGGCATAACCTTGTTTTTGAATGATGGATAATCTCTCACGAAATTTTACTTCTGAAACAATTGTTTCAGAAGTATATGATGGTAAACCAGCATCAATCACTTGCTGAATTATTTCATCTCGTTGATAAGCTAAAATCACTTGACCTGTACTTGTGCAATGAATGGGGTTTTGTTTTCCGGCGTGTGAAAGCAAGTGAACAGGATGTTGACTGTCAACTTTGTATAAATAAATTACCTTGCTCTCTCTAATTATTGATACATGAGCGGTTTCTCCTGTTTTTTGAGTTAACTCTTCTAAAATGGGAATCGAAATTTGGCATAAGTTATATTTTGATAAAAATGTATTTCCCATTGATAAGATGCTTGAGGATGGTCGATACATTTTGGTGAGTGGTTCTTTAACGAGCATTCCTGAATAGAGCAAAGTATGAATTAAACGATGGGCTGTACTCGGAGCAACTTGTAATTTTTCTGCGATGTCACTTAGCGTTAATTCAGGTTCTTCGATTGTAAATAAGTTCAGTAGTCTTAAGGCATTTCTCATTGACGAGAAGGATTCTTTACTAATAGCAGGGTATCTCATATGTACTCCTTTCTTTACTCAACGTAACCTAATCTTTCAGAAATTTCTTTACCTGATTTTAGAATCTCATCAATATATAAAGACATACGACTCTCCGTCATTCGATTTAGTGGTCCTACAATGCTAATTGAGGCAATCACATCACCAGTAAAATCTCTGACTGGTGCGGCGATGCTGATGATCCCTTCATGTAGTTCATTGACACAAATGGAATAGCCGACGTTTCGAATCGTCTCTAAGTCTTGTAATAGTTTTTGTGGATCGACAATGCTATTAGGGCCACATTTTGTCAAGCCTTTATTCATAACGCTTTGTACGATTTCTTCGGGCATAAAGGCAAGTAATAGTTTTCCTGAACTCGTACAAGAAGCAGGGTTATTTTTTCCTATATAGGAGAGGAGTTCAATAGGATGACTACATTCAACTTTGTGAAGGTAAGTAATATTTGTATCTTCTAAAATAGCAATGTGGGCAGTTTCCTCAACCTTTTTAACTAGCGACTGTAGGGTAGGTTTCGCTTCACGATAGATTTCTAAATGAGTCGTGATCACACCACTTAAGCAAAGAACAGAGATGCCTAACTGATATTTTGAACCGCTTTTTTCTAAAAATCCCTCAAGTACTAATTCTTTCACAAGTCGGCTAACCGTGCTTTTATTTAGATTAAGGGTCTTTGAGATTTCGGTCACCCCCCAAGTCGGCTTTTCGTTTGTAAATAAGTGCAAAATAGAAAGACCATTCGTAACAGATTTTAAAACTCCTTGCATTTCCATAGTAAATTCCTCCTGAAAATCTACATACGTTTCATATGAAAGAAAAGCGATCTTTTATTCTGAACATTCTCATATTATCATTTTAAATGAGATAGGTAAGCGTTTTCAATAATTTGTTTAATGAGAGGGGATTTTTTATGAAAACACAAGTAGGTATTATCGGCGCGGGTCCAGCTGGGTTAATGCTATCACATTTATTGCATCTTGAGGGAATTGAATCCGTCGTTCTTGAAAACAGATCAAGAGACGAAATTGAAGGAACAATTCGTGCTGGTGTACTCGAGCAGATGACAGTAGACCTTTTAAATGAAACCGGTGTCGGCGAAAGAATGATGAGAGAAGGTCATATCCATCATGGAATTGAGCTTCAATACAACGGAATTCGACAACGTGTAAATATGCATGAGCTTACAGAAGGTAAAAGTGTAATGGTATACCCACAACATGAAGTGATCAAAGATTTAGTTGCTGCTCGCCTTGAGGCAAGCGGGAAAATCTACTTTAGTGTGAGTGATGTCAGTTTACACGATATTGAGACAACTTCTCCGAAAATACGATTCAAGCATGACGGAGGAGAAGAAGAGCTTGTTTGTGACTTTATAGCTGGCTGTGATGGATTCCATGGACCTAGCAGAAAAATGATTCCAGATCGCGTTGAGAATCAAAAGATTTATCCATATGGCTGGCTTGGGATTTTGGCTGAGACGCCAATTGCCAATCCAGAGTTGATTTATGCTAACCATGATCGAGGCTTTGCGTTAATTAGTCAACGTACGCCAGAAATTCAACGTCACTATATTCAAGTGGACCCTAACGACGATATTGCTAATTGGTCAGATGATCGAATCTGGACAGAATTAAAGGCAAGAGTAGAAACAGATGATTGGAAGCTACCTGATGGACCCATTATTCAAAAAAATATTGTTGCTATGCGAAGCTTTGTGTGCGAGCCGATGCAGCATGGTCGTCTATTCATAGCAGGAGATGCAGCGCATATCGTCCCGCCAACTGGAGCTAAAGGGTTAAATTTAGCGATGGGTGATGTTCAAGTATTAAGCAGAGGAATTCAAGAGCATTACCAAACAGGTCGTAATGACATGCTTGACCGTTACTCTGAAATTGCTCTTCGTCGCATTTGGAAAGCACAAAGATTCTCTTGGTGGATGACGACAATGCTTCATCGCGACTACAGCCATAGTTCATTCGAAAGAGGCATTCAAATTAGTGAGCTTGATTATGTCTGCACATCAAGAGCGGCACTTACCAGCTTATCTGAAAACTACGTTGGTTTGCCTCTGGAATGGGAGAGTGCTAGCAAGATAAAAGTTTAATTTAAAAGAGGGTTGTGCCAAACTTTTGTTTTTGGCACAACCTCTATTCATATTTTAATCTTTAAGCAAAGAGTTGGAACCGTTTGCAAAGTTCGTTGCAGGTGGCCATGCACATAGATCAAACGGGAAGTCCGATCCTGGAACAATTCGCTCTTCACCAACCGATTTCACTAGATACTCTAACGTATTTTCATTCCATAAGACCGTATCGTACCAAAAGTCTTTTAAGTACTCAGTAGGTTCTTTTTGTAAAGCATTTGAAACGAGTGGCCACATTTCATATCCTTTGTTCATACGACCAATTTGATATGGAAGGAAGCCTCCTCCATGTGCTAATAGAATTTTCACTTCTGGATATGTATCTAACATACCACTTAATAATAAATCTGTAGCTGAAATCGTTGTTTCCCAAGGGACCCCGATTAAATTCGGCATCATTCTTTGCTTTAAACGAGGGTCTTCGCATAACAAGGGATGAATAAAAATAATCGCTTTTTGTTTATTTGCTTCTTCCCAGAATGGTGTGAAGCTAGTGTCAGACAATAATGTTCCATTAAGCCCAGGTCCAATAATGGCACCCTTTAAACCTAATGCCATCGCATCACGTAAATCTCTGGCAGCAAGTTCAGGGTTGTTAAGAGATACAGTAGCTAAAGCAGAAAGATCTTCACTGTTTGATTTACTCCATTTAGCTAATGCATGATTGTAAACGCTTGCTAAATTGCTCGTAATCTCTGAAGGGAAATCATAGAGAAAGAGTTGTGGAATTGGGGAGACGATTGCATGTGTAACACCAACTTGTTTTTTTTGATCTAAATAAAGATTGGCATCAACAAATTCTTTTTTTAATTCAAAAGCCCATTTGTTATTTATTGAAAGAAATTCTTCTTTTTCTTGGCTGTTTTTGATCCAACTAGCGTTTACGGTTTGTTTGTGATCCTTTATCCAAGTTAGCACATCTTCAGGGATAAAATGAGTGTGAAAATCATGCATACGTAATCAGCTCCTTTAATTATTTACTGGTTTCGTGTTTTATTTCACTCTTAGTAGAAACAATGATGCTTGGATGTTGTTCAAACAAGAGTTAGCTTATTTTTAACAACATCATCTAGAAAGATCTATAACCTAAACGCTCCGAAATGTATTTACCTGCTTCTATCACTTTCTTTGTATGAATAGGAATCGTTCGGTCGTTTAAACGTTGCATTGGACCAACAATATTTACAGATGCGATGACTTGGCCAGTGTAATCTCTTACAGGGGCAGCTATGGAAACAACTCCTTCGAAGATTTCTTCGATACTTAAGGCGTATCCTTTGGAACGAATTTCTGCAAGAGCAGAAGTGAGCTGTTCTCGATTCGTAATGGTGTTATCTGTAAATCTCTCAAACCCTCTTGCTACAGTTCTATCGACAAAATGTTCCTCATTAAAGGCAAGAAGTATTTTACCAGAGCTCGTAGCATACGCTGGATTTCTTTTACCAATGTGTGTAAATGCACGAACGTGATGTTTGCTTTCTACTTTGTGGAGATAAATAACATCTAGTCCATCTAGAATAGCTAAATGCGAAGTTTCGCCTGTTTTTTCAACGAGTTGATGCAAGACAGGCATAGCCTCCTTATGAATTTCAAAATTCGATGTACACACGCTTGCAAGTGATAAAATGGAGAGTCCTAGGCGGTATCGCTGATTATCTGGATTTTTTTCGACAAAGCCTTCACTAGCTAATGTTGACATTAGCCGACTTACCGTACTTTTACCTAAGTCGAGATCTTTCGCTAAATCAGTAATTTTTAATTCTGATTCTTCCATAGAGAACCTACGCAAAATGCGTAACGCATTTTTTACAGAAGATAACGTGTAATCTTTCTTCTCTTTTTCCTTTTGCATGTAAAAACCTCCTTTTGTTGTTTATAGAGGAACACAGTTCTTTCATGGGAGTTGAGCTTACTATATCATAATAAGTGACAAAAATGAATAATCAAAAAATTATTTAAAAAAGTTTCTTTTTGTTGCGCATAAAAGAACTACGGTCTTTTATAAGGTACATTATTTGATTATTCTAAAGGTAAGCAAGCAATACAATTTGAACTAATTGAATGGAGGAACTTTATATGAAAACGGTTACGACAGCGACAGGGATTGATTGTAGACATTTTATTAACGGACAATATAGGGACTCTGCAAACAATAAAACGTTTATTAATACGAACCCAGCAAATGAAGAAGTACTTGGGTCTGTAGCGGAAGGTGGAAAAGAGGAAATTGATCTAGCGGTAGGTGCTGCAAAAAGAGCTTTGAACGGACGTTGGAAGACGATGCCACTAGTAGAACGGTCAAAAATTCTTCGTAAAATTGGTGATTTAATTTTAGAAAGAAAAGATGAGTTAGCACGCTTAGAGTCACTTGATACCGGTAAACCAATTTGGTTATCAAGCACAATTGATATCCCACGGGCAGCATACAATTTCCACTTCTTTGCAGATTACATGACAACAATGGGAACAGAAGCATATCAACATGATGATGTAGCAATTAACTATGCAGTGCGAAAGCCAGTTGGCGTTGTAGGCTTGATAAATCCTTGGAATCTACCAATGCTTCTTTTAACTTGGAAGCTAGCACCTTGTCTAGCGGCGGGGAATACTGCAGTCATGAAGCCGGCTGAGTGGACACCGATGACAGCAACCGTTCTTGCGGAAATTTGTAAGGAAGCTGGAGTGCCAGATGGAGTGGTAAACGTTGTTCATGGGTTTGGCCCAGATTCAGCAGGGGCTGCACTTACTGAGCATCCAGATGTAGATGCCATTACGTTTACTGGAGAAACATCAACTGGTACGGCCATTATGAAGGCTGCAGCGAATTCACTTAAAAAACTTTCATACGAATTAGGTGGGAAAAACCCGAACATTATATTTGCAGATTCTGATCTAGATGAAGTGTTAGAAACAACGATTAAATCAAGCTTTATTAATCAAGGAGAAGTTTGCTTATGCGGTTCCAGAATTTACGTTGAGCGAGCTGCTTACGATGAATTTGTTGAAAAATTTGTTGCGAAGACAAAAGAGCTTGTCGTTGGAGATCCATTTGATGAAAAAACAAAAATTGGTGCGATGATTGGAAAAGAGCATTATGAGCGAGTTCTTGGATATCTTGATTTAGCTCGTGAAGAAGGCGGAACAATTCGTACTGGTGGTGGCCGTCCAAAAGGCTTTGAGAAAGGCTATTACATTGAACCAACGATTATTACTGATTTAGATCGTAATGCGCGCTGCGTGCGTGAAGAAATTTTTGGTCCAGTTGTTACGGTTATTCCGTTTGATTTAGAAGATGAAGTGATTGCTCAAGTAAATGATTCGCATTACGGTTTAAGTGCTTCAATTTGGACGAACGACCTTCGTCGTGCTCATCGTGTTGCAAACGAAGTGGAGGCGGGTATTATCTGGGTAAATACTTGGTTCTTACGTGATTTACGCACACCTTTTGGCGGAATGAAGCAAAGTGGTATCGGTCGTGAAGGTGGAATGCATAGTTTTGAATTTTATAGTGAACTTAAAAATATTTGTATCAAGCTTTAATGAATAGAATGGTGGAGCGAAGGATGCTTGTCATTTCTAAGCTCCAACCTCTTTTTCATCTATATAAGGAGGGTCATATATGAGTACAACAGAGTCATTTGCTAGTCAGTTGTTACAAGCAGAAAAAGAACGGGTAGGTACGGTTGCTTTAACAGAACAAAACCCTGCGTTTACCGTTCAAGATGCGTATGCAGTTCAACTAGAAATTATTAAGCGAAAGCTGGAGCAAGGTCAGACAATCGTAGGGAAGAAAATTGGTCTAACTTCTATTGCTATGCAAAAGTTATTAGGCGTCGATGAGCCTGATTATGGACATCTTCTTGATGGGATGGTTGTTGAGAACGGGACAGAGCTTGCTTTTAATCAAGTGATGCAACCGAAAGTAGAAGGAGAAGTTGCGTTTGTCTTAAAAAGGGATTTAAAAGGACCCAATGTTACGGCTTTAGATGTCATTCAAGCAACTGATTATCTTTTGCCATCATTAGAAATTGTCGATAGTCGTGTGAAAGACTGGAAAATCAAGTTGCCAGATACGATTGCGGATAATGCTTCAAGCAGCCATTATGTTTTAGGTGGAAAGCCAGTAAACGTAGACCAAGTAGACCTTGCTCAGATTGGTATGGTCCTATTAAAAAATGGAGAAATCGTAAACACAGGTGTCGGAGCAGCAGTTATGGGACATCCAGCAAACTGCGTTGCGTGGCTTGCTAATAAATTAAGTGAATTTGATATTACGTTAAAAGCTGGAGAAGTGATTTTATCTGGAGCACTGTCAGCAGCTGTTGATGCTGAGCCTGGTGATGTTTTCACAGCGAAAATTGCACACTTAGGAGAAGTTTCGGTTCGCTTTTCTTCATAATAATGTTCGAAAGGAGATTCACATGGATAAAATTAAAGTTGCAATCATCGGGACAGGAAATATTGGTACAGATTTAATGTTAAAGATTGAAAGATCTTCATCTTTGAAATTAACATCTCTTATTGGAATTGATCCATATTCAGATGGAGTAAAGCGGGCAAAAGAGAGAGGGTACCAAACGTTTACAAATGGATTAGAAGAATTTTTGGAAACAAGTAGTGAGTTAGCTGATATTTTCTTTGATGCGACATCTGCTAAAGCTCATGTCCGTCATGCGAAACTGTTAAAAGAAGCAGGAAAGCAGGTTCTTGATCTTACGCCAGCAGCAAGAGGACCTTTTGTTGTACCTCCCGTTAACTTAGATTCAAATCTTGATGTACCTAATATTAACTTAATTACATGCGGCGGCCAGGCAACCATTCCAATGGTGCATGCGGTGAATCGTGTTGCTCCAGTCGAATACGCTGAAATTGTAGCAACCATTTCGAGTGAAAGTGCAGGACCTGGGACGAGAGCGAATATCGATGAATTTACGCAAACAACAAAGCGTGGAATTGAGGAAATTGGTGGAGCGAAACAAGGGAAAGCGATTATCATCTTAAATCCGGCTGAACCTCCAATTTTAATGAGAGATACGGTTTATGCTGTTGTGGAACCTGGGAAAATGGATGAGGCTGCTATTACGAAATCAATTAAGGAAATGGCTGATAGTGTTCAATCTTATGTACCTGGGTACCGTTTAAGAACAAAACCAATCTTTGACGGAAACCGTGTTACGATTTTCTTAGAAGTAGAAGGAGCAGGGGATTATCTACCTTCTTATTCTGGAAACTTAGACATTATGACCGCTGCTGCCGTTAAAGTTGCTGAAGAACTTGCGAAAAACAAATTGAATTCAGCAATTATTTAATAGGAATCTCTCAATAGAAAGGAATGGATACAGTGAGCGCAAATCGAGATATCATACTTACGGAAGTAGCTTTGCGAGATGGAAGTCATGCAATTGGTCACCAATATACAGTGGAACAAGTAACGGAAGTGGCTCGTGTTTTAAACGATGCTGGTGTACCTTACATTGAAGTAGCTCACGGTGATGGTTTAGCCGGATCGTCTGAACAATATGGTCGTTCGTTAACAGATGAAATGAAATTAATTGAAGCAGCGGTATCAGTTTGTGATCAGACGAAAGTGGCTGTTCTTTTAATCCCGGGAATTGGGACGATGAATGAACTAAAGCAAGCTGCAAGCCTTGGGGCGAAAATGGCACGTGTGGCAACACATGTAACAGAGGCTGATGTTTCACCACAACATATTAATCTAGCAAAAGAATTAGGGATGGAAACGGTTGGATTTTTGATGATGTCGCATATGGCACCCGTTAACAAACTGGTTGAGCAAGCAAAGTTGATGGAGAGCTACGGAGCGGATACTGTTTATGTTGTTGATTCTGCTGGAGCATTACTTCCACATGAAGTTCGTGAGCGTATTAAAGCCCTTCGTCAAAGCTTAACGATCAACATTGGTTTCCATGCTCATAACAATTTATCTCTTGCAATGGCCAATACACTTGTAGCGATTGAAGAAGGGGCAACAAGAATTGATGGAAGCATCCGTTGCCTTGGAGCTGGTGCAGGGAATACCCAAACAGAAGTGTTGGTTGCTGTATTAGATCGCATGGGTCTAAACAGTGGAGTGGATTTATATAAAATGATGGATTTAGCTGAAAACATCGTGGCGCCAATTTTAAAACAACCACAAGAGATTACTAGAGACAGTCTTGTTATGGGATATGCGGGAGTGTATTCAAGCTTCTTACTTCACTCTCAAAGAGCAGCAAAACAATTCAATGTTGATTCTCGTGATATTTTAATTGAATTAGGGAAGCGAAAAGTAGTCGGTGGTCAAGAAGATATGATTATCGATGTAGCATCCGAAATTGCAAATAAACAAAATAGTTTAAAAGTGTAGTGGAGGGATATGATGAGCAACATGTCGAATAAAGAGATAGCGAAATTTCTACTAGATGCTGAATTACAAAGGAAAGAAGTTATCCGGATTACATCAGATAAAGTTCCTAGCTTAACAGTAGAAGAGGCGTATGATATTCAAGAAGAGCTAGTAAAATTAAAAATTGAACAAGGACTTAATATAGTTGGCCCGAAAATGGGGTTAACAAGTCGAGCTAAAATGAAACAAATGAACGTCGAAGAGCCTATATATGGATATGTTTTTGATAACATGATAGTTCAAGATGGTGGCAAAATTTCATTATCTGACTTTATTCATCCAAAGGTAGAAGCAGAAGTAGCGTTTATCTTAGGCAAAGATATTGAAGGACCAGGTGTGTCTGGTGCACAAGTATTAGCGGCAACAGAATATGTATGTTCAGCACTTGAAATCATTGATAGCCGCTATGAAAACTTTAACTTTACTCTTCCGGATGTAGTTGCTGATAATGCGTCTACGTCTCAAGTTGTATTTGGAAACAAAGTACGCAAACCTGAAGAACTAGATCTTGAATTAATCGGTACGGTTTTATCGATCAATGGTGAAATCAAAGACCTCGGAGCTGGCGCAGCTGTATTAGGTCACCCAGCTAATTCAGTTGCCATGCTGGCAAACATGCTTCACCGCAGAGGAGAAAAGCTAAAAGCTGGTCAAATCATTTTAACAGGCGGAATTACTGGAGCTCATCACTTATCATACGGCGACTTTGTCACAGGCAAACTAGACGGCCTAGGCGAAGTAAGCTTCACGGTAGGAGAATAATAGAAAAAGGGCGAACTTCCCTTTTCTATTATTCGAAGCGTTGAGCGGAGCCGCCGTAATGTTTTAAGCCTTTTGGGTGGGTTTCCCCAAAAGGCGCACGGCGAGAGGAGCCAACGCAACCGGGATCGCGCTGTTTAAGGGAAAAAGGACGAACTTCCCTTTTCTATTATTCTAGGATAGGTAGGGACAGAGACAAAAATGAAAGCCTTAACATATTCCTATAAGGAGGGAAATCGCTATGCCGATTGTAAACGTCAACATGATGGAAGGACGACCAAAAGAAAAGATTGAGAAGGTTATTGCTGAAATAACAGAGACGATTACTTCAACTTTGGAGGTACCAAAAGAAAGTGTTCGTGTCATTGTTACAGAAATTCCAAAATCACACTGGGGAATTGCTGGGGAATCAGTAGAGAAACGCAACTCGTCTAATTAGGCTTTGGTTTCAAGTTCTGGGGAGAAATTTATTTATTATATAGGGGGAATGCAAAATGACAATTGAATTAGGTATTTTAGCGGCTCATGTTCCAAGTATTTGCCATCGTGAAAATGTTCCTGATTTTCAAAAGGACATCGTTGCAAAAATGGATGACATTTCAAAACAAATTGCAGATTTAAAACCAGATGCCGTTATTTTGATTTCTTGTCACTGGCAATCTACATTTCATCATTATGTAGATGTTTCACCTAGACACAAAGGCATATTAACAGCCTTTGAATGTCCAGATATCATTTCAGATGTTGCTTATGATTATCCTGGTGATCAAGAGCTTGGGGAGGCACTTGTAACAGCTGGAAAACGTGCTCGTTTACCAGTAATTCCTGTAAATGATCCAACCTATGTTTGGGATTATGGAACAGTTGTCCCGTTAAGGTACTTAGTTTCTAATGCAGATGTTCCTGTTGTCAATCTTTCTATTACAATGGCAGCTGGCCTAGACGAAACATATAAATGGGGGCAAACAATAAGGGAAGTTCTAAATAATAGTGATAAAAAATATGTGTTTGTTTATAGCGGAGCTTTAGCTCATAATTTAGTCCGTGGTCGTCACCATATGCCAACTATTTCGGAACAAGCACTAGATAACCAATTTATTGATTATATATTAGATCGTAAATGGGATTTAGCAAAGGAAATGCTTCCACAATACGCAAATGTTGCCGGTGTAGAAGGAGGAGGTCGCCACTTAGCGATGCTTCTTGGAACGTTGGAGAATGAGTATAAGCCTTCCTTCTTAACGTATGCTCAGTCTTCAGGAAGTGGAAACGCGATTATGACGTTTGAGCCAGAAAAATCATTACAGGGTAGTAAGTAATTTGGATAGAAAACTTTTGTGAGAAGGCATTCAGTAGAATGTCTTCTCATGTTCTTTCAAGATGTCAAATAAGAGTGTTGTTGGAGTTATAGATCAATAAAACACTTTGTCTTAACTTTCCTAAATGATCACATACCCAGCATCTTCAACTGCGTTCACAAAATCAGCTACATTAGCTTTTGTCTCGTCAAATGTTACCTGAACTGTTTTATCTTCTAGAGATGCTTTTGCATCTACTACACCAACTACTCGTTCGATAGCTGTTTCCACTTCATTTAAACAATTTCCACAACTCATTTTCTCTACTTGAAGAGAGGTCGTTTTCATATTAAGGCCCCTTTTTAAATTAGTTATGTGTGATCACTAGT
>NZ_BAUT01000026.1 GCF_000513095.1 Halalkalibacter wakoensis JCM 9140
CCGAGACCCCACAGGCGTAGCCGAGGAGGCTCGGCACCTCCTTGCGGGTGCGAGTGGCTGCAGCGTAATGGAACGAACATGTGAAGAGCACGTAATCCATAAAAAACAAAAATGCTAAAACAGCTTTTCGCAAAGAAAGGGAGGAACTATCATCGAGACGTTACAGATTATGATTGATGCATTACCAGTGTTATTAAAAGGGATGTGGTGGACGATTGTCATTACCGTCATTTCTCTTTTAATTGCACTCGTAATTGGATTGGTATTAGGACTTTTTAGTATATCAAGAAATAAGTTTTTACGAGCGATTGCGATGATTTATGTCGATCTCATTCGCGGAACACCAATTTTGGTCCAAATTCTATTTATCTATTTCGGTTTACCTGCAGGGACAGGTATTACAATGAGTGCGTTAACGGCTGGGATTATCGCGATCAGTATTAATGCTGGTGCGTATTTAGTGGAGATTTTCCGTGCCGGGATTAATTCGATTGATAAAGGTCAAATGGAAGCAGGGAGAACGCTTGGTTTTTCCTATGCAGAAACGATGCGCTTAATCATTTTGCCGCAGGCGGTGCGCCGTATGATTCCGGCATTTGTAAACCAATTTATTGTCAGTATAAAAGATACATCTCTGCTCTCCGTTATCGGAATAGCCGAACTCACGATGTCGGGTCAGTCGATTTATGCGATGAACTTTAGAGCATTTGAGATTTTAGCGTTAGTCGGGATTCTCTACTTCGTCCTCATCTACACGTTGACCCTATTCTCACGCTGGCTTGAAAGGAGACTCGATGTCGCATGATCAAAATTGAAAACTTGAAAAAATCATTTGGACAATTAGAAGTACTAAAAGACATGAATGCCGAAATTAAAGAAAAAGAAGTCGTGTGTGTCATCGGTCCGTCAGGCTCAGGAAAAAGTACATTCTTGCGCTGCATCAACCGACTTGAGGAACCAACAGGCGGCTCGATTTATATAGAAGGAACCGATATTACAGACCCGAAAAACAACATCAACAAAATGCGTCAACGCCTTGGAATGGTGTTTCAACAGTTTAACTTGTTCCCGCATATGACGGTGTTGCAAAACGTGACGGTTGCGCCAAAGCGCTTGAAGGGAAAAGCAAGAGATGCCGCTGACCAATTTGGCCGCGAGCTTTTAGAAAAAGTTGGATTGTCTGATAAAGCAGATGTGTATCCAGACAATCTATCAGGTGGACAAAAGCAGCGTGCAGCGATTGCAAGGGCATTAGCAATGGAACCAAACATTATGCTGTTTGATGAGCCAACGTCCGCGCTCGATCCGGAAATGGTCGGCGACGTACTAGCCGTCATGAAAGACCTGGCCAAAGAAGGAATGACGATGGTGATCGTTACCCATGAGATGGGGTTTGCACGCGAAGTAGCGGACCGGGTAATCTTTATGGACGGCGGCTACATCGTCGAAGAAGGACCACCGTCGGAGCTATTTGGCAACCCGCAGCATGAGCGGACAAAGGCATTTTTGTCGAAGGTGTTGTAAGCTAAGTGGGAACCAGAGCCTATGGGCTTTGGTTCTTTTTTGAGTGTGGTGGTTGGGCTGCGAGTCAAATCGGGTGAAATTGGATGCGCGGACAATAAATTGGCAAGAGTGGACAATAAATCGCGCGCATCGGACAATAAATCACTCGAACTCGACAATAAATGGCACAAACCGGACAATAAACCCCGACAAACAGCAAAAAAAGCAGTAATCCTCGCCCATAAACGACTGAATTACTGCTATTATTAAAGAAAAAGTGGAGGTAAACCAAATGGCCATTGATGAATTAGCTAAAAAGCGGTGGAACCAGATTCCAGCAGATATCAGAAAGAAGATCGAATCAAATGTGTTTTGTGGTACTTGCAAAGTCACGACCATTGTTGATTATGTAGTGGACTCGGAAGACCATCAAATGATTTTAAAAGGTTCGTGTAAAACTTGTGGGCGTTCTGTAGCGAGGGTGATTGATTAGGTGGGTCAAGGAACCTGTCCCCCTGACCCACCTATTGTTAGTCCCTACCCCTCCAACATCTTCAAAAACACCTTCCGATTCCGTCTTGGCCCATCAAACTCACAAAAGTACACCCCTTGCCACGTTCCAAGCACGAGTCGTCCGTCTGAAATGATTAATGTTTGGGAATGGCCAACTGTGCTTGTTTTCATATGAGCTGCTGTATTTCCTTCCATATGTAAATCCTTCTTGTGATCCCACGGGTAAATTTCATCAAAACGACGAATCATATCTGTTTTGACATCTGGATCTGCGTTCTCATTAACGGTGATTCCAGCCGTTGTGTGGAGGGAAGAAGCAACCAAAATGCCATTCTTGATTCCAATGGACCTGATCCAATTAGAAATGTCCATCGTAATATCAATCATTTGATCACGCGCATTTGTGTTTAGTGATAACGTTGTTTCCATTATAATGTAGCTCCTTTCTGAATAACCGTGAAAATTAAATATCTGTTTCTAAATACGTTTGCTCACCACGTGTTATGTTTGCTTGACCATTTGTAATATTGATCATCCATTCTTCAAAAGCGTCCAGCTTATCGACCTCGACAAAGGTTTGCACGTCAACTTGCTCTAAATAGTCGATCCCTTTTAGTTGATATGGGGATTCTCGTAGGGCATGTTCGACTTTGCCAAGCCAGTGATAATCGACTGCGGTGTGAACGACTTGGACTAATGAGCGTTGAACGACACCGATAGCATTCAAGCCTTCACTCACCGCACCGCCATATGCGCGAATTAAGCCACCTGCTCCAAGTTTGATTCCCCCAAAATAGCGAGTAACGACAACAACAGTGTCTTTCAGTCCACGTTTCTTCAATACTTCAAGCATCGGTACACCAGCGGTTCCGCTCGGTTCGCCGTCGTCGTTTGCTTTTTGGATTTCGTCTCGTTCGCCAATTAAATAGGCTGAACAGTTGTGATTGGCATTCCAGTGGTCTTTTTTTATTTTTTCAATAAAAGCTTGAGCGGCTTCTTCGGTTTCGACACGGTCAAAAAAGGCGATGAAGCGCGATTTTTGGATGATGATTTCGTGCTCTCCCTTTCCTTTAACCGTTTGATAGGTTGATAGAACCATGACGAGTTCACCTTCTTTTTTCATAGTTTTACAAATAAGAGAAATAAAGATGTAATAAAGGTATGGTAGGATAGAGTTAGTCGTGGTTTTCACTATTTCCATGTTAGAAACCCTACCGGAAAAATCTTGATAAATGAACATTTACAAGTTATTTTCGTTAAGATGTTGTAAAATAAGGATAGCGAATTTTCATTTATATAGCAAATGCTCGCTTATTTTCAACAAGGGTTGGTGTATTGGTGTGACAGATTCAAAAATACTAGATAAAATAATAAACCAAACATTGGAAACGGTCGATCAAAGTCGCGAACAGATTTATGAGATTGGTGAACAGTCGCGAAATGAATTGCAAGCTCTTGAGAAGGAGTTAAAGGAAGTCCGCATGAAAGTAGCTTCTGTGATCGAGAAAACGGACCAAACGCAGCAATATGCTCGTTTTGCCAGGAACCGACTCGTTGAAGTAAGCAAAGCGTTTGAGAAGTTTACGAATGAAGAAGTACGACAAGCGTATGAACAAGCAAATAACTATCAAGTACAGCTAGCTGTTTTAAAACAAGAAGAAATTCAGCTTCGCGAAAGACGCGATCAAATTGAAAGACGTCTCATTAATTTAAAAGATACAGTCGAGCGCGCAGACCAGCTTGCTGGACAAATGTCTGTTGTCTATAAATTTCTCTCAAGTGATCTGAAAGAAGTAGCTGATGTGATAGAAGATGCACGTGAAAAACAAGCGTTTGGCTTGAAAATCATTGAAGCTCAAGAAGAAGAAAGAAAGAAATTGTCTCGTGAAATTCACGATGGCCCAGCACAGATGATGGCCAATGTGATGTTGCGTTCTGAGCTAATTGAACGAATTTATCAAGACAAAGGAATTGAAGAAGCGTTAAATGAGATTCGAGACTTGCGAAAAATGGTAAAATCTTCACTTGCAGAAGTGAGAAGGATTATTTATGATTTGAGACCAATGGCGCTTGATGACTTAGGATTAATTCCGACATTGACGAAATATTTAAAAACGTTTGAAGAGCATAACCAAGTGTCTGTAGTCTTTCAGCATTTTGGAAAAGACAAGCGGTTGCCTCAACATTATGAAATAGCTCTTTTTCGACTCGTGCAAGATCGGTACAAAATGCCTATAAGCATGCAGAACCGAACGAAATACAAGTGAAAATTGAAATCAAGCCAAACAAAGTTATAATGATAATAAAAGATGATGGCAAAGGATTTGATCCATCCGAGAAGAAAGAAGGCTCTTTTGGTTTGATGGGGATGAAAGAGCGCGTAAATATGTTAAAAGGTGAAATGCAAATTCAATCTAAAGTACAAGCGGGAACATTGGTCATTATAGGTGTCCCATTACATTCCGCACATGACGAGTGATCGTAAAACTACGTCGCATGAGGAGAGGTGAAAATGATGAGTACAGAAAACAAAGAGAAAATCAAAATTGTCATCATTGATGATCATCAGCTTTTTCGTGAAGGAGTAAAGCGAATTTTAGCGATGGAGCCAGAATTCGATATTGTTGCAGATGGACAAGATGGTTCACAAGCGCTTGAGTTGGTAAGAATTTTCCGCCCGGATGTCATTCTTATGGATATTAATATGCCGCAAGTGAACGGAGTAGAAGCAACAAAACAATTAATTGAGTTTTACCCTGATGCGAAAGTGTTGATTTTATCGATTCATGATGATGAGTCTTATGTGACTCACGTCTTAAAAACAGGGGCATCAGGTTACCTCTTGAAAGAAATGGATGCTGCAGCTCTCGTTGAAGCAGTGAAAGTAGTAGCTGCAGGAGGAGCGTACATTCACCCAAAAGTCACTCATAACTTAATTAATGAATACCGCAGGCTTGCGACAGAAGATGATTTACATGAAGAATCAATTGGGTTCCGTGAAGTCGAATACCGCAAACCACTACATATTCTAACAAGACGAGAATGCGAAGTGCTGCAGTTAATGACAGACGGACAAAGCAACCGTGCCATCGGGGAATCATTATATATTAGTGAAAAAACAGTCAAAAACCATGTAAGCAACATCCTTCAAAAAATGAATGTAAACGACCGGACACAAGCTGTCGTCGAAGCGATCAAAAAAGGATTTGTCATCGTAAGATAAGAAGAGGAGAGAGAGCAATCGCTTGTCTCTCCTCTTCTAGTTTAAACGAATTCTGTCGAAGATCGTCCAACGCTTGAAAGCTTAGGCATTTAGATGTACAGTAATACATATCTATTGTTTTGTATAAGGGTGTAAGGATTTTTGCTTAGAATATCGTGGTCCCTCTAAGTGGAATGGAGCGGAAGCCACTCGACTCCTGCGGGAAAAAGAGGTAGGGGTGAGACCCCACAGGCATAGCCGAGGAGGCTCACCACCTCCCCGCGGAAAGCGAGTGGCTGTAGCGCAATGAAACGAACACGTATATTCCACCTAACCACTTCATCAGCAAAAAATCGAATACAGCCTTTGAAAAAGAAACTCAATAAAGAGAGGACTTAGGCATGAATAAAAGTGTGGCCGTTGTAACGGATAGTACAGCCTATTTACCAGAAAACATTCGTACCGATTTAGCCATTGAGATGGTTCCTCTTAATGTCGTATTTGGTAAAGAATCGTACCGAGAAGAAGTGGATCTGATAACCGACCAATTTTATCAGAAAATGAAATCGGCAACGGAGCTCCCAACGACATCACAACCAGCAATCGGAGAATTCGTAACGCTTTTTGAAAAGCTGGCAAACGAAGGGTACAAGCAAGTCGTAACGATTCATTTATCTAGTAAAATTAGCGGAACCTTTCAATCAGCCGTTAGTGCTGGAGAAATGGTAGAAGGTATTGATGTATACGGATTTGATACAGAAGTTAGTTGTTCCCCGCAAGGCTACTATGTTCTCAAGGCAGCAAGAATGGCGAATGCTGGACAAGACGCCGAAGCGATTATGGAGAAGTTAACAGCAATGAAGGAAACAGCAAAAGCGTACTTTATGGTTGATAACTTGAATCATTTACATCGTGGAGGCAGACTATCAGGCGCGCAGTTACTCGTTGGAAATCTATTGAAAATCAAGCCGATTCTTCACTTTGAAGAGGGAAGCATTGTTCCGTTTGAAAAAGTGAGAACAGAGAAAAAAGCACTGTCGCGCATTCTTTCTTTGCTTGAGCAAGATGTAAGTGTGGGTGGTAAGTATATTGCAACTGTCATTCACGCGGATAACTTATCGGGGGCGGAGCAGCTTCAAGCAACGATTCGAGAGACTTTTGAAAACGTTGAAGTGGATATTAGTTATTTCGGGCCGGTTATTGGTACGCATCTTGGTGCTGGGAGCTAGGTGTTTCATGGCAAAAACAAGATTAAACACACATCTAAAGAGCATGCTAACAACCTAAGCGTTAGCATGCTTTTTTCTAATAAATTGTCCTCCTGCGATCCGTTCCATTGCGCTACAGGTACTTGCTTTCCGCGGGGAGGGAGCCAAGCCCCTACGCCGTTCCGTCTGTAGGGTCTTGCCTTTCCCTCTTTTCCCGCAGGAGTCAAGTACCTTTCGCTCCATTCCACTTTAGTTGTTATCGATAACAATAAAGAAAAGTAATAAAAAAGCAACAAAGAATGGAAAATAATCTATCGCAAAGATTGTTATTTAGATGGTTCAGTCGTAAAGTTGTTTCTGAAAAGCTTGGCTTGTTGAAGTTGACTATCGTTTTCCCTCTAAGTGAAATGGAGCGGAAGTCACTCGACTCCTGCGGGAAATAGAGGTAGGGCTGAGACACCTCTGGCGTAGCCGAGGAGGCTCAGCACCTCCCCGCGGAAAGCGAGTGGCTGCAGCGGAATGGAACGAGTCTCGATAAAAAATTGAATCGAGGTGTCTTCGCATGAACCATCATCCTCTTGCTGTGCTTTTTGCTGGCAAACGTCTACTACGTAGTGAAAGTCCACTCCCTGGGCATGTTTTCAACGAACTGGTAAGATTACAACTCCTGAAAGCTATTCCATGTTTACAAGCTAAAGGTAGTCACTATTTGTGTGGCCGTTGTGGAAATGAGGATCTTTCTTTATTTGGTAGTCATCCTTGCGCGCGGTGCAAGGCAACAACTTGTACGTATTGCCGAAACTGTATTCAGCTTGGAAAAATGAGCAGCTGTCAGTTTTTATATGAGTGGCAAGGCGAGCTTCCTCCGTTTCCGTTTGTTAAAAAGAGTTTACATTGGCAAGGTCAACTGTCATCAGGTCAAAAGCGGGCGGCTGATGCGGTTGTAGAAGCTGTGAAAATGCCAAAAGAAGTGCTTATCTGGGCCGTGTGTGGAGCTGGAAAAACTGAGATTATGTTCCATGGATTAGAAGAGGCGTTTAAACGAGGATTCCGTGTCCTGCTCGCCACGCCAAGGACCGATGTGGTAAAAGAACTGTACCCTCGCTTGCAAAAAAGCTTTCCTCACATTATTATTACCGCTTTATATGGTGGAAGCAAAGACCGCCATTCATTCGCCCAGCTTATTGTTGCAACGACACATCAAGCGATGCGCTTTTACGAAGCCTTTGATGTAGTCATTGTGGATGAAGTCGATGCGTTTCCGTTCTCCTATGATAAGAGCCTCCAATTTGCCGTTGAACATGCCAAAAAACAAACAGCATCGACGATCTACTTAAGTGCCACACCTTCCACAGTTTTACGAAAAACACCTAACCTTGAAGTCGTGAAAATTCCAAAAAGGTTCCACGGACATCCACTTCCGGTCCCACAATTAACATGGATCGGGAATTGGCAAAAACAAGTGAAAAAGAATACTCTCCCCCGTAAGCTTTTAATATGGTTTGAAACCATGATCTCATCCAAAAAAACTGTCCTATTGTTTGTTCCTTCTGTTTCTTATCTTTCCACGATTTCTTCCTTACTAAAAGCAAATTCCATCCCCCATAAAACTGTTCATGCCAATGACCCAAATCGCCATGAAGCTGTCGCTAGCTTTCGAAAGCAACTTTTTCCCGTTATGGTGACAACGACGATTTTAGAAAGAGGGGTTACGTTCCCAAATGTTCAAGTGGCGGTGTTAGGTGCTGAGAATGATGTTTTTACCGAATCTGCTCTCGTGCAGATTGCTGGGAGGGTTGGACGAAGCGCCACACATGCGAGTGGGGATGTTGTTTTTTTTCATTATGGCACGACGATTGCGATGAAGTCAGCGAGAAGGCATATTCTTCAGATGAATGAGGAAGGTCGTGGATTATGAGACGATGTTTAGCTTGTCATCAAACGTATTATGATCAGCCAGGATGGAGAAGTGTGTTTATGCTAGAAGAGCCTAGTCATTTTTGCTCGATGTGTGAAGAGCAATTAACACCTATTAAAGGAACACGATGTGATCTTTGTTCCCGTTCTATGAACGAGTTGCCCATTCACTATATCGTTGAAAATGTTTGTCTAGACTGTTACCGCTGGGAGCAGCACCCTGAGCTTTTACTCGAGAAAAATCACTCGGTTTATGAGTACAATGATTTTTTGAAAGACTTGATCTCAACGTTCAAGTTCAGGGGAGATGCGGCAATGGGGATATTTTTTGCCGAAAAAGTGAAAAACGAATATAAGAACCATTTTTCTAGTTATGTCCCACTAGCTATGCCACTTAGTGATCAGCGCCTGTTAGGACGTGGATTTAACCAGTCTCGTTTGCTTATGCAAGGGTGGACAAGTTGTCCTGAATGGCTCATTCGAAAAGAAGGAGAAAAGCAAAGCAAAAAAAGCCGTAAGCAGCGAATTCATGAAGTATCGCACACCCCTTTTTCTTTAAAAGAACATGCGAATGTTGTTGGTCAGCAAATTGTCTTAATTGATGATGTCTACACAACTGGAACGACGGTGAGACAGGCAGCGAGAGTCTTGTTAAACCACGGAGCCTTAAAAGTCGCATCCCTCACTATTGCTCGTTAGTACGCTGACAACTTCCTCATTCTTTTATATAATAAAGAAGGAGGAGGGGGCAGCAATGAAAGATGTACAAAATTGTCCGAAGTGTGGGAAGATTTTCGTGAAGGCGCTTCGACCGATTTGCCAACAATGTTTTCAAGAACAGGAAAAAAATTATGAAACCGTCTCGAGATTTATGAGACGAAAACAAAACCGAATGGCTTCCATCCGTGAAGTTCATGAAAAAACAGAAGTGCCGATTACTCAAATACATCAATTTGTTCGAGAAGGACGTTTATTGGTGACGCACTTTCCCAATTTGGGTTATCCATGTGAATCGTGCGAAACAATTATAACTGAAGGCAGAATTTGCGCAACATGTACAAGTAATATAAAATCAGGTCTCGATAAGATTGATAAGGAAAAAGAATTTGAACAAAGAAAAGATGAAGAAAGAAGAAAAGAGCGATCAGCGGGGGCTACGTATCATTCTTTAAATGATCGATTTGATAAAAAGTAGTTAACAATAGTGGAAAACGTGCCGATATAAGTGGAAAGTACATCGGTGCGTTTTATTTCATTTAGCGAGGTGAGACCATGAAAATTAATCCATACCACTCAATCCAGCAAAATCCGTATCGGAAACAAATGGAAAAGAATGAAAAAGCTGCAGACATGTCCACAAAGCGAGATAAATTAGAAATCTCTACAGAAGCCATGCAAATGCAAAAAGGAACGAAACTTGAACAAGAGCGGGCAGATAAAGTGGAAGCCTTAAAGAAGCAAATTGAAGCTGGCGAATACAAAGTAGATGCTAAAGCAGTTGCCCATAAATTTTACGAGTATTGGAACCAATAAGGACAAGGAGGGAAGAGCATGTCAGCGACAGCGATCATTCAGTTAATGGAGCGTTTGATTGAACTTCATGAAGAGTTAATCGAAACCGCTCAAAAGAAAGTTGATTTAATCAAAACAGGCGATATGCGCTCCCTAGAAACACTTGTCCGCGAAGAGTCCAAGCTTACGAGAAAACTTGAAACGACAGAATTGCTTCGGCAAAAAGTCGTACGGACATTTTTACTGGAAAAGGGAGAGGTAACAGAAAACGCAACGATTTCAGACGTGAAACTGTTTGTGACAGACGTAGAGAAAGAGACGCTTGTTCAGGTGCAAATGAAGCTTGTTTCACTTGTAGAAAAGTTGCGAGAGCAAAACAACTTAAATCAATCGTTAATTGAAGAATCTTTGCGATTTGTGAACCTCTCTCTTGACCTTTTAAGGCCCCATAAAGAAGACATTAGCTATCATCCAAATAGCAAAGAGGATGAACCATATGACACTGGACATTCGATTTTCGATTCGAAAGCGTAATAGAAACGGAGGATTTAGAAGATGCAATCGACCTTTCACGGTTTAGAAACAGCAAGACGGGCGATGATGACCCAACAATATGCCTTACATACAACAGGACATAACATTGCCAATGCGAATACCGAAGGATACACAAGGCAACGCGTCAATTTTCAGCAAACGGAAGCATATCCATCGATCGGAAAAAATGCCCCTCGTTTACCAGGTAACTTAGGAACGGGTGTGGCAGCTGGATCCATTCAACGTGTTCGTGACGCCTTTTTAGATGTTCAATACCGTACGGAAAACAATAAGGTGGGTTACTGGGATTCGCGTGCGAAAGCACTAGAGAAAATGGAGGACATTTTAAATGAGCCTTCGAATGAAGGATTGAATCAACAAATCGATATGCTTTGGATGGGTTTACAAGACTTATCGGTAGATCCTGAAGATACAGGAGCGCGATCTGTTGTTAGGCAACGGGCTGTGGCAGTCGCTGAAACGTTGAACTATTTAGCTAATTCGCTTTCGGCTGTTCGAAACGATTACAAAAATGAAATTCAAGTAACCGAAACAGAAGTCAATGCCTTACTGAATCAGCTAAACAATGTAAATGAGCAAATACGAAAAACGGAACCACACGGCTATGTTACAAATGATCTGTATGATCAGCAAGATCAGCTTCTTGATCAGCTATCAGGTATCGTAAACATTCAAGTTCAACGTGAGAAAAGTGGTGGGCAACCAAATGCTGCTGCAGAAGGAGCCGTGACGGTTTACTTATTAGATGAGCAAGGCAATCGATCTATGATTCTTGTAAATGGGAAAAGTTTGGACCCGAATGATCCAGATGATTATTCGCATGCGAAAATGTCGATTGATCTATCAGGCGACTATGTTAACAACATAGCCTTTTTTAAGCATGATGCAGATGTAAATGATCTTGCTAGTGTTCCTCTTGGTCAGATGGGTGCAGCAGAGATCGGTAACGGGGAGTTAAAGGCCTTAATTGAAGCATATGGCTATGTGCTAACCAATGGTGATGGGGAGCAAACCGTGCATGGATTGTATCCAGATATGTTAGCAGAGCTTGATACGATGGCAAAAACATTCGCTGACGAGTTAAACGCGATTCATTCATCAGGCTATACGCTTGGAACAGAGAGCGATCCTGCTGTTCTTGGCGGTAATTTCTTTGTGTTCGATGACGCCAACCCAGCTCGTTCAATAAAGGTTTCCAATGATATTTTAACGAATTTAAATAAGATTGCGGCTTCTAGCGTGAATCCAAATGCTTTGACCGTTGAATCGCGTGCATCGTATGAAGCGCTTATGAATGAACATCCAGTGAACTTTACAGCGGTAAGCAATTTCCTTAGTGAGGAAGCGGAATTTAGAGACAATATTGCACGTTCGTTTCCAGGAAACGGTACAAATGCAAAGCATTTAGCTAACGCAAAAGATGCTTCACTATTTTCGAATGGTGGAACAATCGGAAGTTATTATCAAAGTGTGATCGGTGAAATGGCGGTTAGTGCCCAAGAGGCAAATCGAATGGTTCGAACAGCTGGTACACTGCGTGACAGTGTGGATTTCAGGCGCCAGTCAGTGAGTAACGTTTCACTAGATGAAGAAATGACATTAATGATTCAATATCAACATGCCTACAATGCAGCAGCAAGAAACATTACGATGGTTGATGAAATGCTTGATCGGATCATCAACGGCATGGGCGTTGTCGGCAGATAAGGATAGGTGAAAGAACATGCGTGTAACTCAAACGATGCTCGCTCAAAGTTCATTGCGACACATTAATAACGGGTACAACAATTTGGCTTCGATCCAAGATCAGCTCGCTACAGGAAAAAAAATCACTCGTGCTTCTCAAGATCCAGTTGTGGCGATGAAAGGGATGCGCTACCGCACGCAAGTAACAGAGGTAGAGCAATTTAAGCGCAACCTATCAGAAGTGTATAATTGGATGGAAGCAGCAGATGCTGCTCTTGATCAAGGGACTCAAGCACTAATGAGAATTCGTGAGCTTGCAACACAAGCGGCCAATGATTCGTACAATCCACAAGAACGAGCCAATATTGCAAAAGAAATCAAACAGCTACGTGAGCACTTGGAGTCCATTGCGAATACGAAAAGCAGCAACAAGTATATTTTTAATGGTTCTGATACGACAAATCCACCTGTTGGAAATTGGGAGAGTATGAATCAAGAAATCTCTGTCCTAGCAGATATGACCAATGCTCAATTAGAAGGAATTGATGTTGTTTACGATGGTCGGGTGTTTCGACATGTTGGAACAAACGAAGGAGTGCTCATTTTTCAAGAAGTGTCTCAACAAGATCCAGTTTTTGAGGAAGATGATGATTTTGACAAGCGTGCCATTCAACTTAAAATTGATGGCGATGAAGTAATCTTCTCAAAACCGAATAAAGATCATGATCCGAACAATCCAACGAGCAATCCGATTTCTGAACAAACTGTACGTGCGAGTGATGTAATTGTTGCCGACAAAACCGCAGTTTCAACGAATAATCAAACGGTTGAGGTAGAAGTAATCAAAGGGGTTTCCATTCCGGTAAATATCAATCCAAACAATGTGTTCAGCAACGGAATGTTCGGTGATATTATCCGTTTAGAAAGAGCATTAGAAGACACATCTTTAAGTGGGAAAGACTTTACAGGTTATATTGATAACATGTTCAAACACATTGATAACTTTGTAGCAGAACGTGCGGAGCTTGGAGCGCGAGTGAACCGTGTGGAAATGATCGAATCGAGATTGATGCAACAAGAAGTAACAGCAAACCGCATTATGTCTGATAATGAAGACGCTGATATGGAAAAAGTCATTATCGACTTGATGACACAAGAGAGTGTTCATCGAGCTGCACTTGGTGCTGGTGCAAGAATCATTCAGCCAAGCTTAATGGACTTTCTTCGTTAATTAGAAAGGGTGATGAGTGATGAACATGGTGGCACTTGATATTCAAAAACAGGATGCCTATATTGGTCTTCGTTCGAATCGGCCTAACATCAGGATTCAACAAAATCAAGCAGACATGCACATTCGGCAGAAACACTCTGGAATCATTGAAATAAGTACGACCGCTTCTCAATTGTTTATCGACCAAACCGAAGCGTTTGCGGATGCGAATTTAAAGTCACCACTGAGAGTGGCTAATGAATTTTGGCAAAAAGCTCAGTCCACGGCCTCGCAATATGTTGCTCAAAAAGCGCAAGAAGGTGAGCAGTTAAAACATATTGAAAATGGACAAGGAGCTATTGCTCATATAGCAAAAGCCAACAGTCAATTAACGAAAACAGAAGTTGGATTAGGGTTTATGCCAACATCGATGTCACAAGTGAAGTTTGATTATCAGCCTTCTAGGGTATCTTTGCATGCTCCTTATCAAGAGGTGGAAATATCGGTTCAGAAGCGACCACCACAGATTGATATTCCAAAGTGGCAAGTAGAGGCATATGTGCAGCAGAAGAATCAAATTTCGTTTCGAGCGGTTGGTGGAAATGTGAATATGGGGTTATAGCAAGTCGCCATTGGTGGCTTGTTTTTTCTAGTTGTGTGTTCTATCTATGATCGTTCCATTGCGCTGCAACCACTCGCTTTCCGCGGGGAGGTGCCGAGCCTCCTCGGCTACGCCAGAGGTGTCTCGGCCCTACCTCTATTTCCCGCAGGAGTCGAGTGGTTTCCGCTCCATTACACTATAGGAGAAACCCTTTTTTCACAGCGCTACTCTAAACGAAAACAGCCCTTGTTGCTTTTATGGGTTGTGTGTTTGAAAAATGATCGTTCCATTGCGCTGCAGTCACTCGCACCAGCAAGGAGGTGCCAAGCCTCCTCGGCTGCGCCTATGGGGTCTTGGCTCTACCTCTATTTCCCGCAGGAGTCGAGTGTCTTCCGCTCCATTTCACTAGGAGAAAAACCTTTTGTCACAGTAACACTATATACGAAAACAGCCTTATTGTTTTTAGGGATGGGCTGAAAGACGGTGTACCCAAGTCCGTTCCATTGCGCTGCAGTCACTCGCACCAGCAAGGAGGTGCCAAGCCTCCTCGGCTGCGCCTGTGGGGTCTTGGCCTTACCTCTATTTCCCGCAGGAGTCGAGTGTCTGCCGCTTCATTACACTATGAGAAAAACCTTTTGGTCACAGCGACACACTAAACGAAAAGACAGCCCTTGTTGTTTTGGCTTAAGTAACTTATGCATGCCTCAGAACGGAAATAAAACGTGCTTCAAAGTCTCAAAGCCGTTTAGTAATTTCGTCTATTTTCTGTTGGTAACCATATAATGGACATAAATTATAGAGAAAACTGTAAGGTCGTTTCTATCACTTCGTAAAAAAGATGGATGAAAAAAGAGTAGATACCCTTTTCTACTCTAAAAAAGCGGACGGGATGGGAGGCCGACTCCTGCAGGAGGGAAGGGCAGGTTGAAATCCACCGGCAGAGCCGGTTAGTTCAACGCCCGCCTGCAGGTGCGTGCCCCCCCATCCCGGGAGCGGATTCGATGCACTTATTTCCGCCCACATTAATACGAGATGAATTTTTTTATACTAACAATAATAACAAAAACAGTCTTCTTTATTTACTCGGAAATATGGACATTTTTCCCGGGAAATCGACGGCAATCCACGGCTTTACATTTTAGCTTGTTCGACATAAACTAATAGATGAGGGTTTCCTCAATTTGAAAATAGGTGGTGGAGTGAATGGAGCAAGAAATTTTAACGTTGTTGCAGCAGATGAACGAGAAGATGGACAAGCGGTTTGAACAGATTGAAGCTAGACTTGATAAGATTGAGTTGAGACTAAATCAACATGAGCGCCTCTTGGAAACACTCATTAAAATGACTGCGCAAAACATAGAAGACATCACGTCACTACGTACGGAAACGAACGATCGCTTTGACAAACTTGAACTCTCCTACTTTAAGATGAACGGTGATATTAACCTCCTTTTTCAAGAAACCCAGACAAACAAACGTGAAATTGCCTATTTGAAACAAGAATAAAAAAGAGTCTCCCCACGTTTATTGGTTTGTGGGGGATTTTCTATTTTTTACATAGTTACATCACGATGATTCATAGTGGTACAATAAAGAAAAATGTGTCAATAGAATAGGTGGAATATATGAAATTAGAAACGAAATATCAAGGTTTGATTGAAGTAAGTGAAGAACAAATCATTGCGTTTGAAAAAGGAATTCCTGCCTTTGAAAGCGAGATGTCTTTTGTTTTGCTTCCGTTTGAAGAAGGAACTCCATTTTATGTTCTTCAATCAACGAAAACACCTGAAGTAGCCTTTATTGTGATTAGTCCATTTGACTTTGTAACGGGCTACCAAGTCAAATTGCCAGACTCTACCCTTGAAATGCTGGAGATTGAACAGCCAGATGACGTTGCTACTTTTGTCATGTTAACGGTAAAAGACCCGTTTCAGGATACGACAGCAAATCTTCAAGCCCCGGTTATCATTAATTCGAAAAAGCAAAAAGGGAAGCAGCTTCTTCTAAGCGACGGACCTTACAAAACAAGACATGCTATTTTCAAAGAGCCGGTAACGTCAAAGGAGGAGAAATAAATGCTCGTCCTCTCTCGAAAACTAAAAGAATCGATTCAAATTGGCGATGACATCGAGCTGAAAATCATCGCAATTGAAGGAGACCAAGTGAAGATTGGGATAAATGCCCCAAGGAATGTAGACATTCATCGAAAGGAAGTTTATTTAGCGATACAGGAAGAAAACAATGCTGCAGCACAGACGGTTTCCATAGATGTGTTGAAAGGTTTTCTAAAAAAATAATGAAAACCCTCCCGTTTGGAGGGTTTTCCCTATTTGTATAGGGAAAATACAACATAAAACAAACAGAAATACAATTGTATAAAAAAGTCGAAAATTGTAAAATAGATATGGGGAGATTGTCAAATAAAATGCTTAAGAAAGTGGGAAGATGGAGGGAATATGAAAACATTTGAGAACTTAAAAATTGCAACTAAGATTAATTTTCTAGTCATTGGCATTCTACTTATTTTTTCAATCGTGTTAGGATTTGTTGTGCAAGAGCTAGTATCAGATGGTGTGAAAGACAGTGCGGTGGAGAAAGCACGTTCAGATCTAGCCTTATCATACAAAGCTCTCGATCAGAAGTATCCTGGTCATTGGGAAGTGAGAAATGGCTCGTTGCATAAAGGCGATGTGCAAGTGAATGATAATTTTGAAATCGTCGAGTACATAGCTGAGATGACGGGGGGAACTGTTACGATTTTTCAGGGAGATACACGAGTAAGCACAAACGTAACAGTGGATGGAAATCGCGCAGTTGGTACGCAGGCGTCTGACCTTGTAATCGAGGCTGTATTACAAAATGGACAATCTTATTTTGGGGAAGCGAATGTAGCTGGAGTGATGAGCCAAACAGCTTATCAACCGATTGTGAACCAAAATGGGGAACCTATCGGAATGTGGTTTGTAGGTGTTTCACAAGAATTTATTGATCAAACGATTGGCACCATTTTAACAGGTTTTATTGTTGTTTTAATTGGTGGAATCGCTGTAGCGGTTGTGGTTGTTTTGTTGTTTGCAAATCGAATGAAAAAACGACTAGCCAATGTAGGTCAAGCCCTTGAAAAAGCAGGAAATGGCGATTTTACAACGGAGGTTATCGATCATTCAAAAGACGAAATTGGTCAGCTGAGTAACAGTTATCGAGTTATGAAAGAGAATTTATCAGACTTAATTCACCAAGTAAAAGAAACCTCTGAACAAGTGGCGGCTTCTTCAGAAGAACTATCAGCGGGGGCAGAGGAAACAAGTCAGGCAACGAACCAAATCTCTGAATCTATTCAATCGATTGCATCAGGTTCTGAAAAACAAGTTTCTACAACAGGACAAGCAAACGATTCTGCATCCGAGATTTCAATGAGCATGAAAAACATTACAAAGAATATTCAGTCTGTTACAAAGGCTGCAAATGGAACGAAGGAACAATCTGAAGAAGGGCACAAGGTCATATTGGAAACCATTCATCAAATGGAAGCTGTTAACGAAAAAACCGAGGAAATTTCCAATGTTGTCAAACAATTAGGCAACAAATCAATGGAAATTGGTCAGATTGTTACATTGATCACAGCTGTCGCTGAACAAACGAACTTGCTAGCATTAAATGCCGCAATTGAAGCTGCTCGTGCGGGAGAACACGGAAAAGGATTTGCCGTTGTTGCTGATGAAGTACGGAATTTGGCTGAGCAATCGAGAGAATCAGCAGGACAGATTCGCTCATTGATTCTTGATATTCAACAAGAAATTAACAACTCTGTCCTATCAATGGATGAAACGAAAGCGGCCGTCCAAGAAGGGACAAGCTCTGTTGCGAAAGCAGGTGTAGAATTTGAAGGCATCTCTGTTTCAGTGAAAGATGTCACCACTCAAATTCAGGAAGTTGCTTGTGAGGTTGAACAAATGACAAATCAAATGGTATCCGTTGTTGCCTTTATTGACGAAGCTACGTCAATAGCCGAAGATTCGTCAGGGTATGCACAGGAAGTTGCCGCGTCTGCAGAAGAACAAAATGCGACGATGGAAGAGGTTGCTTCAACTGCTGCTACTTTATCAGAGATGGCAGAAAGTTTGCAGGAATCGGTTAAAAGATTTAAGCTATAAAGTTAGCTTATTTAAAAGACAAGTTGCCAAGCAGCTTGTCTTTATTTAGCAGTTAAGCTTTAATCATTGATCTTACAGAAGTGATACTAGGTTAAGCAATAGAAGACTAGCAGATGCATTTTGACAAATTATGTACTATCCTATAGTATAAAAGTAATAGAATAATGTTGATCGATAATAGCAAACTTATTGAAAAGTAAGGACGCAAAGCCACGGGCCTAACATGAATCTCATCATGGTCGCCGGGTTGCCGAAAAAACGGATAAAAGCATGGGGATCTGTTTTCAGGTACCCGTGTTTTTGTTTGTAAAAAAAGCACCGTCCTTACTTTGAGAACATACTGTAATTATCATGTCAAAAGGAAGGTTTTCGATATGAGGAAAATGATCGTTTTGCTCATGCTTGGGACGCTCGTAGGTGCAGGAGTTCTAGCCTATTTGTACTTCACTGATAATGAAACAACAGAATTAGATTCCCTTCAGGATCGTGTTTTGCACACAGAATCCGTGATCGTTACGTTACAGGATTCTAGCTATCTGCAAATGACCATAAGCATTGAAACCGATTCACCTGCCACGAAACAAAAGTTAGAAGAAGCCTATCCTTTGGTCGAAAATGCTATGATTCATTCTTTAAGTGTACTTGAGAGGGAAGAGATTCAACGTGAAAATGGAGTTGCGATGATGGAGTCAGCTTTATTAGAAGAGTTTCAAGAGCTCCTGGAAGAAGGGGAAGTGAAGCAAGTGTATGTGACGGAGAAGGTTTTGCAGTAAAGGAAAGAATGTTGATGAGACGAGGTAACCATGATAAAAACCTTAGAACGAAAAAGCCGCATTGGAAGTCGGTCCAATGCGGCTTTTTCTATTCGTTGTTTTCTGAGTTGTGTGTTCTATCCGTGTTCGTTCCATTGCGCTGCAGCCACTCGCTTTCCGCGGGGAGGTGCCGAGCCTCCTCGGCTGCGCCAGAGGTGTCTCGGCCCTACCTCTATTTCCCGCAGGAGTCGAGTGGCTTCCGCTCCATTTCACTATGAGGAAAAACTTTTTGTCATAGCGACACACATTACACTACAGTCATAAAGCCTCGTCTTTAAGGCGAAGCCTTGTAAATTTGGTTAGTGAACTTAGATCAATAACCGATTCATCAGGTGCCATATTGAGAAAATATTTAAATGACATATCGTATTTAGAACGTTCAACTAAATCGACATACGATAAGTGATAAATAACTTTTAGTAATAGATATTTGAACATACGAACAGGCGGAAGGGCATCCCGACCATTATCAAGGCAATAATTTTATTTTATCTCTTTTACTATGAATGAAAAATCAACAATTTCATTGATCTGACGAAGCATATTATCTTTAGGGACAACCCGTTCATAAATTCCCATGTATGGACTGAGTGTTATGGTTTCTTCATTTGATATCACTAGATTCACCTACATCTATGTAATACCTAAATGATAAAATAAAATGACCGTTAAATGTTTGATGAAACTAAAACTTCAGACTGTAGCCAAAAGGCCTTTGAGTTTCATTTCTCAAAGGCTCTTTTACGCTATTTTCTTTTGAGTGTTTAAGAGTAGGGAATTTCTAGCTTTCCTCTCAATAAAGCGGACGGGATGGGAGGGCCGACTCCTGCAGGAGGGAAGGGCAGGTTGAAATCCACCGGCGCAGCCGGTTAGTTCAACGCCCGCCTGCAGGTGCGTGCCCCCCATCCCGGGAGCGAATTCGATGCACTTATTTACGCCATTCTCTCTTTAATCACAAAGATTAGAGGGCTTTTTCAGTGGCCTCCCTCTATTTCCCCTCAGGAGTCGAGTGACTTCCGCTCCATTACACTATGAGAAAACCCTTTTGTCACAGCAGCAAACTTTACTAAAAGATTTATTTATAATCTATATGTTAAACCGTAAATTTCCGAACCGTCTCCTGTAGCTCTTCTGCCATTCGTGATAGCATTTCTGCGGATGCGGAGATTTCTTCCATTGTTGCGGTTTGTTCTTCTGCTGATGCAGCAACTTCTTGGGAATACGAAGAGGCATTTTCAGCAATGGCTGATGCTTCTTTTATGGATTCAAGCATAGTCGCCGTTCCCATCGCAATTTTCTGTACAGCAATCGAAACTTCATCAATTTGTGTATAAATATCATTGATGGATGTGGATATTTCTTTAAACTCCGAACCAGCTTCCGTCGCATACGTGAGACCTTGTTTCACCGTCTCACTGCCCTCCGCCATGGAAGAAACAGAAAGAGAAATATCATTTTGAATATCTTGAATCAATACGCTAATTTGACCTGCTGATTGATTGGACTGCTCGGCTAATTTTCGCACTTCGTCTGCTACAACGGCAAACCCTTTTCCGTGTTCACCCGCTCTTGCAGCTTCTATCGCAGCATTTAATGCTAGTAGATTTGTTTGATCAGAGACAGCTGTGATTAGTGAAACAATGCTTCCAATTTCGTTAGACTTATCTTCTAAACTAGAAATCACCGTTGATGTTTGGGTTGTTTGCTCATTAATCGCGTTCATTTGGCTAACCGTTTTCTCGACAATTTGTAAACCATTGATCGATTTTTGCTTCGCTAAATCAGTTGCCTCTGTAACAGAAAAGATGTGCATCGCAATTTCTTCGACACCTTTTGAAATCTCATCTGCTGATTCATTGGCACTGCTCGTACGTTCTACTTGAGTTTCTGCACCGGAAGCAACAGATTGAATGGACTCTGTAATTTGGTCCGTTGCTTTTGCAGATTCGTTAGCACTAGCGTTTAACTGCTCGGATGATGAAGCCACTTGCTCTGAGTTTGCTTGGATTTGAGAGATCATGACTCGTAGGTTGTCGGTCATTTGGTTAAATGAATCATTTAACGTCGCGATTTCGTCATTTGATTTAACATTAACTTTCGGGATGGTTAAGTTTCCTGCAGCGACTTGTTTCGCTGCTTCACCGATTTTACTAATAGGTTTTGAAATTAAGTTTGAAATGAAAATACCACAACCAATTGCAATAAGGAATGCTAGTAAACTAACAACAACTGCAACGACGGCAGCTTGCTGAGCTAATTGATCGGCTTCCGTATAGGTTTGTTCAAGGATCCCTGAGAGGAGCTCATTCAGTTCAATTGACCGTTCTCTCATTTCACTACTAACTGGAATAACATTTCTCTGTGACGTTTCAATCGCATGGTCCATCGAAGCTTGTGCAAGACTAACACTTCTTGTTGACTCACTTAAAAAAGTTCGATTAAGTGCTTGTAACGCGTTAAAATGTTCCACAACATCTTCTCTAGTAGCTAAATCAATCGCCTCTACTATCAACGTATTAACTTCATCGTTTTGAGCATGAATGTCTTCTACAAAAGTAGGATCACCGTATAATAAAAATCCCCTTAAATCGCTCACTTGATTGCTAATAGATGAATCAATATTCTGACTAATTAATTGCAGTTCTGTGACTGTCTCAATTAAGTAAGTAAAAGACCTGTCCATCTGTTTAATATTGTAATAAGAAACCGCACTCGCTATTCCAAACAAAATAGAAACGAGAAGGAAACTTCCAAGTAGTTTTTTTCGTAAACTAAGTTTCATTGCTAGTTTTGTTGGCTTTGTTTTCTTGCTGACAGTTTTCTTCTGTTTCTCTTTCTTTCTTCGCTTCATGTTCTTCCTCCATAAAAGTTTCTTTATATAAATGTACTAGTTCTCTAGTAATAAGTAAATGGTCATTTCTCCAACGTCTGGAAAAGAAATAGGGATACTCATTGCCTTTTGATAAGCAGCAAAACGAAATACTTCCTGCAAAACAGTTGGCGCTGTAATATCTGTCATTAATCCATATTCAACAATAATTGTTGAAAAACTACCTGCCACCATGTTTCCTAGTTCTCCAATGAAGGATTGTAACATCTCACCTTCAAGAGGCATCCCAAACATTGAATGGCCAATCGAAGCAAAAACAGAAGTTTCACCGCTTATTAAAAGTTTTCCCGTCATCTCACCTGTAAGACTAATCACTACACCCGAATCTACAGTGATAGTTTCCTGCAGCATTAGAGGACTAGAGTAATTCAATGAAATTGGAACAACGCTTTTCATAGACGTCACAACACCTTGAATCAAATCTTTAGTTTCTAAATTGATCATTTAATCGGACCTCCTTCTCAAAAATTCACACGAAAAAAGGCTACTCCAATAAAAGGAATAGCCAAACCGGTTCATGTAAAATAAACTCTTATTATTTGGTAGCCAGGCGAACATAGTTTACCCAATACGTTAGTCCCTAGGCTTTGCGTCCTACCCTTTCGAATAGTTTGCCTTTGTCATTATTTACTTGTAGAACTATTTGCTTATTATCATATACTGGACAGGGGGAGTAAGCAACTAGATTTCGTGAAAAATAACGTTAGAAAAAAGTTGCTAGTGTAAACTTAAATCTTTTTATATGACTTTTATCATAGGTAATTTTACTCTTTTTTCGTAAAATAAAAAGAAATTTTTGTCGATTAATTGCACAAAATGGAGTTTTGTGTAAAATAGGTTGGTATGAACTCACACAATTGAATAGAGTAAGTTTACGAGAATAGCAAACTTGTCGAAAGAGAAGGACGCAAAGCCACGGACCTAAGGGAAAGAACTACGGCAGCCGGGTTACCGAAAAAACTGATATTAAGATGGATATCTGTTTTTTTAAGATGTCCATTTTTAATTGCTGCGATATTTTTTATATCATCAATGTGTAAGGAGTAAATGCTATGGCTAGAGGAAGAGTAAAACAATATGGACATTTAGAGCGAGAGTGGATTCAACTTTATGAAAATGAAGGACTTACATTCTCAGCTATTGGACAGATGTATCATGTTCAGACAGAAACTGTGTCAAAGTATATTAAAGAAAAGATAAAAAAACGAACTCGAAGCCCTTTTAGTGAAAAAGAAATAGGAAAATGGGTACGAGCCTATCGAAGAGGAAAAACCTTTGCTGAGATTGCTAGGAAACATAAAGTTAGTGAAACAACTGTGAAGACAAATGTATACAAAGAAATTCAACCTGCTATTCAGGAATTGAAAAGGACGTGGGTTTCTTTATATAAAAAAGGCAAGTGTTTAAATACGATCGGTAGTGACTTTCATTTTCACCCAAAGATTGTTTTAAATACAATTAAAGATGAAGTCGATTTAGTCACCCAAAATCCCCAAAACGTGTACGAGCCTTTTATTCAAGAGTGGGTAAATCTATATAATCAAGGATTATCTTTTCAATACATTGCTAAAAAATATGATGTAAGTGCGAACACGGTTTACAGAAACATCAAAGATCATGTTACTGTAAGAAGCAAGAAAACGTCTACAGGAACAATCAAAAAGATGGTTCCTAAGTGGAAACAGCTTTATTTTGAAAATGGGAAAACCCTTCAAGAAATAAGCCAATGTTATGAAGTATCCGTATCAACTATAAGCAAGTATTTGAAAGAGAAATAAATTAAATGGGGTGAATGAATGAGAATGATTCATATCGAACAGTACAATGAGCGTACGATGCAGTTAGCAAAACCTGTTTATGATGGGAAACGAAGAGTCTTGCTAGGAGCAGGTCATATCGTTCACCCGAAATATAAAGAGAAGCTCATTGATATTGGAATTAACTATTTATTTATAGAGGATTCAAAATCACGTGGAATTTCGTTAGAAGAAATGATGGATATGCCAACTTGGTTAGATATCATTACAATGACTGAGAATGCGTACAAAGCATTAGAAATGAAGCAATCTTTCCCATTAGTTGATATCCAAAAAGCAGTAAAAGCATTAATCGCTGAAGTTCAAAAGCGGAATGCAATCATGTTGATTCCAACAAAAGCTGTTGACCAAAGCTTAACGTTATATGCTCATGTCGTTAATGTAACGTTGATAGCCTTGCAAATTGGGAAAAAGATGGGCTATACGTATACACAGCTGAACAACTTAGGGATTGGTTGTTTGTTACATGACGTTGGTAAAACAAGAACATCAAATAGTCAAGATCATCCGGAGATAGGATTTAATCTTATCAGGAATCAGAGGGAGATCAACTTAACATCTGCCCATGTTGCCTATCAACATCATGAAACGATTGATGGAAAAGGGTTTCCAAGAGGTCTTGTTGGAGATCAGATTTTAGAATTTGCCCAAATCTGCAGCCTTGCAAATGATTATGACCACTTGACCTCAAAAGAAGGGGTCATGCCACACGAGGCAATTGAGCAAATCATGACATTTTCAGAGAAAAAATACAAACATTCCATTGTACTAGCTTTTAGTCAAGGAATTATTAGCTATCCTCCCGGAACAAATGTCCAATTAAACATCGGAAGTAAAGGGAAAGGGATTGTAACAAGAATTGAATCGAATCCGCACCGCCCAGTTGTTCGTCTCCACGAGTTAAACAAAGAAGTTAACTTAAATAACCAACCAACGATTCTAATAGAGTCCATTATAGAGGAAGAAAGCAACATAACTAAACGAGAGATGAAAGATAGTTAAAAAACGGAAGGAGCTTTACCTATGACCGTAAAAAATTGCCCAGAATGTAATCAGATCTTCGTGAAAAAGCAATATGATGTTTGTTCTGATTGCTATCAGCAAGATTTGGCTAACTTTCAAAAAGTAAGAGCTGTATAAGAGAAACCCCTTCTATAACTATAAAAAACATTTCAGAGACAGTACCTATATCGATGGACACATTGCTACGTTGGAAACGGAACGGTAGAATCTGAAAAATCTATAAGCGAAGGAAGATCGTATGCAAAAGGTTATTATGATTACGTTAGCGGCACTTGTGATTGGCTTATCAGGGGCTGTTTATTATTTACTGAATGATTCATCTTCAACCTCTAATGATTTAGCTACATTAGAAGATCGGGTACTACATACGGAACCAATGGTCATTTCAATCCAAAATCGTTCGCACCTACAAGTATCGTTAGCAATCGAAACCGATTCAAAAAAGAGTAAATCTGAACTACGGAATGCCTACCCTCTTATTGAAAATAAAATGATCCATTCTCTTTCTGCATTAGAAAAACAGGATATTCAAAATGAAAATGGAATTGAACTGATTGAAAAGACCATTATTGCGAGCATTAGCCCACTATTACCAACTGGAGAAGTGAAAAAGGTCTATGTGACAGGGAAGGTTTTACAGTAAGGTGGAACGCGCTCGATTCAAAAGAGGTTCCCTCATTAAAAACGAAATCAAAAAGGGAAGAATTCAATCGAATTCTTCCCTTTTTGCTAGTCTAACTTATAGTTTGGCAAAATAAGAACTTCCACACGACGGTTCTGGCTTCTGCCTTCTGCCGTCTCATTCGTCGTTACAGGATGATATTCCCCGTAACCAGTAGCACTTAAATTTTTTGGATTTAACTCGCCATTTTCCATCAATAGTTTCATGAAATTCAACGCCCTGTGAGCACTTAAATCCCAGTTTGAACGAAAATCAGCGTTATGGATCGGGACATTATCTGTATGACCAGCAACGACTATGTTTCGAGGGGGCTCTGTTACTAACAATTCAGAGACCTTTTCAGCTAATTCCCGTGCATTTGAACGTACATTCGCACTTCCAGAATGAAATAAGGCGTTATCCAAAATCGTTAAAAGCAATCCGTCTTCAGAGAGTTTCGTCGCGATCTCAGATTCAAGGTTTTGATCCAAAATATATTGGTCAAATTCACTTTGCAATTGAAGCAGATCGTGATGCTCTTTTTGACGTAAATCATTTTGATCGGACATCTCTGAATCATTTTGACTTCTATCAGGTATCGGGACAGGAGCGGAGCCCTCTAAGATCCCGCTTCCACCTTGAAAGTTCTCATTAAATACAACCATCATTTGTTGATATTTCTCAGCATCAACCGAACTTACCGCAAATAACACAATGAAAAGAGCAAGTAACAACGTTAGCATATCAGCATAAGGGATTAACCATGATTCATCGACATGGTCTTCATGATGTTTCTTTTTCCTAGCCATTGACACTCTCTCCTTGAGAGGCTCCGTCTCCTACTTTTGCACGCTCGACTTGAGGAACATAAACAATTAACTTATCTTTTACCGCGCGTGGAGGAACACCAGCCTGAATCGATAACACCCCTTCAATGATGATGCTTTTGATCATCACTTCATCTTTCGACTTTCTTTTTAGCTTATTGGCAAAAGGATGCCAGAGCACATAGCCAGTAAAAATCCCGTATAAAGTTGCGACAAAGGCAGCGGCGATTGCATAACCGAGCGCATCAATATCATTTAAATCACCAAGAGCAGCAATTAACCCTAAAACCGCCCCTAGCACCCCAAGTGTCGGAGCATACGTCCCCGCTTGAGTGAAAATTTGCGCTCCAGATGCATGTCTTTCCTCAATTGCATTTAGTTCTTCTTCCATCGTATCTCGAATGAAACTAGGCTCCTGACCATCTACAATCATTTTCAGCCCTTGTTTTAAAAAAGGGTTTTCAGTTGATTCTACTTCTTGTTCTAACGACAAAAGCCCTTCCTGACGCGCTTTGGCACTAAGATCAGAAAACGTTTTGATTAACTCATTCACATCTGGTTCCTTTCGATCCTTAAATAACACCCCAAATAGCTTCGGGATTCTTTTTATTTCTTTACCTGGAAACCCAATTAAAATGGTCGCAGCCGTACCAGCGAAAATAATAATAATCGCAGCAGGATTTAATAAAACCCCAAAGCTTGTTCCTTTGAAATACAACCCGAATAAAACAGAAAGCACTCCTAAAATAATTCCGAAAATTGATGTTTTGTCCATGATTTCCACCTGTTCTTTTGATGATAGTATAGGTATTTTGTAGTAGCTACTCGTTATAGAGGATTTAGAAGTACTATATAAAGATGTTTCTATTATTATATCGACATAAGGCGAGGTTTTTTTAGGGAAGAAGTAAGGATCTAACAGATTATATTTTAGGTAGAGGCTGGTAAAGGATCAAATGCTTATCCTAATTAATTTATATAACTAAAATGGTGTTTTTCTGTGCAATATTCCTTGTGTAGAAAAAGTGCAGTCTGATTTAAGACAGATCAGTTGAGAACAATTAATGAAAATATAAAATGTCAATTTCAAATTAACTAAAAAAATATTAGAAAATGCTAAACTTCTTTTCTTTTGATCCGATATTAGACTTGTAAAGCAAAAGTACGTATGGCGGCCGACATATTGTGCTACTGCTAAAACATTATCCAACCACAAGGATGTGGGCGGACTTACATTCAAGGAGGAAAATTAACATGATTATTAATACGAACTTAGGTGCAATGAATGCACACCGTCAAATGGGTATGAACCAAAATGCAATGCAATCTTCAATGGAGAAGCTATCTTCAGGTCTTCGTATTAACCGTGCTGGTGATGATGCCGCTGGTCTTGCAATCTCTGAAAAAATGCGTGCACAAATCAACGGTTTAGATCAAGCTAGCCGTAACGCTCAAGATGGCATTTCAATGATCCAAACAGCTGAAGGTGCTCTTGATGAAACGCATAGCATTCTTCAACGTATGCGTGAATTAGCTACTCAAGCATCAAACGATACGAACGTTGACGTTGATCGTAATGAAATTCAAAAAGAGATTAATCAATTAACTTCTGAAATCAACAGAATTAGTGAAACAACTGAGTTCAATACTCAAAATGTACTTAAAGGTGAAGCAGGAAATGCTTCAACTGCTTTCACTGCAAAATTCCAAGTTGGTGCTAACAAGGACCAAAGCATGGAAATCTCTATTCAGAATATGAGCGCAGAGTTCTTAGGTCTTACTGGAGCTACTGGTGGTGACCATGCGCAAGGTGATTCAGTAGAGGCTTTATTAGGTGATGTTAACTACGGTGCTGTTTCTGGAGCTGTTTATGCATCTGAAAACGGAGTATCATCAACGGGTGGTTCTAATAAAGATACTGCTGGTTTGTCAGTGGCAAGTCATGAACATGCAACAAATGCAATTAAATCAATTAATGATGCCATTGAAACAGTATCTGCTCAGCGTTCAGAACTTGGTGCATTCCAAAACCGTTTAGAACATACGATTGCGAACCTTGACAATGCGTCTGAAAACTTATCAGCTGCAGAATCTCGTATCCGTGACGTGGATATGGCTGCTGAAATGATGGAAATGACACGTGCGAATATTCTATCTCAAGCGTCTCAATCGATGCTTGCACAAGCAAATCAACAACCACAATCTGTATTACAGCTATTAGGATAATAGGAAAAAAACAAGTTCAAAAAGAAGGTTGGAGGGGTGATTCCTCTAACCTTTTTTATATGAGTTTGGGAGGGAATAAAATTAATTTGTACTGTCCCAAGTTTATATAAAAAGGAGGTATATATGATGAACGGTAAAGTAAAAGTAAGTATTTGTATGATGGTAAAAGATGAGGAAATGAACTTAGATAGATGTTTAAAAAGTTTAAAGCCAATAATTGATGCTGGAATAGCAGAATTAATTATCGTAGATACAGGATCTAAAGATAAGACATTGGAAATTGCTAAAAGTTATACAAGTCAAGTATTCGAGCACCCATGGACTAATAATTTTTCTGAGATGAGAAATAGATCTATATCATACGCACGAGGAGAATGGATATGGATTATGGATGCTGATGAAGAAGTTGTCGATGCTAAAGACGTAATCAGTTTTTTTGAATGCAACTTATCGAAATACAATACCTTTAGTATTGAAATGAAAAATTACATGGAAACTGGGAACGGGAAAGATGAACCTCGTTATAACGTTAGTATTCTAAATAGAGGGTTTAGGAACACAAAAGATTTCCGATTTAAAGGTGCGATTCATAATCAACCACAATTTAAGGAGCCAATTGTTTTTTCGGACATACTTATTAATCATTATGGTTACATTTGGGAAGATGAAGAATTTAAAAAGAAAAAGTTTGACCGAACCGCTGGGATATTAAAACAAGAATTAAAAAAAGATCCTTCCAATGTGTACTACCAATATCAATTAGGTGTATCAACTTCCATTATTAATAAGGAAAAAGGTTTAATTGAATTCAGAAAAGCGCATGAGTTAATTAGAAAATTACCTCGAGTTGAAAGAGTTAAGTTCTCTTATACGTACGGAGTATATGCTAGAAATGCGTTCCAAAATAAAGAGTACATGGAATCGATTTCAATATGTCAAGAAGGATTAGGGTATGCTAATGATTATATTGATTTATGGTATATATTAACAATATCATATGCAGCCATAAGTGATAATGAAAATACAGTGGAAAATGCGAGGGGATTTTTAGAGTGTAAAAAAAGGTTTAATAGAACAAAAATTTCAAAAGACCCTGCATTTACTTTCTACCATTATGATGAACATTCTGAAATAACTGTTCGTTCTCATATAGCAAATATCTCTATTAAAAATGGAGAAATAACTGAAGCAAAAAAACAATTGAAGAAAATGCCTCCTTCTAAACTAAAGACGATTATTGCAATTGAGATTGGAAAAAAATATGAAGATATAGAGTTCCTTCTTGAAGTGATGAAAGAAGCATTCTCAAATGATGACACCAAAAATCACTTTATTTCGAAGTTAGAAGAACAACTCTCGAATAATATCGCAGTCTCTTCTCGAGATATAGTATCCTTCTATAATAATCAAGGCTTGGGGCATGATGAGTATTATTTTTTAAATGTATTAAGAGTTCAAATGGATAATCAACAAGTTATAGACACCAATATATTGGACAACTTACTAAAGCTAAATTATGATGAAACACCATATTATTATGGAGATATTATAAAATATATTGTTACAAATAAATTGGATATTCAACTTTTTAGTAATTTCGGGAAGGTAGAAAATGTTGAGAAATTGCTTGCAACTGATTCGGAAGGTGAAGATCAACAGGTTATAGATTATTTAAATCTCTATAAAAGTACAAAGAACATACGCGATTTGAAATATTGGCTTGTACTAGCTCAAAAGGTTTTATTAAGAGAACAAATAACGAATGCCTCTTACCTGGAACTTTTTAAGGTGTATATTGAGACAGGAAATACTTATATTTCAAATATTTATCTGACTGAAGTGCTCAATGAAGGAAATGTATACGATATCCCGAAAGCAGAGCATCGTTTCTTCTGCTACATGTCAAAAGCGCTAAAAATAAAAGAGAAAGATCAACAAGAGTACGTAAAGTACTTAAGAAAAGCTTTAAAAGAATTGCCTTTGAAAAAAGGGATAGAACTGTTAGTAGACCAAGTGAAAAATCAACAGCAACAGGCTCAAGACGAAATGAATTTACTAAAAACACAATTTAAAAATAATATTAGAGTATTGATTGAAAACAAGAAGATAAAAGAGGCAAAGGCATTAATACAACAGTATGAGCAAATGGTACAGGGTGATGTTGAAATTTTGCTGTTTAAATCTGAGATTTTAATTCTTACTAGCAACGATTAATATAAGGGTGTGTAGGTCTTGTCGAATAGTATGACAAATAAATTTAAACAAAACATTAAGTTGTTAATTGAAAGTGGCAAAATTGATGAAGCTAAGCCGTTATTAGAAGAGTATGGAAAGATAGAGAAAAATGACCTGGAGTTTTTTTCTATTGCAAGTGTAATCTACTTGATGGAAGGAAACAGTGAGAAGGCTAAAAAAATTATACAAGAGGGGCTAAGTCGTGATTCCTCAAATTTTGATTTGTTGTATAATTTTGCTTATTTGCATCATGTAAACGGAGATATTTCATTAGCTTTTGAATATTACACTCAAGCTTATAACAATGCAACAAATGACGAAGAGGCTGAAAACGCGAGTGTAGAGTTAGCTAAATTAAGATCAGAAGTAAAAAACAAAAAAAGCTATGGAGAAACTGGCAGTCTCTCATGAAAAGAAAAAAATAGTCTTTTTCTCAAAAGGGGACGACAAATTTCTTTTGGAAGTTATAAGTAATTTATCAAGTGAATATGAAACAAAAAAAATTACAATAACAAAAAACGAGGAATTTCAATTAATAGATAAGTGGATGAAGTGGGCAGATATATGCTGGTTTGAATGGTGTGATGAATTAGTCATTTATGGGAGTAGTCAATCTATAGCAAAAAGAAAAAAATTATCTGCAGGTTGCATAGTTATGAAGCTTTCACAAGATTTCCCGATCAAGTGAATTGGGACACTGTTGATAAGGTGATTTTTATTTCTGAAAGCATAAGAAGAGAACTCTTACCTGAACTAAAATTAGAAATAGATAAAACTTGTATAATAGCGAACGGACTAAATGCAAGTCTATGGAGTTACAAAAAAAGAAAGCCAGGTCTCAAGATTGCTTATGTGGGATATATAAACTATAAAAAAGGTCCTATGTTATTAATTCAGGTAATTAGTGCTCTTTATAATGAGAATAATGATTTTCAATTTCACATTGCTGGCCAATTTCAGGATAAAAGAGATCTGTTGTATTTTAGGCAAATGATAAAAGAGTTAGGGTTAGAAAGAAACTTTCACTTTGAAGGATGGCAAAAGGATTTAAACACTTGGTTAGAAGATAAAGATTATATACTATGTACAAGTGTGTTGGAATCTCAAAATATGAGTGTGATGCAAGCAATGGCAAAAGGAATAAAGCCAATTGTTCATAATTTTGTTGGAGCTAAAGAGATCTATTCAAAAAACTATGTGTGGAATACTGTAGACGAAGCTGTAAAAATGGTCACTGAGAGTCAGTATAATTCTGAAGAATATAGAGGGTTCATTGAAAATAATTACTCATTAAAAAAGCAAATGGTTAAAATAGAAAATTTACTAAAAGAAGAAACGAAATACCGTTATTTCTCAAAGGGAATTTTACCATTCGCATTGGAAGAAAAGATTAACTTGGACTTAGCTTCATCAATTATTGATCAGCTTGAAATTGAAAATATCACTAAGATAGGATTTACTTATACTGAAAGTATGATAGTTATAACACAGTATTACGTGTATAAAATTGCTTTCACTAAAAAAAGTATAAATATGCTCTTAAAAGAGATGAAAAAGTATGAAATGATTAAACAAAATATAGGTTTATGTGAATTGGTTTTATCTGATATTGAAATTATAGAAAAAGAAGAATTTATTGCTACAAAAGCGAAGAAAATGAGTTCTATTAAAGATTATAAAGACGCTATCTATATCTTAGATATTCTACGGAGAAATTGCATTGGAATTAAGAGACTTGAAGGTGTTTTTAAAGAAAATATATTCAAAACTTTAGGCAGTTTAGTCAAATTTGTGGATAAGAAAAAAATAGAGAAAGTAAAAAACAAAATCGAAAAAGCTATTGAAAAGAACGAATTTCATATTGGACCAGTTCATGGTGACTTACACTCTAGGAATATTTTGAATTATAATGAAAAAATAAAGATTATTGACCTTGATAGGTTTGATATGAATGGAATTCAAGAATTAGATGTTATTCATTTGATAGTAGATCATATGCAAAAAGAGCGAGGTATAAATTGGTTCAATCAAGTTCTAGAATTGTTATATGGCAAAGATGATAGAATCTTAAATTTTGATATACTTTTAGATCGGTTTGTAAGTAAGGAAAAATTTAATGATTTACTATTAATTTACTCTGTGAAAAGAATTGAAGAGGAACTAAATAATTATTTTTATGATCCAGACAGTTCTAAATTAAATAAAATTTGGCTTAGGCAACTTGATGATTATATTGATCTTTTAACTAAACAAAGTGTGTTGAAGTAATTAATTATATATCCAACTTTTGCAGACCAAATTAGGCAGGTAAGGTAAGCTCTGATACAATCGTTGTATGAGGATAAGTAAGTCATACGAGGGTCCTTGAAACTTTTTTGGCACTCTTCTTATTACGGTTTTGAACGAAGAAGCTTTTTTCCTTAAAGTGGCGTAGCGGATCAATAGAGTTGTTTTAAGTAAAGCGTTTGTCATTCACGCTGTAGCGCCTCTGTACCAGAGCACGCTTATTAACTTCTTCATTGATTCAATTAATGGAAGAAGTTTTTGAGCTAAGTAAAGAGAAGTCAATCAGCATGAAAGTATGCCCTGCTGACCAGATTAATGTAAACATTCGAAACTCTTTATAAAATCGCATTTTCAAAGAAGTGTGGTCAAAACAAAGGGTAAGTAAATCAATAGTTTCACTACGATCAAACTTAGAATCGTCAATAATGAGAACTTTTGGACGGTCCTTTAATGAAAGTATGCTGACATGTTGAATAGTAACAGCACTAAATTGTAAAAGGAATTTCCTTCAAAAAAACTTGGAATGATTTAAAAATCGATAGATGGTATCATGCCTGGAAACAATCATTCTTTTTCAATGTGACAAGAAAAAAACAATTTTTTTGATGGGAAATCAGAACCAAGCCGAAACCAATAGGAACATGAAAACTCAAATCTTTTTTCAAATACCTGAGTGAAGCAGGTGTTTCGACACTTGTAATTCAGAGAATACAGCAGCAAGTTCATTTCGTAATTGCTCATGTGGTCTCTAGTCAATTCCACTGTAACAAAGAATCAGGCGCTTTTTCTGTTTAGAAGCACTCGTCGAAAAACATACTTATTGGTTTTTAAAGTTTTGCGAGATCTACTGAAAGGTCAATTTTTAATGTCTGGAAGTTGAGTTATATATTTAAGTTCATATAAATTTCGAGAAGGTGTAGTATGAGATTAGAGTGGAGTAAGTGTTCTAAAATAGATATAAATAGTGTTGGGATCATCGGCTTAGGCTATGTTGGGCTTCCTCTTGCTCTAACCTATGTCGAAGCAGATGTAAAAGTTATAGGATTTGACATAGATGACGACAAAATAAGAACGTTACTAACACATAAAAAAGACTATATTAAACATATTTCAGATGAGCGTGTTCAAGCAAGTGTTGAAAAGGGGCTTCTAGATGTTACTGGAGATTTCTCAAGAATATCAGAGGTTGATGCCATTGTTTTGTGTTTGCCAACGCCTTTGAATCAGTACCGAGAACCAAATCTAACATTCGTGACAAGTACGATGGAGAGAATTTTGCCTTTTTTTAAAAAAGGACAAGTACTTAGTCTGGAAAGTACAACTTACCCAGGAACAACAGAGGAAGTTCTGAAGCCAAAGATCGAAGCTCAAGGTTTTACAATTGGAGAAGATTTTTATTTAGTCTATTCTCCCGAGCGAGAAGATCCGGGTAATCCAGAGTTCACTACCCATACCATCCGAAAATTGTTGGGGGGTCTACAGAGGCATGTTTGGAAATCGGAGTAACTTTATATGAGAAAATTATAAAAGAAGTGGTTCCCGTAAGTTCAACAGGTACTGCAGAATTAACAAAGTTACTAGAGAATATTTATAGAGCTGTTAATATAGGGTTAGTGAATGAAATGAAAATTGTTGCGGATAAAATGGGCATTGATATTTGGGAAGTTATCAATGCTGCTTCTACAAAACCTTTCGGCTATAAAGCATTTTATCCAGGTCCAGGTTGGGGAGGGCATTGTATCCCCATTGACCCATTCTACCTAACATGGAAAGCGAAGGAATATGGAATTAATACAAGGTTTATTGAATTATCAGGTGAAGTAAATACGATGATGCCACAGTGGGTTATTCATAAGGTTATGGACGCTTTGAATGACAAGGAAAAATCGTTAAAAGGTGCAAATATTTTGGTACTTGGACTTGCGTATAAGAAAAACGTTGATGATACGAGGGAGTCCCCATCTGTCATGTTAATGGAACTACTTCGCGAAAAAGGTGCAAATGTTTTTTACTCAGACCCATTCGTCAAAACATTTCCAAAAATGAGGGAGCATTTTTTTGACTTGGATTCAATCGAACTCACAGAAGGTAGTCTAAATCGAATGGACTGCGTCTTACTCAGTACCGATCATGATCATTTTGATTATGAATTTATTCTACAGCATAGCAAACTTATTGTTGATACTCGTGGAGTGTATAAAGGGCATTATCAACATGTAGTAAAAGCTTAAAGGAAGGTGATTGTCATCGAAAAGTATATGGAAGTTATCGAAAATTTGTTGCCACTATTGAATACATTAGAAGAGGGAATTGACACTCACGGGTTCAAATTCAGGCACTTCGATTAGAAGAAGCTAAAAATTTACTGACTGATGTATTAAAAGGGGTTAAAAGCATTGAAACTTCAATAGAACCAATGCCGCTCGAGCAGAACGATATAATAAGAAAAACTGTTCCTTTGCTAGAGAGCATTAGTAAGTTGTTAAGTAACTTTGAGAGTTATGATGTGAATTCTTTAGAAATGCAGGTTACAACTACCGTTCAACCAGCGTACCAGAATTGGAAGGAAGAAATTGAGACGGTATTAAGCAAATATACAATTTCATAATAAACTAAATAAGGTTAAACAAATTAATAAGGTTACCGATATTATAATAGACCTATAAATATGGACGATAAAAACAGAAAAAAGCGCGAGAAGTCGAACGCTTTTTTCTGTTTTTTTATTTTAACTTTTAACGAGATAACAAGATAGTTCGGGGAAAGGTGATTTTTATGAGACTGACAGGCTTTGCCTCTGGTATGGATATTAATCAAATGGTTCAGGATTTGATGAAAGCGGAGAGGCAACCGTTACAGAAAATGGAGCAGGATCAACAAGAATTAGTACTAAAGATGGGGGAGTACCGAGAAGTAAACCGGGCTTTTCTGGAGTTTAGCAATAATACGTTTGATAGTGTCTTAAGAAGGGCGAACATGGCTGTAAAAGAAGTAAGTAGTTCAAACGAAGCGTTCGTAAATGGGACAGCTTCATCAGGAGCTGCTACTGGTATGTTTACAATTTCTGATGTAGAGAGGCTTGCCACTTCAGCTTATAATGCAAGTAGTGATTCGATTGTTACGAACGCATCAGGTTTTGATCCCGATGGAAGTTTACTAGAACAAGAATCCTTTTTTAGTGATGGAATTGAGAGAAATGGCGAAGGGGAAATTGTTTTCTCCATTACTACATATGATGAGAACGGAGAATCGAATAAAGTAGACTTTGATTTTGATGAAGATGCTTCTTTAAATGATGTTGTAGATGAAATAAATAGTTCTGATTTAAATGTTCAAGCGTTTTTTGATGTCCAAAGTGGTCGTATGTCTATTTCGAGAACAGAAACAGGGGTTAATAATGCGACTGATGGAGGAAATGAAATTGAATTTACGGGCAGCTTTTTAACAGACAATCTACTCTTGTCAGAAGAGAATGAAGTGGCAGCCCAAAATGCATTGTTTTCGATTAATGGATTGGAAGAAGTGGAAAGGCGTAGCAATACATTTGACATTAATGGGGTAAACATCACATTAAACAGTACGTTTACGGACCCTGTTAGATTGGACGTTTCTACGAATACAGATGATATTTTTGATACGGTAATGGGATTCGTTGGTGAATACAATGAATTAATTGAAATGGTAAATGGGAAAGTAACGGAAGAATATCATCGTGACTATGGACCTCTTACGGATGAACAAAGACGGGAGATGTCAGAGTCTGAAATTGAATTGTGGGAAGAGAGAGCACATAGTGGGCTTCTTCGTAACGATCGAATGCTAACAGGGGCTCTGAATCAAATGAGAATGGACATGTATGCTCCAATCGAGATGGAATCTGCTAATCTAGCTTTTTCACATATTTCGGAACTAGGGATTACGACAAGCAGCAATTACCAAGACCGAGGAAAACTTGAAGTCAATGAGGAACAACTTCGATCAGCTATTGAAGAAGATCCTGAAGCAGTTTTTCAATTGTTCGCAGCTGATGGCGATGAATATGAAGAGAGAGGGATTGCAAGAAGAATAAGGGATACATTAGGAGGTCAAATGCAGGTGATCTCTGCTCGTGCTGGTGGTTCAGAGTCTGCATCCAATCAATCGTTCACATTAGGAAGAGAAATTGATCAAGCCACAAATAGAATCTCGAATTTTGAACGTCGTATGAAGCAAGTCGAAGAAAGATACTGGGCTCAGTTTAATGCGATGGAACAAGCGATGGCAAGAGCTAATGCCCAAGCCGAATCTTTGATGTCTCAGTTAGGTGGATTAGGACAACCGATGTAAGTGTATACAGAAGATGCGCATCATTTGATGGGCATTTTTTGTTTTTATTCTTACTTTCATCCTTTTGAGCTTAATATTTATTGAACTCCAACCGATAAAAGGATTAGATAATTAGTGTCGTTTTTCTAAGTTTTATTTCAAGTAAATTTTCAAATAAACATAATAGACAATAGAATAGAGAACGAGGAGTGGTGAAAGTTGAGACTTTCGGGCTTTGCTACAGGGATGGATATTAACCAAATGGTACAGGATTTAATGCGTGCTGAACGGATGCCGGTCGATAGAATGAAACAAGATCAGCAAATTCTTGAATGGAGAATGGAAGAATTTCGCTCTATAAATAGAAAACTAGAGCAATTTCGAACGAATATATTTGATACGGTGTTAAGGCAATCAAAGATGTTGGCTAACAAGGCAACAAGTTCTAGCAACCACTTGGTTACGGCTACTGCAACATCTACAGCCAATCCTGGAACTTTTCGTATTACCGAGGTAAGTCGTTTAGCAACTGCTGCTTCTAATGCAAGTGCAGAACCAATATCTACGGGTGACAAAATTAAGAAAACAGCTGCTTTGCAATCACAAAGTTTTGCAGATGATAGTTTTTGGCAACAAGGTATCGTCAATAAAAAAGATATTACAGTATCTGCCCAAACTAGAGAAGTAACTGTGACAGGGGGAGTTCAGAATCGTGAAACTGCCATGGTTAAAGTAAACGGTGTAGCAATGGAAGTCGTTACTACCACTGAAGGGGCTCTTCGAGATAATCAAGTTCGGGTAAATGATGGTACCCTTGAGTTTGGTCGAACGTTAAGGTCAAGAGATAAAATAGAGATTACAACTTTTTCAGACGAATCTGCAACACAAACATTTGCGATTAATGAAAGTAATTTAAATAAACGGTTAGATAAAAGAGGGATTAATGAGAGTTCATTAGAAGTAACTGTAGGAGGCGTTCCTCTAACTGTCGTTACGGACCCTAATACAACTTTAGAATCGGGTCAAGTATTTGTAAATCTTCAAACCGGTGCAATGCGCTTTGCTGAAGGCACTGAGGGGGAGGCGTCGGTTACTTATAAACAAAATTATTCAACTTCTAGCATTACGACATATAACAAAGACGGAAATGCTGTAACAGATCAATTTGTGTTTACAGGTGATCAAACAATGAATGAAGTTGTTCGTCAAATGAATGCCTCTAATACTGGAATTAATGTGTTTTACGATGAACACGCTGATAAAGTGTCCGTCATACGTACAGAAACAGGTAGTTTTACAGACGGTCGTGAAATAAATTTCTCAGGTGGCTTTTTTACTGCTGGACTTCAATTAGGAATTAGCGAAGAACGTGGTGGTCAAAATGCCAGATTCACAATCAATGGTCTTGAAACAGAACGCCAATCTAATACGTTCACGATGAACGGGGTAACGATGACTCTTCAAGGTACGTTTAGAGAAGGGGAAAACACGGTTACAATTGGTGCCTCGACTGATGTAGATTCGATTATGGATACGATAAAAGGTTTTATTGACGAATATAATGAACTGGTAGATTTAGTGAATGGAAAGGTGAGAGAGCCATTCCACCGGGATTACCGTCCTCTTACAGATGAACAACGTGCAGAAATGACAGATAAGGAAATTGAGCGCTGGGAAGAAAGAGCCATGAGCGGGATGCTACGTAGCGACCGAACACTTCGAAATGGGTTTGACCGTTTTCGTATGGATATGTATGCACCAGTTAACATTGGATTTGACTCACAATACAACCAGCTTTCTGCAATTGGAATAACGACAACAAGAAACTTTTCAGATGGTGGGAAGCTCGAAATTAATGAAGATAAGCTGCGTGCAGCAATCGAAAATGATTCAGAAGCAGTTTTTAAAATTTTTGCTGGTGATGGAGCTACAAATGCCGAAAAAGGAATAGCTAGGCGTGTAAGAGATAGTGCAAATGGGCTAATTGACCAAATAGCGCAACGTGCAGGTGGTTCTCGAAACAGGAATATAAATCATCAATTTACTATTGGAAGAGAAATGAATAGACTTGATGACCGTATTTCAAATTTTGAGCGACGTATGCAGAAAGTTGAAGAGAGGTACTGGGCACAGTTTACAGCAATGGAAAAAGCAGTAGCAAGAGCGAATTCTCAAGGAGATGCATTGCTTGCTCAATTGTATGGCGGGTTTTAAAGTGGAAATAAAATTACTTAGTATATATTAGTGAATTCTTATAAATGCTGGATTCAAGAATAATTGCTTTAGAAGAAAGGCATATTGACCGATATAATAACAAATGGATAAAGTGGAGGTTGGGGGATGGATGTAAAAGGATATTTTCATACAGTCACTAATCTTCTGCCAGAGAAAACAACATCAAGTCAAGTCACCAGAGCAGAAAAAGTAGAAACACCTACTAGCATTATTGAAAAAGGGATTGAACAATTAAAGACTAATAAAGCGGAAGATTATTCAAAGGAACACTTGACTAAGCAAGTAGAAAACATGAACGAACTTTTAGAGACGAATAAGACGGCTTTAAAATTCAATGTTCATGAAGATTTAAATCGTCTTTATGTTCAAGTGGTTAGCAAAGATACAAGTGAGATCGTAAAAGAAATACCGCCTGAGCAGTTTCTAGATATGGTTGCATCGATGCTAAAGCATGCAGGGTTAATTGTCGATCAACGAGTTTAGAAGAGTTAATTAAGTTAAAGAGTAACAAGGAAGGGTGTTTTACAAATGGCAACAAATATGCAAGCAGCTTATAAGCAAAATGCAATGAAAACCGCATCACCAGGAGAGCTGACGCTAATGCTGTACAACGGTTGCTTAAAATTTATCAAACAAGCAAAACAAGCAATGGATGCCCAAGAAATTGAAAAAAGAAACATAGCGACTACAAAGGCTCAAAACATCATCCGTGAATTGATGGTCACGTTAAAGACCGATTCTGAAGTTGGTCAAAATATGATGCAAATGTATGATTTTATTTTACGTCAGTTAGTTGAAGCGAATGTGAAAAATGATCCACAAGCGCTAGCAAATGCAGAAGATCTAGTTACTCAATTTCGTGATACGTGGAAAGAAGTGGTTCTGATTGATCGCCAACAACGTCACGGTGCTGGTGGGAAAGCGTAATGTCTGTCGTCAAAGATCTTTATTTAAAGACGGATGCTTTGTTTCAACTGGCTAGTCAACCTTTGCCTAAAGATCATGATGAACGCGATCGATTTATTGCCAAGGTTGATGAGATGTTGGCGGAGCGGGATGAGTTAATTGCGAACGTCAATTCCAAACAATTAACGGAAGTAGAAAAAAGGTTGGGCCAGGAACTTTTAAAGTTGAATGCGAACCTTCAACAACGACTTGCGCAAATTCAAGCCGAAATTCGTGCTAACTTGACTGACATCAAGCAAAAAAGAGAAACAAGTCGGAAATATGAAAATCCGTTTGATGGTCCAACATCTGATGGTGTGTTTTTTGATAAGCGCGGTGTGTAATAGAGGTTGCTCCTTTATAGAGTAGCCTTCTTTTTTTGGGTAAACTGTAAACGCTTATTGATTTTTTGGAGGGTAACGGTAGAACTAAGTTAATCTAGTAAAAATACAAACCGTTAATAGTAAATGGAAGCTATTTAGTAGATGTATTGTTGTATTCATTCTGAAGGTTGGAAGGTGAGCTAAATGATTGTTAGTGGCAGCTATTTGTCAACGATGTTAAACAATAAGATGAAGAAAAATCAAAATAGCCTGCAAACGGCAATGGAACGTTTAAGCTCAGGGAAGAAAATCAACCGGGCGGCGGATGATGCGGCTGGATTAGCGATTAGTAAAAAAATGCAGGCGTTGATTAGAGGAACGCAGCAGGCGTCGCGCAATGTGCAGGATGCGGGATCGCTTGTTCAGACGGCTGAAGGTGGGATGGAGGAAATCACCTCTATTTTGCAAAGGATTCGAGAACTGTCCGTACAGGCAGCAAATGACACCGTTACAAGATCGGATCGAGTGGTCATTCAAGATGAAATTGACGAATTAAACAAGGCTGTCAATGATATTGTTATTAATACTGAATTTAATACGAAGAAGCTATTAACGAATACAACACCAGGGGAGTACCTTTACGAGAACCGAACGGCATCGAAAACGTCACAGTTGTCGTTGAATAGTAATACTACTTATGTTCAAGTGGGGATAAATCAAGTAGGGACGCCTTCTCTCCCGGAATCGATTGTTGAGAGCAATACGAACTTTGAATTTTCTCCAGCCGTTGAAATGCAGCCGTATCGACCAGTATCGTATATCGGTACAACGGTTGTCGATCATCTTCCTCAGTGGTCTTTGGATGGTGAGTCGATTGTGTTTCAGTCTAGTCGTGTTGGTGGTCAGTACGTGGTGCCTGCAGATGTAAGTCGTGATCCAGAGGTAAGTGGTTCTGTCGCTACCGCTCCGCGAAAGACGAGAACGGAACCGCCGTTAATGCAGCTTTATCATAGTGGTTCGAATCTTTATGTCCAAGCGCGTTCTTCAACGTCTCATGGGTGGTCGACAATCCAAACGATTTCCAACTATAACTCGAGTGATGGCAGTAATGGATATAGTTTTTCTCCTAGAGTAGATGAAGAGGGGAATACTTCATTTGTTTATTCGGATAACGAAGGGAATATCAGGAGGGTTGATGTTAATCTTAATCTTAATCTCTCGACTTTGCTCCAACAGTAATCAATCCTGGGGGAGTGGACCTGATTCCGAATACAGACCGACTTCATATTCCTGTAACGAATAATACATTGACGTTGCCGACGACACCGGATTTATATCGAATGGATGATAGAATAAATGCTTCGCTTCAAATTGAAAAGGTGAATGATAGCGGAAGCAAAGTATTAACATATTGGGATAGGGATGAAAATGGAGACCCGCCAAGCGGTTATTATTTTACGGTCTCGGGAAATGCCGTTACGTTTTGGGGGGATGCCATCATTGGAGCGGAAGATGTCGATGATGCGCAAGACTTTTATCGCTTTTCCTATGTGTCTGATGGAGTGCAAGACAACATCCATACTGTTTCGATTCCTCCTTTAGCAGAAGTATATAATATGAATGGTGAAGAAGGCCCGCACTCGATGCGAATTCAAGTCGGCGGAGATACGGTAAGGCCGGATCAATTGTTAGCGGCAAGGCCAAGTGCAGAGGACATTGAAACGACTCATGGGGTGTATGTGGATCAATCGACAGGCCGGATTGAATTTTATGGGGATTTGCGACCTGCTTACAACCAAGAAATCTCTATTCGATATCGAGAAGATGACGACGGGCGTAATGATGTATACACATTTACGCTGCCGAATGGGACCGGAATTGATACATACAACCTTGAGAATGAACCAGATTTAGAATTGAATCGCTCTTTACGTGTGTTTACGCGAACGGGGAGTGGAGTAGAACAAGAATTACTGTACGATGGAGAAAATGGGTATACGTATAACCCGTCAAATGGGCAAATAAGTTTACATGGAAATGCTCGTCCTGATTTGCCATCGGGAACAACGATCCGAGTTGAATATATGAGAGACTTGTCTGGTTCGCAGACGACAACAGAGGTATATGGTATTCCTTTAGATTGGAGATACCCAGAAGTTTATAATATTGAGACGGATGAGGAACCTAAATCGATCAGAGTCTATCGAAATGGGGAAGAGATTTCTTTTTCAGAAACGGAAGGGTTTTTTTATAATGAAGAGACGAATACGATTGAGTTGAATGGGATGGCTCGGCCGGATACGGGGGATTTATATTCGATACATATGATCCGCGAGCTAGGTGGTGTCAGTTGGCGCAATGGTGTGGTGGAAGTTGGATTAAGCACCCCGCCGGAGACGTATGGGATAGCCGATCCAGACATTCCATCAACGTTCCGCGTTGTAGTGGATGGCCGCGAGGTTCATTATGATCCATTTCAGCTTGATGGTTTTTATTATAATAGTGATACAAATCGAATTGAACTTTACGGAGAGTCACGTCCGGATGCTGGACATGCTTCCGATCCGGATGTGCAAGTATATTATGTATATGAAAGCTCTGCGGCAACCAGAGGAAACGATACATATGATTTTCGCTTAAATTCAAGTTCTCTCTCTTATGGTGTGGGCACAGATGAGGAGCCACAAGCAATTCGTGTGTATTTGAGTGGAGTAGAAATTCCTTACAGTGAAGAACATGGATATACCTACAATACGGATACGAACATATTATCACTTCATGGAGATTTCAGGCCGGATGGTGGGAATGACAGGGGAGATTATCGCGTTTATTCAGTTAGTAGCAATAGCATCACGATACCTGTGCCAACAAATTCATATGTATATGAAGTTCATGTGAATGGGCAGGAGATACCCGAGACAGATAGCATAGATGGAAATGGCTATTATTTTGATGGTCGAATGGTTCAATTAGTTGGTGATGCTCGTCCTAATATTACGAATACAACCGGCTCTGTACGTATGAACGTTTCTTATTACGATTCATTAGATATTCATTTGAATAATTCACCAAGTATGCCTGATTATCTTTCAAGTTGTGGATGTGGGGAAGACGCTCACTTGTTATTTTCGGAAATTGACCCGACAGAGCTGTCTGTTTATTTTAATGGTACTACGTTAACGGATGAGCAGTTCTCCTTACAAGGAAACCGGATTGTATTAGACAAGGATAAAGTAGATGTCCAGCTTGGTGCCAATACGATAGAAGTAGATTACCGCTTGCGCTATGTTGTTGGCTATGAAGCCAATGATTTTACATTCCAAGTCGGAGCGAACGCTGGTCAGAACTATCTTGTCGAAATCCAATCCTTTGATAATATGCTTATGGATACGAATCAAATTTGTGTGTTGACACATGAAGAGGCAAGTGCCAGCATTAATCTTGTCGATAAAGCGTTGAGTTTTGTGAATGCAGAGCGAAGCCACGTTGGTGCCGTTTCGAACCGTTTAAATAGCATGGCGTCAAACTTGTCCGTTCTCGAAGAAAATACAACAGCAGCAGTTAGTCGAATAGAAGATGCCGATATGGCAAAAGAAGCAATGAATCTAATGAGAGCGAATGTGTTGTCTCAAGCGCAAACAGCGATGCATGCTCAAATGAATCAATCGAGCCACCGAGTATTAGAGTTGTTAAGATAGCTTTTTCTTTATCGATAGATATTCCTTTATCATTGGAGTGATCACTTTGCAAGAAAGCGGTTTTTGTACAGAGTGTGGCAAGGTAAAACAAAATCAGAAAATCTCGTTTTGTAACGCTTGTTATGAGGTGTTTCGGAATGATTGTCAGAAAGTCAGAAGCTTGTTAGCGGAAAACCCAAAGTTAACGATCCTTGACCTTGTTAATGTAAGTGGATTTTCGTTACAAAGAGTAAGACAGATGATCGAGTATGGAGCTTTAAAAATTAGAGAGTAGAATAATGATATTTAAGCCTAGACTTAGAGATCTTTTCTCAAGTCTAGCTTTTTTGTTTGCCGTAAAAAAGGTTGGAACTAAATCTTACAGGGTCTAGGAATGAAGATTCAAGACATTTCTCCTATCTGTGTAGGTGAAACACTGCCTTTTATCGTCTTGTAACTCGATTAGTATGCAAGTTTACTTTAGTTAAAACAGCTAATAATAATGGTTTTTATTATTCTCTTTAACCAATGACGTAAGTGCGAATGAGAGGTAAGCTGTGAGAGTAAGGTTGGTTGGATTTGATTAAGGAGGATTTTATTATGTCATTAAAAAGTAGAATCATTGGGATTGTTTGTGTGTTAATTGTTATCTTGGTAGGGAGTGCTGTACTTGTTCAAATATATGAAACAAATAAATTAAGTGAGGAAACTGAAACGTTGCTTGTAGAAATGAACGAGGGTTCTGAAGAAAGTGTGAGACAAACTCTTCAGACGTTAACATCGGATATTTCAAACCAGGTTCATCTTTTGGAAGAGCAAATTAATGATACGATGTTGAATGCTGCCTATACGCTTCAACAATATGATTCCAAACAGGAATTAACGAATGATGATATTCGAATGATTTCTGACTTAATCAAGGTTGAAGATGCCATGTTGACAGATACAAGTGGGTTTATTACACATACGACGGATGATGCATACGTAGATCTCAATTTGTTTGCAATGAATGAAGCCCATAGAGAAGTGATGAGTGATGATACTGAATTTTACGTTTCCCCATTAATTATTAAGAGTCAAACAGGGGAGATTTTTAAATTTCTATCCACAGCACGGGAAGATGGAAGAGGAGTCATTGAAGTTGGGCTAGAGGTCGGTGTTTTTGAAAATTTATTACGTAACTACTTAGAAAATAATCAATCGCTCGAAGCGTTATATCTAGTTGATTCTACAAATATTGTTTTAGCTGAATCGTTACAAAACAATCAAGAGAGTGTGTGGACGAAAGGTGAAACAATTGAAAACAGCGTCATTGAACAAGTTTCTAGTGATGCGACGCCTATGCTTTTCATGGAAAAGGAAAGTCAGACTGCAGAGATGTACTATCCTGTCTTAGCGGCGGGAGAGGTTCAGTACGTATTGTATGCAAAAATCGATACAGAACCATATTTTCTTCAAGCGATGATTGCAAATCAGGCGTTAGAGAACGTTCGAGATGGATTAATGAGCAATGTGTATTCATTTATTATTATGACGGTGATTATTACAGCTATACTAATACTTGTGCTAATGTTCTTGCTTCAAAGAAAATTACAGCCATTAACGGTGATATCAGAACATGCTGAGAACATTGCGGCTGGGGATTTCACTCAGCAAGCACTAAACATCAAGAGCAACGATGAAATAGGCAAGCTTGCTCAGTCCTTTAATAAAATGTCATCGCAACTTCGATCGATGATTCATCAAGTTGCCGATCATACACAAACTGTTGCTTCTTCATCTGAGCAATTATCAACAAGTGCCGAGCAGATGACTTTAGTGACTGAACAAATTGCTCAAACGATAGAAGAAGTAGCTGCAGGGAAAGACAAACAGCTGAGTAGCGTTCAGCAAACAGCAGAGACCGTCGAGCAAATGGCAGGCAGTGTCGAACAAATAGCACTAAGTGCGGATTCTGTTACATCTAGTGCTGCACATGCAACAAAAAAGGCGGGTGAAGGGGGGAAATCTATTCAGATTGCCGTTGAACAGATGAACTCAATGAACCAGATTGTGACCCATACAAGTAAGGTTATTCAAGGATTAGATGAGCATGCTGGACATATCGGGAAAATTACGAAGGTCATTACAGAAATTGCCGAGCAAACGAATTTACTAGCTTTAAATGCTGCGATTGAAGCAGCGCGGGCAGGTGAACATGGAAAAGGATTTGCGGTCGTTGCAGCAGAAGTTCGCAAGCTTGCCGAACAATCGTCTCAATCAGCTAATCAAATAAGTGACTTATTGCTAACGATTCAGTCTGAAACAAAGAATGCGGTTGCTTCTATGGGGCAAGTGACAGAAGAAGTATCTGGAGGAATCGATGTCGTAAATGATACAGGTCATCGATTTGAAGAAATCGAACAAGCGATTGATGAAGTCGTAAGAAAAATTAAAGAAGTAACCTCCTCGGTTGCTACTCTTTCAGATGGAACCAACCAGCTGATGGATGCGATGACTGTTGTAAAAGATGTAGCTGTCGAAACCGCGGCTGGGAGCCAAAATGTATCTGCAGCTACAGAGGAACAAGTAGCCTCAATGCAAGACATTACTTCATCGTCATCCTCTTTATCAAATATGGCTGAGGAACTTCAACAGCTTATCCGTACATTTAAAGTGTAAGGAAAATTAAACGCCAACTTATTTAAATAAGTTGGCGTGTTTTTCGTGATATTTAGATTCAGCATTTACATTCCCTTATTTTTGTTGTAAAATAAGGGAACAAGAGTTCGTGTTCGTAGAATCGCTTTAATAAAAAGTTAAAGGATCATCATTGTGAGTATGACTGATATCAAACTGTTTTAATTCTTCAAATTCAGAAAGATGAAGGTTAAATTCTTTGGCATTTTGAATAACTTCTAATGGAACGATAATTTCTGTGATTTCGTTAAAATGATCAAGGTGTTCAGAAGCGTTAATTTCTCTTGTGATAGATTCTTCTTCTAATGGTAGTTCAAGCTGTAAAGACATGTTCCATTCTGTTTGTAAAAATGTCTCTTTTTCAATGAACACCGTGTACTCTAACTTGTTAATGTCTGCCATCATCATAAATTCTTCTAATTCATTAGCCAGTTCATCTAACATTAAATGGTTTAGTTCTAGTGAGAAAGCGGTTAGAACATCAGACGTTCCCATGAATGAAATAACATAATGTGTTTCGGTTTCTTCATAAGTAAGTTGATCTGTGTACTTTGACATTAGTTCAAGTTGCTGCTCTTGAGGACGTGCTGTGGTTTCCTCATAGGCAATTAATTCTTCTGCCACATCTTCTGGATACGTGAACCAACCATCTTCAAGTCCGTCTTTAAAATAGACACCTTCATCCACTAAATAAATGTCGGTCACAAAATCCCCCATTGTTGGAATCGTCGAAACTCTTTTTTGATACATCGTTAAAGGGGTTTGGGTCATTTCCGCATATAGACTCGTTGTTGTTGATAGAGGATCTTCATTCGGTAGTTGAATGTCTTGAACGACTTTTTTGTTTGAAGAAAGGCTTTCAATGCTTTGAAATTCTGTTAATGATCGAGTAAGGATGTCCTCAACGGTAAGAAGTGTCTCCTCTTGTATGTCTACATCATGATGATCGCGTTCCTTTTTCTCTGTCGTACCGTCATCGATCTGTTCGACCGTTTCTGTTTGGGTACAAGCAGAAACGAATAAAAGAACAGTGAGCAATAGGATTGTTTTTACAAATTGGACCATATAGTCCTCCCTCCCAGTCCCCATCTTACCAAATTATAACGAATTGTTATAGAGACTAAAGGGGGAGGAAAAAGAAAATGTACACTTCTCTTTTGAGCAGTGTACATCGTGAGCCGTAGTGGGCACGTTGCAAAGGAGTCAGGTAATCAATGGCCGCGAGCTACGGCGGGAGGGGACAATTTTAAAATATAGGAACAACGTATTGTGAGAACATTGTTAGTATTTGTAAGTTTGTGTCTCTTCATTTTACATGAAAAAAATATGAATACAATATTCTATGTGAGGTAATTATACATAGTAAAGGATAAACCTGAATTCTGTTCTTCAGGTTTATTCTAAGATTAACATTTTGGGCAAAAATCGCATGGGTATTCAGAATGTGATGAAGCGCTTACAAAATTCGACAAGCTTCCTGTAGAATTGTTGTTATTTGGCGAGTTGTCTGACCTGTAAAGCGTTTGACAAAGGCGTGAAAGCACTGCTATAGTGAAGATGTGGAAAAAAACACCACAGTATTTTAGTTACGAAGGGAATGTGAAAGCATGCAAGGTAAAGTTAAATGGTTTAACGCAGAAAAAGGTTTTGGATTTATTGAGCGCGAAGATGGGGACGATGTATTCGTACACTTCTCAGCAATCAACTCTGAAGGTTTCAAGTCTTTAGACGAAGGTCAAGACGTTGAATTCGAAATCGTTGAAGGTGCTCGTGGTCCACAAGCTGCGAACGTAGTTAAGCTTTAATTCACATTCCTCGCTAGGAAATGAATAATAGCTAAAACCATACAAGCCTACCTCAGTTTAAAACTGAGGTAGGCTTTTTTAGGTTAAGCCCAGCGAACGTAGCCAGTGCAACCAGGTTCGCGAATCTAAAAAGCATTGCTTTCTTCGTTTTGTCAAAATGTTGTTTCGTTTCTTGCTTTATATGGGTTAAGGTGTAAGAACACGTTCGTTTCATTGTGCTGCAGCCACTCGCTTTCCGCGGGGAGGTGCCGAGCCTCCACGGCTGCGCCAGTGGTGTCTCGCCCCTAGCTCTATTTGAAGCCACTGAAAAAGGTACAAACCAACCTTTTTCAATGCCTCGATTAAGTAGCAATGGCTTCACGCACTGCGCGCCTGCTATGAGAACCCCACTCATAGCAGGCTTTTATAAAACCGGGCAGTGGCTCCGCACATTGCTTTCGAGGACACTGAAAAAGAAAAACCGACTTTTTCAGTGTCCTACCTCTAT
>NZ_BAUT01000025.1 GCF_000513095.1 Halalkalibacter wakoensis JCM 9140
AACTTTGGACAATAAATTGAAGGAACTGGACAATAAACTTTACGATCTCGACAATAAATAGAGAAAACTGGACAATAAAGAGGTCCTGGAGACAGGAAGAGCCACTGAAAAAGAAAAAATGACTTTTTCAGTAGCCTCGGACATGAATTTGACCCATTAGTTTATAACATGGTTGAGGGATGGGGAGCAAATGCTAGCAAGAGTTGTCGGAATGGGACTGATTTCAGTTCTTCGACCATCATACTTGGCTCTTTCTTCGAGGACCTTTTTTTACATGAAGGAAGGCAGCTATTTTTTATGTACATTGCAAAATGGGTCAAGGAACCTGTCCCCATGACCCTAAGCTGACTATTTTGCATAGCTAGATAGATAGAAAAGAAGCCTTCTCCAATCAGAAAAGGCTTCGATGAACGTGAAGCACGGCGACGGTTCTCGTGCTTCCATCTCTGCACTTCTCCCCTTGACAGCCAAGCACATAAATAATAATATATAAATATAATGACTTTTTAGAAAATTCTATACTAGGTAGACGATCAAAAAACCAAATTGGTTCGTTGTATAGTAAACCGACAATCCTTATGAACAATAGTATACCGTTGACTATTGTTAGTTAAGATTGTCGGTTTTTTTATTAAATAAATCTACCAATCTACTATTTTAGTCAGCTTAGGGAGGAAGAAATAATGAGCAATCAATCCAAAATTCGCAGCAATGTTTTTAATGATGTCAATCGAGCACCCAATCGTGCCATGATCCGGGCAATGGGCGTAACAGATGAAGATTTTGAAAAGCCCTTTGTTGGAATAGCTAGTACGTGGAGTGAGGTAACTCCGTGTAATATGCATATTGATGAGTTAGCAAGGAAAGCAAAAGAAGGAGCTTTAAAAGGTGGAGGAACTCCTTTCATCTTTAATACCATTACCGTCTCTGATGGGATTTCAATGGGGACAGAAGGTATGCGATTTTCATTGCCGAGCAGGGAAGTTATCGCGGATTCGATTGAAACCGTCATGGGAGCACAAAGTTACGATGCGTTGTAGCCATTGGTGGGTGTGACAAGAATATGCCAGGGTGTATGATTGCCATAGGCCGCTTGAATTTACCAGCTGTTTTTGTTTATGGAGGCACGATTCGAGCGGGAAAGGCAGACGGAAAAGATCTTGACATTGTTTCCGCTTTTGAAGCAGTAGGGAAATACAACAATGGAGATATTGATCGTCAGGAGCTTCATAAAATTGAGTGCCATGCTTGCCCAGGGGCTGGATCGTGTGGAGGAATGTATACAGCGAATACAATGGCCTCAGCGATTGAAGCAATGGGGATGAGTTTGCCTGGTAGTTCATCCAATCCAGCAGAGTCAGCTGAAAAAATGCAAGATTGTCTAGACGCTGGACAAGCGGTGATGAATTTATTAGATAAAGGCATCTACCGAAGGATATCATGACGAAAAAGGCTTTAGAAAATGCGATTACCGTCATCATGGCTCTTGGGGGATCAACCAATGCGGTTCTTCATTTATTAGCACTGGCTCACACGATTGATGTTGATCTTGACTTGGATGATTTCGAACGAGTTCGTCAAAACGTTCCTCATATTGCCGATCTGAAACCAAGTGGTCGTTATGTTATGGAGGACTTATCTAAAGTGGGCGGTGTGCCGGCTGTTATGAAGCTTCTACTTGAAAAAGGACTGCTGCACGGTGATTGTTTAACGGTGACGGGCAAGACAGTCGCGGAAAATCTAGCTGAGGTTCCTTCCTTAACTGAGGGTCAGGAAATCATTAACTTTGATAACCCGAAACGTGAAACAGGACCGCTCGTCATTTTAAAAGGAAATTTAGCTCCAGAAGGCGCATTGGCAAAGATGTCAGGTTTGAAAATTAAAAAGATTACTGGACCTGCTCGTGTATTCGATTCAGAGAAGTTGGCCACTGAAGCAGTCTTGAAGAATGAAATTAATCCAGGAGATGTCATTGTCATCCGTTACGTTGGACCAAAGGGTGGACCAGGAATGGCTGAGATGTTATCGATTACGGCGATCGTGGTCGGAAAAGGCTTAGGTGAAAAAGTAGGGTTAATCACAGATGGCCGCTTCTCAGGAGGTACCCATGGTTTAGTTGTAGGCCACTTATCTCCTGAAGCGCAAGTAGGTGGACCTATTGCGTTAATTAAAGAAGGAGATCTCATTACGATTGATAGCGAAACACAGGAGCTTGCGGTGAATGTGTCCGAAGAAGAATTCCAAGAAAGAGCGAAGGATTGGACTGCTCCAGAACAAAATTTAAGAGGAATTTTGAAGAAATATGCTAGAAACGTTTCTTCTGCGTCTAAGGGAGCTATCACAGATTAAGATTGATTGAATTCAAGAGCTGGTTCGGAAGCACGAGACTGTCACTCTGCTCCACGAACACAAGAAACCACCCTATGCTGTCGCGAGCAATAGGGTGGTTTTTTGAAAAATGAACAAGGAAAAGCTAGGTAACGTTCCCCATTCTTTTACTTCTGCTTGGATTAATCTTCTTCCAATACTTCATCAAAAGCTGAGGACACTTTATCGAATTCCTCATCGCTTTCAATGGCTTCAAAATCACCATCGTCATCTACCTTTAAAAAGAAAATATCAATATCGTCCCCTGCATCTTCTTGAATGTCCTCGACAAAGCTAACGGCAACATATTGTGTTCCTTCAATATTGAGCTCTGCTAGCACCTCGACTTCCTGTTCCTGATCATTCTCGTCGCTAATCGTGAAAACTTCGCCCACTTCAATTTTCCCCATACAATCGCCCCTTTTCTGTCAAAAAATCATACTGTAAAAAAATATACGTAGTCATTTTATTCCCAAAGAGCTACAGAATCATGCATGTGGGTCAGGGGGACAGCGTATAATGGTAAATAAGTAAAGAAGGAATTTTAAAGAAAAATGACCATTCTTAAGTAAACCTCCGGTTTCCATTTTTTTGAAGGTTTAACTATCACAGAGATTTTTATAATAGGGCTCCTCTAGAACGTGAAAGGATCTTGCGTTTTCATCCTTCAGTGATACCGCCTAGCGAATATAAACTTAGATTTTCACGTATTATTCGTATTTGAAGGACAAGATCCATAACGCTGTCCCACGAGGTCTCAATGCCTCAGGTTCTAATGACAATGTGATCTAACGTCCTAGAGGAGCCCCTTTTAATATAAATAATTTAGATGACTATAATAATTCTTTAAATTTTATGCTAATTAAGCTGATTGGCAAAGTTCTGATGAGACGTGAAGTTCAAAAAATCGTTTTAGATTAGATGACCGAAGTTTCTTGCTAATTTACTATAGCTATGAATCAAAATTTGATGTTAAAGCTGTAAACGAAAGATATATCAGTCTTGTGATAGATGAATATATGTATGCTGGTGGTGCTCATGGCATGCCTTTTAAACAAGGATTCAGCTTTGATACGAAGACAGGTCATATGCTTACTTTAGAGGAGGTCGCCACTGCCCCTGGTGCAAAACAAAGAATGAATAGAGAGATAGAGAGGCAAATTGATAGTGTTAATCGTCAGTACTCTTATCCTGTGTATAGTCGATTTGAGGGTGTTGATGAAAACTACGGAAATTTTTACATTTAAGATCAAAATGTAACGATTTTCTTCGGAGTATATGAAATTGCCTCATTTGCAGACGGTTTTCCAGAGTTTTCTGTACCATTTTCTATGATTCAATAAAAGGGTTAATGGAGGTCTAGGGAAGTTGGCTACTCTTATTAGAGTGAGAGGAACTTCCCTTTCTTTTTTAGAAGTTATCCCTTTTATGTACTGAAATACCATGATCTCTTTCTAGTTATAGAGATAAAGAAAAATATACAATGTGTAAAAGGGCGTATGTATATTTTTATTCTTTATTTTTCTATGATAAGGAGGAGATTTTTTAGGTTGGCTCAACGAGAACGACTCAGAAGGAGAAGGTGCCACATGTTTGTGTTTTTTAGTATGCAGATGGGCTTTTGGCATTTGTCGGTAGAAGAACTAGTTGCCGAATTTATGCGGGAAATTGACTATTTTATGCGTGACTCTAGAAATTTATGAGGCAAAACGCAGATTTTATGCGTCAATCCATAAATTTATGCGTAAGTTCCCAAAATATGCGTCTAGAAAAAGCAATTATGCGGGGAAAGTACCACAAAAAAGTGGATAACCTAGAAAGGAAGAAAAATGTTCTACCGTAAAATACCGATTCATTATAGCATTGTCTAATGGGAAAGATGATGTAATGTGGGAAGGTTTTATCAAATATAACGATGCTAGAACAAGTTATTTGTTACATCTTGTCCATGAAAATTCTGAAGATAATTGGCAAGAGATCATGAATGAAGCCTTATCGCCCGAAATCGAATTACAATTTCTTATTAAAGATATTATTGATAGTGATAAAGATAGCACTTACTTATATGAAGCTTTTGTGTTTGAGAAGTTATTAGCAAATTTAACCAATCTGAACATTCAAATTGTCGAAAACAAGGATGTGACGGATCCTTATTCTAGAACAAAGTATCGTTCCCCCAACTATCAAGGAATGTTACAAGATCCCATCTTAAAAGAAGAAAGCCGATTAAATAAGGAAAGAATTTCAAAGTACCAACAAGATATTATGGGTCATGGGGACAGGTTCCTTGACCCAGCTTGTGGGTCAGGTGGTTTTTTAGTGAATGGACAATAAAATGTCTAATCCTACCTACTGGAGAAGGGTTTATTTACTTTAATCCTATTTAAGATCTGTTTGGAAGCAGACTCAGCATGCCTTGCCAGATAGAATTGATTACTAACGAACGAGTGATGTTACCTTTATTGGATAACGTCTTTCTAATACTGAAACAAACAAATATCAAATTGCTCATTCAATGTATTGCATTTCTGATTGCTACTTATAGGGTGGAGAGTAGAATTTGAATATGTAGCTGGACGAATTTTGTCTAACTCGTTTGTTTTTGTTGGAGAGTGAGAAAAAAGATAAAAGCAGAAATAAGTTAACAAATGTGATGAATTGCTACAGTTGTTATCGATAAAAATTTATTTTTGAGTGATGTGAGCCACTGGAATTCTTTTTTCACCAGTCTCGAAAAGACCCTAAGCTTTCAATCCCTCTATTATTGTGTATCTTTTTGCATAGATCTTTAGTATGATAAGATAGAAGTAAAAATTTAGGGTATTCACGATCTTTTTTGACAAGCATTACTTTTTTTTACGTTGGCAGACAACATAATAGAAAATGGCAAAACTTTCGAAAGGAAGTGACGCAAAGCTACGGGCCTAACTCTCTGACACGGTCGCCGGGTTGCCAATAGGTATAGATACGAAACGAAACCAAAGGGCAATAGGTTTCGTTTTTTTTGATGAAAGAACAGAAAGGAACGATTGGATGAGTACGGAACAGTTAATGAGTAATTTATTTAGCAATCTACAACAAACAAATGAACGGTTAGAGAAGCTGCACGTCCTTCCAAATTTTTCTGGAGGGGTTGACTTGCGCAGTCGAAGCGGTGAGGTTTTATCTTCGTACCAACCTGGTGTTGGTGTTGCAGATGGGGTTATTTTAGATGGTGCTGGTCAGAAGGTGGCTCATGTTCGTGATCATGTTGCGGGAGGGACTACTTTTGATTTTGGAGGTGGCCATACAGTATCTACCTATTCAAATGTAAGTGGAGGAGAAACGTTTCACAGTAGTATTGAGGGAGTTGTGGGCTATACGCAACCAGCTTTTGGTGGGGGAATGCAATTTCATGGAGCAAATGGTGAGAGAATGTTAGCCCAAAGTGATCCAATCTCAGGTGGGATTGGGATCACATCCTCACCAGCTCCTACTTTACCCGATTTACACCTTGCTTCATTTCATGCCTCCCCTCTAGATTCATTAGATGCTGCGAGTGGAGTATTGGATACAGCTGAACTTGGTAGTTTAGGGGTAGAAAGTTTAGGTATTTTTCAATTAATAGGAGATTTCTTGTAAAATGGGTGCCCATTAATTAGTTGAATTTCTAGAAACAGATAAAAAAATACAGTCAATTGAACAGCAACTAAAAGAGACGCTTCAACCTGAAGTAGCAGAGGAAATTCTCGCATTCGTTGCTATAAAAACCAATGAAACCATTACAGATATTTATAATCGGGTTTCCGTTAGGTTTAGTAATCTTCAAAAAGAAGTCTATGAAGAATTGCAAAATGTGAAAACAAAAGAAGAATATAATCACTGCATGCAGCGCTTCTTTGAATTGACGGATGTTCACGACGTTAGTCAGGAACTCAAAGAGGTCTTTGCTTTTACGGAGCTAGAAACAGAATTTGATAGCTTGGTTCGAGTCCTATCAAAACATGAGTACGGTCACTTGTTTAGCGCATATCAATTTGATTCTAATGTTTTTCATTATTTAAGACAAGGATTGCAGTCTGATATAACGGTTGTTTCCTCTGAATTAGAATATTACGCAGAATGTGTCAAAGATCATTTCCTTCTTTTAAAAAATTTAAGAGAGTCGAGTGGTTTCAAGAGTGCTTTTAAAATTGGTGCTTCAATCCTCGGAGGAGCCATTGCCGGACCGTTGGGAGCCATCGGTGCTCGTGGGATATCGGGTAGTTTTTTCAATGATGATTCTGCAATTGGGGAATCGATGCAAGAAGTGGCAGTCGCCTGGGACGGCTATGGGGATGAACTAGACCACTTTATTAAAGAACTTGATGATAAATATCGTTATGTCATGCTGTCGTTATACGGAGGGCTCTTCTTAAGCGTGAACCAGCAATTAAAGCAGGTGAATATTGAAATAAAAGATATGGCGCTGAATTCGGTGAATTATGAGCTAGGTTTAACGAAGAAGGAAGCAAGAAGAGTACAAACGTGGGCGCTAGAAACGATTGAGTCGATTCAATTGAAACTAAAGAAACAAGAATATCAAGAAGCGTCTTTCATGGCTAATCAGTTTTACCATTACGTTGATCAACATCCTGTGATGAGCCGAACGGAAATTAAAGAGGAAAAAAGTCTGAAGTATGTAGCAAATGTGATAAAACTAGCAACAATCAATCATCAGGCTGCTACTTTTCTAAAAAGGAATGAACAAGAATTTCGCAGCTTGATCGTTGAACTATATAAGCAGCAACCCATGCTGATTACAGACGACGATGTAACGAAGCTAGGTGCTCCGTCACAAGCAGAATTATTTTTGCATTTTATTCACATAAGTTTAAAAGAAAACGATGCACAAGCACTTTCTGTTCTTTTTGATTATACCGTGCGAATGATTGACCGCATGGATCAGGGTGAATTTTACATAGGTGAATATTTTAACGATGACTGCTTGTTTCATACGCTAATCATTGTGGCAGCTCAGTTTGCTAGAGAGAAGCGAAAACAGCAGCACCCACTGTTTGAAGAAACGAAGAAAATGAGATTAGAGCCTAAAATGTATAAACAAATCAAGGCACTTTATAAACCAATCGGACCAAAAGATAAGTTTGATACGTTTTTAACAGAGTGCTTTATTGGTTCAACCATTGGAATGACACTCAACTTCCTGTTACGTCCGCTAGTTTTGCCATTTAAAAATAAATTAGCTGGTGGAGTGGCTATTGTATTGATTGTGGGGCTCATCGGGTACTTTCAGGGAGAGACCATTAAACACTGGGGAGAGTCATTAGTTGAATCGAACCCATTCACAACGGTTAATTCGGAAACCGTTCAAGAAGAGCGCTATTTAACCATTACAACAGATGGCGCTAATATACGAGAAACACCTTCCTTAGAAGGAGCTCTCGTGACAGCAGTAGGACCTCAAGTTTCACTCCTGTTCTTACAAGAAGAACAAATGGATCATGATGGCCGCCTTTGGTATTACATTAAAACCGAAGATGGTCGTGTAGGTTGGATTAGTAGCACTATTGTTGAGTGATAGGTAAGCCACTTATTATTAGAAGGTGGGAGGAGCAAATTCATGTTAGCCAAGATTAAAGGAGTTAAATTATTAACCGAGTATAAAAATCCAAATTATAAAGTGAAATTAGAATGCCCTGATGGAGGTGAATTGATCATTAGATTTGATTACACGTATTCTAGAGAGATTTTTATGCCATTGAAAGTTTATTATAATGGTGTCTATAAGGGAGCTAAATTAGCTTGGTATACGGATGAGGTAGAGAAAGTAACGGTTCAATCTTTTTTGGAACAAATTGCTATAAAAATTAACAAAAAATATAACTTCGATCTAAAAGAGCACGAATTCAAAGTTGACAAACCTTAACTGAGGGTTGGTGAGGATGCGAAGTTTCTGCGCTTTCCATAGCGCTATCACTATTTGCCTACTTGTTGTACCCATGGATTAAACCATTACTCTATCTACTCTATTTCCTTTACAAAATGGTTTGTTTTCTTTTCACTGAGTCACCTTTCTTATAAAAAACATTCCGACGAAATCTATTATTATGCATCTTCATACGGTACACAAAAATGCATAAAGGAAGAAAAGTGGAGGCATGGCGAAGGGTAACTTGCGCCGACCTATATTGATAGTAGAAGGGACATCTAGATGAAACTTACATTGAAATTAACCGTTATAACCATGTTAATAGCAGTTAACGTATGGATATGGCCAAAAATTATCCAAATGACCGCTCCTGTTTCGACAGTGCCTATAGAAGAAACAGAGGAGAATCTAGAATCGGCTCATTTGTTTAAGCAGGTTGAAGACATGGATGTAGAAGAAGAAGTTTTAGAAAAAGAAAGTCCCCCAACGTCCATTGAAATAAAGAGAAAAGGGGATCAATTCGTCTTGATCTATAAAGGGGAAGAGGTTGGTTTTCAAATGAATGCGGCAACGATGGAGTCAAATTTTGGTGAGCCAAATAAGATTGAAAAAAGTCCTGGTCTCTATCATGATACGGTAGATTACGTGTATGATGATGTCAGGTTTTTATTTGTTCCACAAACAGGGGATTTAACGGCTATTTATTTTGAACAAAATCGTGATATTTTGGAATCAGAATGGATGCAGGGAATCTTCGGTAAAGACATGGCCGCAGTGTCACAATCGATTAAGAGTGGAGATGAACGAACGATTCTAAAATTGGATGTAGGTCAAACTGTTCACGTCAATCTATTTGAGGATTGGGAAGGACCTGTCTTTAATCAAGCTGAGTATGTGTTAGATGAACCTGAACAGGATCCTTTTATAAAATGGCATAAAAGTGGTGGACAGCTGCAAGCGGGTGATGTTTTTCAAATGGAGCTTGGAAAGTATAGAAATACTAGGAAAAGTCAGGTGGCACTATCTCCGGTTACGTTTACGATGTATTCGGAAGAAGTCTATGATAAAGAGGCAGTTGGAAACGAATTAGATGAGCAGCGATTTTCTCCGCCTGTTCATAACTCAAGTCATTTAACCGTTACGATCAATCCCTCTACAGGGACATTAATGTCGGGAAAGGAACAGGTCTTTTTTCTAGATGGTCAAATCTCTCCTGATGCTCCTGTAGGGACCTATCGTGTAACGGTCCGATTAGAGGGTCAAAATGTCCATTATCAAACGAAAGAGCCAGTTGGTCATCGCTTTTTGCTGAGGGAGATGATTGCGGATATTGTCGTAGTAAAATAAGGTAGGAGAGCAGATTACCTATTTTACCATCCTTCGAAAACGCTGTAGGATAATAAAGTAGGTAATCTCGACAATAAGTGGAGGAAACTGGACAATAAATCCTAAGATCTCGACAATAAATAACGAAAACTGGACAATAAATTAGCTATTGGGTATAGAAGTAGGATGATAGAACAGATGAATAGCTGCCTTTTCAGCTTTTTGAGCCATACTTCTTCATTGGATAGACTTTTTCTCAAATTTGTTTTCATATTTGTACCTCCGCCGGTTTGCATTTATACAATTAAGTCTGTGAGTACTAAAACCGTCCTATGCTTACTGTGTTACGTTGGAAATAAAAAATGATTGCCGAGTTGTTTTTATCGTGATATATTAATTTCTGTTAGATAGACGGGGCCTTAGCTCAGCTGGGAGAGCGCCTGCCTTGCACGCAGGAGGTCAGCGGTTCGATCCCGCTAGGCTCCACCATATCTTGTCTCTTTTACCTGGCCCGTTGGTCAAGCGGTTAAGACACCGCCCTTTCACGGCAACACGGGTTCGAATCCCGTACGGGTCATTAATGTTTTGTTGCAATAGTAATCAGTTTATGGAGGATTAGCTCAGCTGGGAGAGCACCTGCCTTACAAGCAGGGGGTCGGCGGTTCGATCCCGTCATCCTCCACCATATCTGGTCCGGTAGTTCAGTTGGTTAGAATGCCTGCCTGTCACGCAGGAGGTCGCGGGTTCGAGTCCCGTCCGGACCGCCATTCATTAAAAATATACATAATGTATTTTGTATGCAGAGAGAAGCGCGAGTAAATTTGTGCTTCTTTTTTTATTGGGAATCATTACCTATATTAATAATTGAGAAAGATGGTAAAGTGATTAGTGAGAAAAATAGATACATAGAGGAGGAACTAAAATTGAGACGCATTCGTATACTATTTACTCTATTTGTAGCCTTGACGATGTCTAACACAACAGTAGATGCAGCAAGGGATTTTCATGATGTAGGCTCGGATTTTTGGGCAAAAGCTGAAATTGATTTTTTATCAAGTCAGTCAATTATAGGTGGATACAAAGATGATTCGTTTCGCCCTGGAAACGATCTGACTAGAGCGCAAGCGGCGATTATGATAGCTAGAGCTCTTGATTTGGATTTGACCAATCGACCGGATCCTTTGTTTAGTGATATTGGAGAAGGATTTCATGCGTATGATGTAGTTGCAGCGGTTGCGGATGACGGAATTATTACAGGTAGAGACGGCCGATTTATGCCAAATGAAAAACTTACGCGTGGCCAAATGGCAGCCATTCTTCAACGTGCTTTTGATTTACAAGGGAAGTGGGAGCAAGATTTTTCTGATATTGGTAGGAGCCATACGTTCTACAATGAAATCCAAGCATTAGCTGCGAACCAAATTACGACAGGTCATAGTGACAATACGTTTCGTGCGTATCATTCAACGACGAGAGCACAGTATTCTGTTTTCTTAGCGCGTGCGTTAGATGAGCGCTTCAAGCCGGATGCAACACCTGTCCTTAGTCAAATTGATCAGTTTGAAACAAAAGTCGTCGAATTGACGAACGTAGAAAGAAGGAAACATGGGTTACGAGAACTGCAGGCAGATACTGAATTAGCTAAAGTAGCTAGAGTGAAGTCTCAGGATATGCGAGAGAATAACTATTTTGCTCATGAAAGCCCAACATACGGTTCTCCATTTGATATGATGAGGGAGTTTGGAATTACGTATCGTGCTGCTGCCGAGAACATTGCCATGGGTTATCGGGCTCCGGAACAAGTTGTGGAAGGCTGGATGAATAGTCCAGGGCACCGTGCCAATATCTTAAATGGAGATTTGACACATATTGGCGTAGGGTATGACTCGGATGGTCATTATTGGACACAGATGTTTATACGGAAGTAATGGAACAGGTATTATATGAATGAAGCTGAAAAAGCACGAGATCACTTTGATCTCGTGCTTTTTCATGTTTGACCTTCAACCTTCAGCGGGGTTTGCGTCAAAAATCAGTTTTTATGCGGGGAAATGACTGTTTTATGCGTGAATCTAGAAATTTATGCGTCAAAATCAAGTTTTTTTGCGTCAATCCAGGAATTTATGCGCCGGCCCCCGAAATATGCGTCTAGAAAAGCGATTATGCGGGGAAAATACAGCAAAAAGGTGGATAACCTTCTCTTTATACAGAGGGTTATCCACCTTTTGTGAGTTCAGTAGAATTTAACAGTGTGGGTGGTTGATATCCACAGCTGATTGATTCTGACTGATCGCCTATTTAATCTCTACAAGGCTGGCACGATCGAGTGAGGACTGATAATTTTGAATGTACATGTAATGTCCAAAGACAAGTGGATCAGAAACACGGTTAGGTGCTAAGTCGACGAAATGCTGCGGTTTTCCACCATTCACATTAACGCGATAAATCAAGTATTCTTGGTTGGACTTACGATCAGCCCGATTCGCGAAATAGACATGATCTTCCGTTACAGAAACGAGGTAAGAGATGTGCTCTTTAAGATAATCTCTTGTTCGACTTGTATGTTTTTCATAAAGAGGTGTGACTTTTCTCGTTTCAAGATGTTCTTTGTAGACACCTCTATGCGAGTCAACGTAATAAAAGTGATCACCGTGGAAATAGCCGCGTCGATAGACGAGATCAAACGTCTCACTTTCACTGCCATCTGGCTTTACTCGTATCTCTGCACCATCCGCATAGACCCAGCCACGATGAACGATCGGATGGCCGTATTGACTAACGTCTGTACACGGAATCAAGATTTGTTTCTCACCGGTATCTTTGTGCTCACGAACAATGTTAACCGGCTCATTATTATGGTATTCTGGCGGGGAACACTCCGTATGAAAGTCGGCATAAATGCTCCATTCCCCGTCAACATGATCAAATGAATCAGCTAACGTTAGCTCCATTGTTCGTAAATCAAGTTTGTAACGATGGCTTCCTAGAGGGTACTTTTCACTCAAATCCTGGTTGTGTTGAGTACCGATAAAATATAAAGTATCGTCCTTTGTTTCCATTGCTGAAGGTTGTAAGGGTGCGATAAATTCTCGCTCGCTTAAATCATATCGAACACGGAATAAGCCTCGCTGTTCTTCATCACGACGAAAAGAACGATAATAAATCCACCCTTCATGGTATTCCATGTTCTCGTAGTTAGCGCGGAACGCTTCCATGTCGGTTTTTGAAAAGCCAGGAGGCAGGTCGTCTAATCGGTTTTCCTCATTAATAGCTCTTTCTAAAAAGACAGAAAACTGCGCTCGGGTTGTGGCTTCACTTGGACGAAATGTTAAATCAGAACGATACCCGCCGGCAATACCGTGTGAAGCAACTCGCCGGATGGGGCCTCGTGCCCAGTGGTCATTTTTCACATCGCGGAACAAGACAAACTGTCCGCCTTCTTCAGGGGCAAAACTTCTTGATAAGATTGCAGCCATCTGTGCACGGCTGACAGTTTCTCCAGGGCGGAAACGATTACCTGATCCATTCAAAATCCCTTCATCTGCAACAGCTGCAATCATTTTTTGCATGTTTTTGTTGCTAGGCATATCAACAAACCCTGGGTTAGGACGGTTTTCGATATTTAAATCTAATGCTTTAACGAGCATGGCTGCTGCTTGCTGCCTCGTGATGACTTGATTTGGACGAAACGCCCCATCTGGATATCCGCTAATAATTCCTTGACTAGATAACTCAATGATTGACGAATGAGCCCAGAAATCAGCTTGTACATCTGAAAAAACTTTTTCCTGTGCGTTCGTCGGCACTGACCAAAAAAAGAAGAACAAAAGGCCCATCATTACTGACACAAAGTGTTTCTTTTTCATGTTTCTCTCTCCCAATTGACTAATATAATTTACTTTGACACTACTTAGACGAATGGCGGAGAGATATGGACCCCGATTATTTTTAAACATTTTGTCCAAAGAAATTTTTATCGGATCAGAACTTGAGTAATGCTGTTCCAATTGTTTACTGTGTTGCCGTTATTAACAATTCTTATATAGCGGGCCGTAGTTGGTTCAAACTGATATGCTTCGATGAAACGGGTATTACCAGAGCTTTCCCCTGTATAAACGGCATGCCACTGAACGCCATCTTCAGACAACTCAATCTGAAAGGAGGCCTTTCTTTCATCCCCGTCATGCCAAGCGATTCCAACTTGTTCAACAACCTGGTTGCTCTCAAGTTCATATTGAATCCATTGTTGTGAGCCCTCAGCTGACCAGCGTGTAGTTAAATCACCAACTGTTGTTTGGCTAGGTATATGCTCATTATGCGTATCACTAGCTGTCACTATGAACAAGTCACTGTTTGAGTTTAGTAAGTTGACGGAAGAAAGTTGGATTGGATTTTCTCCTGGGTCTTGTTCAATCGATAGTTTAATATAACGTGTCTCAGTCGGCGAGAATAGGTGCAATTGTTCATCTCTGAAAGATGGGGAAATGCTCCCGCTCCAAACCGTTTCCCAATTTTCTTTATCTAGTGAAACGTCAATTGTAATTTTGTGTTCATTGAGAGTTACTTCTTGCCAATTCATCGATAGTCCAACTAGCCTTTGTGTGTCACCTAAGTCGTATTGAATCCATTCATGCTCTGCTGCTGCGGTCCACCAAGTTTCATCGTTTCCATCTACCGTATAAGTCGGTTGACCAGAACTACCGGCAATGCTCGCAACCCATGACGCAGCTGAATCGGAACCTTGCGAATGAAACGACGTGTCTTGACCAACTATAGCTAACGAAGAAATGAGAAGGATGACAAAGAGAGCAGCTACACTTGCTATAGGTAAAACTTTTTGTTGCTTGAAAAAAGGTTTCATTTTATTGGTAGATTGCGATTTTGCTTGGACCTCTTGCAAGATTTCTTGCTTTTTCATTTCACTTAATCTGTGCTTACGAAAGACATGGTCGTCTAAACTATTTTTTATTATTTTTCGCTTGTCATTTTCACTCATGTATTTTCTCCTCTAATAATATGTCTTTTAAACGATGTCTTCCTCGTTGCAAACGACTTTTAACGGTTGCGGCATTAATATTCAAAAATTGACTAATCGCTGTCGTTGATAAGTCATGATAGTAATATAAGATAATAACTTCTCGAAACTTCACAGGTAAGTCTAACACCATTTGAGCTAATTCTTCTCCTTCTGTTATCTGCATAACATGCTTTTCCGGTGTGTGTTCGTCTCTTTTGAGTATCATTTTCTCTACCAAGTCCGTTACAAATGTCGTTTTGAAATATTTTTTTCGTAGTATATCTTTGCTACGGTTTGCAGCAATCTGGTAAATCCATGTTTGAAGAGAGGCTTCTTGCCGGAATGTGTCAAGGTGCTCGTTTACCTTAATAAAGACATCTTGAGCAATATCCTCCGCCGTCCCCCAATCTTTGACATATGTATAAGCAAAGTTCGTAATAGGCTTGGCATATATATCAATTAATTGTTCGAGGAATTTTTCTCTCTCTTCCGTTGTCCATTCCTCTGGCCAAACGTGATCAGTCAACAAAAATCACTCCATTCACTACTTAGACGATTTTCCTATATGATTGGATCCACATTTTTAATTTTTAAAAGGAGTTTATTCAGATCCTATTGATTGTGCATCTTAGTATAACAAATATGATTAAGGGTCATGGGGACAGGTACCTTGACCCACTAGCTAGCAGCGGATTAAAACACCTTTAGGGGCAAGGTACCGTCCGAAGCCACCGAAAAAAGTTGGTTTTTACCTTTTTCAGTGACCTCTACCTGTCCCTCCAATGGCAGAAAAAGGAGAGCCTTTAGTCACTCTCCTTCCCAACTTTCCCCTTTTACGATGCAGAACTATACTGTTTCGGCTTATTAATCCCTTTTACTAGTCTAAATTTTTTTCTCTAACCCAACGGTAACTGTAAAGGTAGCGACTGAGAGTCCCTTGTTTTTACTGAAGCAAGAGAACTAAATCATTACCTTACTTCCTATATATCGCGAAAGAAACTAACAGAGAGTGAAATGCAGAAAGTAAAAAAAGCAGTCAAAGACAGTTTATAATTTGAAAAAGGAGAATTGTATGATGATCAGAAAAATGATAGGAATTCTACTTATGATTGGGATAATTTCAGCATGTTCACACCCAGAAGAAGCTGTGAAGTCTGAGGATGAACTACGCGAAGAAATACGTGGCGAACTAGAAGAAGAGATGAAAGAAGCAGCAAAGGAAGAGGTACAATCAGAAATTTCGAATGAAGTGATTGAAGCAGAAGAAGCAACAGTAGATCATTAGAAGAGTCGGCAAATGAGCTGAATCTTTCATACGTTGAGTCTTACATAACAAGTCACCTTATTTTTTCTGAATTCACAATAAAAGAACATAGTGACGGCTATCATTTAGAAGTCACGATAGAGAACACAAACCAACAGTATCAAGTAGCATTTGGCTGGGGACGTGCAGGGACTGCAACATTAGTAACAGACGAGGGAGATTATACAAACAATTTTCCACATATGGAGAGATTGAACCCAGGTCAAGTTAATACATATGCTTTCAAATTTACAGGAGCATCAGGACAGCCAGAGAGTCTCATCGTTAGCAATGTATTGGTTGTTAATCAGCAGGATGGTCGCTTACCGACACCAGGAAGCGAAGAGGAATATACCATTTCTTTAAAGTAGCAGGCGGGTTATGCCAGAGAAGGGTGGAGGAGGTTTCTTATGTTTCCTGGAGACTTAGCTTAGGGTGTCCACCTTTGTTATAAACAGTTATGCGCTGGAATCGACTTTTTATGCGGGAAAAGAGAGTGTTAATGCGGGAAAATGATTATTTTATGAGCGAATCTAAAAATTTATGCGTAAAACTCAAAATTTATACGTTTGCGAAAGGAATATGCGGTAAATCTATCACTGAGGGCTCCTCCTGAGATCTGAAAAGCTGAATAGATTTACATTGATTCTTAGCAGGAAGTTTGCGGACAAGTACCAAAACTTACAATAGACTACTACTTTTACAATTACTTACCATGAATTATTTTAATAGATCTTGTCCTTTTTGTTAGGAACTTTGCTATGATACTACCTGTTATGATTCATAGTATACTAACAGGGGCGGGGAAGTTATTGACAAACAGAACATCTAAGAGTTTTCTTTCAATTATTTTAGTACTCTCGTTATTTACGCTAGGATCTCAGTCGGCATATGCGACTTTATTTGATCCGGTGCCGTTTGAAAACAGAAACTTAGGAAAAAATAGCAATGCATATAACCCGATGACGGTTAGACCTACTCTTCAACAACAAGAACGTTTTATAAAAGAGGTGGCTCCATATGCTGTAAGAGCGAGTGAACAATGGGGAGTTCCTGCCAGTGCCATTATTGGTATGGCTATACTAGAAAGTGGTTATGGAACAACAAGAACTGCTTATTATGCGAATAATCTTTTTGGAATCAAAATATGGGGTTATAATCCGCAGGGGGCTTGGCAGTTAAAAGGCCAACCGGATGAGGATTTTGAAAGGCCTGTCCGGATATTGGAAAGTTTAGGACCAGACCGTCTTATATTTGATGAGAGTCAAAGAAGAGATAATTGGTATCGTCAATTTAATTCATATCAAGATGCGGTGAATTTTCTGGCTGGAACGCTACTGCAAAATCATAGGTATGGTTTTGCGCGTGAGAAGTACCAATCCAATTTAGAAAATGATATGAGTATTGAAAATGCTTCTAGACAATATTTATTTGACATTGCACATGCAGGTATAATCATTTAGGCGGGAACTATTACAGAGATACAGTTGGACTAATTATGAAACAATGGAACTTATTTGAGTACGATCGTATGGCGAATGGATCAATCTTCCGTGATGTGTTCGGACACTGGGCAGAAGAATCGATCTTATTGGCAAATGAAAAAGGCTGGCTGAATGGACATTCTGATCAAACGTTTAGACCGAACAACCATCTAACTCGAGCGCAAGCCGCTTCCATACTTACTAACTTCTTAAACTTACAATCTAACAGCACAACCATTCATTTTAATGATATTTCAAATGATTTTTGGGCACGAACTGCTGTCATCTTAGTAGCGCAAAACGAAATTATGAATGGAACGGGGGATGGAAACTTCTCACCAAGTACAAATGTGACAAGAGCACAAGTAGCTCAAATTTTTTACAATGTTGGATTCTATACAGAACTAGCACAAAGTGAAACGAGAGCTTTTACAGATGTAAGTGATGATCACTGGGCATTAGTAGCTATTGAAACAATGCAACATGAAGGGATTTTGAACGGCTATCCGGATGGTACATTTAAACCGAATCAGCCAATTACAAGAGCCCAAATGGCTGCAATTATTCACCGCATTTACGACTGGGACGGAGGGACCCGCTGAAAAAGGTAACACCCAACCTTCTTCAATGTCCTTGGACAGGTTTGTTGTCCCACTTTTAGCTTGTGAAATCCTTTCCTCTCGAATGGAATACCCTATATAAAGGAGGAGAGGTTATGAGTCTGCTTACACGAATGACAACCTGGTTCAAAAAGCATAGCAATTCAACCGATCTTACTTATTATAATGTTATGCACTTTAAGCTATAGGGTATTATGGATAGTTTAAAAAGGGTGCTATTCACTAAAAAGATTAAAACGCCACCTGGGAAAGAGCTCGGGGAGGCGTTTTGTTTTGGGTTCAAAGTGGCTGGCTCAATTAAGCGTATGAGTGTGCAGATCTTCTAGATTTTGATCGGACAATAAAGTGTTCGGATCGGACAATAAATAGGCGGAACTGGACAATAAAATGCCCTGATCGGACAATAAACAAGCCAAACTCGACAATAACGGCTTACGGAATAGACGTGATCGAACGCTATCTCGTCAATTTGTGGAGAAATAAAGCGGATAAACTTGAAAAAACCGCCTCATTAAACCAAAAAAAGTGGATAACCTCTTGTTTATACAGAAGCTTACCCACTTTTCATGAATTATACACAAGTTCGGATCAAGATTAATGTCAGGAAGAGCGGTTATCCCCAACCCTTCCACACGGATAAACAAGAAAAAGTGGGTCAAGGAACCTGTCCCCATGACCCACCCATAAACCCATGTTAGAAAACTTTACTATTTACATGACGTAGCAATACTGATATTATCAATTTAGTCGAAAGCGGTTTCGAATTTTCGGTGGTTTAGAGGTGATGTATTCCTTTGTTTAGACGAAATTCTAGTCGGGTTATGTTGTTTTTGTTTTTTAGCTATTCAACTATGACCATTTTTACGACCTTTATGCCGGTCTTTTTTCGAGAAAATGGATTAACGAACAGTGAAATAGGGACATTGTTAGCGGTTGGGCCTTTGGCAGCTATTCTTTCTCAGCCGATAATGGGGTTTATAAGTGATAAGTATAAATCCATTAAGATGACCTTGTTGATTTGTTTGATTGGATCTATTTTGATTAGTTTGATTTTGATTCAAGTATCGTCATTTATAGGTTATGTTATTGTGCTTTTTCTATTTTTTAGCTTCGTGTCTTCGGTTAATCCTTTAGGAGATAGCTTAGCAAAGCAAACCGCAGAAGAAGAAAATTCTTCGTTTGGCTATATTCGGATGTGGGGTTCTTTAGGTTTTGGTGTATCGGCTTTAGTTGTCGGATATATCCTATCTTTAATAGGGGTTTCAAGTATTTTCTTTTTGATTTTAGCTTGCTTGGTGATCACGTTTTTGATCGCGTTATCTTTAGAAAATCCTACTAAAGTAAGCAAGAAAGCGACTATTTTAGATCTCGTTAAGATGGGGACGGAACCAAAATTATTCATCTTTTTGTTTTTTGTGATGTTTATTTCAATCACCCATCGAACCAATGATAATTTTCTTGGTTTATATATTTTAGAACTAGGTGGAGATGAATCGTACATTGGAGTAGCAACCTTTATCGGTGTTGCTACAGAATGTATCGTATTAGCAACCGGAGCCTTTTGGTTTAGAAGATTTCATGAGACGACATTTATTATGATTGCAGGGATTCTTTATTGTATTCGCTGGTTGTTAATGGCCATTATAACTGAGCCTTCGGTGGTTCTTGTTTTACAATTGTTGCATGGAGTGACATTTGGGATTCTCTTTTTAAGTGCGTTTCAATATACATCGAAAATATTGCCAAGCCATTTGCAAGCGACAGGCCATGTCCTTTTTTACACGATTTTGTTTGGGGTATCGGCAATTATTGGCACACTAGCTGGCGGTGCAATTATCGATTATTTCTCGATGCAGGTGTTGTATTTCCTAATGAGTATTCTCGCAGCAATTGGCGTTGGATTATTGGGTATTTATCGTTTGAAATTCTCTGCTAATAGCAAAAAAACACAAAATGAAAGTGTATTAAAAGTTTAAAATAAAGTATTGCAATTTAAAAATTTAGATTATATAATGAGATCGAAAGCGCTTTCTGTTCTATCTTTAAATGTTGTAAGCGCATAACAATCACTTACAACAGTAATAAGAAAGATGGCAGAGAGAATAAATAAATATTTTTTTAAATATTAACGAAAGCGCTTTTGGTACAAGGCCTTTTAGATTTGAAAAGTACGAAAGTTAATTTAATAATTTGGTATAAACAAATTTAATAGGGCTACTTTAAAGAACGAGCGCTGTCGTTCGAACACAAATGCAAGTTGACTGAAGGAGGTTTTTTACTTGGCAATTATTCAATTTCCAAAAGATATGAAATGGGGGGTGGCCACTGCTTCTTACCAAATAGAAGGTGCGGTAAAAGAAGGTGGCAGAGGCCCATCGATCTGGGATACCTTTTCGAAAACTCCAGGCAAAGTAGTAAATGGTGATAATGGTGATGTAGCGTGTGATAGCTATCATCGTTATGAAGAAGACATAGCCATTATGAAAGAGTTAGGTATTGATTATTATCGTTTTTCCGTTGCTTGGCCACGTATTTTTCCTAATGGAACAGGTGAGGTTAATCAAGAAGGGTTAGACTTTTACCATCGTTTTGTAGATACATTGCTAGAAAACGGAATCGAGCCAATGTGTACGCTATACCACTGGGATTTGCCGCAAGCTTTGCAAGATAAGGGTGGTTGGGATAACCGTGAAACCATTGATGCTTTTGTCAACTATGCGGAAGTGATGTTTAAAGAATTTAACGGAAAGATTAAGCATTGGATCACATTTAATGAGCCTTGGTGTTCTTCTTATCTTTCAAACTACATTGGTGCGCATGCTCCTGGTTACACGGACTTGCAATTAGCGATGAATGTTGCTCACCATATATTAGTAGCTCACGGAAAAGCAGTCGTTAAGTTTAGAGAACTAGACGTTGATGGTCAAATTGGTTACGCTCCGAACGTGGAATGGAATGAGCCTTACAGCAACAAGCAAGAAGATATTGATGCGTGTAAACGTGCAGGTGCTTGGTTTATCGAGTGGTTCTTTGATCCGGTATTTAAAGGATCTTATCCACAGTTTATGGTTGATTGGTTCAAAGAAAAAGGAGCCGAGCCAAAAATTGAAGATGGTGACATGGAGATCATTAGTCAGCCAATCGATTTCTTGGGGATCAACTACTATACGGGCAGTGTAGGACGATACGCTGAAGGTAGTGGATTGTTTGATCATGAACGAGTTGATACAGGTTATCAAAAAACAGATATTGGGTGGAACATCTATCCTGAAGGTTTTTACAAAGTTCTTCGTTATATTACAGATAACTACGGACAAGTTCCGATTTATATTACTGAAAATGGTTCATGCTATAACGATGAACCGGTTGATGGAAAGGTAAATGACGAAGGTCGAATTAATTACTTGCAACGCCACCTTGTTGCACTTCATAGAAGTATGGAAGCAGGAGTCAACATTAAAGGATACTTAACTTGGTCTTTATTAGATAATTTTGAGTGGGCGGAAGGGTATACGATGAGATTCGGAATCGTTCATGTTAACTATCGAACGTTAGAGAGAACAAAGAAGGAAAGTTATTACTGGTACAAACAAACGGTTCACAACAAATTCTTTGAAGTGTAATGACAACGAACGAAACCGCTTTAGGTATGAGGGTATATTCTTTAATTTAGAATTACAAATGAAAACTAGGGGGAGAATGAAAATGAGAAAATTCTTCAGAATGGCAACAGCAGCTACTCTATCAGTAGGATTATTAGCGGCTTGTGGTGGGCAAGATGATGCGGCTCCAGCTCCAGACCAAGCAGATGGTGACACAGAGCAAATTGGCAGTGAAGATGCAGAAGTAGAATTAGTATTCTGGGAATTCGGTAACACGGGTTATGACGTTTTAATTGAGGAATATGTAGCTGAAAATCCACATGTTTCCATTAACTTACAAAATAGTGATATGAACGACCTTCATGATAATTTATTTACTTCCATTTCAGCTGGTTCAGGAGCGCCTGACATTGCAATGGTCGAAACAGGATCTATTGAACGTTTCAAAACAGCTACAGACGCATTCGAAAATCTTTATGATTTCGGTGCGAGTGATGTTGAAGGTGACTTCTTAGATTGGGTATGGAGAAATGGTGAAAGTGCAGATGGATCTATTCAATTTGGACTTCCTACAGATATCGGTCCAACTGTTATGTTCTATCGTACCGATGTTTTCGAAGAAGCTGGCTTTGAATCTTCTCCAGAAGCCGTATCTGAATTAGTTGCTACATGGGATGACTTCCGTGATGTTGCTGAACAAATTCAGGAAACTACTGGAAAGCTTATGAGTGACAGTGCTGAACTTATTTATAACAGCAGACGTGACCAAGCGACACAACAATACTTTAACACAGACAATGAGTTAATCGTTGATGATCACGATCAAATTAGATCCGCATTCACATATGCTGGAGAGTTATTGCAAGATAACTTAGTTGGAGATATTGAGCTATGGACAGCTGAGTGGTTCGCAGGAATGGGTGGAGATTATGCAGTAATGCTAGCTCCAGCTTGGATGCAAGGGATTATTAAAGACAATGAGCCAGAAGAAGGAGTTTGGTCTATTACAACCATGCCAGAAGGTGCTGGTAACTGGGGTGGATCGTACTTAACAGTTCCATCAGAAACAGAGCACGCTGAAGAAGCTTATGCATTTATTGAGTGGTTAACAGCTCCAGAACAACAACTTAAGGCATTCTTAGGATATGGATTGTTCCCGTCAACTCCTGCGGTTTATGAAATGGAAGAATTCGCAAGCTTCACGGATGATTATTTCGGTGGAATTGCAACAGCTCAAATCTTTGGTGAAGCAGCTCAAGCTGTTGAGCCTGTTTACAAAGGTAGAAACTACTACCCAGTAGATGATGAGTTCCATGAGGCGCTTGATAACATTGCTGGTGGCGCAGATATTGACGCTGAGTGGGAAGAAGCTCTTGTTCGAATCAATCGTATTTTAGAAAGACAACAATAATGGTAGTGGAGGGGGGGATGACCTCGTCATCCTCCTTTTTTTTCAAAAAGAAACAATCTTGTTGTATCTAGGTAAAGAATAGCCATTTTCGAGAATGGCTTATGTTTAAAAAGTTTTAGAGAATGAATATGAGCCATTCTCGAAAATCGACAAGATTTCAAATTCATTTTAACAACTTATGACGCGCTAACTTTACTATGAGGGGGTTAAAACTTTGGAGACAGCAAATAAGCCCAAAATGACAGAAAAAAAGAAAACGGCACTAGCCGCATTGTTATTTATTTCTCCATTCTTTCTTTTATACGCAGTTTTTGGGTTATTCCCAATGCTATTTAGTTTTTATTTATCGTTTTTCCGCTGGGATGGGTTAACACCTATGACCTTCACTGGTTGGAGAAACTTTGAGTTGATTTTTACAGACCCAGTTTTTTATTCAGCCATTAAAAATACGTTTATTATCGGAATTATGGGGACTCTTCCTCAAATTGTTGTCGGTATTTTACTGGCATTTGCGTTAAATTCAACACTTTTGAAATTCCGTAATACATTTAGAACAGCTATTTTCTTGCCATATATAACATCGATTGTAGCTGTTGCGATTATTTTTGGGGTTATTTTTAACAATCAGCCGTTTGGTTTTGCGAACTACTTTTTAGGTTTGTTTGATATTGATCCTATTCGTTGGAACCAGGAATACTGGCCCGTGAAGATTGCCATTGCAACCATGGTATTTTGGAGATGGGTTGGGTATAACACAATCATTTTCTTAGCTGGTATGCAAAGTATTCCAAAAGAACTATATGAAGCAGCAAAAATTGATGGGGCAACTGTAGCGCAGCAAATTCGCCTAATTACATTGCCTATGTTAAAACCGATTGTGATGTTTGTTGTCTTTACAGCAACGATTGGAAGTTTCCAGTTGTTTACTGAGCCATTGATTTTCTTAGGACGAGGGTTACGTGAAGAAGGGATTAGCGTCGTAGCGTACTTATGGAGAGATGCGTTCGTTTATAATTCATTCGGAACAGCTTCCGCATCTGCTATCGTATTGTTTTTAATTATCATTTCTATGACGGCCATTAACTTATTAATTACAAACAGACTTGGTCGCTCAAAGAAAGTGAGTTAGGAGGAGGTCATTATGGCACAGGAAACTGTTGAGAATAAGAAACGCTTTCAATTTGATAAATTTATTGTCTATATCTTCTTGGGTGTCGGAGCACTTATTTCTCTTTTCCCGTTTTACTATATGTTCGTTATGGCAACGCGTTTGAATCGAGAAATCAATCAAGTTCCACCACCATTTACACCAGGAAGTCATCTTGTAGAGAACTTCCAAAAAGTGTTAGGGAGTATTGACTTCTTTGGAGCGATGTGGAATTCGTTTGTCGTTGCAACCTCGGTCACGATTGGAACATTGTTTTTATGTTCACTTGCCGGTTATGCATTTGCCAAATTAGATTTTAAAGGGAAAAATATTTTGTTTGGTTTAATCTTAATTACCATGATGGTCCCACCTCAATTAGGATTAATTCCACAATACTACATTATCACAGCATTAGGTTGGTTGAATGATTACAGAGCGATCATCGTTCCTGGTTTAATCAATGCGTTCGGTATTTTTTGGATGAGGCAATACATTAAAGAAGGTGTACCGTTTGAAATCATTGAAGCGGCAAGAATTGATGGATGTTCAAACTTCCGAATTTATTGGAATGTTGTCGTACCGATGATTTTACCAGCATTTGCTACATTGGGAATTATCGTATATATGCAAGTTTGGAATGATTTCTTATGGCCATTAGTTGTTTTACGTGATCCTTCTATGCACACATTACAAGTGGCGTTGCGTGCTTTAAATGATGCTCGTCAAATGGATTATGGTATGATTATGTCAGGTACGTTCTGGGCGACTGTTCCATTAATTGTGGTGTTCTTACTATTTAATCGTTTGTTTATTCAGAGCTTATCTGAAGGTGCTGTAAAAAGCTAATTCCATTAAATTGTTCTCATGCAGATTAGATAGTTTAACATAGACTATCTAATCTGTATCTTTATTTTAAAAGATGGTTTCAAGACGGAAACTCATCAAAGAGGTGTTACACATGGTTCAAAAAGTATTTGCAATTGCCGAATTCATTTATCGATTTGTCGCTTTAAATGTGTTGTGGGTTGTTTTTTGTTTAATTGGTTTAGGTATTTTTGGAATCATGCCAGCGACTGTTGCGCTTTTTTCTGTTGTAAGGCAATGGATAAAAGGAGAGAAGGACATAGCTTTGTTTACGAGCTTTTTTCATTTTTATAAAGCTGAATTTGTCCGTTCTAACTTAGTTGGCGCAGTCTTTGTTCCGGTGTTTTATATTTTATATGTGAATGTCGCTTTTGTTTCGTATTTTTATTCAGAATCGGTTCAAATGTACATTTATATCGTCCTGATCACGATTAGCTGTATTGTCATTATGACATTTGTGAATGTTTTTTCCGTAATGGCTCATTTTAAGTTTAAAACGTTGGAGTATATTAAAGTGGCAGCAGGGCTTGTTTTTTTAAATCCAATAAGAGCGGGGTTCCAATTGATTTGGGTTGTAGCTTATATTTTTATTGCGATCTTTTACCCAAGTCTATTTATTGCGATTGGGATAAGTGTGTTTGCTTATATTTTAATGGCAATCAATTATACTGTTTTTCAAAAATATTCATTAGCCAAAGGAGTTAAGATGCAGTGAACGTCTAAATTTGGATGATTGACACTCCCTAACGGATATGAGTAAAATAATTACGAAAATGCTTTCGGTCATTAGGGGGAGAAACATGACAACGATTTATGATATTGCTAAAAAGACTGGATTTTCGATTACAACGGTATCGAAAGTATTAAACAATTATAGTGATGTAAGTGATAAAACAAGAAAAATCATTTTAGAAGCAGTCAATGAGCTTGATTATCACCCTAGCTCTAGTGCCAGAACGTTAACAACGAAAAAATCGTGGACCATTGGGGTTGTCTTCATTGAAACATATGGAATGGAGCATCCTTTTTTTAACGCAGTGATCGAAAGTTTTCGGAAAAATGCACAAAAAAATGGATATGATCTACTTTTTGCATCAAACCAAATTGGCCATGATTCAAAAACATATATTGACCATTTTCTGTATCGAGGTGTGGATGGGGTTGTCATTTTTTGTTCAGTAGAAGGCGATCCAGAAATTGAAAAATTAATTCATTCTCACATCCCGACTGTGTTAATAGATTTAGAAAGCCGAGATTCTAGTGTGGTGTATAGTGATAATGAGGACGGCAGTGTTCAAGCAATTGATTATTTATCTTCATTAGGACACAAAAAAATCGCACATATTTCGGGTCACCAAGAGTTACTCGTTGGGGTTCAACGTCTAAACGGTTTCTTAAATGGAATGAGAAAATACAAACTAGACGTTCCGGATGAGTATGTCGTTGACGGAGGATTTTTTACGTTTGAGGGTGGAGAAGAAGCAATGAACAAGCTACTGCGCCTTAAAGATCTTCCGACGGCAGTCTATGTAGCAGGGGATTTGATGGCTTTAGGAGCCATTTCAGCTATAAAGAAAAAGGGATTAAGTGTTCCTGAGGATATTTCAGTCATGGGCTTTGATGATATCAAAATGGTCGAATATATGACTCCAGCTCTAACAACACTCAGACAGGACACAGCCCTTATTGGAAAAACAGCTGCATCCTTACTAATTGAACAAATTAATGAAAAGCAAAAACAGTGCATGTCTGTGAAAATACCAGTAACGTTAGTAGAAAGAGATTCTTGTAGACCCATTTAAGTGGGTCAGTGGTGGGTCATGGGGACAGGTTCCTTGACCCACTTTTACGTTTGTGGGAAAAGGGAAGTTGGTGTTCTTCTAAATGCTTCTCAATCTCAAAAATAAAAAGTGATCCTTTCTTCCATAACCGAATACCTTGTATAAAGGGGGAGAGGTTATGATGAATTTGCTTAAACGAATACGATCTTGGTTCAAAAAGCATAGCAATTCAACCGATCTTACTTATTACGATGTCATGCACTTTAAAGCGATAGGGTATTTGGAAAAGTATAAGAATGGGCTGTGTTTCAATCATCAATACATTTGACCCAGAGAAAATAATTATTGGTGGAGGGGTTTCACAAGTAGGAGAGCCCTTATTCATGGTGGTTAGAGAGTACGTATCATCAAAAGCACTGAATCCATTAGGAAGAAAGACCAAGATTGTCCCAGCCAAACTGAGCCAATCATCTGGAGTCATTGGAGCAGCAGCCTTGGTACATTTGGATTATCGGTAGCGGGTCATGGGGACAGGTTCCTTGACCCATTTTTTGCTGCGACAATAAAAGGTGCGCTGCGGACAATAAATGGCTGCAACTGGACAACAAATCAGTCAAACCGGACAATAAACAACCAGATCGACCTCACTAACTACAAAAACAACTCCACCTAACCGTGTTTTTCACCCAAAAAATAAAAAAAAAGCCGTTCCCCAACCGGAGAAGGCTCCCATTCCTTTTAAAAAGCCGCATCACGTAACCATAACCTCTCAAATTGCTCCAAAGGTTGTGGTTTGCTGAATAAGTATCCTTGTAGTTCGTCGCAGTTCAGATTCTGTAAAATCGCAAGCTGTTCTTCTTCTTCCACGCCTTCAGCTACGACCTTCATCTTTAACTGTTTTGAAAGCTGGATGATGAATTCGATGATGGCTTTATTATCTGGTGATGTATGAATATCGTTAATAAACGACTTATCTAATTTGATTGTATTAAAGGTAAATTTCCTCAGGTAGCTTAAGGAAGAGTAGCCAGTACCGAAATCATCAATGGCAAGGTGAATACCTAACTGCCGCAACGCTTCTAATCTGTTCTTGATCTCACAGCTATGATCAAGAATGAGGCTTTCGGTCATCTCAATTTCAATCCATTTCCCATCTAATTGATGTTCTTCTAAAATCGCTGCGATGGTTTCAACTAACCCTTTTTGCAGCATTTGAATCGCCGAAAAGTTTAGGGACACGATAATAGGCGAGATCCCTCTGTTTTCCCAGGCTTTTAGTTGCTTGCAAACATTTTGAAAAACCCACTCTCCAAGAGGAATGATCAAGCCACTCTCTTCGGCTAAAGGAATGAATTCAGCAGGAGAAAGGGTCCCTCTTTTTGGATGGTTCCAACGAATGAGCGCTTCAGCTCCAACGATTTGACGAGTTATTGAATTCACCTTTGGTTGGTAATACAGTTCCAATTCATCGTTTTGAATGGCTTTTCGCAGATCATTTTGTACGGAATAATTTTTAAAAGAGATTTGCTCCATCTCGGGTGTAAACACTTTGTACTGAGGTCCTTTGTTTTCTTTTGCCCAATACAGAGCGAGGTCCGCATGTTTCATTAATACGACTAATTCCTCACCTGAATCGGGGTACACGCTCATGCCGATGCTGCCTGTTATGAAAAGTTCGTATTGATCAACGAAGAAAGGTGCTTCAAATCGTTTCAAAATCTTTGTGGCCACGTCTTCTGCAGCCTGGGTGGCGGGCAAGTTCGGAATAAGAATCATAAACTCATCACCTGCTATTCTCGCAACGATCTCTTTCTCGGAGACAAACTCTTTAAACACCTTAGCGAGCTCTTTCAGTACTTTATCGCCAATATTATGTCCCAATGTATCATTGATAAATTTAAAACGGTCAATATCTATAAACAGAAGAGCCAACTTCTGGCTATTTTGTTTGGCGACTTTCAATTCATTTTCCGCTAGCTCTTCAAAATAACGGCGGTTTGGCAAATCGGTTAAATAATCATGATAAGCCATGTGTTTTATTTTTTGCTGCGCGTTACGCATCTCTGTCACATCATGATAATTGACAATAATCCCTTTAATATCGGGGTCTTGAATGCGGTTGTTACTGATCGAGTGGATCGTTCTCCAATGTCCATTTTTATGAAGAATTCTAATATCAAGTGTTAGTGGCTCTTCGGGATTGGATAGTAAATCGTTGAACCGAGCAGTTACCTCTTCAAGATCATCTGGGTGGACAATCTGAAAAAACGAGCCTTGCAGATCTCCTGGTTTATAACCAAGTACGCTTTCTAAGGAGGGACTTCGGTAGATCAGCTCTCCTTTTTCAGACATGATGCAATTCACACTGCTAGAGTTTTTTAGCAAGGATTTGTATTGATAATATTGTTGTTTAATTTGCGTTTGTAGTTGAATTTCGACCGTAATATCTTTAGCAATTCCTAAAATGCCAAGCAATTGTCCATCTTCACCAAGAAGAGGAACTTTGCTTGTGACAATCGTTTTTTCATTTCCATCTTTCGCAAAAATTCGTAACGTTTCTTCTTTTAACACTTTTCCTTCTAGTGTTTCAACGAAGCCACTTTTGGCAAGGTCGATATCGTCAGGATGAACAAGGTCGAGGAAGTTCGTATTAACATACTCCTCCCAAGGCCCAGCCAACGAAGTGAAACCTTGATTATAATCGATAAACTTTCCTTGCAAGCTAATCACATAAATCGCTTCAGTAAAGTTTTCGAGTAATTCTTTATATGGATAATCTTTTTTCTCTAAGTAGTTGTTTAATTCGATTTGTGTTTGATCCATTTGGCTCATAAGCGCTCCTAGTTTAAATGAGGTAAAAGAGATAACGTCATTATACAGTACTAAATAAGAGGAAAGTTCAAGAAACCGCATGTTCAAAAAACTTCCAATGACCTAGTTACCTTATACCCTTTTGACAGATTGATAAACTTGAAATAAGGAGTGTATTCCTTTGTCTGAAAATAAGATATAATCAGTATAAATATTGGTTCTTTTTACCTACGAAAGGTAAGGGGAAAGTAGGGAACTTTGATGAAAAAAATTAGCCACAAGAATATTCTAATTAGTATAGTTGTGTACATTCTACTGTATTATGCTTTTATTTTGTTTGTTGATAGCGAAACGCAACTTGTTGTTTTTATTCGTAATGTGTTTTCAACTATGGGAGCGTTGATTTCAACGCTGCTTCTTTATCATGCTTATAAAAGAACTGCGCTCAAAGAAAAGAAGCTCTGGTTCTATTTAGCTATCGGATCGGCCAGTTATTTTGTAGCCGAGCTATTTTGGATGTACTATGAAAGTTATTTACGGATAGACGTGCCTTTTCCAGGGATCCCTGATTTGTTTTATATGCTTCAAATTTTCTTCTATTTAGTCGCACTGCTTTCCTATTTTATTCGGTTTAAATCGATTACAAAAAATATGCAGTTTATGTTTGAGTTGCTCATTCTCATGGTTGTTACTGTAACACTTAGTTATTATTTTATAATTGAGAAGTTGATTACCGACCCTGAATTAACTGGCTTGTTTCTATTTGTTTACCTAGGTTATCCTTTTGGTGATATAGCTTTAGTGTTTACGGCTTTATTGCTTTTATTTGGCAAAAGGGAAATTCGCTATAAAAAATCGCTTTCTATTATACTCTTGGCTGTCTTGATTCAAGCTGTCGCCGATTCTGGCTATTTTTATTTACTATTAACAGATCAATATGAGACCGGAAGTCTATTTGATCCTTTGTTTACTTTAGCGCTTTTGATGGTCGGATACTCTAGTTTACACGCGAGGAATGAAGAGATATCAGCTGCTAGTCCCGTTACAGTGAGTATGAATGTTTTTACATTTATTCTTCCTTATATCAGCTGCGTTGGACTTATTTTGTTCATCATTTTATTCGATCGAGAGCACACGATTTTAACCATTGGTGGTTTTCTATCGTTTGTCTTGATCGTTGTCAGGCAGATGATTGTTCTGCTTTCTAATCAGCAGTTAGTAGCAGATCTAAACGACAGCAAGCAGAGATTTCAGTCGCTTTTTGAAAACCATCCGGATGCCGTCTATTCTGTAACGTTAGAGGGAGAATTTATTCAAGTTAATCAAACCGCTGCTCGACTGGCTAAGATGACTCCTGAACAATTTATTGGTCAATCCTTTTACTCTTTTGTTCAAATAAAAGATCGAGATAAAGTTTCTCACTATTTTCAAAAAGCTCGTGCAGGAGAACATCAACAATTTGAGCTGTCATCGGTCAATGAAGAGGGTGATTGTTTCGAGTTTTCAGTGACAATGATTCCAACCTATGTGGAAAGAAAAGTAGTTGGGGTCTTTCAAATTGTTAAGGACGTGACCATGCTAAAAAGAAGCGAAGAAAAGACTCAATATTTAGCATATCATGACTCTTTAACCGGGCTGTCGAATCGAGCCTTCTTTGAGGAGAGCTTGCAGCAAGAATTGGTGACTCTTAAGAAAAAGGACAGTGGTTTAGCTGTTTGTCTGATTGATTTAGATCGGTTTAAATTGATTAATGATACCCTCGGGCATGACGCAGGTGATGAGTTATTAGTTGAAATCGCCGATAGACTTCGCTCTCACGTAAAAGAAGGGGACGTGGTTAGTAGACTTGGTGGAGATGAATTTACGGTATTGCTTAAAAATATTAATCGATTGCAAGATGTCATAAACATAGTCGAAAGCGTAATGGGAGATTTAGGTCGTTCTTATCTCATTAGAGGGCATGAATTTTTTACTAGTCCAAGTATCGGGATTTCTTACTGCACAGAAGGCGATGTAACACCAGTGGATATGCTGAAGCAAGCGGATTTGGCGATGTATGAATCAAAAAGAAATGGTAAAAATCAATTTACGATTTATGAAAAAGGAATGGAGCAAGTATCAGCCGACCAACTGGTGATAGAAAATGATTTGCGCCGAGCTTTAGAAAAAAATGAATTTGTGCTTCATTACCAGCCGCAATTTAACACGTTGAATCAACAACTATATGGAGTAGAAGCTTTAATCCGTTGGCAACACCCGCGTTTAGGTTTGGTCGCTCCAGGTCAATTTATGGCAGTTGCAGAAGAATCAAGCATAATTCTGCCAATAGGAGAATGGGTCGTAAGAGAAGCGTGCAGGCAAGGAAAAACTTGGCACGATAAAGGAATGATTGTGACGATGTCTGTTAATCTTTCTCCAAAACAGTTTCAATCACCTTGCTTAGTGGAGTTATTGTCTGAAATTCTAGAAGAAACTCAGTTCGATCCAAACTATTTAGTATTGGAAATTACGGAAGCGGTCGCCATGAATCATATTGAAAAAACGATCGACACTTTAACCCAAATTCGAAGCTTAGGCGTACAAATATCCATTGATGATTTTGGTACAGGTCACTCTTCATTAGCTTACCTTGCAAAACTGCCGATTGATGCATTAAAGATTCCACGAGAATTTGTAAACGAACTAGGAGTCGAGACAAATAAGGCGATTGTCCATACAATCATCACGTTAGCAAGTAACTTGAAATTAGGTTTGGTTGCAGAAGGCGTTGAAACCACCTCACAAAAAAATCTCCTACAGACGATGGGGTGCTACAAGATGCAAGGGTACCTTCTCGGCAAACCAGCAACCGTTGAGGAATTAGAAAATGAGTGGGCGGTGTGTGGGCCACGGGGACAGGTTCCTTGACCCACTTTTCGGGCTTGTGCTGTCTGAAATGCTCAGGTGGACAATAAATGTACAGAATCGGACAATAAATGGCGCGGATCGGACAATAAATGGCGCGGATCGGACAATAAATCATTCAAACTGGACAATAAATGAGTTAGAAGTAGAGCGGGAGTTCCGCTATCTTATCTGTCAGTGGCAAAATAAAAGGGTTAGCATAGAAAACAGCTTTCTATCTTTCAAAAAGGTGGGTAACTTCCTGTTATAACGGGGCGTTATCCACCTTTCTTTGATATATAAATGGGTCAAGGAACCTGTCCCCATGACCCACTTTTTCCATAACTTTCACTTTGATAGTTGGTGTGCGGGGAAATATAATTGAGAGTGAATAAAAAGAATAAGAGGTTTCGAGATGAAGAGAGAAACGATTATTTTTTTACATGGGATTGTTGGAAATAAGAATGCGTTTAAGCGGGAAATGGAGTCGTTGCAGGGGCGGTATCAGTGTATTGCGTATGACCTTTATGACCTGGAGGAAGGTGTGATTCCTTCGATGAACGTGTTCATCGAACAGCTTTACCAAGTTTTTGATCAAAACAACATTGAACTAGCACATCTATGCGCACTTAGTTTTGGTAGTGTGATCGCTCAGGCTTTTGCAAAAAAATTTCCTCATTTGGTTGCAAGTATGACTTTTGTAGGTGGCTATTTATGCAATGTTCGTTCATCATTTAATTGGAAGCTGAAACAACTTGTTCAAGAAAAAGGTTACGTTCAGCATGCTATATGGGTCAAGAAATACGCAAATTGGTTTAATCCTAATTGCCGTTTGATACAGGAAGACTCGGTATCTATTTTTTTGAAATATGCTTTGCAAGTTCAGCCAGATGTTTTGGAACATTCAATTCGCTTGCAATTGGAATTTGATTCAAAGTCGGCGCTAAGTGGTTTACGGATGCCCATTTTATGGGTGATGGGGGAATATGATGAGCTATATAAAAGCACGCTCGTCGAATTAAAAAAAGTTCTTCCACATGTGCAGTATGAAGAGTTGAAAAAGGCGGGGCATGTCGCGCATATTCACGAGCATGAACCGTTTATGTTGTTATTTGAGTCGTTTCTTACAGACGTTTCCGCATCTGATAGAAGATGGTCGGGAAAAGTCATTTAATAAAGGTGGACAGTATCCTCTGCATAAAATGGTACAGGTTTTGCCTGTTTCCAACGTAGAGGTTTTTTTTATTGCAATACTTGGAGGTGCATCTGTGTCAATCAAAAAGAAATTACCGATCATTTTTACACTATTGGTGTTGTGCATTTTGATCGCGCATAGTTCGTTACACTATATGCGTTCGAAAGAGAAGCTAATAGAGTTTAATGAAAGAGAAATAGAGTTAATTACTCAGGAAATATCGTATCAAGTGGAGAATGCGAAAAAAGGCGCGTTGTATGTGGAAGATTTGATGGGAAAAGAGTTGCGAACGGCTTCGATTGTGATTCGAGACTCTTTGCCTGCAAATTATGAAGAGGTGACCAATGAACAACTGGTTGATCTGGCCCAAGAGCTGATGATCTCACACATTACGTTGTTAGCAGAAACAGAGGATGACATCATTGGGGTGAAATCGTCTGATCCAGAACAGATTGGGCTGTCAACGAACCAGTGGTTATTTTGGTATGATGCGTTTAAGCAGCTTTTTGCGTTAGAACCTGTAACAGTAGAAGAGGGATTAGCTCTTCCGGAATATTGGACAGGGCCGATTGAAATTTCTTCTAGTAATCCAGAGCATACGGACAAATGGGGATATTATTATGATGGGTCCACCAATTATATTATTAATCCTTATCACCGCGATCATGTAGCATTAGAATATGAGGAGAAGTTTGGACCTGGTCCTATTATGGATCGGTTTAAAGATAAACTCGACGGTATTCTTGAACTGACTGTATTCAATCCGGAAAAATTCGGAAAAGAAGTGGATGAGCTGTATCTTGAAGGAAACAATTTTATCCGAATTGTGGATCAGCCGATTTGGTATGGGACCTATCAATATGAAAACAAGTCCGTTGATGTAGGATTCGTTCAAGCGGCGATGGAAACAAGGGAGTCACAAAATTACATTGAAGAAGTAAATGGGAAATTTGTTTCAAAAACGTTCGTCCCAGTTCATACAGAAACGGAAGATCCGTTTGTGATCGGTGTGACATATGATCATGGCTTATTTCAGCAGATACTGAAAAAAGAATTATGGCAGCATATCCTTTTGTCGCTCCCATTTCTTTTGGTCGTATTGTTGACAAGCTTTATCTTTTCTAGGTCAATCACCAAACCGATTGATCATATTGTTGAAAAGGTCAATGAGATTGCTCAAGGAAATTTCGGGAAAAATATTGATCTGAAACGAAAAGATGAACTCGGCCACCTTGCGCAAAACGTAAATGCTCTATCTAGTTCCTTGAAGAGCTATGTTTGTGATTTGAAAAAGAGCCAGGAAGTAATCGAGTTTCAAGCCAATCATGACCCACTTACGGGATTGTTTAACAGAAGGTTTTTTCAAGAGGAGTTAGCTCAGCGGATTGAAATGGCAAAGGAAAAAGGGGGCACTGTCGCTGTTCTTTTTATTGATATTGATCGATTTAAGGATGTAAATGATACGTTAGGACATGCTCATGGTGATCAGTTGATTCAATTGATTTCAGCACGAATAAAGGACACTTTGACGGTTGGAAATAGTATTTTAACGAGACAAGGCGGAGATGAGTTTGTCGTTTTACTAAGTGAGCTTGAAAAAGAAGAGGTTCTAGAAGTGGCCGATGCGATTGTAAAGGCGATTAATGAGCTTATATGGTAGATGGATATGAAGTGGGAGTGAGTGCAAGCTGTGGCATCAGTCTCTACCCCGAACATACGGATAACATCGAAGCTCTTTTAATAAATGCCGATGGTGCCATGTATGCCGCTAAGAAAACCGCCGGAAACAAAGCGATTTTATTTGATGAAAAAATAAGCATTGAGAAAAAAGAGAAGCTTCACATCGAAGCGCGTTTGAAAAAAGCAATTGCGCTGGAAGCCATTGACGTGTATTACCAGCCGAAAGTCGATGCACGGACGAATAAAATGACAGGAGTCGAGGCGTTGCTCAGATGGACAGATGAGGAGCTTGGTTTTGTCTCGCCAGATCGATTTATTGCTGTTGCAGAGGATGCGGGCTTGGTTCATTCACTATGGAAAATCGCAATGAAGAAAGCGTGTTTACAAGTGACTAAGTGGAATAAAGGACGAGAGGAGCCATTAACGCTTGCTGTTAACTTCTCGGCGAAACAGTTTCAAGAACCTTGTTCGTTAGTGAAGCAGGTAAAAGAATTCCTTTCTGAATGTGGGCTAGCACCTGAGCTTTTTGAAATAGAGATTACAGAAAGCACTCTACTTTTCAACACAAAAGAAACGATAAGAGCGTTAGAGAATTTACATCAATATGGGATTTCAATATCGATTGATGATTTTGGGACAGGCTATTCCTCGTTAAGTTACTTAAAAACGTTGCCGATTACTAGCCTAAAAATAGACCGATCGTTTATTCAAGATATTGGTGACGACTTTAGAGATTCCGAGATAGCCGAAGCGATCATTAACCTCGCCCGCAGCCTGCGCCTAAAAGTGATCGCTGAAGGAGTAGAAGAAGAATACCAAAAAGAGTTTCTCATGCAACACCACTGCTACGACATGCAAGGCTATCTATTTAGCAAGCCCGTGTCTGCAGAGGAGTTGGGTGGGTCATGGGGACAGGTTCCTTGACCCAGTTTTCTAGTACTTTATTGTGATTCGGTAGTTTGATCGTGTTGGTCGAGTGAATCTTGGCTCGTCTTGGCGCGATCGGACAATAAACTGGCACGATCGGACAATAAATGTACCGAACCGGACAATAAATGGCTCAGTCGGACAACAAATCAGTTAAACTGGACAATAAATGGGTTAGAACATGAGTGGGAGTTCCCGCCAGCTCATCTTTTAGTTACAAATAAAAGGCTTAGTACTAAAAAAATATCTTTTTATCTGTCAGATAGGTGGCTAACATTCTGTTATAGGGTGTTATCCACCTTTTTTTAATGTAACAAGTGGGTCAAGGAACCTGTCCCCATGACCCACTCCCTGTTACATTAACTACCAGTAAAAGTAAGGAAAACAGACGAAGGTTCGCTCGTTTAATTTGAGTTGCTTTCAAAAACACTGTTAGATTATATGACAATCTTGACCGAAGTTTCTGAAACATCTGATAAAACTGTATCATGAGCTAAAAAGAGAAGAGCATTTTCTTTTTTTTGATAACTGATTGTATAGATTGACTAAAAAAACCAAGTTATTTTGGTTTGAGTGGCTAATGAAGAATCAGGAACAATCTTTTACACTAAAAAAAATCAACGTTAAAACAGGAGGCATTTTCATGTTGTTTGATACGGTCATACTTTCTGGAACGGTTGTAACGGAGAACGAGGTATATGAAGCGGACTTAGGAATAAAGGACGGCAAGGTTGTTACGATCAGCGAACCAGGAACACTTCAGTCAGGTAAAGCAAAGGTGATTGATGCAAAAGGATTGCATATCTTTCCTGGTTTGATTGATGTGCATGTTCATTTTAACGAACCTGGACGAGATCAGTGGGAAGGGCTCGAAACAGGAAGCAAAAGCTTGGCAGCGGGTGGTGTGACAACCTTTTTCGATATGCCATTAAACAGCAACCCTCCAACAACGACAAAGGAGCGCTTTGAAGAAAAACGGCAGTTAGCTGATGAAAAGTCCGTTGTCGATTATCGTCTGTGGGGTGGGTTAGTACCGAATAATCTTGAACATCTTGCTGACCTTCATGAAGAAGGAGCGATTGGGTTTAAGGCTTTTATGTCGGAGTGCGGAACGGATGATTTTCAACATGCGGATAACGGTACATTGCTAAAGGGCATGGAAAAGATAGCTGAGTTGAATTCGATCTTAGCTCTTCATGCTGAATCGAATGAGATGATTAATTATTTAACAGACAAAGCGAAAAAAGAACACCGTCTATCAATCCGTGATTATTGTAACTCCCGCCCTGTTTTATCTGAGCTAGAAGCAGTTGAACGAGTCCTTTCTTATGCCGAGCTAACAGGATGTAAGTTACATATTGTTCACGTAAGCAGCAAGCGGGTGATCGACCGGATTACAGAAGCGAAACAACAAGGAATTGATGTTACGGCTGAAACGTGTCCACATTATTTAGCTTTATCGATTGCTGATTTTGAAGAGATTGGCGCAACGGCTAAATGTGCCCCACCTTTACGAGATCAAGAGGAAGTCGAGCAGCTATGGGATTCCTTGAAAAATGGTGACATTGACATCATTAGCTCCGATCATTCACCTTCGCCTCCAGAGTTGAAAGAACAAGGAGAGAGTATTTTTGACGTATGGGGTGGAATTGCTGGATGTCAGAACACATTGCATGTGCTTTTAACAGAAGGCTATCATAAGCGCGGCGTACCATTATCAAAAATTGCAGAGGTAACCGCTCTTCAACCAGCAAAACGGTTCGGTTTGAATCCAACTAAAGGATCGATTCGAATTGGGTCAGACGCAGATATCACATTGGTTAATCTAAATGAAGAGTTCGTGTTAAAAAAAGAAGACTTAAAATACAGACATAAAATCAGTCCATATGTAGGCAAAACCTTTATCGGAAAGACGAAGTACACTTTTTCAAAAGGGAAATGCGTATTTGAGGACGTTCCTAACAAAGCTAGTGTGTAAAAGACACTAGTATACACAATAGAGACAGAATATTCAGGATTTAAAAGGGAGTGGGAGACGATGAGAGCAGAAGCACCTATTACGCCTACAGAACCACAACAAAAGCCAAAAAAGAAATTTGAGTTTCCGCATATATACGTGATTTTACTTATTTTTGTAGCAATAATGAGTCTAGCATCGTACATTATTCCAGCTGGTGAGTACGAACGTGTAGAAGGTCCGATGGGAAGAATGATGATTAATCCTGAAGTGTTTACGTTTATTGAGTCAACTCCAATTGGGATCATGGACTTTTTAACGGCTGTTCCTCAAGGGATGGTTAGTGCAAGTTCCGTTGTGTTTTTTACGTTCATGATTGGTGGAGCCTTCATGGTGTTAAAGGATACCGGAATTATTCATTTTGGTGTTGATCGCTTAACAAAAAGGTTTAGCACGAGAAAGATCTTAATTATTCCGGTGTTATTAATTACGTTCTCAGTGATTACGGCATTTATTGGGACACCAGAGTTAGCGTTAGTGTATGTTCCGATCTTAATCCCGCTTATGATTAAGCTTGGGTATGATAAAATGATGGCGGCTGGCGTAGCGCTAATCGCCACAACGGGTGGGTTTTTAGCCGCGTTAACGAACCCAGGTACGGTCGGTCTTTCTCACCAAATTGCTGAACTGCCAGTTTACTCAGGTGCAGGGTACCGGTTTCTATTATTGCTAGCCATTATTGCTTCAGGTGTTGTCTTTTTAATTTTGTATGCTAAAAAATTAGAAAAAAATCCTGAATTAGTGAAACAAAGTTTAAAAGAAACAGAGTCCAAACACATTTACAAAGAGAAGAGCTATGAAATTACACGAAGACAAAAAGCAGCAGGCTTTGTCGTTATTGTCATGTTCGTTGGAATGATTTATGGTGTACTAACGCATCAATGGAACTTCATACAACTAGCTGGTTATTTCCTTGCCATGGGTGTTGTCGTCGGAATTGTTGCAGGGATGTCAGGAAATCAAATTAGTGACTCCTTTAATAAAGGGTTCCGTGATGTGTTGCTTGGTGCGATGATCATAGGGGTCGCGCGCGGAGTGGCGGTTGTGATGGAAGAAAGTCAAATCATTGATACGATTATTTATGGGTTATCCCATGTGGTTAGTAGTTTGCCATCATCGATCACCGTTTTAGGGATGTTAGCGACACAAGGCTTGTTTAATTTCTTCGTTCCTTCTGGTAGTGGGCAAGCGCTCATTACAATGCCAATTATGATCCCACTAGCGGATATCGTTGGAACAACAAGACAAACAGCGATTTTAGCATTCCAAATTGGAGATGGGTTATCGAATATTATCTTCCCAACGTCAGGATATTTCATGGCTACGATCGCAGCAGCGGGCATTTCTTATGGGAAATGGGCGAAATTCATTTTTCCATTATTGATTGCATGGTTCGTCATTGGATGTGTGTTCTTGTTAATTGCTCACTCGATTGCGTGGGGACCTTTTTAGGAAGTGTTGATGAATGGAGGGTTGGCTTAAGCTGACTCTCCATTTTTTTTATAAAATAAGCGAGTGTTTATTGTTGGAAGAGTGGAGGAAGGATGGGGTTTTTGAGGTCTCGACAATAAAAGGGGGAAGTGGACAATAAATGTGCAGAACCGGACAATAAATTGCTCCGATCGGACAATAAATCGGTTGAACTGGACAATAAATGGGTTAGAATGAGAATAGGAGATCCGCCGGCTTATTTGTCAGTGACCAAATAAAAGGGTTAGCACTAAAAAACAACTTTATATCTTTTAAAAAGGTGGATAACTTCCTATAATGGGGTGTATGTATCTACTTAATTTGATAGATAGATAAATAAATGGGTCAAGGAACCTGTCCCCCTGACCCACTATAACGAAAACAAAAGGAGATTGGATATGACGGTTACGATCCAACGAAATGACCCTTGTCTTTGTGGAAGTGGAAAAAAATATAAAAAATGCTGTATGAACAAGGAAAACGTTGTTCAATTGCAGCAGGTGAAGGAAGAACGCTTTTCACAGAAAAAGCATCGACTGACAGAGAAATTAAGAAGTTTTATTGACTCAAAGCTGTCTTTTAATCAAGAACAAACGCTACTTAATCAATTTAAAAGGCGAACAGACCGGGAAATAAGTGAGCGTGCGGAGCAGATGTTTTTTGATTTCTGGCTCTATTTCTTTCATCGCTATGAAAATGGATTGCGTGGGATTGAATGGTTTGCAAACGAACAGGCTTCTAAATTATCTGAAGACGAACTCGAGCTTATAAAAGTGTGGGCAAGTTTACAGCCAAGGCTCGTTGAAGCAATCGATAAAACGGACTCTAGTATTGTTTTTAAAGACATGTTAACCCAGGAAATACTGCCTGTTCCATTTCCATCTGAGCAATTACATTCGTTTTTTCCGTGGTACGGGACGTTTGCATTGGTTGAGCCAGTCGGGGAGCAATATTTCTTTCACGGTGTCAACGTTATGAGCTCACCAGAAAAGATCGAGCAAGCGAAAAGAAAAATAGAAGAATTACAAGAAAAGAACCAAGACCAGCGTACTGTTTTATATGATTATTATCTGGAAATATTGACTGCCTCTATTAAAAATCCCGACACTGTTTTGCGAGAGATGAGAGAGATGTCCATCTATAAAATTCACGCGGATCTACTAGATGAGAAAAAAGTAGCTGGATATTTTTATGAGCTCGGTGAACTGACCATTGATGAATGGAACGAAACAAAAATGCAAGCAGGATGGATCAAAAATTGGAAAGTCTATAAAGATAGCGAAATAGATGAAGACGTTGTTATGGCCGATGTTTTTGGTGATGTCATGATAGCTGATCAAACTCTAACGTTTTCGTGCTATAGCAAGGAGACAAAAGAGGCATTTTTAGCCAAGCTAAAGGAAGTCGATATGTACGTGGGAAATGTGACAGAAGAACAAGAAATGCTCACGATTCCAATGAAGGCCGAATTGCACAATACGATGATTAAAATGGGTGAGAATGTTCCTCCATATGTTGCACTTTATGCTCAAACCGTTGGAATGATTGATGTTGAGAGAGACATTCCGAAATACGATCATCTTTCTTTACGGGAATTAGTGAAACAAAATCGTGTGGAAGAAGCAGATCGCTGGTTGAAGCAAACGGAGTATCACACGTATTTGATGGCAGAAGAAGAATATGGGGAAGTGACCTTTACGGCTGATTTTAATTCGATTAGAAAAACACTTGGGCTGCCGCTCTCTCCATTTGTGACAGGAGGAGCGTCAAGGAAATCATCTATCGACGAAACCAACCCACAAAATGAAAAGCCGAAGCTTGTTACAGAGGAAGAAGCGGAACTGTATGAGAGCTTAGGTTTTGCACCTGAAACGTTTAACACTTTTTACACCGAAGATATCCTCTCCTTTTATAATGAAAAAGCTAGCGGAAGAGCGAAAAATACGGTGAAAAAATACCGCGACAGCCTTTATGATATTCGGGAAGCACTAGAACATTCAGGTTATGAGAACTGGGCCGAAGTTGATGATGAGTTTTGGGAGAAAGTCATTGTTAATGATTTTTATAACATAAACGGACCAGCGAGCAAATCGCATATTAAAGAATTTTTATCAACCGTTAAAATGTTTACAAAATGGATTGATAAAAAGAACAAAACAAAGGTCGCAAAGGACGTTGCAGCTTTTATTTCAACCGTTGAGCAAGAACTACTTGATGGTGCTGAGTTAGTCGCTCACTTCATCCCGTTTTACCGCAGTCACGGTGCAGTAAATGAGAAGATGTCTGAACTTGCAAGAATTCTCCGCAATATTGATGGGCAGTATGAAGAAATCATCGAAGGGAAATTTCAAGTTACAAAAAAGAACAAAAGCAGCCTCCGCTTAACCGCATTGTATGATGATAACGTTAGTTCCTTTACCGCCAAACTAGCACCTGAACTCATACAGTTTGTACATGAAGCATGATAGTAGTAGCCGAAATTGGGATAAAGAACAAAACCACCTATGAAATCATAGACGTATTTCAAGTATATCCAAGTGGGTCATGGGGACAGGTTCCTTGACCCACAGCACAAACCAAGTTCTATTGTAGAAAATAGAACTTGGTTTGTAGGGTTAATCATGAATATAATGCCGGCAATGTTCATGTCTGTCTTTGTTCCATTTTGTCAATTCTCGACAGTTTTCGCACTTATGCCATTCTCCGATGCCTCTGACAAAGACGTTCACCAGTAATTTCAAGTGACACACACCTCCCATTGGATTTTAATGAATTTTATGTGATGCGATGAGTCAGTAGTCTACTTTTTTGTGTGAAAGGGCCTGATGTGGAGGGACCCGTGCTTTGCCCCCGCCCAATTTTTCCCTCACCAAGACAGACGCCCACTCATTTGCGAGTGGATTACATACAGTACTCTTGTAGCCACTCAAAAAGGAGGAATTCTTCATGAGTCATGTTACAGGAAATAGCTTTGCGTTAATCGTCGTGTTATTTATTTTATTAGTGATCGTTGGTGCAGCATATATCGGTTAATGAAAAGAGATGAAAGGCAAGGAGTTATGCTCCTTGCCTTTATTGTTGGGTCATGGGTGGGTCATGGGGACAGGTTCCTTGACCCTTTTTCCAGTAACAAGAAGGATTTTTTGAACAGATGATCGAAAGGTAGATTATCGCCTTAAAATAACGAATCATGTTAGTAGAAGCCCCTCTTTGTCAAGATTAGCAAACACCGCCCGAACCCTTTACAAACAAGAAACTTCAACCAAGCCCCAACCAAAACCCCAACCTTGAGGTGATCCAATCATGCCTAGAAAACCCAGGACAAAAAGCAGAAGCGGAATCTATCATATTATTCTCAGAGGAATCAACAAACAACTTATCTTTGAGGAAGATGAGGATAAAGTGAGATTCATCGAAACGTTGCAGCGTTTCAAAGATAAGTGCCAATACCAAATATACGGCTACTGTTTGATGAACAATCACATCCATCTTTTATTGAAGGAGGAAGGCGAGCCAATTTCGTTGATTATAAAAAGAATCAGCTCAAGCTATGTGTACTGGTTCAATCAGAAATATGAACGAAATGGGCACCTTTTCCAAGAACGATTTAAGAGTGAAAATGTAGAAGATCGAGCTTACTTTTTAACAGTCCTCAGGTACATCCACCAAAACCCCCTGAAAGCAGGTCTCGCGCAAAATGTCTTTGACAGCCCCTGGACAAGTATTCATGACTATATTCACAAGCCGGAATTGGTAGCGATTGATTTTGCGATTTCGCAATTCTCAGCTGAAAAAAATGAAGCCGTAAGAAGATTTATTACCTATATGCAGCAGCTGTCTAATGACATTTGCTTTGATCAAAATATTAGAGAAAGAGTGTCGGATCGTGAGCTCAAAAGCTATATGCGTGAACATGGGGTTAGTAACACGAGCGTTTTGCAACAAATGGATAGAGAAAGCCGGAATGAGATCCTAAGGAAATTAAAACAGCTGAATGGTGTGTCGGGTCGGCAGTTGTCTAGAGTTACAGGAGTTTCGAAGAGTGTGATTCAGCGTTTGTAAGTGGGCCGGGGAACCTGTCCCCCTGACCCACCTCATTATAAGTTCATGAATTTAGGGTATGCGCTTTCAACTGATTTTAATAGCATCGCGATATGACTTAATGTAATCTCTGGATCATAATTGAATTCAATGCTGTACGAGTACTGTGCAAAAACTCTTCCGTTTTTCTCCATAAATTTTATGAATCGAAGTTGGGTATTTACTTCGTTCAGCAGTTTATAGAGCTCTTTCGTTTTTCGAATTGTCTTCCATTGTTGCTATATTGTATATGTTTAGATCTATCAGTTTTTCACTTTTATGAAATGAAATAACGATGACGACTGTGCCTCCAGTTTTCAACGCCTGCTGCGTTCTGAAAAACGTGCCATGTTCATCTTTCGTTTTTTCCATTCGTAAATTTTTTTGTTCTAACATAATTTGGAACAGTTCTGAATTAATCATAAAATCCCCCTGTAATGATGGAATGGTTTCTGCTTCTATTATAACATGGGTCGGGGGGACAGGTTGAAGCCACTGAAAAAGGATTGCCTCACGAACTCACCAACTTATCAACCTACAACAACTTGATTTCGACCGTTTTCTTTGGCTTTAAATAATGCTTTATCCGCGTTGTCGATAAATTCATAAACCGATTCGCCTTTATGTTGTGACATACCAATACTAACGGTAAAATGGATTGGTTCATTTTTGTAGATAAACGCATTTTTTTCTATGTTTTCACGTATTCTCTCGCAAATTTGTTTTCCTTGTTTCAAACTTGTATCAGAAAAAATAATAGCAAATTCTTCCCCACCTAGTCGTGCCACTACATCTGCTTCTCGAACATTCTTTTTGATGATGATCACGACGTGACCCAGTTGAGAGGTGTGGAGGAACTGTGGAAAGTGCTCCTTTATTGAGTGGAGGGGGGCGAACAGATTCGGCGGCGGACAATAAAATGCTGGGATCGGACAATAAATGGCCGGAACTGGACAATAAACCTACTAGTTCGGACAATAAATCAGTCAGATTGGACAATAAACCCGTCAGAAATAGCGGAGAAGTGCCGCCGTCCTGTCTTTCTCCGGGGAAAAAAGGACCAGAACGAAAAAAAACTTCTCGATCATGAAAAAAGGTGGATAATCTGCTGTTTATACAGAGGGTTATCCACCTTTTACGAGATATGCACAAGCAAATTCAGAGATAATTGTCGGGATGTGCCAATATCCACATCTACTCCATCTACCAAAGGGAAGTGGGTCAAGGAACCTGTCCCCCTGACCCACCCATGACCCACTATCCGATCTTTCTCTCGGTAGATCCTGCGACTTTCGCATTTTCATAGAAGTTGTTAAAGTAATCGTTTGTTTCCGCGACAATCACTTTCCATAGAAGAAGAAGAGCGATTAGGTTTGGAATCATCATTAAGGCATTGGCCATGTCTGCAAAAGCCCAAACGGTTGCTAGGTTCGCGATCGTTCCAACTCCACAAGCACCAATGTAAACAAGACGATAGCCAGCAACGCCTCTTGCACCAACTAAATACTCAAAGCACTTCTCTCCATAAACGTACCAGCCAACAATCGTTGAAAATCCGAAGAAAATAACGGAGAAGGCAACGATGTATTCGCCGACTACGCCAAGAACGGATCCGAACGCGGCACTCGTTAAGGCCCCGCCTTCAAGCGTGCCATCATGAGTGACACCCGAGAGCAAACCACCTGAAGGATCCCAGAAACCTGTAATAAGAAGGGTTAGCCCTGTCATTGTACAAACAACAATCGTTACGATAAATGTACCTGTCATCGCAACAAGCGCTTGCTTAACAGGATGGTCAGCGCGTGCGTTACCGGCAATCAATGCTGCTGTACCAAGACCTGCTTCATTTGAAAAGATCCCACGAGCGACACCGTTACGAATCGCTTCGGAAACCACGACACCTAAGAAACCACCCGCTGCCGCAACAGGGTTAAATGCATAAAAGAAAATAAGTTCAAATGCTGGAATAATCATATCAAAATTTAAAACGAGAATTAAGAGAGCTCCACCTATGTAAAGGAACGCCATGATCGGAACGAAAAAACTAGCAACGGCACTAATCCGTTGAATTCCACCAAAAATAATAAAACTAACAAGGACGACTAAAATAACTCCAGTTACCCAGTTTGGCATACCGAAACTATTGCTCGTTACATCTGCAATCGTGTTCGACTGTACACTATTACCAATACCTAGCGCAGCAAATGCACCGAATAAGGCAAATGCGATAGCGAGCGCTTTGAATTTTCGACCGAGCCCTCGTTCAATGTAATACATGGGCCCACTTGAGTATTCTCCATTTTGATTTTTTACACGGTACTTCACGGCTAATAATGCTTCACCATACTTTGTTGCCATACCAAGCAAACCAACAATCCACATCCAAAAAATGGCCCCAGGGCCACCAAGCGTAATCGCGGTTGCCACTCCGGCGATATTACCGTTTCCAATCGTTGCAGCAAGTGCGGTCATAAGCGCCTTAAAGTGACTAACATCGCCTTCTGCTGCCGCATCTTTAGCATCTTCTTTTCCAAAGCCAATCTTAAAGGCATAAATCAGTCTACGAAATTGCAACCCTTTTAAAGCAAAGGTTAGAAACAAGCCGGTCCCAAATAACAAAATTAAACTGGGTGGCCCCCACAATACGTTATTAATTTTTCCTAGTATCTCTAATATATCCATAAAACCCCTCCTAAAAGATAGCGCTTCCAACTGCTGTGATTTGATCACTATGCTATCCTAACATAATAAGAAGGGATTCAGTTTGTGAATTTTTACAAAATGAAAGCGTTTTATTTGTATTTCTTAAACAAACAGTAAGATGCAACCATTGGAAGAAGGTGTTTACATATGAATGGTGAAAACAGACAGATGTTTTCTCGGCCATTTTATTCATTAGAAGAGTTTGTCGATGCGATTAGTGAGCGTTTTCAATGTCCTGTGACCATTGAGGATGCGAATCATCACCTCCTCGCTTATAGTTCTCATGATGAGGAGACAGATGCTGCAAGGGTTTCAACGATTATCGGCAGGCGTGTGCCAGAGCGAGTTATTCATCGTTTTTGGAAGGAAGGTGTGATCCCAACTCTAAATCAAAGCGATGAACCACTTGTTATTCCTAAGATTGGGGATATTGGCCTTGGGAACCGAGTCGCGATTTCCATTCGCCAAAACGAATAGGTGCTCGGCTATATTTGGGTATTAGAAGGTGGGTGTACATTAAACGAACAAGATCTTACTGACTTAAAGTTGATAGCTAGCAAAGCAAAGAATCAACTGCTTCAACTTAATCTTCAAAAGAAGAAAAACGAAAAAAATCATCAAGAACTGCTTTGGCAAATCATTACTGGAGATATAGAAAGTCACGAAACCATTGCCAATCACTTATCAAACATTGGTTTACACGAAAATAAGCCACTAGGAATGATTTTATTCACCTTCGATTCTATGAATCAAGAATTATATAAAAAGAAAGTCTATACAGCAAAAACGATTCAAAAAGTAAATATTCTCATTGAAACACTTGACGAAAATCAACTCATCTTCTTAATTTCACCTACGTCACGAAAAAATGAACGAAAGGATGCCATTGATTTTATTCATACATTCAAAATCCAGGTGAAAGATCGATTCGGCATTACCGGTCTTGAGTCAGGATGTGGCTATATGTATGAAGATTACAACTGTATGAAAAGAAGTTACGATGAAGCAGCCAAAGTGATTGCGTTTAAAAAGGCATTTCCAGAAGAACTCGCGAATGTGACGTTTTATCACGAGCTAGGCGTGTTCCGCTACATTGATCTGTTGAAAAAAACAAAGGAGCTTCAGCAACAGTCTGTAAATCCGGCGATCCAGATGCTTCAACATTATGATTTAGAAAACCGAACGAATTTATTGGAAACACTAGAAGTCATTTTAACAAAGGATGGCAACATGAATGAAGCAGCCAAAGCGCTTCACTGCCATGTTAATACGTTAACGTACCGCCTAAAAAGAATTCAAGAAATCACATCCATTCAATTAAAGGACCCAGTACAAAAGCTTGGGCTCTATTTGGATCTAAAACGGCAATAAGCAACTAGCAAAAGCGATTGGTTAAATCCAACAAACGAACGCTTTCATTTTTTGGGATTGCCCACAATGCGCTCCTCCACAATGCGCTTTATACTAGCGATATAGCAAATATAAATCCCTTTGAGGAGGACGACAAAATGATTATTGGTATTCCAAAGGAAATTAAAAACAATGAAAATCGTGTAGCGATTACGCCAGCTGGTGTCGTAGCACTAACTAATAGCGGGCATGATATTTTAATCGAAAAAAGTGCTGGAGTGGGCAGTGGCTTTGAAGATGCTGATTACACAGCCGCAGGTGCAACAATCATGGATGCAGCAGCCGACGTATGGGCGAAAGCAGATATGGTCATGAAAGTGAAAGAGCCATTAAGCTCAGAGTATGGCTACTTCCGTAAAGGCCTTATTTTATTCACATACTTACATTTAGCTGCTGAGCCAGAACTTGCTCAAGCGCTTGTGGACAGTGGCGTGATTGCGATCGCTTATGAAACAGTTGAAGTAAACCGCACACTTCCACTTCTTACGCCGATGAGTGAAGTGGCTGGTCGTATGGCAGCGCAAGTGGGGGCTCAGTTCCTTGAGAAGCCTAAAGGTGGGAAAGGCATTCTTTTATCTGGCGTACCAGGCGTAAAACGTGGAAAAGTGACGATTATCGGAGGCGGTGTTGTGGGGACAAATGCGGCTAAAATCGCTGTTGGACTTGGGGCAGAAGTAACCATCATCGACCTAAGTGCAGATCGTCTTCGTCAACTTGACGATCAGTTCGGAAATGACATTCAAACATTAATGTCTAACCCGCTAAACATTGCTGAAGCCGTGAAAGAATCGGACCTTGTGATCGGAGCGGTTCTTATTCCAGGAGCAAAAGCCCCTAAGCTTGTCACAGAGGAAATGATCCAATCAATGGCACCAGGTGCTGTTGTGGTGGACGTAGCCGTTGACCAAGGTGGAATCATTGAAACAGCTGACGAAGTGACAACACATGATAACCCAACTTATACAAAACATGGTGTAGTTCATTATGCTGTAGCGAATATGCCGGGTGCTGTTCCGCGCACGTCAACGCTTGGATTAACAAACGTGACGATTCCGTATGCATTGCAAATTGCAAACAAAGGAGTAGCGCAAGCAGTAGCTGAAAACAAAGCACTTGCTCTTGGTGTGAACGTAGCAAATGGCCATGTAACGTACAATGCGGTCGCGCGTGATCTTGGATATGAACTTGTCTCTGTCGAGAGTGCACTTCGCCAAGGTGAAACAGTTTTAGCATAAACATCAATTATAGCAATAAAGTAAATTTAGACCCTCTCTACTGTTTGTTGGAGAGGGTCTATTACTGAAAACAGATGCAAAGAGGGAGGTTGAGCAAGATGAAATTGAGTAGCTACCGAAATACATACGCTGAAATTTCATTAGAGGCAATTGAAGAAAACGCAGCTTCTTTTAAAAATGGGTTAGTTGCTCCAAATTGTCAACTTATGGCGGTTGTAAAAGGAGACGGCTATGGCCATGGAGCAGTCGAAGCTGCAAAAGCAGCCATACGTGGCGGCGCAACGTACTTAGGTGTTGCCATTTTAGATGAAGCACTGGAGCTAAGGCACGCAGGGATAGACGCACCGATTCTTGTATTAGGCTACACGGCACCAGATGCTCTAATAGAAGCAATTCGAAACAACATTTCAATCACAGTTTTTTCCTCTGAAGTTCGTGACGCATTAATAGACCTTGTTGACGTGGAGGAAACACCAATAAACGTTCATCTTAAAGTAGACACAGGAATGGGCCGAGTCGGTGTTCAAACAAGTGACGAATTGCTCGAGCTTGTTAGGCCGCTGTTGTGCGCTAACTATATTCAAATTGAAGGGGTTTTTACGCATTTTGCCGAAGCGGATTCACCTGACTCCACATACACAGATCTTCAGTTTGATCGGCTCATGACCTTCATCCATGCACTAGAAAACGAAGGAATAGCTGTACCAATTAAACATTGTTGCAATAGTGCTGGAACATTATTTCATAAAGAGAAGCACCTGGATATGGTTCGCGTTGGCATCAGCCTTTATGGGCTCAAACCGGATCCATCCCTAGACATGCCAATTATCCTAAAGCAAGCGATGCGGCTTTACTCAAGCATTGTTTCCGTCCGCGAACTTCAAGAAGGGGCATCAATTAGTTACGGCCGCACCTATACTTTGCCAGCTACACGTACAATTGCTACTCTTCCTATTGGATACGCGGATGGATTATCACGAGCGCTATCGAATAAAGGGATCGCTTTGATCAAAGGACAACAAGTGCAAATGGTTGGCCGAGTCTGCATGGACCAAACGATGATCGACGTAACCCACCATCCTAACGCCCGAGTTGGAGAACAAGTCGAATTTCCAATCGATGACATGGCCGAAAAAATTGGAACGATTAATTACGAGATAGTCTGCTCAATCAGCAAGCGCGTCCCAAGACATTACGTGGGTCATGGGTGGGTCATGGGGACAGGTT